>NZ_JBIRAZ010000013.1:0-364628 GCF_044326415.1 Actinomadura sp. 6N118 | reverse complement strand
CCCCCCCCCCCCCCCCCCGCCGCGCCCCCCCCCCCCCCAACCACCGCGCGTTGTTGGACAAGGCCTGCAGCATCCGCTGCATCGCCCGGCAGCACCCGCTCCAGGTCGGCGCGCAAATCGCCGGTCAGCCGGTGCGCTACCAGCTGCGAGGCCGGCACGGAGGCACCCCGGCGGGCCGTACCGACCAATTTGGCCAGATGAGCGTGCCGTGCCGGAACACCTTGGCAGCCATCAGACACTCACGTGCCACGTTGGACGGCAGCGTCGAGCAGGTACGTGAGTTGGTGCGACCAGCCGTTCAGCCTCGAATTCACCATCGGCGATGTAGGCCACGGCCAGCGGCCTCTTCCGAGGACGCGCCCCCGTGTATGCCTTCGTGACCGCCGCCGCGGTGCCGCCGGGGCAGGGCGGCGAGCCGGGCGGCGGTGACGTTCAGCGGGTCTACTGGCCGAAGGCGCCGACCAGGGCCTCTGTTCGGTCGCGCTTGGCGTACAGGTCCCAGAAGTTCTCGGCGAACACGTCGGGGTGGATCACCTCCGGCTCGAACGCGAGCGGCTCGGTGACCGACATGATCCCCTGGTGCGGCACGCTGCCCTCGATCAGCGCGCCGACGTTCACGGCGCCGACGTAGACGCCCTTGTCCGCGAGCACGGCGTTGAGGTTGTGGAAGTAGTTGCGCAGCGCCGCCTGCGCCATGCCGGCATTGCCGAGGAACGGCGTCGGGTAGATGCCGGACTGCCCCGCAGTGAACAGGATCGCGCCGGCGCCGCGCTCGACCATGTCCGGCAGCACGGCTCGGACCAGCGCGACGCCCGAGAGCACAAAGCGGTCCAGGATCAGCTGCAGGTTGGCGGGATCGACGTCCAGCACCGACTCGATGCCGTCGCCCATGTTGCCGCCGCCCGGGCTGAACTCGGCGACGTCGATCTGACCGTACTCCTTGGTGATGGCGGCGACAGCGGCCTGGATCTGCTCGCCGTCGTAGACGTCGGCGGTGAAGCCGGCCGCCTCGATGCCGTCTTCGGCGAGCGCGGCGACGAGGCGGTCGAGATTGTCGGTGGTACGGGCGACGAGCGCGACGCGGAAGCCTTCGCGTCCGAAGCGGCGTGCGAGGGACAGGCCCAGGACGGGGCCGGCACCGAAGATCGCAAGAGTCTTGGGCATGCGGGCAGTCGCTCCTTGATGAGTGGGAATAAGTTGACTGTGGTCTCAACTTGTTCGGAGCGTACGCATAACTTGGGAGGGTGGTCAACTTAGGTAGGATCATGTTCATGCCGCCTCGTACGAAGCCGCTGAGGAAGGACGCGCAGCGCAACCGCGACTTGCTGATCAAGACAGCCCGGGAGCTGTACGCCGCGCGCGGGCTGGACGTCTCCCTCGACGAGATCGCCCGTACCGCCGGGGTCAGCAGCGGCACGCTGTACAACCATTTCCCCGACCGCGCCGATCTGATCGACGCCGTCTTCGCCGACCGGGCCGCGACCGTGGTGCGGATCGCCGAGAACGCCCTGGCGATGGAGCCGTGGGCCGGCTTGGTCCACTTCCTGGAACGGGTCTGCGAGCAGCAGGCCGCCGACCGCGGCTACAACGACCTCGTCTCCCGCCGCGTACCGCAGGCTCCCCCGACCGGCGAACACCTGCGCGGCTACGAGCTGATGCAGCAGATCATCGAGCGGGCACGCCGGTCCGGGGCCCTGCGCGACGACGTCACCCTCGAAGACATGGCCTTCGTGACCTGGGGCACCGCCCGCACCGTCGAGGCCACCGCCGGCATCAGGCCACAGGCGTGGCGCCGGCACCTCGCCCTCATGCTCGACGGCCTCCGCGCGCCCGCAGCGCACCCGCTGCCAGAGCCTCCCCTGCGTCCGGACGAGCTGGTGAACGCCATGCGCGAGTGCTCCTGACACCTCACCCGCGCCAAACGCCCGACGCCGCGTCGCTTCCTGTGGTGGGGCGTTCATTCGCGCAGACCAAACCACGCAATGGACTGGTTAACCGGGATCTCATCGCGTTCGGGCCTGATCGAGGAGTACGTCGAGACCACGGGCGCCGGACGCGCCGCCCCCCGAACTCCAGGCCAAGATCTGCGGGAGAAGATCGCCTGGGATCGCTGCGGGCCCGCGTCTCTATGGCGGCAGTGGGACACGGGACCGCAGGACTCAGGAGAAAAGTCCAGGCGCGGGTCAGCAGCAGCTCGGCCGCGTCGCGGTTCCTGTAGCGCTGCCGACCGGAACCGCGTCCCCGCCGGTGGGCACGGTGCTGTCGGTGCTGTCGGCGGGAATGCAGCAAGCGGAGTCCTCAGCCTTGGTCAGGGTGTCGGCGTCGCCCTTCACGACGTAGACCTCCCAGGGCTCGTTGCCGGGGCCGTGCACCCAGACCTTGTCCTGCAGGGCGTAGCAGCAGGAGGTGTCGTTCTCGGTCAGGGTGACCAGGCCCGCGTTGGCCAGGCGCTGGCCGGCGTCCGAGACGATGCCTGAGTCCTCGACCTCGACGCCCAAATGATCCAGGCGGGTGGGCTCGTCGCCCTCACCCTCGATGAGCACGAGCTTGAGCGGAGGGTCGGCGATGGCGAAGTTGGCGTAGCCGGGGCGGCGCTTGGCGGGTTCGGTGTCGAACAGCTTGGAGTAGAAGGCGATCGAGCCCTCCAGGTCGGCGACGCGCAGGGCGAGTTGGACGCGGGACATCACGGCCTCCTGTTTCGATGAACTTCTAAACAGCCACCGCCCTGAAGTCTGCGCCGATATATAGATGGATGTCAAATTAGAGGCATGTCGAATCAAGAGCAGGTCGCCCGTAACCGGCGCGGGCAGGGCCAGGGATGCTTGAGTCACGTCGGCCACGCTGGAGCATGATCAAACAACGCGTCCTCGGCGAGCCACAACGATCGGTTGTGCACTCCTAAGGTGAACCAGTGGACACCGAGGCATTGCGATCGTTCGTCCGGGCGGCCGAGCTCGGGCAGTTCCAACATGCAGCCGATGAGCTGGGCGTGACGCAGCAGGCGGTCTCCAAGCGGATCGCAGCCCTGGAACGCGAGCTGGAAGTCCGCCTGTTCACACGTACCGCCCGAGGGGTTGAGCTGACGCTCGATGGCCAGGCGTTTCTCCCCCACGCGCGGAGCATCGTCGCGGGTGTCGAGCGCGCCATCACCGCGGTCAGGCCGGGCTCCCGGGCCCTTCGGATCGATGTTCTCGGCCTGCGAAGCGCGCAGGCCGTTGTTCTGCACGACTATTGGCGGTCGCATCCCGAAACCAACCTCGACGTGGTGACCCTCAGGGTCAACGACCCCCGCGTGGCGGTCGCCGCCGTCGAAGCAGGCGATATCGACGCCTCGTTCCGTACCGTCACCGACCCGGCCACACTGCCGCCCGACGTGCAAATGATCCACGCGTTCGACTCCCCGCTGGAACTGCTCGTCGGCCCGAGACATCCGCTCGCCTCCGCGCGAAGACTGATGCCACCGCAGCTGCGTAAGCACCGGATATGGGTGCCGGGTATCGCGCCCCGAAGCGAATGGGCAGAGTTCTACGATCAACTCGCCACCGACTTCGACCTACGCATCGACGCGGCAGGCCCGCACTTCGGAGACGAAGTACTCCTGGACACCCTCGCGGACTCGGCGGACGTGGCCACCCTCGTTGGGGCACGTGACCGGTACATATGGCCGACGAACCACGACCTACGCCGCATCCCTATCGTGAATCCGACCCTCGCATACCCACTCTCGCTCATCCTCCCCAGAACGAATCCGCATCCAGGACTCCGTGGAATCATCACCCACCTCGGAAGCCTGCCAGCGCTCCCGGAGACGGTCTGGCGCCCGACCTGGGCAACGACGCCACGGCGCGGCGACAGCGACATCGCAAGCGTCCGCAGGTCCCGGCCCCACAAAAGGTGACTCGACCAGCTGCTGATAGCAGCTTCCACCAGCGCCTACTGAGCTTTATCCAGTCGAAAGGACCGTGGCATGTCCAGCGACCGTCTCATGCGCATCCACAGCGCCGAGTTCCAGGCCATGGCCGAGAGGGTCCTGCGGGCCACCGAGCTCACTTCCCGCCTGAACGTCCTGCCCTTCGAGGACGAAGCGGGCAAGGCGGAACTGTTCGAACGGATCCTCGGCAAGCCGCTGCCGACGAGGGTCACGATCTATCCGCCCTTCTACACCGACCACGGCCTTCACCTGGACCTCGCAGAGCGCGTCTTCATCAATCAGAACTGCACATTCCTGGACTACGCCGGCATCCGACTAGGCGAACGCGTAATGATCGGACCAAGGGCCACGTTCATCACCGTCGGTCACCCGGTCGATCCTGAGGAGCGACGGGAATGGCTTAGCGGCGCGCCCATCGACGTGGCGGAGAACGTGTGGATCGGCGCCGGTGCCACGATCCTGCCCGGCGTCAGCATCGGCCATGATGCCGTGGTCGCCGCTGGCGCGGTCGTGGCCGATGACGTCCCACCGGCCAGCTTGGTGACCGACAGTAAGGCAACCGTGCACCGACGGTGGTGACGCCCGGTCTGGAACGCGGTGAGGGCGATGCCCGGGGCCACGCCTGGACGGCCGGCTGGCGCTGCTGGTCTGGCGGTCGCCGGCCGACAACGAGTGGATCATCCGGTTCACTCGGGCCCTGGCCGCCGGGCGGGCCCTGCCCGCACCGCCGCCGGACGCGCCCGGACCCTTCGCGCTAGCCGACCCCCAACGCGTCCGCCAGATCCTGACCGGCGCCGGTTTCACTGATGTGGCCTGCGAGGATCTCACCGAGCCGATGTACTTCGGCCGCCCGTCGCCGATAACTGATGAGCTGGATGATTAGGTAGTGGCAGTCGGCGGCGTAGCGGTGCAAGACGTCAGCCTCGCCATGTGCCGATCCCATCCCACGTCATTTCGATCTCACGAAGGATGGGGGACATCCCCACCGACAGGCTCAGTGCATCGGCCTCTTCGGCCTTGGCCACCATCAACGCGAAGCCGCCCTCGCGATTGAGTCGTTCCCCGATGGTCCGAGCGCGTGCCTCGGCCTCCTCCCACGGCAGGGTACCGACGATCTGAAGCAGCTGTGATGCAACGAGATCCAGTTCAGCCGCACTCATCTTCTGGGGTTGCGGCCGGTAGTCGGTGGGGTGGCTGTAGATCCGGAGGGTGTCCAGGCGGGCGTGTCCGGCAAGTTCGGCGGCGTCGCCGATGCGCAGGCCTGCATAGAACGGCAGCAGGGCCAGGGCCCGGTCGCGGGCATGCGGACAGTCCTCGATCGCGCGCAGCCACCGGATCTGGGCGTTGTTATCCATGGCCTTGGGGGCGGTGCGGGGATGTCCTCCCGGGCGGTGTCGGCCTTGCGCAGCCGGTCTGTGCGCAACCACCCGAACAGCTTAAGGAGACCCACGTGTCCCAGCATCACTGGTCACCGCCCGGGCCAGCCCATCGGCCGCCTCGCAGTCGGAACGGCTGCTCAACGAGGTGGTCGTTAACCCGGTCGGATATCGGGCTTCCCGAACCGGAGCCTGTCAGTGACGGCAGCGTGCCCGCGCACATCCTGGCAGCGACCATGGACCTTACTGCGGCGACCTTGCCCTACGGCAGCACAAGATCGAAACGTACGGGCTCACCTTCGTGACCGGCGTTCGCGGGACACGTCGCTAGCATCGCGATAGCTCCGAGGCGGCTCTTTCGTGTGACTGGGGTCACAGGGAACCCGGCGGGGCCGGCGGACAGGACGGGATGTGGAGTTGTCAACGCGAGCCCGAATACGGGCAGGTGACCCCGTCGCGTTCGGGGACCTATTCGATGAGCATGCACGAGTGGTGTACCGCTATGCGGTCCGGGTCACCGGGGATTGGGCGACGGCCGAGGACATCGTGTCGCTCACCTTTCTGGAGGCGTGGCGCCTACGGGACAAGATTCGGCTGGAGGGCGAGTCGCTGCGGCCCTGGCTGCTGGGTATCGCGACCAACGTCCTGCGGAACGCCGCCCGGTCCGCGCGGCGACACCAGGCGGCGCTGAACCGGATGCCCGGCCGGGGCGTGGTGCCGGATTTCTCCGACGAGCTGGTGGGCCGTCTCGCCGACGCCGAGGAGCTGGCCGCCGCACACACCGCGCTCGACCGGTTGCGCAAGGCCGAACGTGAGGTGTTCACGCTCTGTGTGTGGGCGGGCCTGAACTACGCGGAGGCCGCCGAAGCGCTCGGCGTTCCGCCGGGCACTGTGCGTTCGCGGCTGTCACGAGCCCGTACCCGCCTGCGCAAACTCACCGACGCCGAACGGGAACCCCCGCCCGGCGGCGGACAGCTCATCAGTGACGACCGCGCGAACGCGGTCCGGTCGAAGCAGGAGAGGCACTCATGAACGGCTCCCCACAGCGCGGACCAGAACCCGACGAGCTCGCCGAGCTCGTGCGGCTCCTGCCGCCCCCGGGCGACCCGGAGCTCTCCGACGGCCGGCACCACCTCCTCAAGGAGCATCTGATGCTGCAGATCGAAGAGCCCGCAACCGCCCCGCACCGGCCCAAGCGCCGCCGGCTCGTCCTGCTGGCGGCTCCGCTTGCCGCCGCGGCCGTGGCGGCGGGACTGTTCGCCGGCCTGCACGGCAGCGGTGACACCCCACCCTCGCCCGCGGCCAAATCCGCGGCCAAGCCCGGCGGCGAGGGCAGCGCCACCGTGCTGCTGGACCGCATCTCGCTGGCCGCCGCGCACCAGCCCGCCCTGCCCGTGCGCGAGAACCAGTTCGTCTACATCAAGAGCAAGGTCGCGTGGACCACCCAGAAGGGCAACGGACCGCAGGTTCCGCAGCCGCTGCGGGAGCGGGAGATCTGGCAGCCGCAGAGCCCGGGGAAGCGCGGCCTGCTCCGGGAGGCGGGCTGGAAAATCGAGCTGGTCGGTTCGAAGGACGACCTGACCTACCGGGAGCTCGCCGCCATGCCGACCGAGCCGGGCGCCCTGCTGGCCGGCGTCTACGCGAAGATCCCGAAGTCCGGCAAGACCGCCACCTCGGCCGCCCGGAACGCCGAGGCCTTCCGAGAACTCGGTCGGCTCCTGTCCGAGGGGATCCTGCCGCCCAAGCTCGCCGCCGCCATCTACCGCGCCGCCGCGAAGATCCCCGGCGTGCGCGTGGTGCCCGACTCGGTCGATGCGGCGGGCCGGCACGGCGTGGCCGTCGCGCTGGTCGCCTACGGCGAGCGCAGCGAATGGATCTTCGACAAGAAGACGCTGAACTACCTGGGCGAGCGCGGCTACATGGTGGAGGACACGAAGCACGCCAAGAAGGGCATGATCACCGCCACCACCGCGGTCCTCCAGCGCGGCGTTGTGAACAAGGCCGGCGAACTCCCCGGCAAGCCATAACAAACCGCCCGAAAGCCGCACGGAAGGGAAGAACGTCGACCGGATTCCCTGAACAGACGTGATCACCGCATACAACGGCTTCGGGAACAGTCCCGCCGCAGTGGGACTGTTCCCGAAGCCGGACGCGACAGTCCCTTCGGTTCGGACGAACCCAAGGGCCGAAACCCCCGGTACAGCGGGATGTGCTCAGAGTTCACAGTGATGCCCCTTCGGGCCACGCGAACTCTGGGGAATCACGGCCGGTCGTTAAGGAAGCTGTCATCAGGTACACCCGAGCGCGCTAGACCCGGTCAGCGGTTGTGCCCTGTCTCTGGTCGCGGATCTTCCTCGGTGCGCAACGGGTCCGACCGGAATACGCCGGAAAGGGGCCGCGCCAGGAGGCTGACCGGACATAACGGCAGTAGTTCTGTCCGGTCTTCGCGGGTTTCCTCGTCAGGACCCGCTGGCCGAACAGGGAACGTCCCCGCCCCTACCCACGTCTGATGCGGGCTCGATCACGGAACCGATCTGGGAGCGCGGACGATGAGTTTCTACCTTTGCGTGTGGCGCGAGAATCGCCCCATCACGTACCCGCAGGCCCTCCGCACCTACTGGTGGCTGTGCGGCAGCGAGAGGATGGCGGACGCCGACGAGGCGGAGTTCGGCCTCGAGGTGAACGAGCGAGTCGACGCCTTCCATACCGAACTCCTGAGTGCGTACCCCCCGCTGGAAGGGCTGGCGACAGCCGAAGCGGAGGCCTCTCCCTGGAGCATGACCCCCAGCCACCGCTGTGGTCCTCCTCCGGCGCCGCGCCCTAATTCGCCGTCGGGAAGGACAGTGAGGCCGTCTCCCTGCTCTGGGGCCAGCGGGTGGTGACGGCTTTGGCGCGCGTGTAGAAGCGCACGCCCTCGGGGCCGTGGACATGGGTGTCGCCGAACAGTGACGACTTCCAGCCGCCGAAGGAGTGGAACGCCATCGGAACCGGGATCGGCACGTTGACCCCGATCATCCCTACCGTGACCTCGCGCTGGAACCGCCGCGCCGCCTCGCCGCCCCTGGTGAACACGGCGGTGCCGTTGCCATACGGGTTGGCGTTGACGAGGGCGATCGCCTCGTCGAGGCTGCCTGCGCGCAGGACCACCAGGACGGGCCCGAAGATCTCGTCGCGGTAGACGTCCATCTCGCGGGTGACCCCGTCGAGCAGGCACGGGCCGACGAAGAAGCCGGGGCCGCCGAGATCGCGGCCGTCCACGAGCAGGACCGCGCCGTCCGCCGCCCCGCGCGCGACGTAGGACCGGATCCGTTCGCGCGCCTCGTCCGTGATCACCGGGCCCATCTCGCTGTCCGCCCGGTCCCCGGGCCCGACGCGGATCCGCCGGGCCCGCTCGGCCAGCCGGTCGACCAGGCCGTCGCCGGCGTCGCCGACCGCCACCACGGCTGAGATCGCCATGCAACGCTGCCCGGCCGAGCCGTACGCGGCGGCGGTGATCTGGTCTGCGGCGAAGTCCAGGTCGGCGTCCGGTAGCACCACCGCGTGGTTCTTGGCGCCGCCCAGCGCCTGGACCCGCTTGCCGAACGCGGAGGCACGCTCGTGGATGTGGGACGCGACCGGTGTGGATCCGACGAACGAGACCGCCGCCACGTCGGGGTGCTCCAGCAGCGCGTCCACCGCGGCCTTGTCGCCGTTGACGACGTTGAAGACCCCGGGCGGCAGCCCAGCCTCCGCATACAGCTCGGCGATGAGCGCCGAGGCCCCCGGCACGCGCTCGCTCGGCTTCAGCACGAAGGTGTTGCCGGTGGCGATCGCGATCGGGTGCATCCACAGTGGCACCATCACCGGAAAGTTGAACGGCGTGATCCCGGCGCAGACGCCCAGCGGCTGCCGGAAGGAGTAGGCGTCCACGCCGCCGGACACCTGGTCGGAGAACTCCCCCTTGAGCAGCTGGCCGATCCCGCAGGCGAACTCCACCACCTCGCGGCCCCGCACGACCTCACCGCGCGCGTCGTCCAGGACCTTGCCGTGCTCGCTGGTGATGATCCGGGCGAGCTCGTCCTCGTGCCGTTCCAGCAGCTCGCGGAACTTAAACATGATCCGTGCGCGCTGGGTCAGCGACGACTGGCTCCAGTCGCCGAACGCCTTGGCCGCGGCGGCCACGGCGAGATCGACGCCGGTCCCGTCCGCCAGCACGACCTGCGCCTGCCGCTCGCCGGTGGCCGGGTCGTACACCGGCGCGAGGCGGTCGCCGCCGACACGCTCCCCGTTGATCCAATGCTCGATGGTGCGCATGGTCTCCCCTACAGGTAAGGCCGTTGGGCCTGCTTGTCCTTCTCGTAGCGGGCGCGGGCCTCGCCGGTGGAGTCCAGCCCCGAGACCTCCGCGACGGGCACGTCCCACCAGGCCTGGCTGTCGGGCGCCGGGACCAGCGGGTCGGTCTCCACGTGCACGACCGTCGTCCGCGTTGAGGCCGCGGCCTTCCGCAGCGCCGTGCGGAACTCCTGGACGGTCGAGGCGTGCAGCACGTCGGCGCCGAGGCTGGCGGCGTTGGCGGCCAGATCGACCGGGAGCACGTCCCCGTCCAGGCCGGTCGCCGTGCGTTGGCGGTAGCGGGTGCCGAAGCGCTGAGAGCCGACCGACTCCGAGAGGGCGCCGATGGAGGCGAAGCCGTGGTTCTGCACCAGGACGACGGTGAGCTTCACGCCCTCCTGCACGGCCGTGGCCAGTTCCTGCGCCATCATCAGGTACGAGCCGTCCCCGACCATCACGAACACCTCGCGGGAAAGGTCGGCCATCTTCACCCCGAACCCGCCGGCGATCTCGTAGCCCATGCAGGAGTAGCCGTACTCCACGTGGTAGCCCTTGGGGTCGCGCGTCCGCCACAGCTTGTGCAGATCGCCGGGCATCGACCCGGCCGCGCACACCACGACGTCGCGCGGCCCGCTGACCTCGTTGACGACGCCGATGATCTCAGACTGGGCGGGCAGCGGGCCGTGCCCGAGGGCGTACGCACGGTCCACGGTCGCGTTCCACTCCGCGGCCAGACCACTGGCCTCCTCACGGTAGGACGCGGGCACGGTGTGGCCGTCGAGGGCCGAGAGGAGGCCGCGAAGCCCTTCCCGGGCGTCGGCGACGATGCCGAGGCCCGCGTGCTTGACGGCGTCGAGGCGGGCGACGTTGAGGTTGACGAACCGCACCCCGGGGCGTGCGAAGACGCTGCGCGAGGCAGTGGTGAAGTCGCTGTAGCGGGTGCCGACGCCCAGCACGACGTCGGCCTCGCGGGCCAGCGCGTTCGCGGCGGTCGTGCCGGTGGCGCCGACCGCGCCCACCGCGCACGGGTGCTCCCAGTGCAGCGCCCCCTTCCCCGCCTGGGTCTCGGCGACCGGCATGCTGGTCCGCTCGGCGAACCCCCGAAGCTCATCGGTCGCACCCGAGTAGACGACGCCGCCACCCGCCACGATCAAGGGCCGCCGGGCGGACCGCAGCACCGCCGCGGCCTCCTCCAGCGCGGCCGGCTCAGGCACCGGCCGGGCGATCCGCCACACGCGCCGCTCGAACAGTTCCTCCGGCCAGTCGTACGCCTCGGCCTGCACATCCTGCGGCAGCGCGAGCGTCACCGCCCCGGTCTCGGCCGGATCGGTCAGCACCCGCATCGCGGCCAGCAACGCGGACGCAAGCTGCTCGGGCCGGTTGATCCGATCCCAGTACCTCGAAACCGGCTTGAAGGCATCGTTGACCGACACGTCGTAGGACCGCGCGTCCTCCAGCTCCTGCAACACCGGATTGGCCACCCGCGTGGCGAACACGTCACCAGGCAGCAACAGAACCGGAAGCCGATTGATCGTCGCCAGCGCCGCCCCGGTCACCATGTTCGTGGCGCCGGGCCCGACCGAGGCCGTACAGGCGAACGTGGCCAGGCGGTCGCGCATCCGCGCATACCCGACGGCCGTGTGCACCATGGCCTGCTCGTTGCGCGCCTGGTAGTAGCGCAGGTCGTCGCCGTACTCCAGCAGGGCCTGGCCGATGCCCGCGACGTTGCCGTGCCCGAAGATGCCGAAGCAGCCGGCGAAGAAGCGTTGCTCGGCGCCGTCGCGCGCCGACCACTGGGCGGCCATGAACCGGACGATCGCCTGTGCGACGGTGAGCCTCATCGGGGACCCTCCGCGCTCGTGAGCGGAAGCCGCGGGTCCATCTCCTGCTCCG
Source organism: Actinomadura sp. 6N118 (assembly GCF_044326415.1). Classification (NCBI taxonomy): domain Bacteria; kingdom Bacillati; phylum Actinomycetota; class Actinomycetes; order Streptosporangiales; family Thermomonosporaceae; genus Actinomadura; species Actinomadura sp. 6N118. The sequence goes on along the minus strand of NZ_JBIRAZ010000013.1, from coordinate 353,117 downwards.
CCCATGTGGCGCGGACCCAGCCGTGGGCGGGGTCGTCGCAGATCAGCCAGGCTCGTTCGGGCGACGGCCCGGCCATCACGTTGAGGTAGTAGAGGTCATAGCCTGGCGCGGCCATCGAGGGGCCGTGGTATCCGTGCGGGATCAGCACCGTGTCACCCGTCCGTACCTCCTCCAGCACGTCGATGGGCCGCTCTGGCTCGCCGTAGACCCGCTGGTAGGCCATGCCGCCACCGGCCACCTCGAAGTAGTAGATCTCTTCCAGGACGCACTCGCCGGGACTCTCCCGGTCGTGCTTGTGGGGCGGGTAGGACGACCAGTTCCCGCCCGGCGTCAGGACCTCGCACGCGATCAGCTTGTCGGCGTGCGGGAACGTCTCCGGCGTGCAGAAGTTGTTGACCTGGCGGCTGGCCTGCCCGGCGCCCCTCAGCTCCACCTGCACGTCCTCGGCGGGCACATGGCGCGGCTCCAGGCGGGCGCCGCAGCGCGCCGCCGGGAGCGCGAACCGCCCCTGTCCGGTCACCGTGACGGTGGCGTCGCGCGGCGCGTAGACGAAGTCGGTGACGCGCGAGAAGACGTCCCGCCGCCCCTGGACCTCGAAGGTCTGTCCGTCGCAGGAGACCGAGCACGAGCCCGCCAGGGGCAGCACGAGTGTCTCGAACTCGCCCGTCTCGAACGTCGCGGACCCGTCGAGCGTGAGCAGCCGCAACGCCGAATACTCCCAGCCGGCCGTCTCCGGGGTGATGGAGTCGTACGAGCCCGCGGGCAGATAGCGCTTCATCGCAGCACCTCCACGGCGGCGTCGACCACGCCCGCCACGTCGTCGTCCCCCGGATAGAGCAGGGAACGGCCCACGACCAGTCCCCGGACCGTCGGCAGCGCCAGCGCCTTCCGCCACGTGGCCAGCGCCGCCTCCGGATCGGCCGACACCTCGCCACCGAGCAGCAGCGCGGGCAGCGTGGACGCGGCCATCACCCGCTCCATGTCCTCGACGACAGGAACTTTGAGCCAGCTGTGCGCGGAGCTCGCGCCGAGGCCCGAGGCGATCGCGATGGCCCGCGTCATCGCCTCGGGGGTGAGCTCGTTGCGGATCCGCCCGTCCACACGGCGCGAGATGAACGGCTCGACCATGGCCATCAGGCCGCGGCCGGCCAGATCGGTCACCGCGTTCGCGCAGCCCTCCAGGGTCGCCGCGGTCGCCGGATCGTCGTCGTCGATGCGCAGCAGCATCTTGCCGCCGTCCAGCCCGGCCGCGGCGATGGCCGCCGTCGAGTACGCGGTGAACCGGTCGTCGATCTCGAACGAGGCGCCGGCCAGCCCGCCGCGGTTCATGGAGCCGATGACCACCTTGCCGTCCAGCGCCCCGAGCAGCAGCAGGTCCTCGACGATGTCCGGGGTGCCGAGCACGCCGTCGACGCCGGGGCGTCCGAGCGCGACGCACAGCCGCTCCAGCAGGTCGCGCCGGTCGGCCATGGCCAGCGGGTCCGGTCCGGCGCCGAGCGCGCCGCGGGCCGGGTGATCCGCCGCCACGATCATCAGCCGACCGTCCGCACCGGTGAGCACCGCGCGCCGGGCGCGGCGGGCGGCCGCGTCGGCGATCGCCCCAGGCCGGGTGGCCCGGATCTCCGTCAGCGCCGCGATGCGGTCGGCGAACGTCCCTGTCGTCATCCTTCGATTCCTGTCGTCATCCTTCGATCCCTCTGGTCAATCCGTCGGGCCCCTCTTGCCGGTCCTTCGATTCCGCTGACCAGCTCGTCGACCTCGTCCTCGGCCGGCATCGCCGGGGAGCACGCCAGCCGCGAGGCGACCAGCGCGCCGGCCGCGTTGGCGAAGGCGACGATCCGCTCGACCCCCCAGCCGCTCAGCAGGCCGTGGCAGACCGCGCCGCCGAACGCGTCCCCCGCGCCCAGCCCATTGACCACCTCGACCGGGACCGGCGGCACCGTGACCACCTCGTCCGCCGTGGCGGCCAGGACCCCGCGCGGCCCCTGCTTGACGATGGCCAGCTCCACGCCCCGGTCGAGGAGCGCGCGGGCGGCCGCCGACGGCTCTCGCTCCCCCACCGCGACCTCGCACTCGTCCAGGTTCCCGATCGCCACCGTGACGTGCTTCAGCGCGGCGTCGATCGCCTGCCTGGCGGTGTCCGGCTCGGACCAGAACATCGGCCGGAAGTCGAGATCCAGCACGGTGGTGCCGCGGCGCAGCGCCAGCGCGGAGAGTGTGGCGTGGCGGCTCGGCTCGTCCGAAAGGCCCGTCACCGTGGCCCAGAAGATCCGGGCGGCGCGGATCGCGTCGTCGTCCAGCTCCTCGCGGCGGATCTCCATGTCGGGCGCCTTGGGGGCCCGGTAGAAGTACAGCGGGAAGTCGTCCGGGGGGAAGATCTCGCAGAACGCCAGCGGGGTCGGCAGGCCGGGCACGTCCGACACGAACTGGTCGTCGACGCCGTACTCCTTGAGCGCCTTGTGCACGAACCGGCCGAACGGGTCCGCGCCGGTTCGCGTGATCACCGCGGCCCTGCGCCCGTAGCGGGCCGCGGCCACCGCCACGTTGGTGGGGCTGCCGCCGAGGTACTTGCCGAACGTCTCCACGTCCTCCAGCCCCACGCCCGTCTGCAGCGGGTAGACGTCGACGCTCACCCGGCCCATCGTGATCAGATCGTGCGCCGTCATGAGGTCGCCCCGATCAGCCGGTGCAGGAACCCGATGCTCGCGCGCACCTCGTCCTTCGGGCCGCCGCCGGACGGGGGCTCGGCGTCCAGGATCGTGTCCTGTTCGAGGACGTACCAGCCCCGGTAGCCGAAGCCGTCCAGCAGGTGGACGATGCCCGCGATGTCGACGTCCCCCTCGCCGAGCGGCCGGTACACCCCGGCCCGGACGGCCTCGGTGTAGGTCACCTCGCCGCACCGCACACGATCGGCGAGACCGGCGTCCACATCCTTCAGGTGAACGTGCGCGATCCTCTCCGGCGCTTCGCGGACCAGTTCGAGTGGATCAACTCCCCCGATGAGCAGATGCCCGGTGTCCAGGCAGAGCGACACGTCCGAGCCCTCCAGCACCCGCTCCACCTCGTCGCGCCGCTCGATCAGCGTCCCGACGTGCGGGTGGAGGACCACGCGGTGCCCCCGCTCAGCCGCGCTCGCGGCGATCGCGTCCAGGTTGGCCAGCAGCGTCACCCAGGCCGTGGCGTCCAGGATCGGGCGCTCGTCGTACCCGTCGAGCCCGGTCGCCGCCGCCAGTACCACCAGGGCGCCCTCACCGAAGCCGTCGAGCACGGCGCCGACCTCCCGGACCGGATCGTGGGCCGGATCATGCAGGACGACCGGGACGAACCCGCCGACCGGCTCCAGCCCGTACGACGCCAGCAGGCGGGCGCGCTCGCGCGGATCTGCGGGCAGGAAGCCGTCGGGACCGAACTCGCTCGCCGCGAGCCCCAGCTCGCGCATCTCCGCCAGCACCCGCTCGGCCCGGAACTGGTGACCCCAGCCCGGCACCTCGCACACTCCCCAGGAGATCGGCGCCCCGGCGATGCGGATCACGACCGCACCTCCTTCACCAGGACCGAGCGTCCCTCCCGCCGGGACATCTCGCACGCCTCCGCGACGTAGAAGGCCTCCAGCGCGTCCTCCGGCGGGCAGGGGGTCTCCATCCGGCCCGCGACCACCTGGGTGAACGCGGCGAGCTCCGCGGCGTAGGCGTCGGCGAATCGCTCCAGGAACCCGCCGTACGCCGCGGCGCGCCTGTGGGCGTCGTCGGTGTGGGCGGCGCCGGCCGCCGAGCCCTCGGCGTCCGCGCTTGGGAGCCTGGTGAGGGGCGTCCGCCCGTCCAGCCCGGCGATGATGCTGTCCTGGGAGCCGAGCACCTCCAGCCGCACGTCGTAACCGGCCGCGTTGTAACGTGTCGCGCTGCTCAGGGCGAGCGTGCCGTCCTTCAGCGTGAGCACGGCGGCCGCGGTGTCCACGTCGCGGAACTCGCGGAAGTACGCGTCCCCCTTGTTGGCGCCGACCGCGATCACTTCCATGACCTCCTGGCCGGTGACGAACCGGACCGCGTCCACGTCGTGGATCACGCAGTCGCGGAACAGGCCCCCGGAGTGCGGGACGTACTCGCGCGGCGGCGGGGCCGGGTCCAGCGTGCAGGACCTGAGCGTGTGCACCCAGCCGAGGCGCCCGGACGCGACGGCCTCCCGCGCCGCGACATGCCCGGCGTCGAAGCGCCGCTGAAAGCCGACCTGGACCGGTACGCCGGTGCGGCGTACTTCGGCGAGCACGTCGAGGGTCCCGGAAATGTCCACGGCGATCGGCTTCTCGCAGAAGACGGGCAGCCCGGCCGACACGGCGCGGGTGACGAGCTCGGCGTGCGCGTCGGTGGCGGCCGCGACCACCAGCCCGTCCAGGCCGTGACCGCGCGGGCCGCGGTCGAAGAGCGCGTCCACCGAGCGGGCCGCGGTCGCTCCGGTCAGCCGGTCCGCGAGGGCGCGCGCCCGGGCCGGGTCGACATCGGCCACGACGAGCTCCTCGACGGCCGGCAGGCGGATGAGAGTCGCTGAATGGAACGCTCCAATTCGTCCGGCGCCTATAAGCCCGATCCTCATGGGGACTCCTCTTCGTGTACCGACCTGTACCGACCACGGACGCCGCGTCCGGGCGGGCCTGACATGGTCGGTTTCGGCGTGGGTGACGGCTCGGTGACCGAGATCCTCGGCCCGTGCTCACCGCGAGTGACGCAAGTCTCTCCGAGCTTCAATTCAGTACAGTCCCGTCCGGTCTATGCGCTCAGGCAGTGTCGTGCGGCGGCGACCAGGGTCAGTGCTCCGGCGCTGGCTCCGCCGACGGGTGGGCAGAGGTTGGTGGTGAAGGCCATGCTGATGGAGAGCTGGGGATCGGCCAGCGCGAGCGAGCCGGCGTGCCCGTCGTGTCCGTACGAGGCCGGCCCGAGGAGGGGGAGCCTTGTTGTTGGTCTTTGGACGCCGGATCCGAAATGTGATGCTTCGCCGAGGATTTCGTCCATGCCGATCGAGCGGGTGCGGGCGAGGTCGGTCGTGTTCTCGGTGTCCAGCAGGCGTGTGCCGTCAACCGGGCCGACGGTGGCGGCATACAGCCGTGCCAGGTCGCGGGCGCCGGCGACAATATTGGTGGCCGGCCAGGGCGCGGCGAGGACGTCCGGTCGGTTGAAGACCGAGGGGTCGTCGAGCAGGCCGAGCCCGGTGGCGTTGAGGAGTCTTGCCTGGTGGGTCAGCTGCAGCGGAGTGCGCATGGGTGGGCGTGTTCGCAGCGGCAGCACGTTGTGGCTGTGTGCGGGAGGGGCCCCGAGGCTGAGGTCGAGGCCGAGCGGTTGTCTGATGTGCGTGTGGATGTACTCGGCGACGCTGGTTCCGAGAGCTCGCCGGAAGACGCCGTCGAGCAGGGTGCCGTAGGTGATGGCGTGGTAGCCGTGCTTCGTCCCTGGCTCCCAGTAGGGTTGTTGCCGTTCCAGCGCGGCCTCGAGGTTTCCAGCCACGTGATCTTCCACGGTGAGTTGCCGGTCGACCAGCGGTAGTCCTGCCTGGTGGCAGAGCACGTGGCGGGTGGTGACGTGGCGGGTCGCCGCTCGGCGCATGGCGGGCCAGACGTCGCTGATGGGAGCGTCCAGGTCGAGCCGCCCGTGAGCGTGGGCGTGCTGGGCGGCGATCGCCGAGACGCCTTTGGAGACGGAGAACAGCAGCTGCCGGGCATCACGAGGGTGGTCTGCGTGCGTCAGGTCCACGACGGGATGCCCGTCCATGTAGACGGTCAGGGCGGCCGTGCCGCATCCCTGTTCGGCAACGACTCGGGCGAAGACGTCTGCGATGGCTTCGAATGGTGCGTGGGCCCAGCCTTCGACGCGTACGACTCCGGGTTCGGTCACGCCCGTTCTGCCCTGCGAAGCGTCAGATTTCTCCTGGTCGTGCACGCTCACGGGGTGGTCTCTCGGGTGGTCGTCACGGTTCCGGCACCGGAGTCGTCATGTCCCGGCAGGAGCGGATCTGTGCCGTTGGGTTCGTGTCCAAGGTCGATGCCTTCGGACTCGAGCTCCATGGACTCCAGTTCTTCGCCGCCGGCCATCAGGTTGAGGACCTCTTCGCGGCTCTTCTCTCCGCGCTTGAAGTCCGCGGCCACCGCGCCGTGGATGAGGACGGCGAATCGGTCGCCCACGGACATCGCGTGGTGGGCATTGTGGGTGATGAACACGATGGCCACCCCGCGGGCGCGTGCCTGGGCGATCAGGCGCAGTACCTTGCCGGCTTCCTTGACACCCAGGGCCGAGGTGGGCTCGTCGAGGATGAGGACACGGGCACCGAAGTACATCGCTCGGGCGATGGCCAAGGCCTGCCGCTCACCGCCGGACATCGTTCCTACGAGCTGTCCCCCGTCGCGGACTCGCCGGATGCCGAGATCGTGGATTTCTTTCAGGGCGATCCGGCTGGCCTTGACCATGTCGATGCGTTTGAACGGTCCCCATCCGGTGGATGGCTCGGCGCCCAGAAAGAAGTTGCGGGCCACGCTCATCAGCGGAATGGTGCCGCCGTACTGGTGAACGGTTGCGATCCCGCGGGCACGGGCGTCGCGCGGATCGGTGAACCGGACTCGTTCGCCATCCAGCAGGATGCTGCCGTACGTCGGCTGGTGCACTCCGGACATGATCTTGATGAGGGTGGACTTGCCCGCGCCGTTGTCGCCGAGCAGGCAGAGCACCTCCCCTGCCCGGATCTCGATTGAAACATCGGTGAGCGCCTTGACTCCGGCGAACGCCTTGGAGACACCGCGCAGTTCGACGATGGGGGTGCTGGTCATGGCAGTACCCTTTCCGGAGGTGATCAGGAGGTGAGCGCGAGTTTGCGGAAGTAGTTGTTGGCCAGCACCGCGGTGGCCAGGAGCAAACCGAGGAACAACTGCACCCAGTCGGTGCTCCACCCGGTGTAGAAGATGCCAAGGGAGACGATGCCGTAGGTCATCGCGCCCAGGAACACGCCGAAGGCGGATCCGTATCCCCCGGTGAGCAGGACGCCGCCAATCACCGCGGCGACGATGCCGTTGAACACGAAGGACTGGCCGCGGGTGACATCCCCGCCGTTGAACTGCACCGTCTGCAGCGCACCCACCAGCGCTGCGGCCGCGCCCGTGGTGACGAACAAGATGATCTTCACGCGGGCCGTGGGCACGCCGGCGGACCGGGCGGAGTCCTTGTCGCCGCCGGTGGCGAACACCCAGTTGCCGAACGCGGTCTTGACGAGCACCCAGGCGACCACCGCGGTCACCGTGATCCACCACAAGATCGAGACGCTGAACCCGTCCCAGCTACCGCCGAACACCACCTTCGCCGATCCCCAGGGAGTCAGCGACACGCTCGTGGTCCCGGTGATCACCCGGGACAGGCCGAGCGCCGCTCCGGCGACCGCGAGCATCGACGCTAGGGTGACGATGAACGAATGCAGCCCGGTCCGGATGGTGACGATGCCGTTGACCAGGCCGAGGGCGGCGCCGATGGCGATCGCGAGGAGAATGGACAACCACAGCGGGGTTGTGTACGTGCCGCTACCGATCGCCACGACCATCGACGAGGCCCCGACCATGGAACCGACGGAGAGGTCGAACTCCCCGGCGATCATGAGCATGCCGACGGGTATGGCGAGGACTCCGAGTTCGGCCGCCGCATTCAGCCAACTGGCCGTGCCCCCGGCCGACAGGAAACCTTTGCCGCCGGCAGCCACGACGAAGAACGCATAGACCGTGATCACGCCGACGAGGGCACCGAACTCCGGGCGGCGTAGCGTGTGGAGCAGCCGGGTGCGGGTGCCACCGGACGACGCCGGTCGGGCGGTCGCGCGGTGGGCGGATCGGCGGGGTACGAGGGTGCCGGATCTCATCACACAATCTCCTTGTCGGGCGGGGGCCCAGGACCGGTCGGGGCGCGGGTGGGCTCAGTGGCGTCGGCTGCTGGTCACAGCCGTGTCAGGACGCACCGCGGATTCCGCCTTGGGTGCTGTTGATCTTCATCACCTGGTCGACGTTGTCCTTGGTGATGAACAGCGGCGCGGTGGTGACGGGGGCGACGGGCGCGAGACCGAATCGGACCTTCTGCGCGGCGATCAGTACGCTGTAATAGCCCTGCAGATACGGCTGCTGATCCACCGAAAAGAGTAGTTTTCCATTCTTAATCGCGGTGAGAACGTTCGCCGATAGGTCCGTCGTGCCGATTGTGACCTTGCCGCTCGCGTTGAGGGAACCCACGGCCTTGACGGCGTTCTCAGCGATCCCGGAGCCGAGGGTGAAGACTCCGCCGATGGAACTGTTAGCCCGCAGCGCGCCGGTGATCGCTTGGGTCACGGTGGTGGGATTGGTGGCATCGGCGAACGGGATGTTCAGCGGGATGACCTTGCCCCCGGCCTTCTCCATCGCCTGCGTGAACCCGGTGCACCGAGCCTCCAGCGTGGGGTTCCCCGGCACGTGATTGACGCATAGTCCGGTCTTGGCGCCGGTGGCGGCCATCCTCTCACCGGCTTGCTGGCCCACGAGAGTCGCGTCCTCTCCCACGTACGTGACGCCTGCGAGCTTCTTCCAGCCGGCCGATCCGGCATTGACGAAGACGACCGGGATACCTGCAACGGTGGCCTGCTTGATCCCCGCGTCCTGCGCATCCGGAATGAACGAACTGACCACCAAGGCGTCCGGCTTCTTGGCCACGGCGGCCTGCTCCAGCCGCGCCATGTCCGGACCGAGGTTCTTCGTATCCGCCGGCCCGTCGTACTGGAACGTAACCCCGCTGTCCTTGGCGGCCTGCTGGGCGCCCTTCTTGAGCGCGCTGAAGAACGGGTCGGTCAGCGGCCCGGACACCATCACGACTGACACCTTCTGACCGGCCCGCGCGTCGGCCTGGCTCGCCCCCTTCGTGGTGGCGTCGCGTGCCGTACATCCCGCAGTCACCGCGGCGGAGAGCGTCGTTGCGACGACGGCCGCCGCCAGCCGACTTCGCGGCAGATGCTTCATGGCGATTCCTTTCGTTTCGTTCCAGGTCAGACGACCCCGATCGATTAGCGCGCGCTAAATCTGCTAGCATTAGAGCGCGCTAACAGGTCCTGGTCAAGACCTCGGAGGGAACGCTTTGCCCGTGACACAGGACGACGTGGCTACTCGTGCCGGGGTGTCCCGAGCGCTGGTCAGCCTCGTGATGCGGAATTCCCCGCAGGTCTCGGAGACCCGCCGAAAGGCGGTCCTCCGGGCCGCGGCCGAGCTGGGCTACCGGCCCAACGCATACGCCGCCCAGCTCGCCAGCCGTCAAACCATGACGCTAGGAGTAGTCCTCGTCGAACTGGAGAACCCCGTGTTCCCGGCGATCTTCAGCGGCGTCGAGCACCAAGCCGAGGAAGCCGGCTACGCCGTTCTCCTCACGGCAGGCGACCTGGATCAGGAGCTGGAGCGGCGAGCCGTCAATCGGCTGTTGGGGCATCGCGTGGACGGCATCATCCTGGTCGGCACCAGACTTCCCTCAAGCGAGCTTCGCGATCTTGCCGACCAGGTCCCGCTGGTCGTAGTCGGCCGCCGAGTGACCGGCGTCGATACGGTCTCGGTCGACGACCGGCAGGGCGCCAGGGTTGCCGTCGAACATCTCCTTAGCCTCGGCCACGAGGACATCGCACACATCGACGGCGGGAACGGGCCCGGCGCCCGGATCCGCCGACGTAGCTACACCGACACAATGGAGAGTCACGGCATGTCCGCCAGGATCCGTACCGCTGGCGGTGACTACACCGAACAGGGAGGAAGGGCGGCGGCGGAGACCCTGCTGTCCAGTCCCCACCCGCCAACAGCGATCTTCGCGGCTAACGACCTGTCGGCGCTCGGCGTCCTCGCCGGTGCCAAGCGCCGCGGAATGAGCGTTCCGGACGACCTGTCCCTGGTCGGCTTCGACAACACCACCCTGAGCGCCTTCGGCTACATCTCCCTGACCACGGTAAACCAGCCCGGACATGACATGGGCGTTGCGGCCGTCAACTCGGTGACCGTCCGTATCGACGACACAAGTCGCCGCCCACGCACGATACTGCTGGCTCCCGAACTCGTGGTGCGCTCAACGACAGCACCCGCCGCAGCAACGCAGAGAACGTGACGGGCCAGATCAAGCGCGGCCGGGTGAGCGGGTGGGTTCATCCCCAGCCCTGTCAGCCGGTGGCGTTCAGGGGGCGTAATCCGCCGGGCAGATCGGGGAGTTAGGAGGAGCAGCGGCCCATCATGTTGATGTGGTGCCGCACGAACGGCGACAGCCGGGCCACGTCCTCCTGGCGCACGTCGAAGCCGTCGGCGCGCAGCTGGGCCAGGGCGGCGTCCATGTATGGGTGCCGGTAAGAAGCGCGTCATGAGCCCCAAACCGTGTTGATCTTGTTGTGATTTGGCTGGTCGATGCTGGGCGGCTATGACGCACCCCCCGATGCACATCGACGAGCTGGACGGCCCTGGACGAGGAACGTGAGCTGATCGCCGGGAAGCGAGGCGCCACCCGGCTCGGCTTCGCGATCTTGCTGAAGTTCTCTACGCGGCACGGGCGGTTCCCGCGAGGGCGCTCGGAGTTGGCCGACGAGGCTGTCGAGCATGTGGCAGCCAGGCAGGTCCAGGTGCCTGCCTCGGAGTTCGGCTTCTACGAGTGGTCTGGTTCCACGATCGAGTACCACCGGGGGGCAGATCCGGGCGCACCTGGGCTTTCGGGTCTGCACGACTGCGGACGCGGACAAGGTCACGGTGTGGCTGGCCGAGAAAGTCGCCCATGCCGAGCGTCGGCCCGAGCGGGTTCGGGAGGAGCTGCTCAAGCATCTGCGCCAGGAGCGGATTGAGCCGCCGGCCTCGGGGCGGATCTCTCGGATCGCGGCTTCGGCCCTGCATAGCGCGGAGGTCGCCTGGTCGGTGCGGATCGCTTCTCGATTGAGTGCGGAGACCATCAGGCGCATCTGCGCCTTGGTCGGCATCGACGATGGCGCCGAGGCCGAGACCGACGACGAGGACGATGCGGCGCAGGATGATGCGGCCGAGGCGACGGCGGAGGACGACGACGGCGGTTCTTCGGGATTGCTGGCGCTGATTAAGTCGGCTCCGGGGAATGTGAGTCTGGAGTCGATGATGACCGAGATCGGCAAGTTGGAGGCGGTGCGGTCGATCGGGTTGCCGCCGGGGTTGTTCGCCGATGTGGTGCCCAAGGTGCTGGCGGCCTGGCGGGCCCGGGCGGCGGTGGAGGCTCCGTCGCACATGCGCACGCATCCGCGTGAGCTGACGGTGCTGTTGTTGGCGGCGCTGGTCTGCGAGCGGGCGGGAGATCACCGACACGTTGGTGGAGTTGCTGGTCGCGACCGTGCATCGGATCAAGGCGCGGGCCGGCAGCAAGGTGACCAAGGAGCTGATCAACGCGTTCAAGCGGGTGACCGGGAAGGAGAACATCCTGTTCCGGGTCGCCGACGCCGCGCTCGGGCATCCCGACGATCCAGTCCGCGCGGTCATCTTCCCGGCGGTGACCGGGGGTGAGCAGACGCTGAAGGACCTGGTGCACGAGTTCAAGACCAAGGGTCCGGCCTACCGCACCACGGTGCAGACCACGCTGCGTGCTTCCTACACCAACCACTACCGGCGTGGCCTGATCGCTTTGCTGGACACCAACTACGCCGAGCTGCGCAAGCCGCTGGACCCGGCGGTGTTCATCGCCGGATTGAAAGCCGAGATGCGCGCCGAGCTGGAGGCCCTGGACACCGCGCTGCCCACGCTGGACTGGGTGGAGATCAAGGACCGCAAGTCCGGTGCGATCAAGCTGACGAAGATCGGCCCGGCGGCGGAGCCGCGGAACCTACCCAAGATCAAGAACGAGGTGGGACACCGCTGGGGTTCGGTGCCGCTGATTGACATGCTCAAGGAGGCGGTGCCGCGCACCGGCTGCCTGACCGCCGACACCTCGGTGGCGGGCACCTCCAGCCTGGCGCCGGAGGTGTTGGCCGAGCCCTACGGCGAGGTGCGGCTGGATGTGGCCAAGCGCCTGCCGCTCGGCGGCCAGGCACAGACCACCCAAGCAGATCGCTCAACCGTCATGCACCTGGGGCCTGCTGGGTCTCGGGTGGGTTCAGTTCGGGTCTGTGCTGGGGTCGAGTGCCGGAGTGATCACCGCGAAAGCCTGTTCGGCCAACTTCTGCAAACGAACATTGTCGTAAGTTAGGGTGCCGCATTTTTTAGAAATTCTTATTTTCTGGAAATAGAAATCCAGAAAAGCTAGCGTGGTCCACCGTGAGCGATGTTGAGACTGAGGAGCGGGCCGGTGAGGTCGGCGAGCGGCCGTGTCGGTTCTGTGGGCGGCCTGTGCCGCAGCGCGCAGGGCGTGGGCGGCCGCGGGAGTACTGCCTGCAAGGTGAATGCCAGGCGCGGGCCAAGCGGGAGCGGGAGCTGAGGCGCGCCACTCCAGGCCTGGAGGGCACGCTGGCGCGTGCGGAGGATCTGTACGAACGGATGGAACAAGGGCTCACCGCCGCCCTCGCTCCCCTGGCCCAGGCGCTGGACTCCGAGCTGTCGCCTCGCGGTGTCGAGGCTCAGATCACTGCGATACGGGCCGAGTCACAGGCGCAGGTCGCGGCAGCTCTGGCCGAACGAGAGGAAGTCACCGAGCGGGCCGTACGGGCCGAGAAGGACCTCGAAAAGGCCAAGGAACAGGAACGAGCAGCACGGCAGCGCGCTCAGCAGGCCGAAGCCGCTGTAGCCGCTGCGAAAGTCGAGGCGGAACGTGCGATAGCGGCGGTGCGGGAGGAGGCTGGCCACCTCGTTCGCGATGCGCGCACAGAGGTGGCGCGGATCAGTGAGGAAGCCGCGGGCCGAGTAGAGAAGGCGCGAGCCGAAACGGAGACAGCGCTTGCGGACGCCCGGCAGGCGCGGCAAGCCGAGGCAGCGGCGGGCGAAGAGGCGAACAAGGCGCGCGCCGAGGTGGAAAGTGCGCGTTCAGACACCCGGGAGGCGCGGCAAGCTGAGGCGGCCGCGGGCGAAGAGGCGAACAAGGCGCGCGCCGAAGCGGAGAAGGCGTGGGACCTTGCCGCCGCTGCAGAGCGGGGACGGGCCGCGGCGGATGCTCGCGCGCAGGCGTCCGAGGAGTCTCGTGAACGGGCCGAGGTACGCATTCGGGACGCTGAGATACGGATGCGAGAGGCCGAGGACAACGCTGCTGAACGTGATGCCGCCAGGGCGGAGGCCGAGCAGGCGCGGCAGCAGGCCGTCGCGCGGGTGAAGGCTGCGAAAGAGGAGAGCATTGACATGCGTGCGCAGATCGAACGGCTCCGCAGCGAGCTCGTCGACGTTCGGCTCGAATTGCGTGCGGAGCAGGCTCGCAATGGGGAGCTTGCCCGGGAACGTGACGCGGCCCGGGACGAGGCGTCCGCCCAGCGGGAACGGGCGGTGGCGGCGGAGCTGCGAGCCGAGTGAAGCTTTTCTGGGGGTGCTGTCGGAAGAACGGCAGAGACGCTCCGCACGAGTAGGCCTTTGCTCCCGCGCGTGCCCCAGCCGGGAAAGGGCTGAGCGGGTGGGGAGGGGTCAGCACGGGATTCTCCGGTAAGCCGTTCGGTCACGCCGCCTATTCGGTTACCACTGCGGTCGCGTCGTCGGGCTGAAGCGCATGGTTCAGGGTGGAAGCGGCCGACGCCGAGGTGGGGCGGCGATGGTGGTGACGGACTCGCCGCGGGGACAGGAGCGGGCGATGTCGAGCTGGTTTCGGCCGCCCAGCACGGCGCCCGTAGTCCGTATGCCCTGGTCGAGCAGGAACGTACGCTACCGACCCAGCCTGCTTACCGGCACGGCTTCATGACGGACGGGATCAGACTGCCCCACGCTGATGAGCTGTGGGCGGAGGCGGCGCAGGCCGCACGTGCTGGCGGAGCTGAAGTCCGGTCCGGGCGCGCTGGGGCTGGACACGTTGCTCACCGAGATCGGCAAGCTGACCACGGTCCGGGCGCTGGGTCTTTCTGAGGCGGTCTTCGCTGATGCTTCTGACCGGATCGTGGCGGCCTAGTGGGCGCGGGCGGCTCGGATGTACCCCTCGGACTTCGCCGGGTGTGGCGAGGCGGTGCGGTACACGCTGCTGGCGGCGTTGTGCTGGACCCGGCAGGCCGAGCTGGTCGACGGCCTGGTGGAGCAGTTGATCGGGTTGATCCACCGGATCAACGCCCGCGCCGAGCGGCGGGTGGAGAAGGAGCTGATCGGCGCGCTGACCAATATGCCGGGCAAGCGGCTGCATCTTCACCAAGGTGGTCGACGCGGCACTGGCCTATCCCGACGACACCGTCCGCGAGGCGGTCTATCTGGAGGTGCCCGGCGGCACGAAGACGTTGACGGCGCTGGCCAAGGAGTTGAAGGCGACCGAGCGGGTGCGGTGGAAGAGGCAGACCAACACCCGCTGGGATGAACGGCGCGCCACTGTGTACGCCGAGTACGAACATTCGGTCATTCGTTGCGTGACGATGGCACGCCGGATCGCCGCCAGCCGGGGCCTCTGCGGATCTCCCCACCCCTGACCGTCGAGGAGGGACGGCTGGAGCTGGCTGTGGCCCGGGCGGAGCAGGGAGTGTGCTGGGAATCGGTCTTGCTACTGGGTGCGTCGGAGGCGATCCAGGCGGGACGGCTGTGGCATCGAACCGCCTGGCACCTGGAACGGATCGCCCTAGGTGAGGTGGACGGCGACCTGGAGGCGGTACTTGCCGAGGCGGGCCACCAACGCCGGGCCTTCTACGAGGCAGCACGTGGAGATCTTGGAGTGGCCGGGATTCTGCCCGAGGTCGGAGAAGCGGGACTGTGAGGCCAACTCTCGACGTCCCCATCCTCACCAACGCCCACGCCACCCCCACCTACCGCGATGCGCCGCCGCCGCGACTACGGCTGGCTCATCGAGCGCGGTGCACCTGACCACATCACCTGCGAGCGCGGCGAGTACGCGCCGCAAGGCGGCCAGCCATGGCCCGAGTTCGCCATCGTCGACGACCCCCCTCGTCGCGGCTTCGGCACGTCGCCGACCCACGGACAACGTGTCGGGCCGGTCCATACCAGGTACAACTCGACGTACGGGGCATGCGCGCGCTGCACCCCCGCACAGCCTCGGTGTGGAACCGCTCGTGCTCCCCACAAAGCCTCAGAGTGCCGCATAGACCTCGGCCACCCATCACCTGACCTGCTGTTATTGCAAAACAAGTGAGGCCGGGCCCGTTGCAGCAGGCGAACGAAGAGCCTCATCCTCGTGCTGCACGAGTCACGGCAACCGGCCCGGGCGCCCCGCTGGGCTCAGCGCTTGACGACGAAGATGTGCGCGGCGTTCTGGATGGGGAGTTCGGCGGCCTCCCCGCCGCTGCTGACCATCACGCAACCCGGCGACGACTTCACGCTCACGACCGCGCCGGGTTGCACTCCGGCGTGCCGCAGGGTGTACATCAGCTGGGGGTCGGTCTGGATCGACTCTCCGAAGCACCGTACGACCGCGCTCGCGCCGTTCGGCCCGGGCTCCAGGTCGCCGAGGCTGACCATGCTCTCGCCAAGGAACGGATCCGCGGTGCCCTTCTCGCCAAGCTCCTCCAGGCCCGGGATCGGGTTGCCGTAGGGCGACTTCGTCGGGTGCCGCAGGAGCTCCAGGACGTGGCGTTCGACAGCCTCGCTCATTACGTGCTGCCAGCGGGAGGCTTCGGCGTGGACCTGTTCCCACTCCAGCCCGATCACGTCGACGAGCAGACATTCGGCGAGCCGGTGTTTGCGCATGACGCGTGTGGCGATTCGCCTGCCCTCCTCCTTCAACTCCAAGCGCCGGTCGCCGGCGACGTGCAGCAGACCATCGCGCTCCATGCGGGCGACCGTCTGGCTGACGGTGGGGCCACTGTGGTTTAAGCGCTCGGCGATGCGGGCGCGCAAGGGAAGAACGCCTTCCTCCTCAAGTTCCAGGATGGTGCGGAGATACATCTGCGTAGTGTCGATGAGTGCGGACATGCCGTGGATCAGCCGAGGGTTTGGGCGGTGGCGGTCAGGACCGCGCGGCCGAGGATGTGCCCGGCCATGGTGAAGCCGAGGAACGCTGGGTGGCGTCGGCAGGGGCGCCGATCGACTCGACGTCCAGAGCGTGCACCACGATGAAGTAGCGGTGCGGGCCGTACCTGGCCGGCGGGGCGGCGCCGATGAAGCGGGCTGCGCGGGCGTCGTTGGGGCCCCCCGGTGTCGTCGCCTGCGCCCTCGGGCAGCTGGGGGACGGTGGCGGGGATGTCGGCGACCGCCCAGTGCCAGAACCCAGACCCGGTGGGGACGTCGGGGTCGTAGACGGTGACGGGGTAGCTCTTGGTGCCTTCGGGGGCGCCGCTCCAGGACAGCTGCGGGGAGACATCCTTCCCGCCGGGGACGCCGGAAGAGAACTGCTCGGGCGACCAGGCGGCGCCGTCGTTGATCGTGGTGCTGGTAACGGTGAAGGACGTCGCCTCGGGGAGCCGGGCGAAGGGGTCGTTGGCGCTCATCGCGTCGTTCCTTTCAAGACTGTGGGAGAGGTGATGCGGCCGACGCAGAGTCCGCAGCGTCACGTAGGGGGCACCGCCGTCGCCTTTCGTCCACCAAGACCGCCGGGTTCGGCGCCACCGCCAGTGCCACCGCTGGCCGCACCGAGCCGGTGCAAAGGATCAGTCCCGCCAAGGGGCAAGGCCAGGACGGCCGTATCCCTTCGGCAGCTTCGGATCGAATCTCCAAGGTCTGGACCGCTCGGCGTGCACGTCGTTGTTCCGCCGCGATTTGACACGGTTGTGGTCGGGGCTGTGATCGAGACCGCGGTCACGGCTGCGGGCTTCGGCTGAGCGCAGGTCGGCGCGGAGGCGTTGGTCGTCGCGGTCCTGGACGTCCGTGCTGCCGGCCAGGGGCGGGTTCGGCGGCGGTGGTTGCGCTCCAGTGCGTACGCCAGCGACGCCAGCAGGATCAGCGGGATCAGCAGGACAAAGATGATCATGATGGTTCTCCGGCAGGGGCGCGTTCAGCGGGACGCCTTGCCGCGTCCGTCCGCCGTGCCCGGCGGCTTGCGCTGGCGGGGAGGTGGTCGGATCCCAGCACGGTGTGCGGGAGTCCGGGGCGAGGGTTGGCGCCGGTCAGCACCGTGGCGGGGTGCTCGCCAAGGTCGTGCTTGGCGATGGCCGCGATACCTGCTGCGCCCGCAGGCTCCACCAGGATGCCCAGGGTGTCGGCGATCAGGCGCATCGCCGCGAGCAGGTCGGCGTCCTCGACGAGCACCATGTCGTCGACCAGATCGCGCAGCCGGTCCACGGACTGGCGTACCGGCACCCTGATGGCGATGCCCTCGGCGATGGTGTCGACGGGGCCGCCGGTGACGACGCGGCCGGCGCGGAGGCTGTCGGCCAGGGCGGGGGCTCCGGTGACACCGACTCCCACGATCCGGGTGGACGGCGCGGCGTGCTTGATCCAGCTCGCCACCCCGGCGATCAGGCTGCCGTCGCCTACCGGAAGTACGACGGTGTCGGGGGCGTCGGTGCGCAGCAGCTCGATGGCGATCGTGCCCGCGCCCTCGGCGATGGCCGGCTCGCGTCCGTCCTCGACCAACACCGCGCCCGGGTGCTGCCGTACGTGCTCGTGTGCGGCTTGTTTGGCGGTGGTGCCGTCGCCGTCCACCTGGGTGATGGCGGCGCCCAGTGATCGCAGCCTGGCCAGTTTGACGGGGTTGGCGGTACGGGTGGAGAACACGTGCACCGGCACGCCGCGGCGTCGCCCGGCGTAGGCGATGCCCTGGCCGAAGTTGCCCGACGAGGCGCAGACCACGGTCCGCACGTCCGCCGACAGCTCGTGGAGCAGGAACTCGGCCCCGCGCCCTTTGAAGCTGCGCAGCGGGTTGGTGGTCTCGACCTTGACCAGCGTCGGGCGGCCCAGCGCGGCGGACAGCAGCTCGTCGGTGTACTGCGGTGTGTTGCGGAATCGCTCGTCGATCACGGTGGCGGCGTAGGCGATGCGTTCGATGGAGATATCGTTCCCAGACATGTGCACATCGTATACGATGTGCACATGAACGCAAGAGAGCCGATCGAACGGCCCGCGCCGCTACGCGCCGCCGTCTATCAACGAGTCGTCGACCTGGTGACCACAGGAGAGCTGGAGCCGGGCCGTGCGGTCACCGAGCCAGAGCTGAGCCGCTCGCTGGGTGTCTCACGCACCCCCGTGCGCGAGGCGCTGCTGCGGCTGGAGGCAGAGGGCGTGCTGGATTCCACGCCGGCGCGGGGGTTCACCGTCCGACCCTTGAATCCCGTGGAGGCCGCCGAGCTGTATCCGATCCTGGCCACGCTCGAACGGCTGGCGGTGTCGACCTCACCGGCACGAGTCCTCGACCTCACCGCGCTGCGCGCGATCGACGCCGAACTGCTGGCCACCAGCGATCCAGTCCAACGGTGGCGGTTGGACACCACCTTCCACGACACGATCGTGTCGGCGTGCCCGAACGCCAGCCTGCGCACGATGATTCATGCGCTCCGGGTCCGGGTGTCGCGCTATGAGCTGGCGTTCATGCGCGATGGCACCCGCGAAAGTCACGCCGCCCCGCTGCACGAGCAGATGCTTGCCGCGTTCGACGACGCGGACCTGGCCGGCGCCGCCGACCTCATCGGCCGCAACTGGGAAGGCTCCCGCGCAATGGTCCTGGACTGGCTCAGGTCGTGTTGACCACCTCACGACCGCTGCTGTCCTGCACGGTCACGATCACCACGCCAGGGAGGATGACACAGTGAAGCGCATCGGCATCATCGGTGTGGGCGAGATCGGCCGGGCCATCGTGGTGGGACTGTGCGAGGGGGACGACGAGTCCCCCAAAGTGCTCCTGTCCCCTCGGGGAACCGGCACGGTCGTGGAGTTGGCCGCGCATTACCCCAACGTCCGGGTGTGCGCCGACAACCAGGAGGTGGTGGACAGCTCCGAGGTGGTGATCATCGCCGTACGCCGCCAAGACCGACATGAAGCACTCGCTGGCCTGAGGGTGGCCGACGACAAGATCGTGGTCAGCGTGATGGCCGGCGTCGGCATCGACGCCCTGCGCGAGACACTGGCCACCAACGCCCCGCTGGTACGGGCCATCCCCCTGCCCGCCGTACGCGAACGCCGCTCCGTCACCGTGACATACCCGCCGCACCCGGTGGTGGACTCCCTCTTCACGTACCTGGGCGGGGCGCTCCCGGTCGAGGACGAGGCGGTGTTCAACGTCTTCTCCGCACTGACCGGGACGCTGACCGCTCACTACTCCTACCTCGCCACGCTCACCTCGTGGGCCACCGGCCACGGCATCGCCCCCGACGACGCAGACAACTACGTCCGCAACCTCTTCCAAGGCGTCGGCCGCGCCCTGAGCGACCAGACCCGAACCCTGCACCAACTCGCCGCCGACCACGAAACCCCGAACGGAAGCAACGAACGCATCCGCACCACATGGTTCACCACTGCCAGCTCTGAAGCCCTCAACAAAGCCCTCGATGACCTCCTCGCCGATCTCACATAGCCGGTAACCCGACCGACTGCCAGTAGCGTCGGGCAGCCGGTGCTGGAGCGCTTCGCCGGACTCGGGAGGCTCGCGGTCCTGGACGTCGCGCGCATGGTCACGGTTGCGCGCTACCGGTCCTGTGGAAAGTCAGCGGCCCAAGCGTCATTTCGTTGCTGGTCGTCGCCGCCGTTCTGGCCCTCCGCTCCCGAACGTGTCCCCCAGCCGCCAGGTAGCGATGTGCGGTTTGGGTGGTCTAGCTGGGCGGGGGCGAACCGTACGTGCGAAAACCGATGGCCTGTGGTTGCGCACTCGGATGATCCTGGGTGGATGGACCTTGAGAACGCCGCGCGGGACTGGCGGGCCGATGGCTTCGTGATCCTCCCGGAGTTCATCCCCGCCGAGGAGCTGGCGCCGGCGGTGAGCGAACTGAGCCTGCTCTTTCCCTCCGCTGAGGGTTTTCATGACGGCACCGACCCGCGCCGCGGACGCTTCATCGGCGACGAGTTCGCCGGGATCGACACCTTCCCGTTCGCCAGTACCGAGATCAGCCTGCTGGCGGTGAACCATCGCATCCTGGCACTCGCCCAGGCGCTGCTGGACGACAGTGACGTCCACCTCTACACGGCCGAGGCTTGGGCCAAGTACACCGGTGCCTGCGACTACGACCAGGACCTGCACCGCGACTACCTCAACCACACCGTCCTGGTCCCCAGCACGGCACCGGGCTGCCAGCAGCTGGAGATGTTCGTCTTCCTCGGCGACGTCCCCGAAGAACTCGGACCGCCGCATCTGCTCTCACGTGCGCACACCGCGGACATCCCCGCCGTACCGAACTGGTTCCTGCGGCCCGGACAGGACAGCGCCTGGCGATTCAACGAAGACAGCGGCAGCCCACAGATGTACGGAGCCGAGGTCTCCGGTGCCGGGCCCGCCGGAACGGTCATCGCCTTCGAGGCCGGCACCTTCCACCGAGGCACCCAACTGACCGCACCTCGCGGCGCCCGCTACAGCATGCACCTGGGCTTCCGGCCGTCCAGCCTCGCGTGGGGGCAACGTGCGGGGTGGGCGGCGCGCAGCTTCGAACGAGAATGGGTCGAGTTCGTCCACCGCGCCACCCCTCGCCAACTCCAGGCCTTCGGATTCCCCCCGCCGGGGCATCCCTACTGGACACCACAGACGCTGGCCGGCATGGCACTGCGGTACCCGGAACTCGACCTCACGCCCTGGTCGGCCTCCGCTCCCGCACCACAGAGGTCTTGATTGCGCCAACGGGGCCGAGGCATGTGTCTGTCGAGTTAGCCGAGCTGGGGGTGGGGTGGATTTGCTCGACGCGGTCACGGTTGGTGTACATGTCCCAGTAGTGCGCGGGCGAGGTCGTCGGGGTCGACGAGCGGGCCGACCATCTCGCTGCCTGCGATGAGGGCCTCGATGGACAGGGTGCCAGCGTAGGCGCCGATCTGGGCCAGTTCGCCATTGAGGGAGCAAAGCCAGTTGCGGGCGGCCGACATGAGCGTGCCCACGCCGCTCATATAGGGCCGCGGTTGCACGGCCGTGTGGCCGGTGGTCATCAGGAAGGCGCCGTCGCCGCGCTCGGTCCATTCCGGCAGCACGGCGCGGACCACTTCGACGGGGGTGAGCAGCAGCGGGCTGTCCTTCTCCAGGGTGGCCGCGTCCAGCTTCGTGGCCGGGGAGAAGCCCTGCTCGCCACTGATCGGGCTGTACTCGATCACGTCGATGCGGCCGAAGCGGTCCCGGATGGCTTCGGTCAGGGCAGGCACCTCAGTGGGCCGGGACAGGTCGGCGGTGAAGCCGGCTGTCTCCATGCCTTCGGCGGTGAGCTGCTCGACCAGGGCGTCCAGGCGGTCCTTGCGTTGTGCGACCAGGGCGACGCGGAAGCCTTCGCGGGCGAAACGACGAGCGACCGAGGCGCCGAGGCCGGGACCGGCTGGCGGCCGCCGCGCCCGGTGCAACGCATTCCGGCCTGACGCCGTGACCGGCGGCCTGCGCTCGCGGAAGCCGGCGTGGGCGGATCCGGACACGGGGGTGAGCCTCGGCCCGGTGGCCCGGCACCGGGGGGCGTTCGGCTCTGGCTGAGGCGACGGGGGCTGGGTTGGTGCGTGGGGTGAAGGCAAGCAGGCCTGGCCACGTCCCCTGGTGGGGAGCCTGACTCCGTAGGTGTGAAGCGGAAGCGGTTGTCGGCGAGTTTGGAAACGCTTGGCGATCGCCCGGGCCTGGAAATGTAGGTGAGAGGTGAGACCGCCTCGCTTGGATGGTGGCGGCGAGTCTGATCCGACCGATGACACCACCTCTTCTGTGACGTCTATACCCATGGGACCGAATAGAGGAGGACACCATGATCATCAGCAGCCACTTCGTCACGCTGGATGGGGTCATCGGATCACCCGAGCAGTGGCATCCCGCGTTCATGTCACCGGAGAGCATCGACGTCATGCTGACGCAGCTCGCGCGGGCCGACGGGTTGTTGCTGGGGCGACGGACTTTCGAGGAGTTCGCCGCCTATTGGCCCCGACAGGGCGACGACGTTATGGCAGCGAAGGAGACCAACGCGATCCGCAAGTACGTCGTATCGTCCACGCTCAGCGACCCGGACTGGGGCCCCACCGAGGTGCTGGCGGGTGACCCGGTGCGTTCTGTCAACACGCTGACCGAGCCGGGACTGACGCTCTGGCTGACCGGCGGCCGCCTCACACGCACGCTGCTGGCGGCTGGCATGATCGACGAGGTGCAGTTCTACCTGGATCCCTTCGTAGCCGGCCATGGCCTGCGTCTCTTCGACGGACTCCACGCGCAGCTGAGGCTCGAGCTCGCTCAGTGCACGCAGCTCCCCAACGGCGTGCTGCACCTGGTGTACGGTCCCGGTGGACCGACCAAATGAGCGGGCCGGACACGACCGAGTTCGAGTGGCTGCTGTGCCGGCATCGTGCGGAGATTCAGCTGCACTGCTACCGCATGCTCGGCTCGCTCGAGGACGCGGAGGATCTCACCCAGGAGGCGTTCCTTCGAGCCTGGCGGGCGCGGGACACGTTCATCGGACGGTCGAGCTTCCGTACCTGGATCTATCGCATCGCCACCAACGCATGCCTTGATCATCTGCGTCGCCAGTCCCGACAGCGCCACCCGGCGGTGGCCGCGGCCGAGTTCACTCAGGTGCCTGTCCAGGTCGCGGTGCCGTGGCTGCAGCCCTATCCCGACCCGTCGGACACCGGCCTGGTGGACCTGCCGGCCGCCGTGCCGGTTTCGACCGAGCCGGGGCCCGAGCAGCAGGCGTCGGCGCGAGACACGGTCCGGCTCGCGTTCGTCGCAGCCATCCAGTACCTGCCACACCGGCAACGCGGCGCGTTCTTGCTGCGCGACTGTTTGGGGTGGTCGGTTCAACAGTGTGCGGAGGCGCTCGAGTCGAGCTCGGCCGCCGTTAACAGCGCACTCCAGCGGGCCCGCGCGACGATGCGCACCGTGCTCGACGGGGATCCGGCACGGTGGACGTCCCCGCGGCCCGGCGACATGAGTTCCGAGGAGTGGGCCCTGGTCGAGCGCTACGTCGACGCCGTGGAGAGCGCGGACGACTCCCGGATCGCGGCTCTGTTCGCCGCCGAGGCCAGGGTCAGTCACGCACCGCAGGCCGGCGGCAACCAAACCGATGAGGCGGTGTGGTACGGGGGTCGCCAGACCATCGTGGAAGCGTGGCATCCGGTGCTGCACGCCGATGGCCATCCGGAGCTGAGGCTGACTGCGGTCCGGATGAACGCGCAGCCAGGCCTGGCGGCCTACGTGCGGATGCCGGGCCAGGTGGATTACGAGGCATTTGCGCTCAATGCACTAACTGTCGTCGCTGGCCAGGTCACCGAGGTGGCCACCTTCCCCGCCGCATTGTTCACGTGGTTCGGCCTGCCCAGACGACGGCGTTAACATCGGCGCGGTGTCAGCGCCCAGGACCTCCCAGCCATCTATCGCTGGGCGGGTTGCATCTACGATCTCGCCGACCCGATGTCGAAGATGTTCTTCAACATGCTGGCTGTGTTCGCCGCGTTCGAGGCCGACCTCCTCAAATGAGAACTCGCGAGGGCGTGGCCATCGCACGCGCAACGGCAAGCTCAAAGGCAAACCGCCCCAGCTCACCACGCGCCAGCAAGCCGAACTCGTCCGCACGCACGCCACCGGCACGCACACCATCGGCGACCTGATGGAGGTCTTCTCGATCGGACGAGCCACCGTGTACCGCGTCCTCAAACGCGCAGCCAAGACTCCCTGAGGTGTATCCGACCGAAAATTCGTCAGTGCTACCGGAACCCCTATGTACGCGGTCCAGCTCGATGAGCGCGAAGACCGTCTACTTGCCCGCGCCCAAGGGGCCGACCAAGGCCGTCATTCCGGTGCCCGGTGCCTCGAAACTCACCTGCTGGTGGACACACACCGCTACTTTGCGGCTCGCCGTGGGCTTCGGGAGTTCTGGGCCGTACATGTGGGCGGCGACCGCGCGGCTCGGGCCGCGATTCCGGGTGCTTGGCTTACGGGCTGGTTACGTCAAGCACGGCTTGCCCTCCAGGAGCCCTGCGTTCCGTGCGGGCAGGCGCCCGGCGACCGAGCGGGAGTGGGGGGCGGAGCCTGAGTACCTGTGGGCACCGTCGACGCGCCCCAACCCTGTCACGGCCCTCGACGCGGCCGCCGCTCTCACCATTCTGGAGGCGGCCCGCCGCTCGCCTGCCGAGGGCGTGACAGTCCGGCTGTAGCCAGGTCACTGAACTCCAGGTCAGCCCAGTGGAGGCCCAGATCGGCCTAGTGCGTAGACACCAGGACACGTGAGTGACTGGTCCGGGTGCACCAGGGGAAGACGGCGTCGGGAGACGATGCCCGGCGGGAGCGCCGGAGGGAAGTGTTGGAGGCGCGTGAATCTCGCGCATTCCCCTTGCCTAGCAGTGTCTGGAGTGATCAACAGGTGGCGACATTTCTTTACCGGATCGGACGGTGGGCCTTCCGGCGGCGCCGGCTCGTGGGTGGTCTGTGGCTGGGTGTCCTGGTGCTGGCCGTCGTCGCCGCCGCCATGGCGCCGGCCGGGGAGGAAGAGGACCTCTCCATGCCCGGCACCGAGTCGCAGAAGGCGTTCGACCTGCTGGACGAGCGCTTCCCCCAGAGCAACTCCCAGGGTGCCGAGGCCCGCTTGGTGTTCCAGGCCCCGGACGGGCAGCAGGTGACAGCCAGCGAGAACAAGGCGGCCGTCAAGGCCACGCTCGGCTCGCTGGACGGGGGCGATCAGGTCGCGTCGACCACCGACCCCTACAAGACCGGCGCTGTCAGCGAGGACGGCACCATCGCCTACTCCACCATCACCTACACCGCAGACGCCGTCGACCTGACCGAGCCGACGAAGAGAGCCCTCGAGGACGCCGCGAGCCAGGCCCGGGACGCGGGGCTGACCGTGGAGATCGGTGGCTCGGCCCTGGAGTCGGAAGAGGCGCTCGGCGGTACGACGGAGATCATCGGCGTGGTGGTGGCGGCGGTGGTGCTGGTCCTCGCCCTCGGGTCGCTGGTCGCGGCCGGATTGTCGCTGCTGACCGCCTTCGTGGGCGTGACCATCGCCTTCGGACTGGTCTCCGCGCTGGCCGTTCCGCTGGGCCTGACGTCCACCGTCGCCATCCTGGCGCTGATGCTGGGGCTGGCGGTCGGCATCGACTACGCACTCTTCATCACCTCCCGCTTCCGCGACGAGCTCGCCCAGGGCAGCGAGCCGGAGGAGGCCGCCGGCCGGGCGGTGGGCACGGCCGGATCCGCCGTCGTCTTCGCCGGCGCGACCGTCTTCATCGCCCTGGTCGGGCTGGGGGTCGTCGGGATCCCCGAACTCACCAAGATGGGCATGGGCGGCGCGGGCGCCGTGGCCCTTGCCGTACTCGTCGCATTGACCCTGGTCCCCGCGCTTTTCGGCTTCTTCGGCCGGCGGATACTGTCCCGCGCCGTCCGCAAGGCCACCCGCCCGGGAAGCGAGCGCCCGGTGCCCACCGCGGCCGGCCGGCCTGGGCTCGGCACCCGCTGGGCACGGTTCGTGCTGCGCCGGCCGGTGACCGTGCTGATGATCGCCGGACTCGGTCTCGGCGCCGTCGCCCTACCGGCGCTGAGTCTCGAACTCGGGCTGCCCGGAGCCGAGTCCAAGTCGGTGGAGACCACCGAGCGCCGTGCCTACGACCTGCTGTCAGAAGGCTTCGGCCCCGGCTTCAACGGCCCGTTGACCGTGGTCGTGGACATGTCGGAGTCCGCGGACACCCGGGCCACCACGGACCTGGTCGTCAAGACGGTACGGGGAGTGGACGGGGTCGCGTCGGTCGGTGATCCGGTTCTCAACCGGACCAAGGACACGGCCGTCCTCACCGCCGTCCCGCGGACCGCGCCGAACAGCGGCGAGACCAAGGACCTGGTGCACGCGATCCGGGGCGCGGTCTCCGGCGTCGAGGCCGGCACGGGCGCCGCCGTCCTGGTGACCGGCACCACCGCGATGAACATCGACATTTCCGAAGCCATGTCCGACGCCCTCCTCCCCTATCTGAGCGTGGTCATCGGCCTGGCGGTGCTCCTGCTGATGGTGGTCTTCCGCTCGGTCCTGGTCCCGATCAAGGCCGCGCTCGGCTTCCTGCTGTCGGTGGGCGCCGCCTTCGGCGTCGTCGTCGCCGTCTTCCAGTGGGGCTGGGCGGCAGACCTGATCGGCATCGAGCAGACCGGACCGGTCATGTCGCTGATGCCGATTCTCATCATCGGAATCGTGTTCGGCCTCGCCATGGATTACGAGGTCTTCCTCCTCACCCGGATGCGGGAGGCCTACGTCCATGGCGCGTCCCCCGGCGAGGCGATCGTCAGCGGTTTCCGGCACAGCGGACGCGTGGTGGCCGCGGCGGCGATCATCATGATCAGCGTGTTCGCCGGATTCATCGGGATGACAAACCCGACCATCCAGACGATGGGCGTCGGCTTGGCCGCCGCCGTCGCGTTCGACGCCTTCGTGGTCCGGATGGCGATCGCACCCGCGGTCCTGGCACTGCTCGGCCACCGGGCCTGGTGGCTGCCCCGTACCCTGAACCGTGTGCTGCCGAATGTGGATATCGAGGGTGAGGCACTGAGCAGGCATGTCCCGGCCTCCACGACCGAGCCGGACGCAATGGTGCCGCAACTTCCCGCCGGCCGGCACTGAGCCGGCCATGACGAACACGGGTGGCGGTGGCCCGCGACCACGCGGCGCGTGGTGGCGGGAGGGAGCGATCACGGCGACGGCGTTCGCGCTCTGCCTGCTCGGCGGCGTGGTGGGGGTCGACGACACGCTGTCACCGCCGCCTGCCGCTGCCTACTTCGTCGCCGTGGTGTCCTGTGCCGTGCTGCCGGTGCGGCACCGGGCGCCCGTGGCCGCCATGGCGGCCACGACTGCGGGTGGCATGCTGGCGCCACCCGCGGGCCTCCTGCTGAGCCCGCTCATCGTGGCCCCCGCCGTGATCACCGCCTACTCGCTCGCCGTGCGCACCGAACGGCGCGCGGCGAGCGCGGTGTTGCTCGCCTCCGCGGCGCTGCTGGTCGCCTCCATACCTTTGTTCGGGGACTTCTCGTGGCAGGACGCGACCAGGATGGGTGCGGTGGCGGCGTTCCCTCTGGTGGCCGGCGTACTCGGTCACTCGGCGCAGAACCGGCGGGCCTACCTGGCGGCCGTGGAGGAGCGGGCCCGGCGGGCCGAGAAGAGCCGGGAGAGCGAGGCGCGCCGGAGAGTGGCCGAGGAACGGGTGCGCATCGCCCGGGAACTGCACGACCTCGTGGCCCATCAGATCACCCTGGCCAACGCGCAGGCCACAGTCGCCGACCACCTGTTCGACGCCCGCCCAGAGCAGACCCGCAAGAGCCTGAAGGAGCTCGTCGAAACCACCAGCAACGCGCTCGACGACCTGCGGGCCACGGTCGGTCTGCTCCGTCAGTCCGGGGACGCAGCGGCGCCGGCCGAACCGGCGCCCGGGCTGTCCCGGCTTCCCGCGCTCCTCGAATCCTTCCGCCGCGCGGGTCTGGAGGTGTCGGTGCACCAGGAGGGCAAGGCCAGGCCGCTGCCGCCGGGAGTGGACCTCACCGCCTACCGCATCGTTCAGGAGGCCCTGACCAACGTGACCAAGCACGCCGGTACCGGTAGCGCCCGTGTGCGCCTCGCCTGGAACCGCGATCGCGTGACCATCACCGTCGCCGACGACGGAGGGGGCGCCCGCACGGTGCCGACCGCATCCACGAGGCCGACCGCATCCACGGGGCCGGATGCGCCGGACCGTCCGCCCGGTTACGGTCTGATCGGGATGAGGGAACGTGCCACCGCGGTCGGGGGACACCTCTCCGCGGGCACGCGTCCGGAGGGCGGCTTCCTCGTCTCCACCCAGCTGCCCCTCCCGCCTGCCAAGGACACGACGCGGAGGACTGACGGAGCAACAACCGCCGAGGGGTGGATGGCCGACGGAGCGACAGGCGACGGACGGACGAGCGACGGAGAGGCCAGGGATGCGCCGTGACGCTCCGGGTGCTGCTCGCCGACGATCAGGCCCTGCTACGCGGTGCCTTCCGGCTGCTACTTGACACCGCCGACGACATCACCGTGGTCGGCGAGGCCGCCGACGGCAGGGAGGCGGTGAGACTCACCCGGGAGCTGCGGCCGGACGTGGTGATCATGGATATCCGTATGCCCGAGGTGGACGGTCTCACCGCCACGTCGGAGATCTGCGCAGACCCGGAACTGCGTGCCAGCCGCATTCTGATCCTCACCACGTACGAGACCGACGAGTACGTCGCTCAGGCGCTGCGCGCGGGGGCCGGCGGCTTCATCGGCAAGGGCATCGGGGCCGAGGACCTGGTGGACGCCGTGCGTACGATCGCTGAAGGTGACACTCTGCTGTCCCCCGCCGCGACCCGCTCCTTGGTCGCCCGTTTCCTGGCCGCACCGGACGCCGCCCCGCCGCACCGCCCCGAACTGCTCTCCGTGCTCACCCCGCGCGAACGCGAGATGGTGGCCCTGGTCGCGACCGGCCTGTCCAACCAGGAGATCGCCGAGCGGATGTTCCTCAGCCCCTTCACCGTCCGCGCCCACGTCCAGCGCGCCATGACGAAGTTGGAGGCCCGCGACCGGGCGCAACTCGTCGTCATCGCCTACCGGACGGGCCTGGCCCGCGCCGCCCCCGACGGCGGCACCGACCGCCTGTCGTAGCCCGATACCGGGGCCCTTCGGCGGCTCCACGCGGCTGGCCGCGCACACCCCCGCTGCCCGGCGCGGAGACGTTGGCGTTTGTGGACGTGGACTCGATGCAGCTGAGGTTGTTCACGGTGCGCAACGACGGCCGGCCCGCAGCGCCCCGATGACCGCGGTCAGTGCATGCCATGACCGATCCCCGATCTGACAAAACATGGGGCGCGCGTCTTTCCGCCGCACCCTTTCTGGGACAGATGTAGAGAATGATGCGTCAGATCCGACCTCTGCTGTGAGGCGCCCGCCCGGGGCGCAACGAGGAGAGGATCGACCAGTGAAGAATCCAGTGGTGCACTTCGAAATCATCGGGAGTGACCCCGCGCGGCTTCGCGAGTACTACGGCGAGCTGTTCGGGTGGGAGTTCCAGGTGGGCGACGCGCTGAACGAGCAGGTCTCCAAGCCGGGCGAGTACGGGTTCGTGGAGAGCGGCATCAACGGAGGCATCGGCGGCGGCGCGGGTTATGAGAGCCGCGTGTTGTTCTATGTGGGTGTTCCGGACGTCGAGGCGGCGCTCCAGGAGGCGGAGAGGCTGGGCGGGAAAAGGATCATGGGCCCGGTGGGAGAGGACTTCACGGTCGGGCAATTCACCGACCCCGAGGGGCACCTGATCGGCGTCGCGGGCCCGCCCGTGAAGGAGGACGAGTGAAGTACCTGCTGCTGGTCTACAGCAACCCGGAGAACTGGGAGCACCCGATGTTCCTGCGTGATCCCCAGTTTCTCGCCCTGCCGCAGGAGGAACGCGACAAGCTGACCCGGCAGGCCGACGACCTCTACAAGGAGATCACCGAGTCCGGTGAGCTGGTGGTCGGCACCGCGCTGGCCGATCCGGTCAACACCATGACCGTGCGGGTGCGCGAGGGCGTCGCAGCGACCACGGACGGACCGTTCAGCGAGGCCAAGGAGCAGCTCGCCGGCTACTTCGTTCTCGACTGCGACAGCCCGGAACGGGCGGCCGAGATCGCGGCGAAGTTCCCCGACGCGCGCTTCACCGCGGTCGAGGTCCGGCCGATCATGGACATGTCCGGCCAGGAGATGTGAGCACCGCGACCGAGGATCTGCTGCGCCGGCTGGCGTCGCAGGTCCTCGCCGCGCTCGTGCGTCACCACGGGCATTTCGAGACAGCCGAGGACGCGGTCCAGGAGGCGCTGCTGGCCGCCGCGACGCAGTGGCCCGAACGCGGCGTGCCGGACCGCCCGGACGCCTGGCTGATCACGGTGGCGTCCCGCCGGATGACCGACCAGCTCCGCAGCGAGCTGGCGAACCGCCATCGGGAGGAGAAGGTCGCCGCGCGGACACTGCCGGACGAGCTTCTCGCGTCGGCGGCCGACATTGAGCTGTTGCGTCAGGGGGACGACACCCTCACCTTGCTTCTGCTCTGCTGCCATCCCAGTCTTACCCCGCCCTCACAGATCGCGCTCACGCTCCGCGCGGTGGGCGGGCTGACCACGGCGGAGATCGCCCGTGCGTTCCTCGTCCCCGAGGCGACGATGGCCCAGCGCATCAGCCGGGCCAAGCAGCGCATCAAGGCGTCCGGCGCCCGCTTTCGGATGCCGCCCGAGCCCGAGCGGCCCGACCGGCTGCGCTCGGTGCTGCATGTGCTCTACCTGATCTTCAACGAGGGGTACACCGCGAGCTCGGGCCCTGACCTGCATCGCAGCGACCTCACCCGGGAGGCGATCCGGCTCACCCGGATGCTGCGCGGGCTGCTGCCCGATGACGGGGAGACCGCCGGGCTCCTCGCCCTCATGCTCCTCATCGACGCGCGCCGCCCGGCCCGTACCGCCGCCGACGGCGCCCTCGTCCCGCTCGCCGAGCAGGACCGCGCCAGGTGGCACCGGGAGTCCATCGACGAGGGCATCGACCTGATCACCAGAACGCTTTCCCACGCCCGGATCGGGCCTTACCAGCTCCAGGCGGCCATCGCCGCCGTGCACTCGGAGGCCGCGCACGCCGGCGACACCGACTGGCCCCAGATCGTCGCGCTCTACCAGTTGCTCGAACGCATGGACCCCAATCCGGTCGTCACCCTCAACCATGCCGTCGCGGTCGCGATGGTGGACGGCCCGCACGCCGGTCTCGCGCTCCTCGCACCGCTGGACGCCGACGACCGGCTGTCCGGTCATCACCGGCTGCACGCCGTCCGGGCGCACCTGCTGGAGATGGCCGGTGATCAAGAGGGCGCCCGGTCCTGCTACCGGACGGCCGCGCGTCTGACCACCAGTCTTCCCGAGCAGCGCTACCTGCAGGGCCGAGCCGCCCGCCTCGCCCCACCGGACCCGTAACCCGGCTCACCCACTGGCCCCACAGGGCAGACGAAGGAAGCCGATAGGGCTACCCCCAGGTCACCAGCCTGCACGCCAACTGAGGCATGACGATTCGCCAGCTTGGTCGCGGATCGGCAAAACCGCGGGTTCGACCGTCCACCCCTAGCCCAGCCCGTCGACACGACATGACCGTGTCGCCCCCCTCGCCCATGCCCTCCGGGGCACGCACGAGCTACTCGACGTGGCACTCTTGCCGGGACTCAGGCAAGGGGTCGTTCAGTAGCGGTGTCCTCCCAGGCCGAGGTACGCGGCCAGCACTGCGGCGCCCGACACCGCCTGTGCTGCTAGAAGCCCCGCGGACACGCCGCCGATGAGCGTCGTCAACGTCGGCGCGCAGCCGAGCACCGCGACGTCCACCCCGGTCAGCGCCCACAACACCGGCCCCGTCGGCAGCGCGCCGACCGGTGTGTTCAGGACGGGCATCGCGTGATCGACGGGCCGCCGCCTCGCCATCCGCAGTGCGCCGGCCGCCAGCGCGGGCGCGCACGCCACGCCCAGCAGCCACCACGGCCCGGCGGGCAGCGCACCCGCCGTGCCCAGCACCGTCAGCGCCGCCACCAGCCATCCGCCGCCCAAAAGCGCGGGTAGCACCGCCCGCGCGGCAAGCAGCGCCCGCGGACCCACGCCCAGCAGCCGTGCCAGCGCCGGGTCCTCCCCGTCGCGCCGGGCTCCGGTCGTCGCCGAGGCCGCGACCGCCAGCGCTCCCACGCCCAGCACAACGGCGGCAACAGCGGGAACACCGTTCCCCGCCACGTCTGTTGTGGCGCGGGCGGCCAGCGCTGGAAGAAGTGTGGAGGACACCAAGAGGGCGACACGGACGGGGCGGCGGGCCAGGCGCCGCCATTCCTGCCAGGAGACCGCCAGCGGCCCCCGTGCGCGGGCGGGCACAAGGCCCCTGGCCAGACCGGACGGCCAGGGACGCGAACGCAGGGAACGGCCACGCCAGTGGGCGTCTTCGACGATCCAGGTCAGAGCACCAGGGTCCATCATGACCGCCGCCGCGGCCGCGTGACCGGTACGGGTGGAGGCGTCCAACACGGTACGGGCCGGGATGCGGCCGAGCGCGGTCCACGCGCGGACGGTCAGCCCGGCGGCCGGCATCACCGACGCCGTCGCCGCTGCCAGCACGGCCGACGGCGGCGCCGACGAGACAGACGCCGCCAGGTGGCTGCCCGGACCGAAACTCATGATGGCTGCGATGCCCGCCGAGACCACGATGACGCTGATCCCGCCGGTCAGCCACGCGTCCCACCGCTCGGACGTCTGGGCCAGCACGGCCGCCGACATCCCGCCCGCCATCGTCGCGACGCCGAGTACCAGCGCGGCCAGCAGGCGCAGGACAGCCTGGTCCCTCGAGCCCAGAACAGTCAGCAGGCCCACCCCCAACGCTGCGCCGGCCACCACCGACACCCCCACAAGGATCAGCGCCGTACGGCCCAGCACGCCACGGCGTGGCAGCGGCGACAGCACAAGCCACGCCGCGTCCGCCGCGGGCACCGCCACCGGACCGGACGCCCTGGCCGCCGAGAGCGCCCCCGCCAGCAGCAGCGCGAGTAGAGCCACGCCTGCGCACGCACGCGACGTATCCACTTCCCGCGGAACGGCCGACAACGCTGTGCCCACCGCCGGAGCCGTGATCAGCACCGCCAGCGTCAGCCCGATAAGACCGGTGTAGCGATCCGACCACGTGCGCCCGCTGCGTCCCCGCGCCCGCACATACGCCCGGACCGCCGTCACGCTCGCGACGCCGGTCATGCCTCCTCCAGGGTGAGCAGCCGGGCACCGGCGGCCTCGGCCAGGCGCAGATCGTGGGTCGCCATCACCACCGTGCCTCTCTCAGCCGCGTATCCGGCGAGGATCCCGGCCAGCCGGCCCCGGAACGAGGTGTCCAGGGCGCGTTCGGGCTCGTCCAGCAGGAGCACGCGGCTCGGCCGCAGCAGCGCCATCGCCAGCGACAACCGCTGCCGCTGCCCGGTCGACAGCGACAGCGGCGCCAGGTCGGCCCGCGCGGTCAGGCCGAAGAGGTCCAGCGCCGCCCCGGCGTCCATCCGCGGCCGGCGCCGGCCGCCCGAGGCGTGCACCGTGGACATCAGCTCGAGGTGCTCGCGGACGCTCAGCCCCGGATACCACGCAGGCTCGTCGCCGACCAGGGCGACGTCGCGCCAGAACTCCGGCTCGTCGGCCGGCGGCCGGCCGAACACCCCGACCCGCCCGTCCGCCGCCTGCAAGCCCACCAGGGAACGCAGCAACGTCGTCTTCCCCGCCCCGTTCGCGCCGACGATCGCGACGACCTCGCCCGCCCTGGCCGTCAGGTCCACGCCACTCAGGATCGGCGCGCCGCCCAGTTCCACAGCCACACCGCGGGCCTCGATGATCACCTCAGCCATCGTCCGACCGTAACAAGGACGGTCCTCCGAGCGAACCGGGACAGTCGCGTTCCTGCTGACCTGCATTGCCATGGGGTCGGGTGAGAGGGGGTCAGCTGTTGCTTGGGGTGCGGTCGCCTCGGTCAGCAGCAGGAATCCCTGGCGATCGACCGATGCGGAGGTCGCGGACAGGACGACGGCGCCGGTTCCGGTGTCGCGGTCGAGTCCGGCCCAGGAGCGGAAGCCGCCGGTGCCGCCGTTGTGCCAGGTCACCGATGGTGGCCCGGATGCCACCGGCCAGCCCCACTGCTTCCCCGGTCCATGGCTGCCGTGGCCTGCCTCGCCGGCTCGTACCGGTGATGGCACCTGGGCTGAGCTGGTCGGCTGTTGCGGGCAGATAGAAGCGATCCAGCCCCAGCGGGCCGGCGATGCGCCGGTGCACCAGTTCGGCGTAAGGCATTCCGGCTGCGGCGGCGATCGCGTGGCCGAGTAGTTCAAACCCGAAGTTGGAATAGCGGGACCGTGGCCTGCCCACCCCGCACAGTGCGGGTATGGGCAACACAGAACTGCGGTGCTCTCGGAACTCACCGACATTCAAGGCCCGTTAGTGCAGTTCAGCCCGTGCCACCGCGTCCGCGGCGGCTTCTCCGGATCGAACAGCGCCGTCGATGTAGCCGTACCAGCGTGGCGAGGTTTCCGCCCCCGCCCAGTGGATTCGGCCGACGGGCGCGCGCCACGTGGAGCCGAGCTGAGTCCACGCACCCGGCGGGAACAGCGCCGAGTAGGCACCGCGGGTGAATGCTTCCTCGTTCCAGTTCCGCTCGACGAAGCTCACCGGTGTGGCGGCCTGGGGGCCGAACAGGCGGCCGAGCGAGTCGAGAAGGGTCGTGCGGCGGTCCTCGGGAGAGCGCGTGGCGAGGTCGCGGGCGGGTGTGCCGTTGACGAAGGCGATCAGTACGCCGCGCCGGCCAGACCGTGGACTGCTGTCGACGGTCAGCGCGATCGGGCCGCGCAGGCTGAGGGCGGCTCCGCTCAGGCCGGCCTGCCGCCAGAACGGTGCCGGGTAGCCGACGACGTACTTGATCACGTTGCCCATCGGGAGCCGCTGCAGCAGGTTGTCGCGCGCGGCCGGCAGCGGTGGATGGAAGGCGATCCGGGCCGCGAGCGGAGGAGGAACCGCGACCACCACGTGCCTAGCGTGCCATGTGGTCCCGTCCTTGACGGTGACCACGACACCGGAATCGTTCTGCTCGATCCGCTGGACCGGCGCGTTCAGCCGGATCGCGGCGCCCAGCCGCTCGGCGAGCCTGGTGGCCACGCCGTATGCCCCGCCGTCCAGCCGGTCTTGCTGCGCGCCGCCTTCGACGTCGGTCACCGCGGCCAGACTGCCTGCGGCCTTGATGTAGAACAGCGCGTGCAACAGCGACAGCTCGCTGGGTTCGCAGGCCCAGATCGCCCGGCAGGCACAGACCAGGAACCGACGCCCGCCCTGGGTCTTGACCGTGCGGTCGATCCAGGACTGCAGCGTTTGCCCATCGAGCGCGGCCGCGTTCGGGCCGCACCACGGGGTCTCGGCATCGACGGTACGGGCGAGCCGGCCAAGACGGGATTGGGCACGTGCCACGTCCAGCAGCGTCAGCGGACCGAGTTTCGGCGCCATGCCGCGGAACCGGCGCACCCGTCCGGTCTCGGTCTCCAGTACGTTCGCGCCCGCGGTGTGCGTCGGAAAGATGGCCACGCCGAGCTCGGCCGCCAGCGCGTAGATGCGGTCCTGGCCCGGTCCGATGAACTGGCCACCGAGATCGACGGTCTCGCCATCGACCTCGATGCCGGCCGTACGGCCACCAACCTGATCACGGGCCTCGGCGAGAAGAACGTCATACCCGCGGCGACGGAGCCGCTCCGCGCACACGAGACCGGCCATACCTGCGCCGATCACGATGACGTCAACGCCTGGATTGTGGTGGGACATGCGACCTCCTGGGGTGTTGGTCGTGTTCGCGACATGCACGAACACGCCAGCGCACCCACCTGCCACCACGGCGCTGACTTCTGCGATTCACTTGTGCGCACAGATCATTTCCGGCACGCCGCCGGGGTGTCAACAAGCCATCGACATCCCCGAACCCCGCGCCGAACTTCCCGCAGGCAACCGACGCCCGGCCGATCCGCACCCCGCACCCCGCACCCCGCACCCCGCACCCCGCACAGGGCTAACGCGATCGTCGGTATGGGTGGTCAGGGTCGCGCGCTGCGATCATGGTTCTCCAACGGAGAGGGTGGCATGGTCAGCGCGTTGGATTCGCCGCGCACCGGCGCCGTCGACGCGCGTTCGCGTGCGCCGTTCGGCTGGGCGCCGCTGGTCGTCTTGTTCATCGTCGGATTCGTGGACAGGATCGAGCACAACCTGCTCATCGGCGTGCTCCCGGCCGTTCAGAGCGAATGGGGCTTCAGCGACACCGCCGCCGGCTCGATCCCGACGGCCGCGGCCCTGGCGGCGGCGCCCTCGGCTCCCTGGTCGTCGGCATCGCCTCGGGCCGGCTCGGGTCGCTGCTCGCCGGGATGTACGTCCTGGTGATCCCGATGGTCGCCGGCGGACTTCTCACGCTCAGGGCCAGGGCGTCGTTCGAACGCGACGCGCACAAGGTCATGGAGTAGGCCGCCCTCGACTGCCGTCAAGCGTGAGCAGGGTGGAGGGATGAGCCGCGCGAAATGCCCTTTCGGCCCCCCATGGGCGTCAGGCTGTTCTGAGTGCTTCGGTGGGGGGCATGCGGGCTGCTCGCAGGGCGGGGAGCAGGCCCGCGACGCCGCCGATGACGACGGCTGCGCCGAGGCCGCCGCCCCACGCCAGCATGGGGACGATCGTCGCCCAGCCCTTCACGGACGCGTAGACGACCGTGGCGGCCACGCCGAGTGCGACACCGGCGGCGCCGCCGAGTGCGGCGAGCAGGACCGCCTCGGACAGGAACTGCAGCCGGATGCCGCCCCTGGTGGCGCCGAGGGCACGCCGGAGCCCGATCTCCGACCGGCGTTCCAGTACGGAGATGACCATCGTGTTGGCCACTCCGATGCCGCCGACGAGCAACGCCACCGCGCCGAGCCCGAGGAACAAGCCGTTCAGCGCGGACTCGGCCGCCGCCCGCGCCACCAACGCGGCGGAGGGCTGGCTGACGCGCACCTCACCGGCGTTCCTGGGGTTGGCCGTCGCGCCCAGCAGCCCGTGGACCTCCTCCACATGGCCGGTGCGGGCCCGCACATAGATCATCGATGGATGCCCGTCGAAGTCCAGGTATCGCCGCGCCGCCGGGTAGCCGACCAGGACTGAGGAGTCGATCTCGGGTGACAGTGCCGCCGGGCTGAGGATGCCGCTGACATAGAACCACTGCCCGCCCACCCAGATCCGCATCCCCGGGTGGACGCGGGCGATGCCCAGCCGACGCGCCGCCGCCGAGCCGAGCACGGCCACCGGCTGGGTGGCGGTCGCCGCGTTCAGGTACCGGCCTTCGGCGACGGTGGTGCGAACCGCCGCGGGCAGATCCAGGCTCGCCGCGTTGACCGTCAGCCCGTTGGTCTGCAGGCCTGGTATGAGCGGGCTGCGGAAGGCGTTGACCTTGGTGTCGCCGGTGCTCTGCACGGCCTCCACCGCGGGGATCCGCCCGATCATCCCGGGTGCCTGGAGCGGCAGCCGGGCGTCTTGGCCGGTCAGGGACTGGCCCGGGGCGACGGTGAGCAGGTTGGTGCCGAGCTTGTCGATCTCGGCGAGAAGCCCGGCCTGGGACGAGGCCGACAATCCGAGGACCGCCACCATCGCGGCGACGCCGATGGCGATGCCCAGCGCCGACAGCGCGGCCCGCGTCCGGCGGGTGCGCAGGCCGACCGCGGCGACCCGGGCGAGGTCGACCGGGTGCAGCCGGCCCGGAATGGAGGCCGTCATGGCAGTTGCCTTCCTGCAAGCAGCGGCTGTTCGGTCACGTCGGCGACGATGCGCCCGTCGAGGACCTCGATGCGGCGCGGGAGCCGCGCGGCCAGCTCACGGTCGTGGGTGATCATGATGATGGTGGCGCCGTCGGCGTTGAGCTCGGTCAGCAGCTCGTAGACGGCGGCGCCGGAGACGCTGTCGAGGTTGCCGGTTGGTTCGTCGGCCAGCACGATCGCCGGGTCGCCGACCAGGGCCCGGGCGATCGCGACGCGCTGCCGTTCCCCGCCCGACAGCTGCGAGGGGCGGTGGTCGAGCCGGTGGCCGAGACCGACGCGTTCCAGGGCGGCGGTGGCGGCGGCCATTCTTTGCCGGTGCCGGACGCCTGCGTAGAGGAGCCCGTCCGCGACGTTCTCCACCGCCGTGGCGTGGTCGGCCAGGAAGAACTGCTGGAAGACGAATCCGATCCGTTCGGCCCGCAGGCCCGCGAGGGCGCGGTCGGACATCGCGGCGGCGTCGTCGCCGAGGATCCGTACCGTGCCTGATGTGGGCCGGTCCAGCGTTCCCATCACCTGCAGCAGGGTCGACTTGCCCGATCCCGACGGGCCGACGATCGCCACCAGGTCGCCGCGGTGAACGGTGAAGCTGGCCTCTTCCAGCGCCGTCACCGGAACCGTGCCCGGATAGACCTTGGACACCTTGTCCAGTTGCAGCACCGCTGTGTCGTCCGTTCCGGTCATGAGGCCGGCACCACGACGCTCTGCCCGGCCGCCAAGCCGCTGCCGCTGACCTCGACCGTGCCCGCACTGTCATCGAACAGCCCGGTCTTCACGGGGATCAGGCGATGGGTGCCGTCGGTCCCGACGACTTCGACGGCGTAGCCGCCGCCCGCCTGCGCCAGCAGCGCGTTCACCGGGACCGACAGCACGTCCTTGGCCGTGTCGGTCACGATCGAGACCTGGACCGGCGCCTGGTCGAGCATGCCGGTCTCCCTGGGCTTGAACGGCCTGATCCGCACATCGACGGTCGTGCTCTTGTCGCCCTTCGTGGCCACCTTGCCCACCGAGGAGACAACGCCGGGGGTGTTCCTGCCGGTGGGCAGGGAGATGGTCACCTTGTCGCCGGCCTTCACCTCGCCCTGCTGGCCGGCGTGCATCGAGATCGAGACCTGCCGCCGGGTGGAGGAGGCCCGCAGGACCACCGCACCGCGCGCCGCCCCGCCGCCGCGCACCGCAGTGATCTTGGTGATCCTGAGTTCGGTCTCCGGCACGAAGACGGCTTGGCCGCGGGTCAGGATCCCGGTCTCCGCCAGGCCCGCCTTGTCCTGCAGCTCCCGGAGGGCGTGGTACGTCCCTGTCCCGAAGTAGTCGGAGTCCGGGTCGATCTCGGCCTTGGTGGCGTAGCGCAGGGCGACGAGCGCCGCGTTCAGCTGCCGGACGTCTGCTCCCTTGCTCCCCTGCGACAGGTCGCGGTAGACCGGGACGCTGCCGCGCAGCAGGATCACCGGCTTGCCGTCGACCCGGTACAGCGCTCGGCCCTGGCGGATCACCTGCCCCACGGCCGGGAGCTTGGTGAGGGTGCCATCGGTCTGGTTGACGACCTCGTAGCTGCCCGCGTAGCCCAGTGTCCCGCTTTCCTGGGTACGGGCCGACAGCGTTTCCTTGGCCACCTGGGCCAGTCCGGTCGCGTTGGCGCCCCGCAGCGGCGGGTCTTCGGGCCGCATTCCGAACGGATCGGCGATGACGACCCCGGCGCCCGCCGCGATCAGGACGCCCGCGGAGGCCATGATGACCGGTCCGGTCAGGCGCCTGGCGCTTCGGGACCGTCGTGGCGGCTTCGGCTTCGCCCCTAGCCCCGGCTTCGCCCCTGACCTCGGCTCTGGTTTCAGCCCCGGCTCTGGTTTCGGACCATCAGGCGGCGTGTGTGGTTCGGCGTTCATGGTTTCGTGGTCGGCTCTGCTGGTCATCAGTTCTCGACACGCATCGGGCCCTTGAAGCCGGTCTGCTTCTGGCAGGTGTCCATGGCGGTGCGGTACTGCGGAGCCTCGCGGTCGACGTCCTTGAGGTGGAAGACGCCCTTGCCGTCAGGGTCGGGGAAGTCGGAGACGCCGTTGGACCGCATGCAGCCGGCCAGTTTGACGGCCTCTTGGCGCGCCTGCGGGTCGTTCGCAGCGGGCTCCGCGGGCAACAACGACTTGCACTTGCCGTCGGCGGCCTTGTACTTGGGGTCGTCGGCGTCGAGGTTGGTTGAGAATCCGACGCCTCCGCCCGGGTCGCTCTCGGGGTCGGGGAACTCCTTGATGCCATTGGCCCGCATGCACTTGGAGTATTCGACGTGCTTGGCCAGGAGCTCCCCCTGGGAGCCGTTCGCCGCCGCGCCGCCGTTCGCGCCCCCGCCCCTCTTCTCCTTCTCGCCGCCAGAGCAGGCGGTGCCGGTGAGAACGAGCCCGAAGAGCGCGGTCGTCACCACCGCGATGCGCGCCGCGCGGCTTCCCGCCGTACATGTGGTTGCCATGTTCTTTCCTCACTGCTCGGCCGCTGGTTGTCAGAGGCCGTTCTACGCAGGAGGCGCTAACACGAGCCCAACATGATCCGTTATTTCGTTGTTAGGCGCGATGAGGCATCCTTGGGCCGTGTTCCACCTGCCACGACGCACGATCCGGATGCGTCTCGCCCTGCTCTACTTCGGGGTCTTCCTCGGGTCGGGCGCGGCTCTGTTGACCATCATGATCGCGCTGTATCAGGGCTCCTCGGTCTCGGCCCCGGCCGACCCGGGAGCCGTCCATCCGACGCCTGGCGCATCCGGCACACGGGGCGCGCCCGGCACGTTCGAGGACAGCCGGGATGACTCCGAGCTGAGCCAGCTGCTGGCCGCCGCGGGGCTCGCGCTGGCGTTCATGGCGGTGGTGTCGCTGGTGCTGGGCTGGCTGGTGCCGGGCCGGTTGTTGCGGATCCTGCGCACGATCACCACGAGCGCGCGCCAGATCTCGGCCACCAACCTGCACGAACGCCTCAACCTGCCCGGGCCCGAGGACGAGCTCAAGGAGCTGGGCGACACGTTCGACGATCTGCTGGCCCGGCTTGAGCGCTCGTTCGAATTCGAGCGGCGGTTCGTCGCCAACGCCTCGCATGAGCTGCGGACGCCGCTGGCGACCATGCGGGCGTCGCTGGACGTCGCGATGGCCAAACCCGGGCCGCTGCCCCCGCAGACCGTCACCCTCGCGGACCGGATCAGACACGAGCTCGATCACGTCGACCGGCTGCTGGAGAGCTTCCTGACGCTCGCGCGCGCCCAGCACGCCCCGGTCGCCGACGAGTCGACCCTGGCCCTCGGCGCCGTCGCCGCGGCCGCGCTCGAACGCCGCGACGACGTCATCGCCGAGCTCGAACTCCAGGTCGACCTGGAGACGAGCCCGGAGGCGCGGGTCCGGGGCAGCGAGACACTGCTGTCCCGCCTGGTCGAGAACGTCATCGACAACGCCGTGACCCACAACCGGCCCGGCGGGTGGATCCGTGTCCGTACCGCGGTGCGGGAAGACCTCGCCGAACTCGTGGTCGAGAACGGCGGCCCCGTCCTCGCGCAAGACGACCTCGCTGACCTCACCCAGCCGTTCCGCCGCCTGGGCGCTGACCGCACGGGCTCTGACCGGGGCAGCGGGCTCGGGTTGTCGATCGTCGAGGCGATCGCCGAGGTCCACGGCGGGACGCTCGGACTGCTCGCGCTACCTGGCGGCGGCCTGCGCGTGACGGTCACGTTGCCGCTCACACACATGGACATCGAGACCAGCACCAGCGCCAGCGCCGTCGCTGGAGCGAGCGCATGAGAGTGCTCGTCGTCGAAGACTCACGCGCCCTGGCCGACGTGGTCGCCGAGGGGCTCCGAGACCAGGGCATGGCCGTGGACGTCGCCTACGACGGGCTCGACGCGGCCACCAAGCTCGATGTCTCCTATGACGTGGTGGTGCTCGACCGCGATCTTCCCGGGCTGCACGGCGACACCCTCTGCCGGATGATCACCGAGGCGGAGCGGCCCGTCATGGTGCTCATGCTGACCGCGGCGGACTCCCCCGGCGACCGGGTCAGCGGCCTGAGCCTGGGCGCCGACGACTACCTGGCCAAGCCGTTCCACTTCCCGGAGCTGGTGTTGCGGGTGCGCGCGCTCGCCCGCCGCCGCCCCGGCGCACGCGCACGGGTCTTCCGCGCAGCGGGCATCGAGCTCGACCCCGTGCGGCGCACGGTGGTCCGCGACGGGCGGATGCTCAGCCTGTCGGTCAAGGAGTTCGGCGTGCTGGAGGCGCTGCTGCGCGCCGCACCCGCGTTCCTCAGTGCCGAAGACCTGCTCGAACAGGTCTGGGACGAGCACGCCGACCCGTTCACCAACACCGTCCCGGTGACCGTCGGCCGGCTGCGGCGCAAGCTCGGCGACCCGCCGGTGATCACGACCACGCCCGGCGTCGGCTACCGCATCGCCGAGTGACGTGCCACGTGCAGTCAGCCGCCGGTGCGGGGCACGTGCGGTCAGCCGCCGGTGCGGGGCACGACCAGGCCCGACTCGTAGGCGGTCACGACCGCCTGGACGCGGTCGCGCAGGCCCAGTTTGCGCAGTACGCGGCTGACGTGGGTCTTGACGGTCTCCTCGCCGACCGTCAGCCGCGCGGCGATCTCAGCGTTGGACAGGCCCTCGGCGACGAGGCGGAGCACGTCGGTCTCGCGGGGCGTGAGCACGCCGAGCGCCGGCGCGACCGGGCGCGGGCGGAGCCGGGCGAACTCGCCGATGAGCCGGCGGGTGACGCTCGGCGCGAGCAGGGCCTCGCCGGCCGCCGCGACCCGGACGGCGTCGAAGAGCCGTTCCGCCGTCACGTCCTTGAGCAGGAACCCGCTGGCGCCCGCGACGAGCGCGTCGTAGACGTGT
This sequence comes from Actinomadura sp. 6N118, assembly GCF_044326415.1. NCBI lineage: Bacteria > Bacillati > Actinomycetota > Actinomycetes > Streptosporangiales > Thermomonosporaceae > Actinomadura > Actinomadura sp. 6N118. Next base: position 310,845 of record NZ_JBIRAZ010000013.1, on the reverse strand, counting down.
TCGTCGAGGTCGAAGGTGGTCAGCATGACGATCCGCGGTGAGGAGCCGTCCCCGGCCGCGGCGGTGATGCGGCGGGTGGCCTCGATGCCGTCCATGGACGGCATCCGCACGTCCATCAGCACGACGTCCGGGCACTGCTCGCGGCAGGCCGTGATCGCCGCGGCGCCGTCGGCGGCGGTGCCGACCACGGTCAGGTCGGGCTGCGTCTCCAGGAGGGCGCTGAACCCGGCCCGGACCACTTCCTGGTCGTCGACCACCACGACACGGACGGGCGCGCTCACCGGTCCTCTCCCGCCGTGACCGGGAGGGTGGCTTCGACGAGAAACCCGTGGCCCGGCGCCGGTCCGGTATGCAATTTGCCGCCGACCGCCGCTGCGCGTTCACGCATCCCCAGCAAGCCGTGCCCGCCCCCGTGCCCATCCTCGTGCGAGCTTCCGTGCCCGCCTCCGTACGAGCTCCCGTGCCGCCCGCCGCCACCGCCACCGTCACCGTTGGCGTCGGTGGGCGGCGGGCCTGGCCCGTTGTCGCGGACGCACAGGTGCAGCACATCGTCGTCGTAGTGGAGCTCGACGTCGACGGCGGCACCGGGGGCGTGCCTGCGGGCGTTGGTGAGTGCTTCCTGCACGATGCGGTACGCGGTCAGCTCGACGCCCGGGTCCAGCGGCGTGGCGCGGCCTCGCAGGATGAGGCGGGCGGTGACGCCACCGGACTCGCGTGTCTCGTCGATGAGTTCCAGCAGTTGCTCCAGGGTGGGCTGCGGCCGGCGGGTGGGTTCGGCGCCGGCGTCCTCCCGCAGGACGCCCAGCAGCCGGCGCATCTCGGTGAGCGCCGTGCGGGCGGTGTCGCCGATGGCGAGCAGGTGCTTGGCGCCCTCAGGCGGCATGCCGGGCACGGCGAGCCGGGCGGTCTCGGCCTGCACGGAGATCATCGAGATGTGGTGGGCCACGACGTCGTGGAGCTCGCGGGCGATGCGGGCCCGTTCGCCGCGCGCGGTGAACTCCATCAGCGTGCTCTCGATGGCGCGCCGCGACGCGTCCCGTTCGACGGCCGCGGCGCGCACCCGGGCCAGCCTGCGGCGTGCGACCAGGTACCAGGCGGCGATCAACGCGGCGATCCCGGTGAACAGCGGCGACCAGTAGAACGGGACCGACAGCAGCGTCGTGCCCGTGACCGTCACGGCCGCCGCGAGCGGGTGCCGGCCGGCGACCGCGAGCGGCACGGTCGCGCACAGCGCGAGCAGGACGCCCACCGGCAGGTTCGCGCCGACGCCGGTGCGGGCCACGGTCTCGGCGAGCGCGACCATGCCGAGCACGGCTCCGGCGATGACGGGGGCGCGGCCGCGCGCCGCCTCGGGCAGCTCCACAGCGTCATTCTCACCGACCGGGGCGGGCCTTGGCGTCCCCCTGATCAACAGTTCGGCCGTCCCCCGTGAGAGGGACGTGGCATCGGCCTGTCCCCCGGTCCGCTCCGGCGAAGATGACTCCGGTGCGGGACGACAGCGAGGGGCAGGATTCCTAGTCTCCTGGTCATGAACGCCACCATCGAAGTTCGCGGGCTGCGCAAACGCTACGGACCGACCGTGGCCGTGGACGGCCTCTCGTTCACCGTCGAGCCCGGGCAGGTCACGGGGTTCGTCGGGCCCAACGGCGCGGGCAAGTCGTCCACGATGCGGATGATCATGGGGATGGACCGGCCGGACGAGGGCAGCGCGCTCATCGGCGGCCGTCCCTACCGGACGCTGCGTTCCCCCTTGTGCCAGGTCGGTGCGCTGCTGGACGCGTCGGCGGTGCATCCCGGCCGGCGGGCGCGCGACCACCTGCTGTGGATGGCGCACTCCAACGGGCTGCCCGCGCGGCGGGTGGACGAGGTGATCGACCTGGTCGGCCTGCGGTCGGTGGCCAAGCGGGCGGCGGGCGGGTTCTCACTCGGCATGCGGCAGCGGCTCGGCATCGCGGCGGCGTTGATCGGCGACCCCCCGGTGCTGATGTTCGACGAGCCCGTCAACGGCCTGGATCCCGAGGGGATCGCCTGGATCCGCGGGCTGCTGCGGTCACTGGCGGCGGAGGGGCGCGCGGTGCTGGTCTCCAGCCATCTGATGAGCGAGCTGGAGGACAGCGCCGACCATCTGGTGGTGATCGGGCGCGGCCGGGTCGTCGCCGACACCAGCGTGCGGGAGCTGCTCACGGCCGCGTCCAGCGGCCGGGTGATGCTCCGCACCGGCCGGCGGCAGAAGGCCATGACGGTGCTCGCCGACGCCGGTGCGTCCGTGGCGGCGAACGGACCTGACACGCTGACGGTGTCGGGGCTGGCCGCCGAACGCATCGTGGCGCTGCTGAACGAGGGCGGCGTGACCTTCTCAGGCATCGCGGAGCACCGTGCGTCCCTGGAGGAGGCGTACATGGAGCTCACCCGCAACGCAGTCGACTTCCGAGGCGGCGCGGGCGGCACGGGCGGCTCAGCCGGCACGGATGGCTCAGCCGGCTCGGGAGGTCTGGAGGGTACGGGAGAGCCGGGCGACTCGGCGAGTTCGTCGGCCACGACCGGACGGGACCAGGGATGACGACCACGACGACGCGGTTCCAGAGTTCGATCACCGTGGCCCGGGACGGCTTCGGGCGGCTGGTGCGCGCTGAGTGGACGAAGTTCCGGTCGGTGCGCAGATGGACACTGGGCATGCTGGCCATGGCCGTGCTCACGGTGGGAATGGGCCTGTTCATCGTTTCGGGCAGCGGCACCGATGTGAACACCCGGCCGCAGGAGATCACGGTCGGGCCCGGCGGGACCCGGGTCAATGATGTCTTCCAGTTCACGCACCGGCCGCTGCAGGGGGACGGCGGCATCACCGCGCGCGTGACCTCGCTGAAGAACCCCGGCGGCCAGAAGATGGCGGGCTGGGCCAAGGCCGGTCTGATCATCAAGGCGGGCACGAAGCCGGGCTCGACGTACGCGGCGGTGATGGTCACGCCGGGCCACGGCGTCCGGTTGCAGTCCGATTTCACCAAGGACGTGGCCGGGAAGTCCCAGGTGATACCGGGTTGGCTCCGCCTGGTCCGTGCCGGCACGTCCGTCACGGGCTACGAGTCGCCCGACGGCAGGACGTGGCGCACGGTCGGCACGGTCAAACTGCCCAAGCTGCCGCAACGCGCCGAGATCGGGTTGTTCACGACGTCGCCGGGGGTCTTCAAGGTCCAGCGGGAGTTCGGCACCACGTCGGTCGGGCAGACTACCTCGATCGTCACCGCGACCTTCGACGGCGTCGGCGTGGAGCCCCGGCAGCAGGCTGCTCCGTGGACCAGCACCGCCGTGCGCCCGATCCGCGTGGGCGACGACGACTCCCAGGACGAATTCCAAGGGACCGAGAGCGCGGGCACGTTCACACTGCGCGGCCAGGGCGACATCGCACCCCTGCCCGTGGAGGACGATCCGGTCCGGCTTCCCTTCACCGGCGTCATGATCGGCATGATCGCGGCCATCGCGCTGGGCGTGCTGTTCATCACCGCCGAGTACAAGCGCGGCATGATCCGGACCAGTTTCGCCGCCAGCCCGCGGCGCGGCCGGGTGCTGGCCGCCAAGGCCGTCGTGATCGGCGCCGTGACGTTCGCCACCGGGCTGGTCGCCGCCGTCATCTTGTTCTTTGTGTCCCAGCCGGTGCTGCGGTCGAGCGGGTTCGGGCCACCCGCCTTTCCCGAGCCGTCGCTCACCGAGCCGCCGGTGATGCGGGCGGTGGCGGGCACCGCGCTCTTCCTGGCACTGGTCGCGGTGTTCAGCCTGGGCGTCGGCACGATCTTGAGGCGCAGCGCGGGTGCGATCGCCGGCATCATCACGCTCCTCGTGCTGCCGACGATCATCGCGTCCGCGCTGCCGATCTCGGCGGCCACCTGGATGATGCGCCTCACCCCCGGCGCAGGCCTGTCGATCCAGCAGACCAGAACGAACTATCCCCAGGTGGAAAGCGTCTGCATCCCCGAAGACGGCTGCTACTACTCCGAGCCGTGGGCGGGCATCGGCGTGCTGGCCGCCTACACGGCGGTGGCTCTCGGGCTGGCGTACTGGCTGCTGCGCCGGAGGGACGCATGATCCGCACGCTGCACGCCGAATGGACCAAGCTGCGCACGCTGCCCAGCAGCGGCTGGTCGTTCGTAGGAGTGGTCGCGGTCACCGTGGCGCTGAGCGTCGCGTTCACCGCGTCGGTGGACGCCGCCGACTGCCCGACCCCGCAGGGCTGCCATGAGGACACCACCAAGCTCACGCTGTCGGGAACCTGGCTCGGGCAGGCCGCCGTCGTCGTCCTCGCCGCGCTCGTCATCACCAACGAGCACGCCACCAGGATGATCCAGACGACACTGGCGGCAACACCGCGCCGGGCCGTGGTGCTGCTCGCCAAGGCCGCCGTCGTGGCGGGTGTCGTGCTGGCCGCCGCGGTCCTGGGCGTGGCGGGTTCCCTGCTCACCGGCCGGTTCTTCCTCGAGGGGAACGGGTTCACCGCGGCCAACGGCTATCCGCCTCTGTCGCTGGGATCTGAGCCGACGCTGCGGGCCGCGTCCGGCACCGTGCTGTACCTGGTTCTCGTCGGCCTGCTGAGCCTGGGCGCCGGGGCGCTGCTGCGCGACACCGCCGGGACGATCACCGCGGTGCTGACGCTGTTCTACATCGCTCCGCTGGCCGTCCAGTTCGTGGGTGATCCGCAGTGGCGGGAACGGCTGGAGAAGGCGGCGCCGAGCGCGGGCATGGCCGTGCAGGCGACACGGGATCTGGACCGGCTGCCGATCGGGCCATGGGCGGGGCTGGGGGTGCTCGCCGCCTACACGGCCGGTGCCCTGCTGGCGGGTGGCGCCGCGTTCATCCGTCGTGATCCCTGAACGGGGACGCGGCCCGGCGGCGCGGACGGCGGCGGGGGCTGCGGCTCTGGCGGGTGCCGCTCTGGCGGGTGCGGCCCGCGCCGGTGGCGTACGCCGCGAACCGGGTCAGCATCCCGCCGCCCGCCTGGCGCCACAGTTCGGGACGTGCCGCGGGGAAGGCGTAGCACGGCACCCCGCCGCTGATCATCCCCATGACGCGGGGCTCCCCGAACGATGCCGCCGCGAACGAGTACAGCCCGGTCAGCCGCGGGGCGATGATGCCCCAGTCCAGCAGCCGTGGCAGCGGCCCCTCGGCGGCGACCATGTCCTCGACCGTGAGGCCGGTGAGCGGGTACCGCTCGGGGAAGGCGCGGCGCAGGTCGAGGAACAAGCCGACCGAGCCGCGCCGCGGGTCTCCGGCCAGCCGCCCGATCGTGCCGAACGAGCCCAGTGCCAGCCTCGGCTGTGCCGCCAGCGCGTGGGTGTAGAGGACCCGCAGGAGAGCGACGTTCATCATGAAGCGCTCGGGGGGCAACTCTGCCTCAGCGAGCTCCACGTTCTCCAGATATCCGGCGACGACGCTGGAGTTGTGGGCGCGGTACCAGGAGGAGGGTGACGGGGCGCGCAGGAACTCTCCCCACAGCTCGACGCTCCGGGCCGAGGACCTGCCGCCTGCCGGGGATCTGCCGCCTGCCGGGGATCTGCCGGCTCCCGCCTCGTACAGCAGCGCGGCCTCGGTCTTGTCGCGCAGCAGGCGGTCGTTGACCGCGCGCCACCACGGGCTGCCGGGCCGGGCGGCGGTGGGCGGGTTCAGGACGCCCCGCGCGATCTCCCAGCGCAGGAACGCGAGCTCGGCCCGGCCGTAGGAGGCGCGTGCCCGGCCGGCTGCGGTGTAGAACTCGGTGGCGAGCCGCACCCGGCTGCCGGTCCCGCCGGCGGCCTCGCGTACCTTCGCCGCGGCCAGCGACGCGGCCTCCGTCTCCCCCACCGGCAACCTCGCTCCCACCAGTAAGCTCGCTCGACCTCGCCGGAGCAACGGGAACAGTGTCGCATCCTCACGTGATCGCTTACGATCGCCGCCATGGCCTATGCCGTCCGCCCCGCCGAAGACCGTGACCTGCCCCTGCTGGCCGAGATCGAGCGCAGTGCGGACGGGGTGTTCGGCCCGCTGGGCATCGCTTTCCCGGTCGGCCCCACGGTCATCGAGGAGGTCGCCGCCGGCGCGCTGCAGCTGCTGGTGGTGGGTGATCCCCCGATCGGGTTCGCGGCGGTCATCGAGGTCGACGGCCACCGGCATCTGGAGCAGATCGCGCTGCACGCCGACCACACCGGGCGCGGGCTCGGCCGCCCGTTGATGGAGCGGGTCATCGGCGACGCCGACGGCGGCGAGCTGACGCTCATCACCTTCCGCGACGTGCCGTGGAACGGCCCGTGGTACGCGCAGTTCGGCTTCGTCGAAATGCCGGAGTCGGAGTGGGGCCCGGAGCTGCGCGCGCATTGGCAGGCGGAGATCGCCGCGGGCCTGCACGAGTTGGGCCCGCGCCTGGTCATGCGCCATCCAGGCAGCTGAGGCCGGTCCCCGCCAGCCCGGTCCCGCCAGCCCGGTCCCGCCCGCCTGGTCACTCGCCCGCTTGGCTGCCTGCCGCGAAGACACCGGCTCGGGCGGCGGCGAACGCGGCCGCTCCTGCGCGGTCCGCGACGTCCTGGTCGACCGGCTCACCGGAGATGAACAGCCGGTAGTAGAGCGGGGCGACGGCTGAGCGCACCACCTCGGCGGCATCGGTGCCCGGTGGCAGTTCACCGCGTTCGACGGCTCGCGTGACGATGACCGCGGCGTCCTGCTGACGCCGGGCGAAGAAGGCGTGCAGCGCGGCGGCGGCACCGGGATCCTGCACGGCGGCCGCGATGAAGGCGGATGACACCGGCCCGAGCTCGGGGTCGGCGAAGCCGCTGTGGACGAGCCGGGCCAGCTCGCGCAGGTCGTTCTCGGCCGAGCCGGTGTCGGGGACCGGCCAGGGCTCCTCGCCGGCCAGCTCCAGCGCGTCGGCGATGAGGCCTTCGGCGTTGCCCCAGCGGCGGTAGACGGTCGTCTTGTGCACGCCCGAACGCGCCGCGACGTTCTCGACGGTGAGTCCCTGATAGCCGTGTTCGGCCAGCTCGGCGAGCGTCGCCTCCCGTACGGCGGCACGGGTCCGAGCGGTGCGCCCGCCCGGCCGCACCGTGCCCGGCTCCGACGCCCCGGCGGTCATGCCCCCACTGTAACGCAACGCAGGTTGCATTAGCTGTGGCGTCGCGGCCCGGTGAAATCCGGTTGGCCGGGGCCGCCGCCGTCCGTTACAACGGATCGCATGCTTCGCAAATATCCCCGGACCCGGCATATCGAGGGCTCCCGGCTGCAGCCAGGGGACCACGATCTCGCCGCCGTGCCCTTCGGGGAGATCGTGGGGCGGTATCTGGTCGTGGAGGAGAAGCTCGACGGCGCGAACGCCGGGATCAGCTTCTCGGCGGCGGGTGAGCTGCGGCTCCAGAGCCGCGGCCACTACCTGACGGGTGGGCCGCGCGAGCGCCAGTTCGGCCCGCTGAAGGCGTGGGCGGCGTCGGTGCAGCACCAGCTGTGGCCGCGGCTCGGCGACCGGTATGTGCTGTACGGAGAGTGGCTGTACGCCAAGCACACGATGTTCTATGACGCCCTCCCCCACTATTTTTGCGAGTTCGACGTGCTCGACCGGCGCGATGGCACGTTCCTGTCGACCGGGCGGCGGCGCGAGCTGCTCGCCGGGTCGCCGGTGGTCTCGGTGCCGGTGCTGCACGAGGGCCCGCTGCCCGATCTGGCATCGCTGACGGCCCTCACCGGGACCTCGACCTGCCGGACGGCGGGGTGGCGGGACGCGCTGCGAGCCGCCGCGGCGGCGGGCGGCGCGGACCCCGCCAGGGTCGCCGACGAGACCGACCGGTCAGACGACATGGAGGGCCTCTACATCAAGGTGGAGGAGGACGGGCTCACAGTCGACCGCTTCAAGTGGGTGCGGGCGAGCTTCCTCACCGCGATCCTGGACTCGGGCACCCATTGGCAGGACCGGCCGATCGTCGCCAACGGCCTGGCAGACCCGGAGGTGCTCTATGCAGGTCTTTGAGGACTTGTGCCCGGCGCCGCCGCACTGGCGGGTGCCGTGGCCGGAGATCAAGGAGACGTTCGCGTGGGTGCACGACCTGGCGGGCGTCCCGCAGGACGCGATCCATCACGCCGAGGGCGATGTGGAGATCCACACGCGGATGGCGTGTGAGGCGCTGGCGTCGCTGCCGGCGTGGCGGGCGCGCCCGGCCGATGAACGGGTGCGGCTGTTCACCACGGTCCTGATGCACGACGTCGCCAAGCCGTACTGCACGCAGACCGGCGCCGACGGCCGGATCACCGCGCACGGCCACTCGCGGCGCGGTGATCTGATGGTGCGCCGGATCCTGTGGGAGCTCGGCGCGCCGGTCGCGTGGCGGGAGCACGTGGCGGCGCTGGTGCGGCACCATCAGGTGCCGTTCTGGGCGCTGGAACGCCCGGACCTGCAGCAGATCGTGTTCCGGGTGAGCCTGCTGGCCCGCAACGACGACCTGGTGCTGCTGTCAACCGCCGACATCCTCGGCCGGATCTGCGGCGACACCGACGAGGTCCTGGACAACATCGCGCTGTACGAGGAGTACTGCGCCGAGCAGGCTTGCCTGGACGGGCCGCGGCGGTTCCCGTCCGATCACGCCCGCTTCTGGTATTTCCGCAAGCCAGGCCGCGACCCCGATTACGACGCCTACGACGACACCCGGCTCACGGTGACGGTCCTGTCGGGGTTGCCGGGGGTCGGCAAGGACCACTGGATCGCGGCGAACCGCCCGGACCTGCCGGTGGTGAGCCTGGACCGGCTGCGCGCCGAGATGGGCGTGAAGCCGTCCGGTGACCAGCGCCCGGTGGCGGCCGCCGCGCACGAGCTGGCGCGCGGGCATCTGCGGGCGGGACGCTCGTTCGTCTGGAACGCCACGAACGTGTCGCGGATGCTGCGCGAGCAATGCACCGGCCTCGTCGCCGACTACCGGGGCCGCATCGAGCTGGTCGCGCTGGAGGCACCGCCGGGAGTGCTGCGCGAACGCAACCGTGCCCGTCGGGCGCCCGTCCCGGACGCAGTCATCGACCGGCTGGTCGGCCGCTGGGAGACTCCTGACCCGACCGAGGCGCATCGGGTGCACTGGCTGTCGACGGCCTGACCGGCGCCAGCCCCTGCCGGTCACGCAGCCCGACCAGCGGGTCCATGATGGCGGCCGCGTCCGAGCAGTTCGGTACCTGGCTGGGCCTGTTCACGGGGCTGAGCGTGACCGCGGCGCTGCTGTTGCGCCGCTTCGCGCGGAACCTCCCCGTCCGGGCCGGGCTGCCCGCCGGGTAAGCCGCTGCTGGCACACTCCTGTGAGGCCGAACGCGAAGGAGGAACGCTCATGGAAGTTCCTGGTCAGGTGGCATTGGTGACAGGTGGCGGGTCCGGCATCGGCGGGGCGGTCGCCACGGCGCTGCTGGGCGCGGGCTGGCGGGTGGCGCTGGCCGGACGCCGGGCCGGGCCGCTGCGGGCGACGGCGGACGCCGCGGGCGTGCCGGCGGACCAGGTCCTCACCGTGACCGCGGACGTGAGCGCGCCGGAGTCGGTGGAGGCGTTGTTCGCGGCGGTGACGGAACGGTGGGGGCGGCTGGACCTCCTGGTCAACAACGCCGGGACGTTCGGCTCTCCCTCGCCGGTGGAGGACTTCGACCTCGCGCAGTGGCGCACGGTCATCGACACCAACCTCACCGGATCGTTCCTGTGCGCGCAGCAGGCGTTCCGCGTCATGAAGGGCCAGCGGCCCCAGGGCGGCCGGATCATCAACAACGGCTCGCTGTCGGCGTTCACGCCGCGTCCGAACTCGGTCGCCTACACCGCCAGCAAGCACGCGGTGACCGGGCTGACCAAGACGTTGTCACTGGAGGGCCGCCGCTACAACATCGCCTGCGGCCAGATCGACATCGGCAACGCCGCCACCGACATGACGAGCAGTTTCGGGTCGGGCACCCTGCAGGCCGACGGCTCGACCAGGTCAGAGCCGGTGATGGACGTGCGGCATGTGGTGGACGGCGTCCTTTACATGGCGGGTCTGCCGCTGGACGCCAACGTGCAGAACCTCACGGTGCTGGCGACGGCGATGCCCTCGTTCGTCGGCCGCGGCTGATCACGTGCCGGCTGCTCGCGTCGGCTGTTCACTTGTCGGCGTAGCCGCGCAGGCCGGCGGCGAGGTCGCGGACGGCGGCGCGCAGCTCGTCGGGGCGGCGGATCTGGAACGGCCAGCCGAGCCCGGCGAGCATCGTCGCCATGCCGTCGAGCCTTTCGGCGCGGGTGACCATGAGCACTCCCCCGTCGGTCTCGGTGAGCGTGGCGGTGGAGGCGGGGACGCGCCGCCGCGCTTCGTCCAGGGACGTCTCCAGCACGACTTCGACGTCGTGCCGGTAGGGGACCTTGGCCAGGGAACGGGTGACGTGCTGGACGGGATCGGCGTCCACGGGGATCTCGAAGGTGCCTTCGCCGGGTTGCACCGACACCACGCGGTCGACGCGGAAGGTGCGGACCTCGCCGCTGCGGTGGTCGTGCCCGGTCGCGTACCAGCGTCCGGAGTGGAAGACCAACCCGTAGGGATCGAGGTCACGTTCACTCTCATCGCCTTGCCAGGACCGGTAGCGCAGCCGCACCCGCCGCCGCTCGCGCGCGGCGGCGGCGAGGGTGAGCAGGGCGGCGGTGGCGGGGGCGGTCGCGTCACGGGCGGCGAGTGTGAAGCCGAGGGTCTCCTGCAGGGCCTGGACGCGTTCGCGCAGCGCGGCGGGCAGGACGCGCTGCACCTTGGCCAGCGTGCTCTCGGTGGCCTCTCCGGGCAGGCCCAGGCGGCGCCCGGCCAGCAGCCCGAGCACGACCGCGGTCGCCTCGTCGTCGGTGAGCATCAGCGGCGGCAGCTTGAAGCCGGGCATCAGCCGGTAGCCGCCGTAGCGCCCGCGCTCGGCGACGACGGGGATGCCGAGCTCCTCCAGCCGCGCCGCGTACCGCCGCACCGTGCGCTCGTCGACGCCCAGGCGCTCGGCCAGCTCGGTGCCGCGGATGCGGTGGTGGGCCTGAAGCAGCTCCAGCATGGTCAGCACACGGGTCGTCGGATGTGACACAGGTCACCCTCTTAATCCGGGCGGGAACTGTCCGGTATTGACCGTAGGTTAGTGCCAACGGATCGACAGAGAGAAGGCATCGAGATGGCGACGTTCGTACTGGTCCCCGGTTTCTGGCTCGGCGCGTGGGCGTGGGACGAGGTCGCGGCCGGGCTGCGCGCGGCGGGGCACGAGGTGCACGCGGTGACGCTCACCGGCCTGGCCGAGCGGGCGGCGGAGGCGACCCCCGAGGTGAACGTCGACACCCACATCGCCGACATCATCGGCGTCATCGAGGACAACGACCTGCAGGACGTGATCCTCGTGGCGCACAGCGGCGCCAGCATGCCCGCCACGGGCGCGGCGGACCGCGTTCCCGAGCGGTTGAAGCGGATCGTCTACGTCGACACCGGGCCGATGCCGTCGGGCATGGCGCAGATCGACTTCACCGACCCCGAGGAGCAGGCGGCCACGCGCAAGCAGGTGGAGTCCGAGGGCGACGGCTGGCGGCTGCCGGTGCCCGCATTCGACCCCGAGGCCGACCCGGTCACGCTGGCCGGGCTGACCGCCGAGCATCTGGCCATGATCGCCGAACGCGGCACGCCCGAGCCGTTCGGCGCGGCGGTGCAGCCGCTGATCCGGCCGCAGACGCCGCCGGACACGCCCAAGAGCGCGATCTTCAACAGCATCCCGCTGGCGATGGTGGAGCAGCTGGCGGCGAGCGGCAACCCTGTGTTCAGCCTGATGGCCGGGCCGGAGTGGACCTACCACGAGCTGCCGACCGGGCACTGGCCGATGTTCTCCAAGCCCAAGGAACTGGCCGCGCTTCTGGACGAGATCGCCCGCTGACCTCGTCCTCGGCGTTCTCGGTGCACCGCCCTCTGGCCCGGCCGGGTCAGGGGGCGGTGAACGTGCAGGGCAGGCGCTTGACGCCGTTGATGAAGCTGGACACCAGCCGGTCCGGTTCACCGGCGGTGCGGATGTCGGGCAGCCGGGTGAACAGCTCCCGGAACATCACGGTGATCTCGCGGCGGGCGAGGTTGGCGCCGAGGCAGAAGTGCGGGCCGGGACCGCCGAAGCCGACGTGGGGGTTGGGGTCGCGGGTGATGTCGAAGGCGTCGGGGTCGTCGAACACCGCCGCGTCGCGGTTGGCCGAGTTGTAGTACAGGATCACCTTGTCGCCCTTGCGGAAGGTGTGCCCGTTCATCTCGTGGTCACGGGTGAGGTTGCGGCGGAACTGGATGACCGGCGTGGAGATCCGCACGATCTCCTCGACCGCGCCGGCGATGCGGCCGTCGAAGTCCTCCAGGAGCAGCTCGCGCTGGCGGGGGTTGTCGCTGAAGAGCTGGAGGCCGTGGGCGATGGCGGTGCGGGTGGTCTCGTTGCCGGCGACGACCAGCAGCAGGAAGAACGTGCCGAACTCCTGGGCGGTGAGCTTCTCACCGTCGATGTTGGCGTTGACCAGCGCCGAGGTGAGGTCGCCGGTCGGGGTGGCGATGCGTTCCTTGCCGAGCTTGGCCGCGATGACGTGCAGTTCCCGGCTGGCGAGGGCGACCTTGGCGAGGCCCAGGCCGGTGCGGAGCTTGCCCATCTCGGGGGTGATGCCGGTGAACTCGGCGTCGGAGTTGCCCAGCACGATGTTGGTCAGCTGGATCACGCGCGGGTAGTAACGCTCGGGGATGCCGAGCATGTCGCAGATGATCTCGACCGGCAGCCGCACCGCGACCCCGGCGACGAAGTCGCCGGGGTCGGACGCGATGAGCTCGTCGACGATCCGCGCCGCCCGGCGCTGGATGTCGTCCTCGGTCTTGGCGAGCATCTTGGGGCTGAACGCGCGCGACACGATCCGGCGGATCTTGGCATGCCGCGGATCATCCATGTTGATCATGGAGTTGACGTACTTGTCGAGCCATTTCGGCGAGTCGACCACGCTGGTGGCGTTCGGCTCGCTGCTGAAGATCTGCGGATTGCGGCTGGCCTCGGTCACGTCGGCGTGCCGGACCAGCGCCCAGTAGCCCGGGCCGCGCTTGGTGAACGGGATCGAGGGGTCGGGGAAGAAACGCGGCCCGTCCTGCTCGCGCAGCACGGCGAACGCGGCGGCCCGTTCGGCGAGCGGGCGCTGCCAGAACCGCAGATCGCTGAGATTGATGCCGCCGACCTGCCCGCCCGGTGCCTGGATCGTCATCGCCGCGCCGCCTTCCCTCAGCCCCCACCCAACCGCCCTTTCAACGGACAAGCTCCGCTTGGCGGTTTTCCTGCCCTTACCCCCATGCTTGGGTAAGTGCTTGGTTACGGTCAATGGGCTGGGGCGTCCTGTGACCCAGGCCACCCTGTCACGAGCACGGCGCCGCCCCAGCCGAGGACCGCACCGAGGGCCCAGCCCGCGATGGCGTCGGTGGGCCAGTGGTAGCCGAGCGTCACCACCGCGAACGCGACGCCGGCGATCAGCGCATGGCCGGCGATGGTCCAGCGCCGGGTCGCGCCCAGCATGGCGAGGATGAAGATCCAGCAGGCGGCGGCGTTGGCGGCGTGCCCGGACGGGTAGGACAGGTAGCCGCCCTCGAACAACAGGTCGGCCCCGGTCCGCGGCGGCGTGCGCGCGAAGCCGATCTGCGCGGCCCGGATCGTCAGCTCGGTGCCGGCCAGCCAGAGCCCGGCCCTGGCCAGGAAGCCGATGACGCTGCGCCGGCCCTGGTCGCGGTGCCGCCACGCGACCCACAGCGTCGCCAGCACGACGCCGGTCGCCACGATCCAGTACTGGCCGCCGTTGACGACGATCCGCCAGAAGAAATGCCACGCGCCGGTACGCGGGGGCAGCCCGCCGTCGAACACCCAGTGGTCGAACCGCCGCAGCAGCCCGCCGGCGAGCACGTCGAGCGTGGTCGCGAGCAGGAGGACGGCGGCGGCCAGCGGCAGCGCGTACGGCCGCAGCCGGATCAGAAAGACCTGGGGAGGAGGCAACCTGGCCGGAAGGCGCCCGCCCCCGATCGAGGCACCCGCATGCCTTCGATCTTGCCTCATCCGGCCGGGTGCTCACTCCGCCGGCGTTCCCCCGGACTCGGCGGCATGCTGCTGGACCTTGGCCATGATGGCCTCGGTGGTGGCGCCGATGAACTGCGGCCGGTTCTCGGCGGCCCAGTCGCGGCTGGCGGTCAGGGACGCGGCCGAGCCCTGGAAGCGCGGGGCGACGTAGCGGGCGAACAGCTCGTAGGAACGGCGTGTCTGCGCGGTGTCGGCCCACTCGTGCGCCATCAGCAGGTAGGCGCCGAAGCCGCCCGACTGCGCCGCGAGCCGCTCGATCTGGGCGATGGCGTCGTCGGGGGTGCCGATGACGCCGAAGCCGGTGGCGTTGATGGCCTCGACCAGCGCGTCCGGATCGGCGGTCTCGGGTGCGATCGGCAGCGCGGCGACCTTCTGGAAGTAGGTCACCCAGTCGGGCAGGCCGAACGCGACGTCACGGGCGGCCTGCTCGCGGGTCTCGGCCAGGTGCATCGGGCCGACGAGCCGCCACGCGGAGCGGTCGGCGGTGGTGCCGAACGCGGCGGCGCGTTCCTCCATGACGCCCCAGTGGTAGCCGAGCGCGTCGAACCCGGCGGTCTGGGTGGCGCCCAGCGACAGCAGGCTGCAGCCGAACCGCCCGGCGGCACGCGGCCCGGACGGGGACACCATCGCGGCGACCGCCACCTCCAGCTCGCCGCGGTAGGGACGCAGTTGCAGGCGCGCGTCGCGCAGCTCGAACCAGTCGGTCTTGAACGTGACGGGCTCGTCGCCGCGCAGCAGCAGGAGGATCGCCTCCAGGGCCTCTTCCATCATGTCGCGCTGGCGGGCGACCTCGATGCCCATCATGTACGCGTCCGACGGCAGCGCGCCGGGGCCGACGCCGAGCATGACGCGGCCGCGGGTGAGATGTGAGAGCAGCACCATGCGGTCGGCCAGCATCAGCGGGTGGTGGTAGGGCAGCGAGGAGACGCCGGTGCCGAACCGGATGTGGCGGGTGCGTTCGGCCGCGGCGGCGATGAACACCTCCGGCGAGGCGATGATCTCGAACCCGGCCGAATGGTGCTCGCCGATCCACGCCTCGTCGAACCCGAGCGAGTCCAGGTGGGCGATCAGGTCGAGGTCGCGTTCCAGAGCCAGCGTGGGGTTCTGCCCGGCCGGGTGGAACGGGGCGAGGAAGATGCCGAACCGCAGCGGGCCGCCGGACGCTGAGCCTGGAGTTGAGCCGGGCGCGGGGTCGGGGGTGGAAGTGGGTGTGCTCATCGGAACCCCTGTCCAGATTCGAATCGCGTTCTAGACGTGCCTATCACCGGGCGGCGCGCCGCGTCGAGACGGAGATCACGATGATGCGGGCGCGGCGTTCAGCGGCGGTAGCTCAGGCCGTGGCCGAACGGGTAGAGCGTCTGGCCCGGGTTGTCGCGGACGGGGATGGCGACGGGCAGCTTCCCGGCCGGGGACAGTTCGCCGAAGAGCACCTTGCCCAGTGACCGCAGTGCCTCGGCGGTGTAGGAGTAGGTGGCCACGTAGGTCTGCGCCTCGGTGAACCAGGCGATGTCGTACGGGTCGCGGGCCGCGACCACGACGACGGGTTTGCCGGTGGCGATGAGCGCCTTCACCAGGTTCATCTGGCCGGGGCCGTTGTGCGGGTTGCCGGGTGTGGACGTTTCGATGTCCCAGGCGCGGTTGGTGACGGCGACGATGAGGTCCTGGTCCTGGGCGGCGGCGACGGTCTGCTGGATGCGTTCGGGAGTGGGGCTGACCCCGCTCTCCTGCACGGCCGTCGTGGCGCCGCGTTTGGTGAACTCGCCGGCGAGGGTGCTGGTCGTGGTGACGCCCCAGCCGGCGACGAGGACCTTGCGGGCGCCGGGACGCAGCGGCAGCAGCCGCGTGTCGTTCTTGACCAGGGTGGTGGTGCGGTCGGTCGCGCGCTGGGCGGCGGCCAGGCTGGCGGGCTTGCCGACGATCTGGCCGACCTTGGACTCGTCGACGTAGGGGGCGCGGAACAGACCGCGCTTCTTCTTCAGCGCCAGGATGCGGTACACCGACTCCTCGATGCGGCGTTCGGTGAGCTCACCGCCGCGGACGGCGTTGACGACCGCGTTCAGCTGCACCCGGAACAGGCCGTCGCCGTTGGCGTCGAACGAGGGCGGCTTGAGCAGCACGTCCACGCCGGCCTTGAGCGCCAGGACGGGGACGCGGTCGTCGCCGTACTTGTCGCGCACACCCTGCATGTCGAGGGCGTCGGTGACGATGACGCCCTTGTAGCCGAGCTTTTCGCGCAGGAGCCCGGTGATGATGGGCTTGGACAGCGTGGAGGGGTCCTCCGACGGGTCCAGCGCGGGGAAGATCAGGTGCGCGGTCATGATGGAGTCGGCGCCGCGCGCGATCGCGGCCTTGAAGGGCGGCAGGTCGATGCGTTCCCATTCCTCGCGGGTGTGCTCGATCCGCGGGACGCTGGTGTGGCTGTCGAGCTTGGTGTCGCCGTGGCCGGGGAAGTGCTTGACGGTGCCGGTGACGCCGCCTTCGCGGAAGCCGTCGACCTGGGCGGCGACCATCTTCGACACCAGCGCGGGGGCGGAGCCGAAGGAGCGGACGCCGATGACGGGGTTGGCGGGGTTGACGTTGACGTCGGCGTCGGGTGCGTAGTCCTGGTTGATGCCGATGGCGCGCAGTTCCCGGCCGGTGATGCGGGCCAGGGCGCGGGCGTCGCCGGTGCGGCGTCCGGCGGCGAGGGCCATGCTGCCCGGTGACTGGGTGGCGGGTGGCTGGACGCGGGCGACGATGCCGCCCTCCTGGTCGGTGGCGATCGTCGCCGGGACCGGGATCCGTGTCGCCATCGCGGCGCGCTGGATGCCGTTGGAGAACGCGGCGAGCTGCTGTGGGCCCGTGACGTTGGGCGGGTCGGCGGAGTAGTAGATGATGCCGCCGGGCTTGTAGCGCGCGATGAGCTGCGCGGCGTTGTCCAGGCCGTACAGCCTGCGGTTGCGGGCGACGTCGGCGGGGTCGGTGGTGTCGGCGCTCTTGCCGTACACCTGCAGCACGAACAGCTGCGCCGCCTTCTCCTCCAGCGTCATCGACCTGATGAGCCGCAGCAGCTGCCGGTCCTTGCCGCGGTCGGCGGCGTCGGCGTCGGCCTGGGCGGGAACGGGCGTCATGCCGGACAGGGTGAGCGCCGCCACGGCGGCGATGACGGTACGGCGGGCCGCGGTGATTCGGGTGGGCATGACGGGCTCCCTGCGCTCGCTCCGGCGCCGCCCCCGTACGGCATGGGACACGACCAAGATCGCGTTCCTGGTGGAAACGTAAGCATCTGCGCGCCGCGCGTCAACCGCCCTTAACCGTCCTTCTCGCCCTCGCCCTCGCTCTCTTCTTGGATCTTGCCTTCCTCCTCCTCTTCTTCGCCGCTGACCGGTGGCGGCCCGACGGTGGTGGTGAGGGGGTGCTCCTCGACGTCGTACCGGCGGATGTAGGCGCTGAGGAACGCCTGGAGGCTGGCGCCGAGGGGCAGCGCGAGCAGGGCCCGCGAGTAGATGTAGCCGCCGGTCTTCTGGATGGCGATCTCCCAGGCCCACAGCACCTGGCGCTGGCGGTGCGGCGGCAGCAGCGAGCACACGGCACGGCGGAACTGGGGGCCCTGCGCCGACAGGTAGAAGGTGAACAGCAACATCCCGAGGCCCTGAAAGATGACGGCGAGGGCGGTGGCGCCGATCCCCCACACGTTGCCCGCCAGGCCCGACACGTGCTTGGACAGCTCCTGGGTCAGCGTGGGCAGCTTGGAGAACAGCCTCTCCTGGGACAGCCGCGTGCCGAACGTGTCGTTGATCCAGAAGATGAGCCGGTCGGCGTATTCGGGGAAGCCGTTCACCAGGTTGGTGGCCTGGTCGACGACGAGCGAGCCGAGCACGCCGAAGAAGGCCACGGCCACCGCTGTGGTGAGCAGGAACATCACGCCGGTGGCCCAGCCGCGCCGCCAGCCGCGGGCGGCGAGCCAGTTGACCGCGGGCTCGATCGCGAACGCCAGGAACAGCGATGTCAGCAGCAGGAGCAGCAGCCCTTGGAGTTTGTCGAGCAGCCACAGCCCAGCGGCGAACAGCAGCACGATTGTGGCCGCGAGCACGAACGCCTTGGGCAGCCACGGCGGCATCGTCCGCGCCGGGCCGGTGGCCGGAGGATCCTCTGGCTGCGCCATTCCGGCACGCTAGGCGCGGCGGCGGCAGGTGCGCTCCGGGGCGTGGATGTTCTTTGCCGAATCTTCGTCTCGGCCGTAGGGGGGATGCGCGGGGCGGGGCCGGAGGGCGAGGATGCCTGCCATGGGTGAGATCTTCACGCACCGGATGCGGGTGCGTTACAGCGAGTGCGACCAGCAGGGCGTGGTGTTCAACGCCCACTACCTCTCGTTCTACGACGTGGCGCTCACTGAGCTGTGGCGGGCGGCGATCGGCCCCTACACCGACGTGGTGGAGGCGGGCTACGACCTGGTGGTGGCGGAGGCGCGGATCCGGTTCCGGGAGGGCGCGCGGTTCGACGAGCTGCTGGACGTGCGGATGCCGCTGGTGAAGCTCGGCGTCACCAGCATGATCGTGCAGCCGGAGTTCCGGGTGGACGAGCGGCTGATCGCCGACGGGGAGGTGCGGCACGTGTTCATCGACCCGGCGGCCAAGGGCAAGAAGGAGATACCGCCGGATGTGCGACTGGCCCTGGAGCCGTATCTGGCAGAGCCGAATCCGGCATAGCCATTTCTGACTGAGCCATCTCTGGCGGAGCCCGATCTGGGCGGAGCCGGCCTGCCGGGTGACGGTTCCGGCGGGCGGTCAGATGCGGGACGGGCGGCCGGCGCCTCGTCGGGCGGATGATCGTTTCAAAGACGAATCCCAAATGTGGAATCAGGGTTTCGCCCGACGTGCCCGGCTCAGTTCCCGCATGACGATTCAAGTGGTCCCGGGCCGCCCGGGGCAACCGATTTACGCGACCGATTCACGCGGTCGATCACGTGATCGACCGGGCGAACAGGGAGGCGTACACGGGCCGGTCGCCGTCGGTGACGACCTGCCCGGCCAGCTCGGCGCCGGTCACGGTGGACAGCCGCAGGCCGAGGTAGCGTTCCTCCTCCTGCAGGCGCGCGTCACCGGCCGGGACGGCGGCGGCCCAGCCGGCGATCTCGGAGGTGCGGGCCGCGCGGTCACGGGCGAGTTCGGCGCGCAGCGAGGCGAGGTCCGCCGCCTCGTACGGCGCGGGCGTGAGGTCACCGGGTGCCGGTTGCGGCTCGGCGTGCCAGGCGGCGGCGCCGTAGGCGAAGCACACCAGCGCCATCCACACCTCGGCGAAGTAGACCGGGTCGGGTGCCAGCTCCAGGCCAGCGAACCGGCCGCCGATGAAGAACAGCGCGCCGAGCTGGCCGGGCTGCGGCTCCAGCCGGCTCTGGAACTGGGTGAGGACGGCGCGCTTGCGCGACAGCACCTGCTCCAGGTGGCCGCGCCGCGGCAGCCCGTAGCGCGCGTTGAGGTTGCCGATGTCGTTCCAGAGCTTGCTGTAACCGTGGACGCCGCGCAGTTCCAGCGCGCGGGCGCGCAGCTCGACGGGCAGCACGAAGAACCACTGGTCGCGCTCGGTGAGGTAGCCGCCCTGGCTTTCCTGCACGCAGCAGGCGTCGTCGAACATCACGGCGGCGCCGGGGGCGAGGAACGCCGAGCGGCACAGGGCGTGGTTCTGCGCGGCGTCCTGGATGTAGCCGATGTGCAGCGGGACGATCGCGACGCCGTCGGGTGAGCCGTTGCGCAGCTCCACCCGCCCGTATCCGGCGACCTGTGTCAGCTTCAGGCCGGAGCGGGGCGGCACGATGCCGGGGTAGGCGGGGCCGGTGATGGGGATCATCGTGAGCGCGCCCGCCTGCTGCGGGGCGCCGAGCCGGTATCCGGTGAGGTCGACCGGGCCAGGCACGAGCGGCTCGAGCGATCCGGGCGTTCCGGGCATGTCGGTGGTCGTCATGCGGCGAGCCCTCCTAGGTGTGCCGCCTGCCGGTCCAGGGTGTCGAGCCGGGCGTGCATCGCGGCGCGCAGCCAGGGGCCGCCCGCCGCGCAGTGGCCGAACATCCAGGGCAGCAGCTCGGTGAAGTCGTCCTGGTGCCAGAAGCCTCGCTGGGGCAGCGCGGGCGCGGGGCGGCGCAGCGTGAGGTCGTCGGCGCCGGTGAACTGCGCTTGGCAGAACACCACCGGGGTGGTGACACCGGCGCGCGGCAGCGTCGCGGCGACCCGGGCGAGGTCGCCGGGGAACAGGTTCTCGTAGCCGTCGGAGATCACGGCGACCAGGTCGGGGGTGGCGGTGAGGGCGTCGAGCACGCCGGTCGCCAGGTCGGTGGCGCCGGCCGGGGCGCGTTCGGATCCCCCGACCTCGACGACCTCCAGCCGGGCGCAGATCCGCGCCAGGACCATCCGCAGCGCCGCGGCCTGCGACAGCACGGCCCATTCGCGGTCGCCGTAGCCGCGCATGGACGCCGAGGCGTCCAGCACGACCGCGACGGTGCCGTCGAACCGCGGCAGCGCCGCGGTCGCGGCGGCCACGTAGCGGCCGAGCGCGGTGTGCAGGTCGTCGGCGGGCCCGCCGCGGTACAGGTGCACCAGCGTGGCGGCGATGTCACCGCGGTTGGTGGCGGTGACGACGGGACTGCGCTCACGGACGGGGTCGAGGGCGAGCACCGGCTCATACGGCAGCACCACGGCGGGCGAACCGCGTTGGCCGTCTCCGCGTTCGCCGGCACTGTGTTCCCCGTCGCCACGTTCGCCGTCGCCGCGTTCCCCCTGCGCATCGATTCCGTACAGGGCCCGGACGCGCGGCATCGCCGCCTGCGGCGCGGTCAGGAACCGCAGCAGGCGGCGCCGCAGGTAGTCCGAGCCGGTGTCGCCGTCGTCGATGCGCCGGGCGCAGCCGCGCGCGGTGGCCTTGCCGAGGGCGTGCTCGAAGCAGTCGACCAGGGCGGGGCGGCGCGCCGCGATGAGGATGTCGGCCTCGGGGTGTTCCAGGACGAACCGCAGCGCGGCGCGGGTGGTGTGCTTGTGGTTGGCGCGCAGCCGCCGCAGGCCGAGCAGGACGGTGATGACGGCGGCGGGCGGCAGCGCGAGGGTGAGGACGCGGGCGACGCGGGCGAGCGTGCCGCGGGTGGTGTCGTCCAGCCCCGCCTGGGAGGCGGCCAGCAGCTGCAGCAGCACCCGCGCGCGCTGCCAGGGCAGCACGCCGGGCGCGAGCCCGAGCAGCGCGTAGCCCTCGGGGTCGTCGGTGTAGGCGGCGCGGTGGAAGTCCGCGTCGTCCCAGCACAGCGTGCCGCCCCGGGGCAGGGCGAGCGCACCGGTGTGCGTTTCGAGGTGGGCCAGGAGTGTGGGGGTGTCCATGAATGCCTCCGCAATCATGGATTTTAAGAATCACCGGGAGTGCGCCGACACTTATTTTTCAGCGGACGTCCCGGTGGACGTCTCGGTGTGCGTCTCGGTCGGGGTGCGGGCGGCGTAGTCGCCGAGTCCTTGTTCGAGCAGGTCGAAGACGCGGCGCGCGTTGGCGTAGACGGCTTCGCGCATCTCCTCCAGGCTCTGCCCGGCGAGCTTGCGCCGCTGGATGTCGTCGATGAGCTCCCAGTGCGCGGAGAAGATCATGGCTGCGGCGACGCGCGGGGTGATGTCGTCGGGGTCGGCGCCGGTCTCCTCGGCCAGCAGTTCGGCGACCCGGGCCTGCGCCTCCAGGCCGATCTCGCGGGCGCGGGCGGTGAGGGCGGGACTGTCGCGGACGGTCTTGGCGAAGATCTCGGCGCCCTCGTGGAAGGCGGTCTGGTAGCTGTTGCGATCCAGGCCGTCGAGGAACTCGCGGCGGAACACCGCGACGGCCGGTTCCCCCGGGCGGCGCTCGCGCAGGGCCCGCGCGGCCTGGTCGGTCACCTCGCCCTGCCGGTCGAAGAACAGGTCCTCCTTGGTCTTGAAGTAGTTGAAGACCGTGTTGACCGACACGTCTGCGTGGCGGGCGACGTCGGCGACGGTGACGTTGTCGAACCCGCGCATCATGAACAGCCCGGTGGCGATGTCGGAGATCCGCCGCCGGGTCTCGCGTTTCTTGCGCTCGCGGAGCCCGAGCTCCGGTGCCGTGGCCCTCTCGCCCGCTGCCGCCTTCCCGGCGGTCTCCTCGCCCTCACCCATGCGCGCAAGCCTATCCAACATGGAGTGGATGAAAATTTGGAGTGACTTAAACTTTGTGGTTACTCTAGTGAAGTCATCGGGACGTTCTCAGGGAGGCGAGTGTGATCAAGGCGAGCGGGCTGGCCCGTACGTTCACCGGCAAGCACGGCACGGTCGAGGCGGTGCGCGGCGTCGACCTGCAGGTCGGGGCCGGCGAGATCGTCGGGTTCCTGGGGCCCAACGGCGCGGGCAAGACGACCACACTGCGGATGCTCACCACGCTGCTGACGCCGACGGCGGGCAGCGCCACGGTCGCCGGGCACGACCTGCGCGCCGACCCGGCGGGCGTGCGGCGCCGCATCGGCTATGTCGCGCAGGGCGGCGGCACCGACCCCGCGGTCCCGGTCGGCGAGGAACTGGATCTGCAGGCACGCCTGTACGGGGTGCCCGCTCCCGGTGAGCGCATCGCCAAGTTGTGCGCCCGGCTGGATCTGGAGGGCATGCTGAGGCGCCCGGTGGGGTCGCTGTCAGGCGGGCAGCGCAGGCGCGTGGACATCGCGCTGGGGCTCGTTCACCGGCCGCCGCTGGTGTTCCTGGACGAGCCGACGGCCGGGCTGGACCCGCAGAGCCGCAGCAACCTGTGGGAGCACATCCGGCGGATGCGCAGCGAGGACGGCACCACGGTCTTCCTCACCACGCACTACCTGGACGAGGCCGACGCGCTGTGCGACCGGATCCTCATCATCGACCACGGCCGGATCGTCGCCGAGGGCACGCCCGCCGAGCTGAAACGCCGCGTGTCCGGCGACGTGGTCACCCTCGACCTCGCCGGCGGCCCGGACGGAGCCGCCCGCGCCCGGGCGGCGCTGTCCGGCGATCCCGCCGTGCGGGAGGCCACGGTCATCGGCGGCACCGTGCGGCTGACGGTGGAGAACGGCGACCGGGCGCTGATGGGGCTGGTACGGGCCCTGGACGCCGCCGGGGTCGGCTTGGTCTCGCTGCATCTGGCCCGCCCGACGCTCGACGACGTCTTCCTCACCGTCACCGGCCGTTCGCTCCGCGACGCCGCCTGAGCGCCTGCCCCCTGAACAACTGAAGCCCTGAACGCCTCAAAAGGAGCCTTCCGTGTCTCTTGCAGAGATGTCTGTTGCCCGGACCGCGCGCGACACCGGCCTGATCTTCCGCCGTCAGCTGCGGCAGACGCTGCGCAGCAAGGTGGCGATCGTCTTCGGCGCCGTGCAGCCGCTGCTGTATCTGGTGTTGTTCGGCCCGCTGCTGACGACGATGACCGGCGTCGGGTCGTTCGGCGGCGGCAACGCCTGGCAGGTGTTCGTGCCCGGCGTCCTGATCCAGCTCGCGCTGTTCGGGGCGGGGTTCGTCGGGTTCGACCTGATCGCCGACCTGCGTTCGGGAGTGGTCGAGCGGCTGCGCGTCACCCCGGCGAGCCGGGTCGCGCTGCTGCTGGGCCGGGTCCTGCGCGACACGCTGGTGCTGACCGTCCAGGCGGTGATGCTGGTGGCGGCCGGGCTGGCGATGGGGTTGCGCGCCCCGGCCGCCGGGCTCGTGGCGGGGCTGGTGTTCGTGGTGCTGCTGGCGGTCGGCTGCGCGTCGCTGTCGTACGTGCTGGCGCTGATGACGCGGTCGGAGGACGCGTTCGCGCCGCTGCTGTCGGCGGTGACGCTGCCGCTGATGTTGCTGTCGGGGATGTTGCTGCCGATGAGCATGGCACCGGGGTGGCTGGACGTGGTGTCGCACTTCACGCCGTTCCGGTACGTGGTGGAGGCGGTGCGCGCCGCCTTCCGCGGCGACTACGCCAGCCTGGCGGTGGCCGAGGGCGCCGCGGTGACGGTGGCGCTGCTGGTGGTGTCGCTGGTGCTCGGCACGCGCCGTTTCCGCCGCGAGAACGCCTGAGAACGGTCAGCGGTTGAAGGCGTGGGCGTGCGGCCCCTCGGCGGTCTCATCGGGCACGTCCGCTGCGGCGGAAGCGGCAGAGTCTCCGGCGGAATCCGTGGAATCGGCGGAATCGGCGCGTGTGCCGGGCATGCCGAGCGCGCCGGGCGTATCGAGGGTGGCAGGGGTGGCTGCGAGGTCGCGGGCGCTGACGGCGCGCTGCGCGATGAACGCGCCGGTCAGCACGACCGCACCGCCCACCAGCTGCACCGGGGTCAGCCGCTCGCCGAGCGCGGCCCAGGCGATGAGGGTGGCGGCGACGGCCTCGGTGTAGCAGATCGCGCCGGCGACCTCGGCCGACAGCCGCTGCACCGCGGCCGCGCCGGTCAGGTAGGCCAGCACGGTGCTGACCACGATGACCCAGGCGGCCAGCAGCCAGCCGGGCGCGGCATGGTCTCCGACGGGAACCTGCGCGGGCAGGACCTCCCACGGCAGGGTCCACGGGGCGGCGATCGCGGTGAGCGCCACGGCGGCGACGATGGCACCGGCGGCGGTGGTGACCAGCGGGTCGACGCCGCCGGTGAGCCGTTCGACCAGCAGGAAGTAGGCGGCCTGGCAGGCGGCCGCGCCGAGCCCGGCCAGCAGCCCGAGGGCGTCCAGCCGCAGCCCCGCCCAGACCTGCACGACCATGGCCAGGCCGATCATGGCGACGGTGATCCCGAGGGCGGCGGTGCGGTGCACGGGCGTGCGGCGGACCAGCCGGATCCAGGCCAGCACCAGCAGCGGCCCGGTGAACTCCAGCAGGATCGCGATGCCCACGGGCAGCCGCGAGGCGGCGACGAAGTAGAACGCCTGGCAGCCCGCCACGCCGGTGACGCCGTACAGGATGACGGGGCGCAGGTGCGGCCTCAGGGTGCGCAGCCCGGTGGCGCCGCGCAGCACCAGCACCAGCGGCACCAGGACGAGCGCGGCGCCGGCGATGCGGAGCCACACCGCCTGCAGCGGGGTCAGCCCGGCGCTGATCAGCGCCTTGCCGAACGGCCCGGAGGCGCCGAAGCACACCGAGGAGAACACCGCGAGGGCGAGTCCCCACGCCTTCGCGCGGGCCGCCCCGTCGCCCTGACCGCCGCGCGTCCCGTCCACCGTCATGCCGCCGCCTCCTCTCATGCCCCAGTCCGGAATTCACGAGCATAATGCCATAACGCTCATTACACATCGAGGGTGTGATCAGGGTGTGATCGCCGATGATGACCGCCGATCCGGCGGGGCGGACTAGGATCGCCGCGTGAGCTGGCAGGGGGCCGGGGCGGGACTCGGCGGAACCGGGAGTGGCACGGGGGCGGGGGGCGGCGCGGGCGGCGCCGCCGGTGACCTCTTCACGGCGGTGGAGGCGAACGTCCGCGAGCTGGTGACCTCGGCGTGGTGGCAGACCGCCCCTCCCCAGCAGCGGGCGGAGCAGACCGTCGCGCGCATGTTGTGGGGCGCCGGTGAATGGTGGCTCTACGGCGCGTGGGGCCGCTGGTACCGCTGCGGCCTGGACGGCAGCTGGCATCCCTGCCCGCCGCCGGCCGACCCGGGCGACCGCCGGGTGGCGGTGCCCGCGCCGCGCGGCGCGGCGACCCCGCCGGTGCCGCCGCAGCTGTTCCCGACCGGCCCGGACCTGTCGGCCGGACGGGTGTCGTCGCTGGGGTTCCTCGGCCCGGCACCCGACACCTCGGTCGTGGCGCCGGTCCAGCAGGCCATCACCACCGCCCTCGCGGTCAACCCCGCGCAGTTCGCCCAGCAGGACCCCACGTTCGCGCCCGGCACGCCCAGCACCATCGCGGCGGCCTGGGCGGCGCTGCTGTGGTGCGCCGGCTCTCCGGTGGCGCTCAGCGAGAACCCGCTGATCGAGTCGTTCGTGCCGTTCCTCACCACGCCCGCCGAGCGGCTGCACTGGATGATGCCGCCCGACTTCAGCACGCTGGCCGGCTACTACATCAGCAGGCTCGGCGCGGGCGACGCCGGCGGCGCCGCGCACATCGCCCGGGTGATGTACGAGGTGGCGGCGGGCCTGCAGGGCGACCCGCGGTTCCGGCCCGGCGCCGACGCGCTGGCCGCCGTGACCGCAGCGTCGCTGCGGCTGGTCCCGCAGGATCTGGCCACCGCCCGCTACGGCCCGGCGGCCGTCCTGCAGGAGTGGCGGCGCCGCTGCCCGGCCGAGTACGCCACGCCGATGGTGCGTGACGCCGCGCCGGGTGAGTACCTGCGGCTGGCGCTGTACGACCTGCAGCAGATCGTGGCGGGCCTGACCGGCCCGCGGCCGGGTGCCGCCGGGCGCGGCCATGACGAGGTCCGCCGCGCGGGCATCGCCGTGCTCGCCGCCGACCTGCAGGCCGCGCCGCATGTGCTGCCCGCGCTGCAACGCTGGCTGGATCCCGACAGCGCGCGCACGCTGCAGGCGGTGCTGGCCGACCCGGGCAGCCCGCTGCGCGAGCTCTGGCCGCGCGACGGGCGCCTGCCCGAGGCGCTGCGTTCCACCGACACCGACGCGCTCGCGGCGCTGCTGGCCACCACGTACACGCTGGGGCTGACGTGGTGCCGGCTGGCGCAGGTGTCGCCGCCCGCGGTCGGGTTCGCGGTCCCGCAGGCGGCCGCGGCCGAGCTCGCCGGCACCGGCGTGCACTCGCCGCCTTCCACCGACGAGCTGAGCGCCTGGGACATCATCAAGGCGGCCCGCGCCCACCTGGCGTCCGAACGCGAACAGGCCGCCGACGCCGCCGTGGCGCCTTTGCCGCCGCAGCCGCAGGCGCCCGCTCCCACGCCGCCTCCCCCGCCACCGCCCTCCGCGCCCGTGCCGCCGCCGGAGCCACCCGCGCCTGTCGCCGCGCCGATGCCCGACCCCCCCGCCCCCGCCCCCGCGCCGCCTGCGCCGCCTGCGCCGCCGGCGGCCGCCGAGGAGCCGCCGCCTGCCGCGCCCGCATGGCCGCAGGCCGACGCCGGGGAGCCGGCTCCGGCGTGGCCGGGCGAGGCCGAGGCCACCCAGCTCGACCCCGGCCCGGGGGCGACCCAGCTGGACCGCGCAGCGGCGCCGGTGTGGCCGGGCGCCGAGGAGCCGGCCACGCCGCCGCCTGTTCTGCCGCCGCCGCCCGCGCCGGTCTCCGAGCCGCCGCCGCCCGTGCCTCCCGCCGCCGCGCCCGAGCCGGGCACGCAGGTCGCCGAGGCGTACGGCATCCGGTTCCTGTGCGGCGCCGACGACATCGAACGCGTCGTCACCGAGGTGCGCCGCCGCGGCAAGTGGGCCAAGGGCCTGCGCGGCCAGGAGGTCTCCAGCGCCTCGGTGCCCGCGCTGCTGCTGATCGGCGCCGTGTCGTGCGGGCAGCGCCGCCTGGCGCGCATGGTCGCGCGTGCCCTCGCCGAGGTGGAGGTGTCCAGCGGCGAGGTCCACACCATGCACTCCGAGGAGCTGCGCGAGGACGGGCCCGACGGGCTGCGCGGCGCGCTCGACGAGCACGCCGGGCATGTCCTGCTGCTGGAGGGACTGGACGGCCTCATCCTCGACGACGCGCAGGGCTCCGCCTACGCCGCCGCGATCTACCGTGCCCGCCTGGAGGGCGTCAGCGACACCGCGCTGCTCGGCACCTGCGAACCCGACCGCGTCGGTGAATTGTCGGCGGCCGCACCCGAGCTGGTCGCCGACCTGCGTGCGGTGCGCCTTCCCGACCTGGGCGCCCCGAGGCCGCGCACGCGCCTGCTGGGGCTCCTCGCTGAGGAACGGCGGCTGCGTCTCGGCCAGGACGCGTGGGAGATCGTGCACCGCGACATGGCCACGCTGCGCGGCCGTGGCCGGCTGACCGGCGCGCGGCTCATCGAGGCCTACCTGGACCGCGCCGCGACGCGCGGTCTCGGGCGTGCGCCGGCGACGCAGGCGATCGGCAGCACGCCGGCGCTGACGCTCAGCAGCGCCGATTTCGACGGCGTCGCCGCGGAACTCTCACCTTCGTGACTCCCTGAAATGTCGGTGCCGCGGGTCACGATGGTGGGGTGAACCGTGCGGACCGGTTGCTGGCCCTGACCGCCGAGCTGCGGGCCGCGGCGCCCGAGCCGCTGCCCGCCGACGCCCTGGCCGCCCGCCTGCGCGTGAGCACGCGCACCGTGCGGCGTGACCTGGAGCTGCTGACGCACGGCGGCCTGCCGGTGCGGCTCGAGCGCGGCCGTGGCTACGTGCTGCCGCCGGACGACCCGCCGCCCCCGCTGACCGAGGCCGGGTCGCTGGTGGGCCCGGTCCGCGGCACCCTCACCGAGGCCGTGCGCGCGCGGCGCGTCGTGCGCCTGGTCTACACCGACCAGTCGGGTGTGCGCACCTGCCGCGATGTCGAGGCGCACGGCCTGGTGACCGCGCCGCAGGCCGAATACCTCGTCGGCTGGTGCCGCATGCGCGACGGGCCCCGCATGTTCCGCGTCGACCGGATCGGCGCCGCCTACCTCAGCGGCCGCGAAGCGGGCCTGCGTGACCTGGACGACCTGCTGGCGGCGCTGCGCGTCCCGTTCCCCCGCACGCCGCCCGAGGAGGGCCCGCGCGGCCCCGCCGGCGCCGCACGCGCGCGGGCGTGGACGCTCGACCGCCTCCGTCATGTGCGCGGCCGCCTCGCCGACACCATCGCCGAGGTCCGCACCCACCGCGAGGGCGCAGCCGCGCTGCGCGCGGTGCTGGGCCATCTCACCGAGTGGACGCGGTGGCAGGCCGCCGCCGTCCATGCCGCCGCCGAAGACATGCCGGCTCCGGTGTTCGAACGCGACCTGCCCTACGAGACGCGCGAGCAGATGATCCAGGACGCGATGGCGCTGCGTTCCCTGGGTGAGCTGGCCCGTGACCTCGAGGGTCTGCTCGATGACGTGGCGCGCTGGGCGGCCGACTGCGACGACGCGTTCTGGGACGCCCCTCTGCCCGACCCCACCGAGCCGTCCCGGCGCCGCCCCCTGGCCGACCTGGTCGCCGGCTGGCGCGGCCCGCTGGCCCACATCGAGTGGCACCTGGACCGCCTCACCGACGGCTCCCCCGCCGCCGAGCTCGACGCCGACGACGAGGGCGTGTGGGTGGTGGACCGCTGTCCCCTCCAAGCGTGACCAGCACCGAATGGCGGGTGGGTCAGGCGGGGGTGCGGCCGTTGCCGTTGGCGGTGTGGAGCAGGCGTGTGAACCACACGGTTTTGCCCCGGCCTTCGGGGCGGCTGCCGAACTCTGACGCAAGCGCGCTGACCAGGAGCAGGCCGCGGCCTTGTTCGGACCAGTCGAGCAGGGGCGGCGAGGACGGGGCGCCGGGTGCCGTGGGGTTGCCGTCGGTGATTTCACCCACAATGCGGGTGCCGTCGAGGTGGAGGCGGAGCCTCACGGGGCCGGTGCCGTGGACGATCGCGTTGGTGATGAGCTCGTCGACCATGAGCACGATGTCGTCGACGTCGGGGGTGGTCACGTGCCATGCGCGGAGGGCGTCGCCGGTGAGGGCGCGTGCCCGGGACGCGGTGCGGGCCTCGGCGGGCAGTTCCCAGGCCGCGTCCCGCTCGCCCGCCGTCGGTTTCTCGATCCCGAGCCACTTCGTACTCAATGCCCCGACTCCTCCTGTTGCGGGTTGCCGCAGGCCGGCGCCCACCAGGCATGTTCCCGGCGTGCGTCGCGCGATAGGGCCCGGCCAAGAGGTCTGGCCGGACCGGGAGCTCCCCGTACCGGCGGCGGTCACGCTGGTGCGCCGCCGGTGTCGATCCGCGCATTTCCTGCGTCCGTACATTCAGGACGCGGCGCCGCGGAGCCCGGTGCACGTTCATACATAATCCTCACTTTCCAGTCAGGTGATCGTGCGCCGGGCGGCGGGGTGGAACAGGCCGCATGGAACAGGCACTGCGT
Organism: Actinomadura sp. 6N118; assembly: GCF_044326415.1. NCBI lineage: Bacteria > Bacillati > Actinomycetota > Actinomycetes > Streptosporangiales > Thermomonosporaceae > Actinomadura > Actinomadura sp. 6N118. Next base: position 280,900 of record NZ_JBIRAZ010000013.1, on the reverse strand, counting down.
GGATGCCGTTATGGTGGTGGTGTCGGTGTGGCATGTGTCCCCCGGGCTCTACACAATGCCTTCGTGGAATACCGCCGGGCCGCAAGGTCCGGGCCGGAGCCACGTTGTGCCTTTCGCCGTGAGGCGACCACCACACCGGCTTGACGTCGGAGGCCCCGGCGAGAGTCATCTCGCCGGGGCCTCCGACGTCTCCTACGAGACCGCGGTGATGATCGCGGAGGCGATCGCCGTCACCACGCCGATCACGGCGACCACGATCGCCGCGATCAGGCGGATCCTGCGCCGCCGCCGCTCCCGGCCGAGTCTCGACAGGCGATGGGCCAGCCGCGGGTCGTCCTCACGGAGCTGGATCTCGATCTCGGCGAGGATCCGCTGCTCTTCCATCGACAGCGCCATGCCATACCTCCGGGGGGCGTTCAGGTGCTGTGTTCCTCCCCCGCCAGCAAGATCATTATCCACGCCGTACGGTAATCGTTGCGCCACGGCCGGGCGCGCTCTCGTGGTGGAGCCGGTCCAGCGCGGTCACGTAGTAGGTGTAGGCCTTGCCGGGCTCGGCGGCCGGGTCGGTGACGCCGCCGCCGCGGACGCTGGCCAGCAGCGTCGCGGGGTTCACCGCCGCGCAGCCGGGCCGCTTGCCGTCGGCGCGGTAGACCGCGTACGCCGTGGCGCCCTTGGACGTCTGCCACCGCACGCGCACGCGCTCGCCGTCACTCTCCGCCGTCACCGACCGGGCCGGCGCGGGCGCCTTGCCGCCGCTTCCCTGCACCGCGGGCGGGATCGCGGGGCGGGCGTAGTGGTCCTTGCGGAGCCGCTCGGCGAAGCCGCGCTGGTTGGCGGCCATGTCGCTGGCACTGAAGTACACGTCGCCGCGCACGCCGGGGTAGCGCTGGTTGAGCGTGAGGTGCCGGGACAGCTCGGCGGGTTTCTTCCAGGTGGCGTCCTCGCCGACGCGGTAGCCGGCCTGCCCGATCGTCAGCTGCACCTTGGTGCCGGCGACCTGCTTGGACCACCAGTCGACCAGCCGCGCGTAGTCGGCGCGCGAGTCGCCGATCGGCCAGTACAGCTGCGGCGTGACGTAGTCGATCCAGCCGTTGCGGATCCACTTGCGGGTGTCGGCGTACTGGTCGGAGTAGCTCTGCAGCGCCTTGGTCGCCGAGCCCGCCGGGTCGGAGGTGGAGTTGCGCCACACCCCGAACGGGCTGATGCCGAACCGCACCCACGGCTTGGCCTCGTGGATCTTCTGCGACAGGCCGCGGACCATGACGTCCACGTTCTGCCGCCGCCAGTCGGCCTTCTTCATGCCCTTGCCGTAGGTCTTGAACGTGGCCTGGTCGGGGTAGTCCCGGCCGCCCTCGGGATAGGGGTAGAAGTAGTCGTCGAAGTGCACGGCGTCGATGTCGTACTTGCGCACGACGTCCAACACGGCCTTGGTCGCCAGGTCGCGCACCTGAGGCAGCCCCGGGTCATACCACAGGCCCGTCCCGTACTTGCGCACCCAGTCGGGGTGCTGCCGCGCCGGGCTGTTGGGCGCGAGCTTCTTCGGGTCGCTCTCGCGGCTGACCCGGTAGGGGTTGAACCAGGCGTGGAACTCCAGGTTGCGCGCGTGCGCCTCCTTGAGCATGAACGCGAGCACGTCGTAGCCGGGGTTCTTGCCGGGGGTGCCGGTGAGCCACTTGGACCACGGCTCGTACGGGGAGGGGTAGAACGCGTCGGAGTTGGGCCGGATCTGCACGAACACGGCGTTGAGGTTCATCGCCTTGGCGGCGTCGAGGAGCCGGCGGAACTGCGCCTGCTGCGTGGCGACGGGCTTCTTGGGGTCCTTGGGCCAGTCGATGCCCGCCACGGTGGCGATCCACATGCCGCGTACCTGCCGTGCCCGCGAGTCCCCCGCCGGCGCCGCGACCGAGCATTCTCCCTTCGCGGCGTCGGGCGCCTGCGCGCGCTCGGCCTTGCCGTCACCAGTGCCGCCGCTCGCCGGAATGCACGCCGTCAGCAGCAGCCCGGCCGCCGCTGCGGCCGCTGCGACCTTCGCTCCGATCCCCGAATGCCTCGCCATAGCGGCCCATTGTTACGCACCCGTTGCCATGCTTTTGCCCAAACCGGCCACTCGTGTCGTGCTGGACAGCCCGGCCGACCCAGCCAGCCCGGACGCCGTACACCGCCGGTTGCGATCTTCGAACGGATGTTCAAGACTGGTCACACCTGCCACAATCGTGCAGGTGTTCGACGATCGGGAGGTCAGGGATGCGCTGGGATCATCTCCGGCTGGTCGAGGAGGCCGGTGGGCCCGCGCTGCCGCTGATCGAGCGGCAGGCGGTCGCGCGCACCTTCGACACGCCCGGGTTCCGCGGCATGACCTTCTACGAGGTGCAGGCCCGTTCCATCATCAACCAGGTGCCGCCGGCGTCCCGGATGATGTTCCGCTGGACGATCAACCCCTACCGGGGCTGCTCCCACGCCTGCAAATTACTGCTTCGCCCGCAAGACCCATGAGTATCTCGACCTGGACGCGGGGGCGGACTTCGATTCGAAGGTCGTGGTGAAGGTCAACGCGGCCGAGCTGGTGCGGCGGGAGCTGGCGGCGCCCAGGTGGCGGGGCGAGCACATCGCGATGGGCACCAACGTCGACTGCTACCAGCGGGCCGAGGGGCGCTACCAGCTGATGCCGGGGATCCTGGCGGCGCTGCGTGACGCGGCCAACCCGTTCTCGATCCTGACCAAGGGTTCGATGATCATGCGGGACCTGCCGCTGCTGCTGGAGGCCGGCGAGCGCGCGGACGTGAGCACGATGGTGTCGGTCGGGTCGCTGGACCGGGAGCTGTGGCGGCTGGTGGAGCCCGGCACGCCCGCGCCGGGCAGGCGACTGGAGGTGTGCGCGGCGCTGAACGAGGCGGGGATCGGCTGCGGGGTGCTGATGGGGCCCGTGCTGCCGTACCTGAGTGACTCGCCGCGGCAGCTGGAGGCGGTGGTGCGGGCGGCGGCCGAGGCGGGCGCCACGTCGATCGGCGCGATCACGCTGCATCTGCGGCCCGGGGCACGGGAGTGGTACCTGTCGTGGCTGCGCGATCACCATCCGGAGCTGGTGGTCCCCTACGCGCGGCTGTACGCGAACGGCGCGTACGCCCCCAAGGCGTTCCAAGATCGCATCTCGGTGCGGGTGAAGGAGCTGGCGGCCCGGTACGGCATCGGCAAGCGCGCGGCGCGCGGGCCGGAAAGGCCCGCCCGCCCGGCCGGACCGCAGCAACTCACCCTCATGTGAACGACGATGTATTAGCAGCCGTGGCGGCCATATAAGGCGACCATCAAGATTTTTTCAAACATCTGGTGGCCGGAGTCACATCTAACAGAGTGTCGCCAACAAGGAGCCACGGAGAAAACATGATGAACGCCACCGCAGATATGAGCCGCATCGCCAGTCCCGCGCAGACGGTCACCGCCGTCATCCCGACGCTGAACGAGGCCGACAACCTCCGATGGCTCCTCCCCCGGCTGACCGGGGTCGACGAGATCGTGATCGTGGACGGTGAGTCCAGCGACGGTTCCGCCGAGATCGCCGCGTCGCTGCGGCCCGACGCCGTCATCATCAGCCAGCCGCCGCGCGGCAAGGGCTCGGCGCTGCAGGCCGGCTTCGCCGCCGCCACCGGCGACGTGATCGTGATGCTGGACGCCGACGGCAGCATGGACCCGGCTGAGATCCCCGCGTTCGTCGCGCTGGTCGGCCGCGGCTTCGACTTCGTCAAGGGCTCGCGCTACGCCTGCGGCGGCGGCTCGGAGGACCTGACCTTCCTGCGCCGCACCGGCAACAAGTGGCTGACCCGCCTGGCCAACACCCTGTACCGCACCAGCTGGACCGACCTGTGCTACGGCTACGTCGCGATGCGCCGCACCGCGGTCGAGCGCCTCCAGCTCCAGTCGACCGGGTTCGAGATCGAGACCGAGATGTGCGTCAACGCCGTCACCACCGGGCTGCGCATCGCCGAGGTCGCCAGCTTCGAGAGCAACCGGCTGTTCGGCGAGTCGCACCTCAACACCTGGCGCGACGGCTACCGCGTGCTGCGGAAGATGATCAGCAGCCGCGTGAACCCGGTCCGCGACACCGCCGCGCTGCCCGAGCCGGTGGCGCTGCCCACCGCGGTCGGCGTGGCCGCCTGACCCACCCGCGACACCTGATTTCTCCACTGCTCCGCGACAGAAGCCCCGGTCCGCCCCTGGCGGACCGGGGTTTTCGCTGTCTTCAAAGGCGGAGGCCGCCCGGCCCGTCGCCCAACGCTTTTAGGCTGGTGGTCCTTTCGGGGTGATGTCGTTCGTCGGAACGATACGGAGGAACTGTCAACTTCTCGACCCTGAAGGATCCGAGTTTTTGGTTCGGGTCCTGCAAGCCGGGTCGCGCTCCCTGACTGCCCTGGACGAGGGGGCGGTGACGGGTCGCATCCACCAGTTCGGGAGGTGTGAGGTCCGTTGTGGTGCGGGTGTGTTGACGAACACCCACGCCGTTCGTGCGCGTCGTGTGACGTTCACGGCGGCGACGACGTCGGCGGGGCCAGCGAGCCCGCACCGGCGACAGCAGAAATCATCTCTGGTGGAACGGTTGTGCCAGGCGTTGTGCCCGCAGCACGGGGCGCATCTGGGAGGTGTAGGCCGGGTCCACGGCCTGGACCAGCACGCCAGCGCGCCGGGCTTTGTAGCCGAGGTGTTGTTCCAGTCGGTGGAACGGCCAGGTGGAGAACGTGGCCCGCTGGTCGCCTCGGAGCCGTACCCGGTCACGGATTTCGCTCAGTTCTTCGAGCGCGATGCCGCGTCCGGTGCGTTCGGCGACGGTCACGATCTCCTTGCTGACCTTGTGAATCTTCACAACCACATCGTAACGGTAGGTGCCGATAAAATAACTCAGTGCTACCAAATCGTTGTTCAATATCACATCAATCCGCAAAGGACGATCACCATGCTGCACCGCACCGCGCCTCCTCCCCGCCGCGAAGGACGGGGCCTCCACGCTAGGGGTGAGAGATGAAGTACATGTTGCTGATCGCAGGAGATGAGTCGGCGGCCGAGCACGCCGACGACGGCTGCGACGGCTGGAGCGAGGAGATGACGGCACGCGGCGTGATCCGCGGCGGCGGCGGGCTGCGGCCGCCCGCGGAGGCGACGACGGTGCGGGTCCGCGACGACCAGGTGCTGCTGACCGACGGCCCGTTCGCCGAGAGCAAGGAGCAGATCGGCGGGTTCTGCCTGATCGAGTGCGCCGACCTGGACGAGGCCATCGAGATCGCCGCCAGGCACCCCGCGGCCGGGTACGGCACGATCGAGATACGGCCGCTCTGGCCGCAGTGACCGGCACCCACGACGCCGTCGACCGGGCGTTCCGGGACGAGTGGGGCCAGGTCGTGGCCACGCTCATCCGCGTCACCGGTGACTGGGACCTGGCGGAGGAATGCGCGCAGGACGCCTTCGCGCAGGCCCTGCAGACCTGGCCGCGCGACGGGGTCCCCGAACGCCCCGGCGCCTGGCTGACCACGGCGGCGCGCAACCGCGCGACCGACCGGCTCCGCCGCGCCGCGGTCGGCGCCGCCAAGCTACGGGAGGTGGCCGCGATGGAAGCCGTTCAGAGCGGCGATCCGGGACACGACGGCACGGTGCCCGATGACCGGCTGCGGCTGATGTTCACCTGCTGCCACCCGGCACTGGCCCTGGACGCACAGGTGGCGCTGACGCTGCGGACCTTGGCGGGCCTGACCACCGCCGAGATCGCGCAGGCGTTCCTGGTGGGCGAGCAGACGATGTCCAAACGCCTGACGCGCGCCAAGCAGAAGATCAGGCACGCCGCCATCCCCTACCGGGTGCCGCCCGCGCACCTGCTGCCCGAGCGGACACCCGCCGTGCTGGCGGTGCTGTATCTGCTGTTCAACAAGGGGCATTCGGCCGACCCGGCGCAGGCGGAGCTGAGCGGCGAGGCGATCCGGCTGGCGCGGGTGCTCGCGCGGCTGATGCCCGACGAACCCGAGGCGGTGGGGCTGCTGGCGTTGATGTTGCTGCACGACGCCCGCCGCCCCGCCCGGTTCGACGCCGCCGGCGACCTGGTGCTCCTGGAGGACCAGGACCGGACCCGGTGGGACACCCGGGAGATCACTGAGGGAACGGCCCTGCTGGACGCGGTGCTGAAACGCGGCCGCCCCGGCCCGTACCAGGTCCAGGCCGCCATAGCCGCCTGCCACGCGGGCGCCGCGCGCGCCGCCGACACCGACTGGGCGCAGATCGCCGCGCTGTACGGGGAGCTGGCGCGGCTGGGGCCCTCCCCCGTCGTCGAGCTGAACCGCGCCGTCGCGGTCGGCATGGCCGACGGCCCGGCCGACGCCCTGCCGCTGGTCGAGGCCCTCGACGCGTCGGGGCAGCTGGCGGGCTATCACCTGCTGCCGGCGGTCCGCGCCGACCTGCTACGCCGCCTGGACCGCACGGCCGAGGCCGCAGCCGCCTACCGCGACGCCCTCGCCCTGGCGCCCACCGACGCCGAACGCCGGTACCTGCACCGGCGCCTCACCGAAGTGACCCCGGAGCCCTGACCACCACCGCGCGGTGTCTGTCTGGCGCCTGGTTGTTCGTCGGTGAGATGTCAGGCCGCGTCCGGGATGAACCGCCCGGCGCGGCGTCCGGCTTCAGCCAGGAGGCTTGGCATGAACGAGACGGAGCTTCGGAGCGAGATCGCGGCGGAACGCGGGGAGCTGGCGGCGCTGCTGGGTGATCTTCCAGCCGGGGACTGGGACGCGCCGTCATTGTGCGAGGGATGGCGGATCCGGGAGGTCGCCGCCCACATCACGATGGCCTACCGGTACTCGGCGCCGCGAGTGATCTTCGAGCTGGTGCGGTCCGGCGGGAGTTTCGACCGCATGCTCGACCGGTGTGCCCGCCGCGACGCCGCATCGGTCCCGGCGGCCGGCCTGCACGCCTCGCTCCGCGACAACACCACGCACCCGTGGAAGCCGCCGGGCGGCGGATACGCGGGCGCCCTCACCCACGACGTCGTGCACGGCCTGGACATGACGGTCGCGCTCGGTCTGGAGCGGCGGGTGCCCGAGCGGCGGCTGCGGGTGGTCTTGGAGGGGCTCGCCTCCCCCAAGGGCCTGAAGTACTTCGGCGCCGACCTTGACGGGATCGAGCTGCGCGCCGACGACATCGACTGGTCGTTCGGCTCCGGCACGCCTGTCACCGGCGCGGCCCAGGACCTCGCGCTGGTCCTGTGCGGCCGGCGCCTGCCCGCAGGGCGGCTGAGCGGTGAGCAGAGCACGCGTTTCGCCGCGACGTGAGCGGTCTGGGCGGTCTGCGGGGTCTGCGGGGTCTGGGTGATCTGGCTGGGTGGTCTAGGCGTGCTCGGCGTCCAGTTCGGTCGGCTCGGCGATCACGTCGACCATCGCACCGTTGCGCAGCACGGTGATCTGCAGCGGCCGCCCGATCGCCTCGGCGAACATCAGCCGCTGCAGGCTCTGGGCCTGGCTGACCGGCACACCGCCCGCGGTGAGGACCAGGTCGCCGCGGCGCAGCCCGGCACTCGCGGCGGGGCTGCCGGGCACCACGTCGGCGACCCGCAGCGCGTCGTGCTGGCCGAGGCGGTCACGCAGCGCCGCCGGGACCGGCACGGGGTTGGCGACGAGGCCGAGGAACGCGCGCCGCACCCGGCCGTCACGCATCAGCGCACCGATGATGCGGCGGCTGGTGGAGTTGATCGGCACGGCCAGGCCGAGGCCGATCCCGGCGACCGCGGTGTTGATCCCGACGACATGGCCACGGGAGTCGGCGAGCGCGCCGCCGGAGTTGCCGGGGTTGAGGGCCGCGTCGGTCTGGATGACGTCCTCGATCACCCGTACGGCGTTGCCGCTGCGGGTGGGCAGGGACCGGCCGAGCGCGCTGACCACCCCGGCGGTGACCGACCCGGCGAGGCCGAGCGGGTTGCCGACGGCGACGACCAGCTGGCCCACCACCAGCCCGTCGCTGTCACCGAGGGTGACCGGGCCGGGGGTGCCGCCGTCGGCGCGTACCACCGCCAGGTCCGACAGCGGGTCGGTGCCGACGACGGTGAACGAGGTGGTGGTGCCGTCGGCGAACGCGGCCTGGCCGCCGCGGGCGCCGCCGACGACGTGCGCGTTGGTGAGCAGGAACCCGTCGTCGGTGAACGTCACCGCCGACCCGGAGCCCTCACGGCTCCGCTGGCGCACACGCAGGCTCGCCACGCGCGGGGTGAGCTCGCGGGCGACCGCCGACACCGCCTGGGAGTAGGCGTCGAGCGGCTGGGCGCTGGGTTCGGGATCGCGGATCTCGGGATCGCGGGGCTCGGCATCGCGGGGCTCGGGGATCGGTTCAGGGCTCATCTCGCCTCCCGATGATTACATCGTTACACGGTAACCGCGGACGGCGAATCCGTAATCCCCTCCGAAGAGGATTCAGCGCAGAGTGGACAGTCCCCCGTCGACGCCGATGACCTGGCCGGTGACATAGCTCGCCCGCTGCGAGAGCAGGAACACCGCGACCTCGGCGACCTCCCACGCGGTTCCCTGCCGCCCCAGCGGGATCAGCCTGGCGACCCGGTCACGGTCGGCGTTGCCCGCTGACGCCATCCGGCCCATCACGGTGTCGATCAGGCCGGGCGCGACCACGTTCGCCCGGACGCCCTGCGGCGCGCCCTCGGCCGCGACGTGCCGCACCAGCCCCGTCAGCCCCGCCTTGGACGCGTCGTAGGAAGGGGAGCCGCTGCCCGGCTTCGTCCCGGCCAGCGACCCCACGAACACCAGCGCGCCGCCCTCCCCCAGCACCGGCACCGCCGCCCTGGCGATCAGGAACGGCCCGCGCAGGTTCACCGCGAGCACGCGGTCCCAGTCGGCCGTCCCGGTCCCGGCCAGGCCGTAGCCGACGCCGATCCCGGCGTTGAACACCACGCCGTCCAGCCCGCCGAGCACCTCGGCGGCGCCGGCGACCATGCGCTCGCACGCCTCCGGGTCGGCGGCGTCGCCGGTCAGCACGTGCGCGCGGCCCCCGCCGCCGGAGATCAGCTCCGCGGTCCCTGCCGCGGCGGCCCCGTCGACGTCGGCGCAGACCACCGCCGCACCCTCGCGCGCCGCCGTCACGGCGATCGCACGGCCGTTGCCGGCCGGCGCGTCAGGCTCGTCACTGGGGCGGGTGCCTGCGCCGACCACGAGGATCCGCCGACCGGGCAGAAGGGTCTCGGCCATGCCGACGACGCTAGCGCCGGCGCCGCCGCGCCGCCCAGACCCAAGGTCGAACGGCCGCTAGGCTGCCGGGGTGACCGTCACCGGGGAGCCAGCCACCATCGAGCGCGCCCACGGGCGAAGCGGCGAGCTGGTACTGCGACGCGCCGGCGCCCACTACGAGATCATCAGTAACGGCGTCTTCCTCATGGACACCCGCAACGGCGAGTCCGAACGGCTGCTCGTCCGCGCCGCCACGGCCGGCCTCCAGCCGCCGGTGTCGCTGCTGATCGGCGGGCTGGGTGTCGGGTTCTCCCTCGCCGAGGCCGCCGCGCTGCCCGGCGTGGCCGCCGTCACCGTCGTGGAGATCGAACCCGCCGTGATCGGCTGGCACGCCACCCACCTGCGGCCCTTCTCCGCCGAAGCGCTCGACGACCCGCGCGTCCACGTCGTCAACGCCGACCTGCTCGATCATCTGCGCGGCAGCTCCGGTCGCCACGACGCGATCTGCCTGGACATCGACAACGGCCCCGAGTGGACGGTCACGCCCGCCAACGCCGGGCTGTACGGCGACGACGGCCTCGCCCTGCTCACCTCGCGGCTGACCGGGCACGGCGTCCTGGCCGTGTGGAGCGCCGGCGCCGCCCCCGCCTTCGAGGCACGCCTGCGGGCGCGGTTCGCCGAGGTGGAGACGCGGCCCGTGCCCGTCCCGCGCGGCGAGCCCGACGTCGTCTACCTCGCCCGGCGCCCCCTGGCCTCCACGCGTCCATGACGGCCTCCGCGCGTCCATGACCGGGGCGGACAAGAAACACCCAGCCGAAACAGTGACCCGCGTGATCCACCCGCACGTCCCGATTCGCTAGGTTTCGCCCTGACACAGTATTTGTGGAGGGTTTTGTGACTACTGTCCCAGCGGCCCGGCGGCGCCCCATCGTCCTCGGTGACCTGCTGCCCGGCTCCCTGGCCCGCGACACCGCGCTCGTCGCCGGCTCCGCGGCCTTCGTCGGCCTGGCCGCCCAGATCGCCGTCCCGCTCCCCGGCACCCCCGTACCCGTCACCGGCCAGACGTTCGCGGTGCTCCTGGCCGGCGCCGCGCTCGGATGGGGCCGCGCCGCGCTCGGCATGACGCTCTACCTGCTCGCCGGGATCGCCGGCGTGCCCTGGTTCACCGATGGAGCCTCCGGCGCCGGCCTGCACACCCTCGGATACATCATCGGGTTCGTGCTGGCCGCCGCCGTCGTGGGCCGCCTCGCCGAACGCGGCGGCGACCGCACCCCCGCGCGCACCATCGGCACGATGCTCCTCGGCACCACGATCATGTACGCGACCGGCGTCCCGTACCTGATGGCCTCCCTCGGGGTCGGCCTCGGCAAGGCGGTCGATCTGGGTCTCACCCCGTTCCTCATCGGCGACGCCCTGAAGGTCCTGCTGGCCGCCGGGCTGCTGCCCGGCGCCTGGAAACTGGCCGGAACGGGCCGCGGCCACTCCGCCTAACGATCACACAGGGCGCCCACCTGGACGTTCGCCCGCCCGTGCCGCATCTACCCGCACGGCCGATGCGGCACGGGCTCGGCACATGTTCGGCACATGTTCGGCGCGGCTCAGCCGGGGAACGAGTAGGGGCGCTCACGCGCCAGGTGTGGCGCAAACCTCACCACGACCAGCCACCCCGGCAGTTTGAACGGGTTCAATTCTCCCGTAGAGTGGCTCGCGTGAAGCTCGCCGTGACCGCACCGGACCGCCTGATCGTCCGCACCGAGCGGGTCGCCGACCCCGGCGACCTCATCTCGCGGCTTCCGCATCCGACCGCGCTGGCCTGGGTCCGCCACGGCGAGGGCATCGTCGGCTGGGGCGAGGCCGCCCGCCTCACCCTCCCCGGCGGCGAGGACCGCTTCGCCGTCGCCGACCAGTGGCTGCGCGACCTCTTCGGCTCCGCTGACATCGACGACCCCGTCCAGGTCCCCGGCTCCGGGCCCGTCGCCTTCGGGAGCTTCGGCTTCGACCCCAAGTCACCCGACTCGGTCCTCATCGTGCCGCGCTGGATCGTCGGCCGCCGCGACGGCGCCGCCTGGCTCACCACCATAGGCGAGGACGCCGACCCGCTCGCGCTGGTCCGCCCGCCCCAGCCCCCGGCCCGCCTCGACTGGAGCGACGGCACCCTCAGCGCCCCCGCCTGGGAACAAGCCGTCGCCGCCGCCGTCGACCGCATCCGCGACGGCCGCCTCGGCAAAGTCGTCCTCGCCCGCGACCTGCACGCCGAAGCCGCCGAACCCATCGACGCCCGTACCCTCCTGCGCCGCCTCGCCGACCGCTTCCCCGCCTGCTACACCTTCTCCTGCGCGGGCCTGGTCGGCGCCACCCCCGAACTCCTCATCCGCCGCGCCGGCGAACGCCTCGACTCCCTGGTCCTGGCCGGCACCACCGCCCGCGGCACCACCCCCGCCGACGACGCCGAACGCGCCACCCGGCTCAGCGCCTCCGCCAAAGACCGCGAGGAACACGCCTACGCCGCCGAAATGGTCCGCGACGCCCTCACGCCGCTGTGCGCCGAGCTCACCGTCCCCGACCAGCCCGAACTGCTCACCCTGCCCAACGTCATGCACCTGGCCTCGCCCGTGCACGGCCGCCTCCGCAGCGAACGCTCCGTCCTGGACGTCGTCGCCGCGCTCCACCCCACCCCCGCCGTCTGCGGCACGCCCACCGACATCGCCCTCGACCTCATCCGCGAACTCGAAATGATGGACCGCGGCCGCTACGCCGGCCCCGTCGGCTGGATCGACGCCCGCGGCGACGGCGAATGGGGCATCGCGCTCCGCTGCGCCGAGCTCGACGGCACCCGCGCCCGCCTCTTCGCCGGCTGCGGCATCGTCGCCGACTCCGACCCCGCCGCCGAGCTCGCCGAAGCCCAGACCAAGTTCCGCGCCATGCAGTACGCCCTCGAAGGCTGACCCGCCACCAACCGCCATCAACCCGCCGCCTGTCCCGGCGATCGCTGACCAGAGTGGGTCAGGAGGTTGTTGATCTCCGCGGTGGCTTGTGAGGCTGGCACCGACACCACTTGCGCGACCTTCGGGGGATCACTCGATGCACCGCCGCCGTACCGCCGCTGTCCTGCTCGCCTGGCTCATCACCGTCAGCACGCTCGCGGCCGGACCCGCGCAGGCCACGACCGGCTCACACCCTCACCAAGCGGAGATCTTCGCCACGAACAACACCGCGATCATCACCGACCCCGACGACCCCCGGCTGAAGACACGCCTCACCCGGTTCGACCGGCAGGCCCGCCGGATCATCGCCGGCCACGGCGCCCGCACCCGGCGCTCCACCCTTCTCGACGGCGTCTTCTGGTCCAGCGACCTCCAGCAGACCACCTACGAACGATCACGCCGCTTCGACCTCGACCGCACCGACACCCTCGAGCTGCACCACATCGCCGGCCTCATCCGCAAGGAGTTCCACCAGGAGTCGGTCCTCACCTTCGAACACCTCCCCCAGGGATCACCGCGCACGGACGCCGTCCGCATCGAGGTCCCCGGACTCGACGTCCGCCGCCTCCACGACGGCCTCGTCGCCGACCCCGCCGCCCGCGACGAGCTCTTCGGCGGCTCGGTCACCCTGCGCGGCCACCTCATCCTCGTCGCCGAACTCGCCGATCTCGCCATCGCCCGCCGGTTCGTCACCGCCATCGGCGGCGACTGGTCACAAGCCACCGTCCGCTACGGCGACAGCGAATTCGTCGGCTGACGCCCCGCTTGACACGTCGGGCACCAGAACAGATTCCGGCCCACCAGCCGCTCGGTGCGCACCTCGGTCCCGCACAGCAAGCACGGCAACCCCGCACGCCGGTACACGTACACCTCGCCACCATGGTCATCCACCCGCGGCGGACGGCCCATCGCCTCCGGAGTGTGCTCAGGACGCACCGTGTCGATCCGGCCCGTCGCCACACCCACCCGCATCAACGACACCAGATCACCCCAGATCTCCCACCACTGCTCAGCTGTGAGAGCACGACCCGGCAGGCTCGGATCGATCCCCTGCCGGAACAGCACCTCCGCCCGGTACACGTTCCCCGGCCCCGCCACCACCGCCTGATCCAGCAGCAGCGCCGCGATGCTCGTCCGGCTCCGCGAGATCCGCCGCCACGCCCGCTCCGGATCGGCGTCCGCACGCAGCGGATCCGCACCGAGCCGGTCGAGCAGCACCTTCACCTCACCCGGCTCCAGCAGCTCACACGCCGCCGGCCCGCGCAGATCGGCGAACTCGGCCGCCCCCGTCAGCCGCAGCCGCACCAGCCCCTTCGGCTCCGGAGCGGGCACCGGCCCGAACGTGTACGTCCCGTACAACCCCAGATGGATGTGCAGCAGCCGCTCATCCTCAAACCGCAGCAGCAGATGCTTCCCATGAGCATCCGCCCCGTCCAGCACCCGCCCGTCCAGCTGCCGGGCCCCCTCAGCGAACCGCCCCTGCGGGCTCTCGGCACGCAACGCACGGCCGCCGAACATCCGCAGATGCTCGGCGGCCAGACGATGGATCGTGTGTCCCTCAGGCATTGTGGAACAAGGATAGGGCTCAGGAACGCAACGGCTCGCCCACCTCGTGCATGTAACCCAGGGCCTCCCGGTACGACTCGATCAGCCCCGTCTCTACGTACGGCAGGCCCACCAGGGCGCAGTGCTCGCGCACCAGCGGCTGCACCTTCCGCAGGTTCGGCCGCGGGATGCTCGGGAACAGGTGGTGCTCGATCTGGTAGTTCAACCCGCCCAGCATGTAGTCGGTCACCAGGCCACCACGCACGTTCCGAGACGTCAGCACCTGCCGCCGCAGGTGATCCCACCGCTTACCGTCAGCGGGCATCTCCATCCCCTTGTGGTTGGGCGCGAACGAGGCGCCCAGGTGCACCCCGAACAGCGCCTGGTGCAGCAGGATGAACGCCACCGCCTGCGCCGGCGACAGGAACGAGAAGGCCATCCCGACGTAACCGCCCAGGTGCGCCGCCAGCAACGCCCCCTCGATCAGCCTCTCCCGCCGCGGCGCGCGCTTCAGGTACAGAACGCTGTTGACCTTGAGGTTGAACCCCTCCAGCGTCAGCAGCGGGAAGAACAACCGCGCCTGGTGGCGGGCCAGGAACCCCAGCACGCCCCGCCGCCCGTCCGCCTGCTCCCGCGTCCACGCCAGCGGCCCCTCGCCGACGTCGGGGTCCTTATCGACATGGTTCGGGTTCGCGTGGTGCCGGTTGTGCTTGTCGTTCCACCACCCGTACCCCATCCCGAGCATCAGATCGCCCAGGATCAGGCCCAGGACACGGTTCGCCCGATGCGAGCCCGCGATCTGCCGGTGCCCCGCGTCGTGGCCCAGGAACCCCGTCCGAGCCGACGCCAGCGCCAGCGGCACGGCGAGCAGCACCGCCCACCACGTGGCGCCCGCCCACGCCACCGCCGCCCAGATCGCCGCCGTGGCCGCCACGTTCACTCCGATGGCCCAGGCGTAGTAGCCGCGCCGCCTCTCCAGCAGCCCGCTGTCACGGACCTCTCGTGACAGCGGCGCGAAATCGCTGCCGGCGCTCCGGCGGGATGCCGGGGCTTCGACGGTGGCGGTCATGGGCTCTCCATTCGTTCGGGGATGAGTTCGTTCGACTCGCAGGCTACGGATACGATGATCAAGCGGTCGCCACGCTGCGGAGCCATCTCCTGACTGGCTCGCAGGTCTTGGTGCCGATCGGAAACCGCACGTGACGGGCTTGATCCGGTCTTCAGTCTGGCCACCCCGCAGAACGATCACATGGGCTCCAGCACCACGTTCGCAGGGGATCTGCCACCCGGTTCCGGGGTGGTGCTGGCTCCCCCGCCAAGACATGACAGACCGGCCATATAGGGTCATAGGTCATGAATGCGCGCTCTCGCTGGATCGATCTGGACGGTGCGGTCAATGTCAGAGATCTGGGCGGACTTCCCACCGCGGATGGCGGTACGACTCGGCGAGGGCGGGTGCTGCGGTCGGACAACCTGCAGGACCTGACGGTATCCGACGTCAGGATCCTCATAGACCATTACGCGCTCAAGGACGTCATCGACTTGCGCAGCGACGCCGAGGTGAACCTCGAAGGTCCCGGCCCGCTGACCCGCACACCCTCGGTCACCGTCCACAATCTGTCGCTGTTCGCCGAGGGCGGCCGCCACACCGATGTCGCCGCTGACACCGACGTCGTGGACATCGACAAGGTGCTCCCATGGCAGACCCGCCCGGACAACTCACCGGCACAGGACCGCCCGATCAGCCACTACCTCGGCTACCTGGACGACCGGCCCGACTCGATCGTGGCGGCGCTGCGCGTGATGACCAGGCCCGCCGGTTCCGCCCTGGTCCACTGCGCCGCAGGCAAAGACCGCACGGGCGTGGTCTGCGCGTTCGCCCTGGAGGTCGCCGGGGTGACCCGTGAGGCCATCGTGGCCGACTACGCCCAGACCGGCGAACGCATCGACGCGATCCTGGCCCGGCTCCGCGCCAGCACCACCTACGCCGAGGACCTCGACTCCCGGCCGGCCGACAGCCATAACCCGCACGCCTTCATCATGGAGAAGTTCCTGGCCCGCGTGGACGAGAAGTTCGGCGGCTCGCTGGGATGGCTCACCGCCCACGGATGGACGGCCGAGGACACCGCTGCGCTTCGAGCTCGCTTGCTGGATTGAGGCTGTTTAAGGTGTGGGGTTTGATCAAACCCCACACCTTTACGTTGTAAGTTTACAACTGGAACACTTTAGATCCGGAGTGCGCGGCAGGCCAGCTGGAGCGCCAGCCGCTGCTCCGGGTCCGCCAGATCCACGCCGAGCAGCCTGCCCGCCTTCCGTATGCGCTGGGTGACGGCGTTGCGGTGCAGATGCAGCTCCTCCGCCGCCCGCGCCGGCGACCCCTGGTGGTCAAGATAGGCCTGGAGGGTGCGCAGCAGCGGCTCGGCCCGCTCGGCCCCCAGCGCCTCGATCGGCGCGAGCAGCTCCCGTGCCGAGGCCCACGCGGTGTCCGAGGCGTACCACTCCCCCAGCATGCGGTCCAGGCCCGCCAGGTCGTGCGCCGTGACCGGGCGATCACGTCCGCCGCCCCGGGCCAGCGCGGTCCGGGCCTCCCGAGCCGAGCCGCGCAGCCCCAGCGGTCCGCGGTGGGCTCCGCCGACGCCACAGCGCAACCCCGCAGCGGGAAACCGGCCGCGCAGCTCCCCCAGCAGCCGCTCGGCGTCCCCGACGGCCGAACGCAGGCCGTCCCGCCCGGGGTCGCCGGTCTGCGTCCGGATGAGCAGCAGGGCGTCATCCGCGCGCGCCGGATTCCACTGCGCGCCACCGGCCGAGCGCAGGCTCTGCAACGCCACCCGGCCAGCCGCGTCCAGCAGGTCGTACCGTTCTGGTCCCTGCAGCTCCACAGGCTCCACGCGCAACGCGATGTGCCAGCCGTCCACAGGGAGCCCGATCCCGCGGGCCCTCCCCAGCAACCGCAACGCCTGGCCCTCGGGAGACACCAGCAGCTCCGACAGCAGCAACATCCGTGACCGGATGGGGGTGTCCTCCGCCGCTCCCCCGGCGGCACGGGCGATCGCCTCCGCTGCCATCCGCAAGGACACCGCCACGGCCTGGCCGAGGTGCCCGCCGAGCTCGGGCGCCGCGAGCGTCACCTCCCCCTCGCGCCCCCGAGCCACCTCGCCGCGTTCTCCCGGCCCCGGCGCGCGGAGCTCGATCGGAACTCCCAGCGCCTCGTTCAACGCCGCCACCATGCGTTCGGCATCACCGCCAGAGCGCACGATCCCGTCCAAAGCAGCGGTCAGCCGTGCGAACGCCTCCGCCGCGCCGCCCTCGACCACCCGGGCGAGCAGGATCACAAGGCCGCCGAGGTCCACGCCGTCGCTGTGCAGCAGCGCGACACGCCCCCGTTCGGCGATGCCCTGCACCGTCCGGGCGACAGGCGGGGCCGCACCGCCTGTCAGTACGAGCCCCGCACCGCCCGCGGCCACGACGTCGCGCATCGCCACATCCAGGAGGTACGCGGTGGCCCGGGACGAGGCGGGGCCGGTCAGCACGGCGAGCGAGCCCGGCGGCACCTCGGACAGCACCCGCAGATCCTCCACCAGCCGCACACCCAACACCGGCCGGCCGGCCGCCGGACCCGCCAGCAGATCAAGCGATCCAGGACGTCCCGGCGCGGCGAGCAGATCGGCGATGACGGTGTCCACGCCAGCAGGCTATCCCGTAGAAGTGTGCTAAAAGCACACTGACCAGGCAAATTAGAGGCGGCCAGCACACGAGATCATGGCATGCCCCGTCCTACGCTGACGCCATGCCTCTCCTGGACGGCACCACACTCCCCACGTTCGCTCGCGGCTGCGCGGTGCTGGGTTCCGGCGGCGGCGGAGGCGTCGGCGTCGCCCTGGCGACCGCGCTCCAGGCCGTCGAAGATCACGGACCCGTCCACGTCGTGCAGCACGAGGACCTCGACGCCGGAGCGCTGGTCATGCCGTGCGGGATCATCGGCTCCCCGGCGGTCGCGGGCGAACGCATCGGCGGCGGCACCGAGGCCGAGGTCCTGCGCGACACCGTCGAACGGCTGCACGGCGCGCCCGTAGCGGCGCTGATGTCCAGCGAGATCGGCGGCTCCAACGGCTGCCACGCCGTGGCATGGGCAGCCGGCCTCGGCCTGCCGCTCGTGGACGCCGACGCCATGGGCCGGGCCTTCCCCCGCATGGACCAGAACGCCATGGAACTGGCCGGCATCGCGCCCACGCCCTGCGTCCTCACCGACGAACGCGGCCGCACGGTCGTCCTCGACCATGTCGACGGCCGGTGGCTGGAACGGCTGGCCAGAGGAGTGCTCGAGGCCTTCGGCGGCCAGGCCGCCACCTCCGAGTACGTGCTGCGCGCCGGCCAGGTCCGCACCGCCGCCGTCACCGGCTCGGTGTCGCGCGCCCTGGCCATCGGAGCGGCGCTGGCCGGCGGAGTCCCCCATGAGCCGGGCGGCGGCCTCGGCCGCCTGATCACCGGCAAGATCTCGGCTGTCGACCGGACCGGGACCGGCGCCACCGCCGCCATCGTCGAGGGGCTGGGCCCCGACACCGGGCGGCTGCTACGGCTGGAGGCACAGAGCGAGTACCTCGCCGCCTACGAGGACGGCCGCGCACTCACCCTGGTCCCCGACATCATCGCCGTCCTCGACACCCGTACCGCCGCCGCCATCGACGTGGAACAGCTGCGCTACGGGCTCCGGGTCAGCGTGCTCGCCCTCCCCTGCGCGCCGGTCTGGAACACCCCAGAGGGCCGCCGACTCGCCGGACCGGCCGCCTTCGGCCTGGACGCAGCCATCACAGACACAGCCACCACACCGGAGGTGGCCACGTGATCACCGGAATCGAGGTCGGCCCCACCCACACCGACGCCGCCGTCCTCACCGACGACGCGGTGCCCTGGGCAACGGCCAAGGTGCCGTCCGTTCCAGGCGATCCCGTGGCATCCGTCCGCGATGCCCTGGCCGCGCTCCCCCAGCACCCCCGCACCCAGGTCGCCGTCGGCCTCCGCGGCCCCGCGCAGGCCCTCGTCGAACGACGGGGCCTCGCCAAGGTCGGCGTGCTCCGCATCGGCGGGCCCGCCGCCCAGGCCGTGCGGCCCCTCTTCGGCTGGCCCGCCGACCTTAGCGACGCCGTCTGCGCCGGCACCGCCATCGTCGAGGGCGGCGGCGGCTTCGACGCCGCCGAATGGACCCCGCTCGACACCGGCGCCGTCGCCGCGTTCGCCGCCGCACTCGCCGGGCGCGCCGACGCGATCGCCATCGCCGGGGTCTTCTCGCCCGTGGACGGCGCGCAGGAACGCCAGGCCGCCGACATCATCCGCCGCGAACTCGGCGACGCCATGCACATCTCGCTGTCCGGCGAGCTGGGCCCGCTCGGCCTGCTGGAACGCGAGAACACCACCGTCCTGGACGCCGCGCTGCACCGCGTCACCGCCGATCTCGCCGACGGCCTGCAGGCGGCCATCGGCGGCGCCGCGACCGTCCTGGTCACCCGCGGCGACGGCACCCTGATGGGCCTGGGCCACCTGCGCCGGCACCCCGGCCTCGGCCTCGGCGGCGGCCTGGCCGGCACGCTGCGCGGCGCCGCCACCCTCACCGGGCTGGCCGACGCCGTCGTCGCCGACGTCGGCGAGCACCGCGTCCGCGTCGCCGCCCTCACCGCCGGCTTCCCGCAGCAGGCGCTCGACGCCGAGATCACCGGCGTCCCCGTCGGCTTCTGGATGCCCGACGTCATCCGGGTGCCCCGCGGCGGCCCGCGCGCCCACCACGAGCTCGCCGAGGCCGTCGACCGCATGCAGCCCGCCGCCGGACGGCTCCCCCTGGTCGTCGTCGGCGGAGGCGCCACCGAGGTCCCCGCGACGCTGCCCGGTGTCGCCGAGGTCCGCCACCCCGACCACGGCGCCGTCGCGGGAGCCATCGGCGCCGCCTCCAGCCCCGTCGGCGGCCAGGCCGAACGCGTCGTCCGCCTCGACCCGCGCACCGGCCTGCAAGCCGTCCTCGACGACGTACGGGAAGAAGCCCGCGCCAGCGCCGTACGGGCCGGAGCCGACCCTCGCCGCGTCCAGGTGTCGGAAGTGACACAGACCCCGCTCCCCTACCTGCCCAGCGTCACTCTGCGGCTGCACGCCCGCGCCTCTGGCCCCGCCCACCCCCTGTAACCCCCTGTAACCCCGGCCCAGCCCGAAAGGCCAACCCATGTCAAAGACCGGCTCACCCATCGACCAGCCATCGCCCCCAATACCGGCCAAGGCCTCCTCCCACACCGACGAGGACTACCCGCTCGAACGGGTCCCGCAGTCGGCCCGCTACTCCTGGTTCAACGTCGCGGTCCAGCGGTTCGGCCAGCTGTCGGACCTCACCCAGTTCCTCCTCGGCGCCACCCTGGGCGCGGGCCTGTCGTTCTGGGGCGCCTTCTGGGCGTTCACCCTCGGCTCGGTGATCCTGGAGGTCGTCTGCATCTTCGTCGGCATCGCCGGGATGCGCGAGGGCCTGTCCACCTCGGTGCTGGCCCGCTGGACCGGGTTCGGCCGGTACGGGTCGACGCTGATCGGGGTGGTCATCGCGGTCTCGCTGTTCGGCTGGTTCGGCGTACAGACCGCCGTGTTCGCCACGGGCCTGCACTCGCTGGTGGGCGGCCCGCCGCTGTGGGTCTGGTCGATCATCGCCGGGCTGGGCGTGACGGTGCTGGTGCTCAGAGGCTTCCGCGTCATGGGCTGGACCGCGTTCGTCACCGTCCCGGCCTTCCTCGGCCTGGCCGGCTGGGCGATGTACGTGGAGATCTCCAAGCACAGCCTCGGCGACCTCGTCGCCTCACCGCCGTTCGGCGAGCCGATGTCCATCGCGACCGGCGCGACCATCGTCGCCGGGTCCTACATCGTCGGCGCCGTCACCACCCCCGACATGACCCGCTTCAACCGCACCACCGGCGACGTGGTCAAGCAGACCCTCGTCGGCATCTCCCTCGGCGAGTACGTCCTCGGCCTGGCGGGCGTGCTGCTGGCGTACGCCGTCAAGACCTCCGACGTCATCGCCATCATCACCGCGTCCTCCGGCGTCGCCGGCGTCATCATCCTCATCTCCGCCACCACGAAGATCAACAACTGGAACCTCTACTCGGCCGCGCTGGGCCTGATCAACGCCGTCGAGTCGCTGGTCGGCGTGCGGCTCAACCGCGTCGCGGTCACGGTCGGCATCGGCGTGCTCGGCAGCATCGCGGCCGCCGCCGGGATCCTCGACCGGTTCGCCGACTTCCTCACCCTGCTCGGCGTCCTCACCCCGCCGATCGCCGGGATCATGGTCGCCGAGTACTTCGTCGCCCGCCGCTGGCGGCCCGCCCTGGACGCCTCCCGCGAGCTCGGCAGGCTGCCCGAGACCGAACCCGGCTGGGTCCCCGCCACCCTCGTGCTCTGGACCGCCGCCGCGACCGTCGGCTGGTTCAGCGAGCACCACCACTGGTGGGGCATCCCCGCGCTCAACTCGCTGCTCCTCGCCGGCGTCGGCTACGTCCTCGCCGCCCGCCTCGGCCTGGTCCGCGGCACCCGCGAGCTCCCCGTCGAGCAGCCCGACCAGCCGGCCGCAGCCCTGGAGGCCGCCGCACGCGGCGGCACCGCGGCCACCACCCACTCGTAGATCACCAGGCACAGCAAATCCCACACCCCGTAAATCCCACACAGCAAAGGAGCGGAATGCGCATCGGCATCGACGTCGGCGGCACCAACACCGACGCGGTCCTGCTGGACGGGGACACCGTGCTCGCCACGGTCAAGTCCCCCACCACCCCGGATGTCACCGGCGGCGTGATCACGGCCGTCAACGCGGTCCTGGACGGGTCGGGCGCCGCACCCGGCACCATCACCGCGGTCATGATCGGCACCACGCACTTCGTGAACGCCCTGGTGGAGGGCGAACGGCTCGCACCGACCGCGGCCGTACGGCTCGGCCTGCCCGCCACCGCGGCGCTGCCGCCGATGTCCGACTGGCCCGCCCGGCTCCGCGCCGCCCTCGGCAATGCCCATGGTGATGCCCCCTCGTTCCTCTGCCACGGCGGCCACGAGTACGACGGCCGTGAGATCTCCCAGCTCGACGAGGGGGAACTGCGCAAGGCCGCCGCCGGGATCGCCGCGCGCGGCATCCGCTCGGTCGCCATCTCCTCGGTCTTCTCACCGGTCAGCGCCGACGCCGAGCTCCGTGCCGCGGAGGTGCTCGCGGCCGAGCTCGGCGACGCGGTGCACCTGTCGCTGTCCCACGAGATCGGGCGCGTCGGCCTCCTCCCCCGCGAGAACGCCACCATCGTCAACGCCGCGCTGCGCGACCTCGCCGTCACCATCGTCGAGGCGTTCGGCGGCGCCCTCACCGCCGCCGGGATCACCGCGCCGCTGTTCCTGTCCCAGAACGACGGCACGCTGATGGACGTCGAGCACGCCCGCCGCCATCCCGTCGCAACGTTCGCCTCCGGCCCCACCAATTCCATGCGCGGCGCCGCTTACCTGTCCGGCCTCACCGACTGCGCCGTCATCGACGTCGGCGGGACCACCGCCGACGTCGGCATCCTCACCGGCGGCTTCCCGCGCCAGGCCGCCGGCGAGGCCGAGCTCGCCGGCGTCCGCACCAACTTCCGCATCCCCGACGTGCTGTCCCTCGGCATCGGCGGCGGCTCGCTCGCCGACCTGGACACGCCCTCGATCGGCCCGCGCAGCGTCGGCTACCGGCTCACCGAAGAGGCGCTCGTCTTCGGCGGTGACACGCTCACCGCGACCGACCTCGCCGTCGCGGCGGGCCGCGCCGACATCGGCGACGCCGCCCGCGTCGCGCACCTCGACCCCGGTGCCGTCCAGGCCGGGCTCGGGCACATCGCCGCACGCCTCGCCGAGACCGTGGACCGCATGCGCACCTCCGCCGAGCCGATCCCCGTCGTCGCGGTCGGCGGCGGCAGCATCCTGGTCGGCACCGAACTGCCCGGCTTCTCCGACGTACGGCGCCCCGGCCACTTCGCCGTCGCCAACGCCATCGGCGCCGCCATCGCCCAGGTCGGCGGCGAGGTCGACCGGGTCTTCCAGGTGCCCGCCGGCCGCCGGGACGCCGTCCTGGACGCCGCCAAGGCCGAGGCCGTACACGCCGCCGAGGAGGCCGGCGCCCGCCCCGGAACCGTCACCATCACCGACATCGAAGAGGTCCCCCTCGCCTACCTGCCCGGCGGCGCCACCCGTATCCGGGTCAACGCGGTCGGCGACCTGGACCTGCAGCGACTGGAGACCGCCCATGCGTGAGATCCGCCCCGAGCACCTGGACGACATGGCGCGCGGCGCCGGGATCCTGGGCACCGGCGGCGGAGGCGACCCCTACGTCGGCAAGCTGCTGGCCCAGCACGCCATCCGCAAGCACGGCCCGGTGACGGTCGTGGACATCGACGAGGTGCCCGCCGACGCCACCGTCGTCGCCATCTCCGGCATGGGCGCCCCCACCGTGTCGCTGGAGAAGATCCCCGCCGGCACCGAGGAGGTCACCGCCCTCCGCGCCCTGGAGAGGTTCCTCGGCCGCAAGGCCACCCACCTCGTGCCCATCGAGGTCGGCGGGCTCAACTCCATGACGCCGTTCATCGCCGCCGCCCAGACCCGGCTCCCCGTGGTCGACGGCGACGCCATGGGCCGCGCCTTCCCCGAGGCCCAGATGGTGCTGCCCGGCCTCATCGGCGTCACCGTCACCCCGATGGCCGTCGCCGACGACAAGGGCAACACCCTGGTCCTGGAGACGGTCTCCAACCTGTGGTCCGAACGGCTCGCCCGCACGGCGTGCGTCGAGATGGGCTGCTCGGTCTCCTGCGCCGACACGGTCATGCGCGGCGACCAGCTGGCCGACGGCCTCGTCCCCGCCACCCTCACCCTCGCCGAAGACCTCGGCCGCACGGTCCGCGAGGCCCGAGCCGCGCACGCCGATCCGGTCGCCGCAGCCAGCGATCTCCTCGGCGGGATCCGGCTCCTCACCGGCAAGGTCGCGGACGTCCAGCGCCGGACCTCCGGCGGCTTCGCCCGCGGGCAGGCCCGCATCGACGGCCTCGGCGGCGACGACGGCCGGTGGCTGGAGCTCAGCTTCCAGAACGAGCACCTGCTCGCCCGGCGGGACGGTGAGATCGTGGCGACCACGCCCGACCTGATCTGCGTGCTCGACACCGACAGCGGCGAGCCGGTCACCACCGAGGGCCTGCGCTACGGCCTGCGCGTCACCGTCCTCGGCGTGCC
Organism: Actinomadura sp. 6N118; assembly: GCF_044326415.1. Classification (NCBI taxonomy): domain Bacteria; kingdom Bacillati; phylum Actinomycetota; class Actinomycetes; order Streptosporangiales; family Thermomonosporaceae; genus Actinomadura; species Actinomadura sp. 6N118. The sequence continues at coordinate 256,932 of NZ_JBIRAZ010000013.1, read as the reverse complement.
CTGCGACCCCCGCTGGCTGACGCCCGGCGGTCTGGAACTGGCCGGGCCGCGCTACTTCGGCTACGACACCGGCCACGTCCCGCTCAGCCGCTGAGCAGGGCCGACACGGCCTTCTCCAGGCGGGCGGCGCGGCCCGCCGGGGTCCTGGCCTTCAGGAGCGGAAGGATCAGCTGGTAGCGGCCGGTCTTGTCGAGTGCCTCGAAACGGGCGGCGGCCTGCGGGTCGGCCTCCAGCGCCGCGGCCAGGTCGGGCGGCACTGTGGCGTTGCGCTGGGCGACATAGGCCGACTCCCACCGGCCGTCCGCCTGGGCGGCGGCGACCTCCGCCAGGCCCGGCGGCCGCATGCGCCCGGCGGCGATCAGCGCCTCGACCTTCTCGACGTTCACCCGCGACCACGGGCTGCCCTTGCGGCGGGGTGAATACCGCTGCAGGTAGAAGTCCTCGTCATGGGCCTTGCGCTGGCTGTCGATCCAGCCGTAGCACAGCGCGACGTCCAGCGCCTGGGTGATCGTGAGGGAGGTGGCACGCCCGCCCTTCTTGGCGATCTTCAGCCACACTCCGCCATCGTCTGCGTGGTGCTCGGCCAGCCAGGATTCCCACTGAGCCTCGTTCTCGAAGTGCATCATGCGGCTCTCTCCCTTCCTCTCTGCCAAAGCTAGAGGTCGTTGAGGAACGTGCAGTTCCTCAACTCGGGGAGATACACCAAACCCGGCGCCTTTACATTGTAATTTGAGAGCTCAAATAGTGTCCGATGGCATGCTCCGATGGCACTCGTGGCGAAGACGGTATTCGTGTGCTCAGCGGGCCATCAAGGCGCGGACGGCCTCGTGGGCGGCCTTGCGCATCTCCGCGTGGAGCACAGCGTTGGCGTCGCGGTCGGTGCGGGCCTCGACGATGCGCAGCCCCTCCCCCGCGATCGCCTTGGGCAGGTCCGCCGCGGCCTCCAGGCGCCGGTACGGGATGCCGTGCGCGGCGGCGATGTGCTCCAGGTCGACCCGGTGCGGCGTGCCGAAGACCCGCTCGAACGGGTCGCGCAGCGCCGCCTGCGGCAGCAGCGAGAAGATCCCGCCGCCCTCGTTGTTGACCACGATGATCGCCAGGTCCGGGCGGCGGTCGTCGGGTCCGAGGATCAGCCCGTTCTGGTCGTGCAGGAACGCCAGGTCACCGAGCAGCGCGTAGGCGCGGCCGCTGTGCACCAGCGCGGCGCCGATCGCCGTGGAGACCAGCCCGTCGATGCCGCTGGCGCCCCGGTTGGCCATGACGCGGATGCCGCGGCGCGGACGCATCACCTGATCGAGGTCACGGATCGGCATGCTCGCCGCGGTGAACAACAACGAGCCGCCCGGCAGCCCGGCGACGAGGTCGCGGGCCAGCCGCGGCTCGCTGACCTCGGGGATCGCGTCGAGCACCGAGTCCACCGCCGCGGCGGCGGTCAGGTCGGCGCTGCGCCACGACTTCAGCCACGCGTCGTCGCCCGACACCACCGGGATCTCCACGTCCTGGGCGACCTGGGTGGCCGAACGCACGGGGTCGGGCCAGCGCGTCAGGTCCGGCGAGAGCACGACGTGCTCCTCCGCACGGCGCAGCAACGAAAGGAGGGGCCGGGAGAGACCCGGCTTGCCGAGCGTCACGACGACCTCGGGCCGGTGCCGTTCCACGAACTCCGGCACGCCGAGCAGGAAGTGGTGGGAGGAGAGCGCGTGGTCGCCGTAGCGGGCGTTGCCGTTCGGCTCGGCCAGCACGGGCCAGCCCGCCATCGACGCGGCGGCGACGTAGCGCTTGACGTTGGTGGCGCCGTCACCGACGACCAGGACCCCGCGGCGGGTCGGCGGCACGTGCAGCACCGACCCCGGCGTGGCCGCCCGCACCTTGGTCCAGGCCCCCGTCGCGTCGCCGTCCAGGGGCTCGCACCAGGTGGCGTCGCCGTCGGGGATCAGCGGCTCGCGGAACGCCGCGTTCAGGTGCACCGGGCCCGGGTCGGGCGCGAGCGCCAGGCCCCACGCCCGGCTGATCAGGGAACGCCAGTAGGCGACCATGCCGGGCCGGTTCTCCGGCACACCGATCTCGCAGCTCCACCGCGCGGCGGTGCCGTAGATCTTGACCTGGTCGATGGTCTGATTGGCGCCGGTGTCGCGCAGCTCGGGCGGCCGGTCGGCGGTCAGCACGATCAGCGGCACATGGGACTCGTGCGCCTCGATGACGGCGGGGTGGAAGTTGGCAGCGGCCGTGCCCGAGGTGCAGACGAGCGCGACCGGCCGGCCCGACCGCTTGGCCATGCCGAGTGCCAGGAACGAGGCGGACCGTTCGTCGATGCGCACGTGCAGCCGGACCCGGCCGGCCCCGGACGCCTCGTGCAACGCCAGCGCCAGCGGCGCCGACCGGGACCCGGGCGCCAGCACCGCCTCGGTCATCCCGCAGCGCAGCAGTTCGTCGACCAGCACGGTCGCCAGTGCGGTGGCCGGATTCATCGCGCGACTCCGATCACCGGTGGTGCGTCCATCAGGGCCTGGGCGTCGGCGACCCGGCGCCGCCAGCCCGCCTGCAGCTCATCGTCGGCGGGCTCGAACCGGCGCAGGGCGTCCTCGACCACGTCCGGGCGGCGTACCGGGATCGCGCCGTCCTCGGCGACCAGCGGGTCACCGACGACATCGCCCTGCAGCAGCGAGAGTGTGGCCAGCCCGCACGCGTACGGGAGCTCCGGCAGCGCGGCGGCCAGCGCCAGGCCCGCCGCGAGCCCGATCGAGGTCTCCACCGCGCTCGACACCACCACCGGCAGGCCGCACGCTTCGGCGATCTTCAGGGCGGCGCGGACACCGCCGAGCGGCTGCACCTTGAGCACGGCGACGTCGGCGGCCTCGGCCGCCCGCACCTTGAACGGGTCGTCGGCGCGCCGGATGGACTCGTCCGCGGCGACCGGCACGTCCACCAGCCGCCTCACCTGCGCCAGCTCATCCAGCGTCGCGCAGGGCTGCTCGACGTACTCCAGCCCGAACCGGTCCAGCGTCCGGATCATCCGCACGGCCCGGTCGACGTCCCACGCCCCGTTGACGTCCACGCGGATCCTGCCGTCGGGGCCGATCGCGTCGCGGACGGCCTCCACCCGGGCCACGTCGTCGGCCTCGCCTTGACCGCGTTCGGCGACCTTCACCTTGGCGGTGCGGCAGCCCGAGGCCCGCGTCATCTCGGCGGCCGTCTCGGGGCCGACCGCGGGGATCGTCACATTGACCGGAACGGTCTCGCGCAGCGGCGCGGGCCAGCCGTCGTAGGCGGCTTCACGCGCCGCGGCCAGCCAGCGTGCGCACTCGGCGGGGCCGTATTCGGCGAAGGGGGAGAACTCGCCCCAGCCGGCGGGGCCGTGGATCAGCACGCCCTCCCGTTGCGTGATGCCGCGGAACCGCGTCCGCATCGGGATGGAGTAGACCCTCACCCGTTTGACCCCCTGCCGTTCACCCTGAGGTTTTTAGTAGTACCACGGGAAACGCGACCAATCGGGGTCACGCTTCTCAAGGAAGGAATCACGTCCCTCGGCGGCCTCATCGGTCCCGTACGCAAGCCGGGTCGCCTCGCCCGCGAACACCTGCTGCCCGACCAGGCCGTCGTCCACGAGGTTGAAGGCGAACTTGAGCATGCGCTGCGCCGTCGGGCTCTTGCCGTTGATCTTGGCGCCCCACTCCAGCGCGGTCCGCTCCAGCTCCGCGTGCGGCACGACCGCGTTGACCATGCCCATGCGGTGTGCTGCCTCGGCGTCATAAGTGTCACCCAGGAAGAAGATCTCCCTGGCGAACTTCTGCCCCACCTGCCGGGCCAGATAAGCCGATCCGAACCCGCCGTCGAAGCTGGCCACATCGGCGTCGGTCTGCTTGAAGCGGGCGTGCTCCCGGCTGGCGAGCGTCAGGTCGCAGACGACGTGGAGGCTGTGGCCCCCGCCTGCGGCCCAGCCGGGCACGACGCAGATGACGACCTTGCCCATGGTCCGGATCAGCCGCTGCACCTCCAGGATGTGGAGCCGCCCCGCCCGGGCCGGGTCGATGCTGTCGGCGGTCTCCCCCTCGGCGTACTTGTAGCCGTCCTTGCCCCGGATCCGCTGGTCGCCGCCGGAGCAGAAGGCCCAGCCACCGTCCCTGGGTGACGGCCCGTTGCCGGTGAGCAGGACGCAGCCGACATCGCTGGACATCCGCGCGTGGTCCATGGCCCGGTAGAGCTCGTCGACCGTGTGCGGCCGGAAGGCGTTGCGCACCTCGGGCCGGTTGAACGCGATGCGGACGGTGCCGTGATCGACCGCCCGGTGATAGGTGATGTCGGTGAAGTCGAAGCCCTCGACTTCCTTCCAGGCGCCGCTGTCGAACAGCTCCGAGACCATGTGCCCCTCTTCCATGTCGCTCGCTGGCGCCTCCATTCAACGGCACGCCGAATCGAACGTGTTCAGCGGGGTCGTTTAGGCTGATCGCATTATGGATCGCCGTCTGCACGCCGTCGTTCTGCCGCCGGGACCGCGCCTGTACGCGGCGCTCGCCGCGGCGCTGGACGGCACCGGCCCGGCGATCTGCCCGATCTCCCCAGACCTCCCCGGGCCGGCGCTCCGGGACCTGGTGAACGCGCTGGCCCCGCACGCGATCGAGACCGAGGACGGCATCCACCCCCATCGGGCGGGCAGCGCCGGCATGCCGATCACCGGCATCCCCGTGGCGCCGGAGACCGCCGTGCTGATCGCGACCTCCGGCTCCACCGGCATCCCCAAGATCGTCGAGCTGCCGGCGAGCGCGTTGCTCGCCTCAGCGGCCACGACGTTCGACCGGATCGGGGCCGGGCCCGATGATCGCTGGCTGTGCTGCCTGCCGACCAGCCATATCGCCGGTGTCCAGGTCCTGGTCCGGTCGCTCGTCGCCGGGACCGAGCCGGTGATCCAGCCGCGCTTCGACGCGATGGCGGTGGCCAGTGCCGATGTGGCGCATCTCTCGGTCGTCCCCACGCAGCTCCGCCGTCTCCTGGACGAGGGCACCGACCTGTCGAAGTTCCGTTCCATCCTGCTGGGCGGCGCCGCCGCTCCCCCGGACCTGCTCGACGCCGCCAGGGGACGCGGCGCGCGGGTTTTCACCACATACGGCATGAGCGAGACCTCCGGTGGCTGCGTGTACGACGGCGTGCCGCTGGACGGCGTCCGGACCGGCATCGGAGCGGACGGGCGCATCCGGCTCGCCGGGCCCGTCCTGTTCAGCGGATACCGGCTGCGGCCGCAGCTCACCTCGGCCGCGCGGGACGGCGACTGGTTCGTGACCCAGGACCTCGGCGTGATCGAGGACGGGCGGCTGCGCGTCCGCGGCCGGGCCGACGACGTGATCGTCACGGGCGGGGAGAAGGTCGTCGCCGGTGAGGTCGCCGCGGCCCTGTCCCGCCATCCCAAGGTGGCGGACGTGGTGGTCGTGGGCCGCTCCGACCCCGAGTGGGGCCACCGGGTGACCGCCGTGGTCGTGCCGGCGGGCGAGGCGCCCGATCTGGCGGGGCTGCGCGGCTGGATCCGCGAGACCATGCCCGCGTACGCCGCGCCGCGCGAGCTGGAACTGGTCGGGGAGATCCCGCTCCTGCCCTCCGGCAAGCCGGACCTGGAGGCCCTCCGGCGCCCTGGATCGCAATAAACCCGTAAAGTCTTCAAGAATGTGAATCCGGCGCTCCACAAGGGGCTCCGGGCCGCTCCTGGGGCCCGCCCGGGGGTTTCGGGCGCTGTGGCCGGGAACAGAAGCCCTCCGTGCAGCGTTCCGATAAGTGCGCGCATCACTAGCGATTTACGCCTCCGCGTCGCACCCACACAGTGAAGGGAGAGGGGTGCCCCCATGCCGCGAACCGCTGTAGAGACCCCGCTCACGGAGTTGACGAGCCCGGCGCTCGCCGACCTCCTCGAGCGTGGCCGTGCTCAAGGGCGCCTCTCGCTCGACGAGGTACGCAAGGCCTTCGAAGCCGCCGGTATCAGCCCCTCGCAGGGACGTTCCATCCTGCGCGAGCTCTCCGACGCCGGCATCGGCCTGGCCAGCGAATCCGAGTCCGCCGGCAAGCCCCCGGCCAAGACCACCAGGGCCAAGACCCGCAAGCCCGGCAAGGCGGCCGGCCCCGGCGAAGCCGCGGACGAGGCGGACGTGACAAAGGTCACCAAGGCCCCCGCCGCGAAGCGGGTCACCGCCAAGAAGGCCGCCGGCAAGTCCGCCACCCAGGCCGCCGTGCAGGCCGTCGACGACCGTGAGCCCGCCGCCGCGGAGCTCGACGACGCCGACGACGGAACCTTCGAGGTGACCGAGGTCGAGGGCGCGCCGCTCGCCGACCTGGACGACCAGTCGACCACCATGGGCGACTCGGTGCACACCTACCTCAAGGCGATCGGGCGGCGCCAGCTGCTCACCGCCGAGCAGGAGGTCGACCTGGCCAAGCGCATCGAGGCCGGGCTTTACGCCGAGCACCTGCTCGAGACGCAGAAGCTCAGCCCCCAGCGCCGCCTTGACCTGGAGTGGGTCGCCGCCGACGGCCGCCGCGCCAAGTCCCACATGCTTGAGGCCAACCTGCGCCTGGTGGTGTCGGTCGCCAAGAAGTACTCCGACCGCGGGCTGTCCCTGCTGGACGTCGTCCAGGAGGGCAACCTGGGCCTGATCCGCGCGGTCGAGAAGTTCGACTACTCCAAGGGCTACAAGTTCTCCACCTACGCCATGTGGTGGATCCGCCAGGCGATCCAGCGAGGCTTCGCCGACTCCGCCCGCACGATCCGCCTTCCCGTCCACGTCCTGGAGATGCTGAGCAAGCTGAGCCGGATCGAGCGGGACATGCACCAGCGGCTGGGCCGCGAGCCCACCCCGGAGGAGCTGGCGGTGGAGCTCGACAAGAGCCCCGAGCAGGTACGTGAGCTGCTGCGCACCAGCCGGCAGCCGATCAGCCTCGACTCCACCATCGGCGAGGACGGCGAGACCCGCATCGGCGACCTCATCGAGGACACCGACAGCCCCGAGGCCGCCGAGCTGGTCGACCGCCAGCTCATGGCCGAGCAGCTGCGCCGCACCCTCGACATCCTCAGCCCGCGCGAGGCCAAGATCATGGCGATGCGGTTCGGGCTGTTCGACGGGACGCCGCGGACGCTCGACGAGATCGGCAAGGCCCTCGGGCTGACGCGCGAGCGCATCCGCCAGCTGGAGAAGGAGTCGCTCTCCAAGCTGCGGCACCCCAGCAACGCCCAGCCGCTGCTCGACTTCGCGGTCTGACCCCAGCCCAGCACGCACACGAGCCCCGCCTGGCCACCCGGCCCGGCGGGGTTCGCTGGTCTTCGGCGTCGTGCGTCGCGCGCCGTCAGTCTCCTCGGCGGAACTCCCAGATGGCCACGGCGGTCAGGATGGGGCCCAGGGCGACGATGATGAGGAGTTCGAGCCAGACGGGGACGACCCACCCGTTCCAGGTGACGCCGGGGTTGAAGGTCTTCTCGAGCTCCGCCGACACGTCCAGGTGGGCGAAGACGACCTGGCGCAGCGGGTCCACCGCGTACGTCAGCGGGTTGATCCGGGTGAGCACGCTCAGCCAGGTGGGCAGGCCGTTCAGCGGATAGAGGGCGCCCGACAGGAACATCATCGGCATCATCGCCATCTGCATGAGGGCGAAGAACGACTGCATGGTCTTGATCCGCGCGGCCATGATCACGCCGAAGCCGGTCAGCGCGAAGGCGCCGAGGAACATGATCCCGATCATCTCCAGGAGCAACAGCGGGTCGTACGGCACACCCGCCAGCCCGGCCAGCATCACGATCAGCAGGCCCTGCAGGGTGGCCACCGTGGCGCCGCTGACGCACTTGCCGACGACGATCGCGGACCGGCTGACCGGCGCGACCAGCATCTCGCGCAGAAAGCCGAACTCGCGGTCCCACACGATCGAGCCGGCCGAGAACATCGCGGTGAACATCACCGACATCGCGCAGACGCCCGGGAAGATGAACGTCTTGAGGTCGATCTCGCCGGACGGGCCGCCGCTGGCCATGAGGTTGGACAGCCCCGTTCCCATCACCAGGAGCCAGAGCACCGGCTGGACCAGGGTGGAGACGATGCGCATCTTGTCGTGCCAGAACCGGATCAGCTCCCGGTGCAGGACGATCTTCACCACGCGCAGGTCGTGCCGGAAACTGCGTTCGGGCACCTGAACGCGGACGACGCCGCTGCCCGCCTCCGCCGGAGCCGGAGTCCCCATGGTCATCTCCTTCCCCGGGCGACCATTCGCATCCAGTCGCTGGCCGACCCCTCGGCGTCGCGAATCGTATTGCCGGTGAACGACATGAACACATCGTCCAGCGACGGCCGCGACACGCTCACCGACCTGATCGGCATCCCGAGCTCGGCGAACAGCCGCGGCACGAACGCCTCCCCCGACGGCACCGCGAACGTCACCGCGCCCTCGGCGACCTTCGCCTCCAGGCCGAAGCGGTCCCGCAACGCCGCGATCGCGGCCCCGTCGTCGTCGGTGTGGATCTGCACCCGGTCCTTGCCCACCCCCGCTTTGAGCGCCTCGGGCGTGTCCAGCGCCACGATCGTGCCCTGGTCCATGATGGCGATGCGGTCGCAGAACTCCGCCTCGTCCATGTAATGGGTCGTCATGAAGATCGTGATCTCCTCGGCGTCCTTGAGCCGGCGGATGTAGTCCCAGATCGAGGAGCGCGTCTGGGGATCGAGGCCGACCGTGGGCTCGTCCAGGAACAGTACCCGGGGCGAGTGCAGCAACCCCCGGGCGATCTCCAGCCGCCGTTTCATGCCGCCGGAATAGATCTCCACACGGTCACCGCGCCGGTCCCACAGTCCGACCATCTCCAGCACCTGGCGCATCCGGTCCGCCACCAGGGCTCGCGGCACCCCGTACAACTCGGCGTGGAAGCGCAGGTTCTGCTCGCCGGTGAGGTAGTTGTCCAGTGTCGGATCCTGGAAGACGAGCCCGATGTTGCGCCGCACGTCGTCGCGTTCGGAGACGACGTCGTGCCCGGCGACCCGCGCGGAGCCGGAGGTGGGCCGCAGCAGGGTGCAGAGCATGTTGATGGTGGTCGACTTGCCGGCGCCGTTGGGACCGAGGAACCCGAAGATCTCTCCCGCCGCCACCTGGAGCTCGATCCCCCGCACGGCCTCCAGCTCGCCGAAACGTTTGACCAGCCCGTCGACCGCGACAGCGGGTTCCCCGTTCGCCATGGCTCTCCCCGCAGATAAGTTAGCACTGCCAACGATAGAAGCATCTCCGTGTCACTCGCGCTTCCAAGGATGGGATGGCGGCCATGGGCAAGATCGTTTCTAACTTCTTCATCTCGCTGGACGGCGTCGTCGAGTCGCCCGACCAGTGGCACTTCCCCTACTTCAACGACGAGATGGGCGCCGCGGTGAGCGCGGGGATGGAGACCGCCACGGCGTTGCTGATGGGCCGCAAGCTCTACGACGAGTGGTCGGCTTACTGGCCCGCGCAGAGCGACGACGAGCCGTTCGCCACGTTCATCAACAACCAGCCGAAGTACGTGGTGTCCAACTCGCTCGACAAGGCCACGTGGAACAACACCACGATCATCTCTGGTGACGTCGCCGCCAAGATCCGCGAGCTCAAGGAGCAGAGCGAGGGCGACATCGCCATGTCCGGCAGCGCCACCCTCGTTCGCTGGCTGCTCGCCAACGGGCTCCTCGACGAACTGAACCTGCTGGTCCACCCGATCGCCGTGGGCCACGGCCAGCGGCTCTTCGAGGACACGCCCACGCAGCCGCTGCGCCTGATCGACAACACGGTGTTCCAGACCGGCGTCCTGCACTCGATCTACGCGCCCGCTGAGACCCCGCCGGCCGCGAACGAGTAGGCAGAGATCGGGGAGGCACAGACCGAGGGGACGTGACCCCGCGCCGCTCAGGCGGCGGGCACCGCGCCGCCGAGCCTCAGGCGGGCCTCGTCGAACCGGTCCAGCACCAGCTGCGCCACCGCGTCGTGGGCCCCGATCGGCGCGCTCGCGACATCGGCGCCCGCCGCTTCGATCCGGTGGTGGAACAACCCGGGCGCGAGAAGGTAGGAGGCGGCCAGGACGCGGCCCGCGCCATCGCGGCGCCGTTCCTCCACCACCTCGGCCAGCCCCGGGCCATCGGCCGCGACGAAGCCGTACGGCACGGGCCGGCGAAGCCGCCGCGCCAGGATCCGCGCGGCGGCCCGCACGTCGGCGACGCCCGCCGGATCGGACGATCCAGCCGCGCCCAGCACCACGGCGTCGGTGCGCCGTAGCGGCTCCCCGCCGGCCAGGGCGGCCGTCATCCGGTCGATCATGGCGTCCGCGAGCATGCCGTCCGGCCCGAGCGGGCGGGAGGTGACCAGGCCGGGGTGCAGCCGCTCGGCCCGCCCCGGGATGTCGATCAGCGCGTGATACCCGCGGGCCAGCAGCAGCGGCACCGCGACCACCGGCCCGTCGACGCCGCGCAGCGCGTCCTCCAGCGACGGCGCGGCGATCTCCGCGTACGCCTCCGCCACCCGCAGCCACGGCCGCAGTGCCCGCACCCGGTCGAGCAGCGCCCGGATCGTGGCGGCACCGGCCGGATCCCGGGTCCCGTGCGCGACGGCCAGCAGCGTCGGCTGTGGCAGTGTCGAATGTGGCAGTGTCGAATGTTCGTCCATCGGCTCAGCCACTCATCTCCGCACGAACAGGGTCGATCAAACGCGGGTCGCAGGCGAGGCGGTAACCGCGCTTCACGACGGTCTCGACGATCCCGGACCGGCCCAGCCCGCGCCGGAGCCGCGCCACCGCCATCTCCACCGCGTGCTCGTCGGCCTGGGGCCGCCCGTCCCGGCCCCACGGCACGCCGCCCACCATCAGGCGGCTGGGCAGCACCCCGCACAGCTCGGCACGCGACACCACATGCCCGGGACGCCGCGCCAGCGCTCGCAGGATCGCCATCGGGGCGGGCGCGATCGGCTTCAGCTGGCCGTCGAGCACCACCGCGTGCCCGCGCAACTCCAGCGAGAACCCGCGCACCTCGAGACGCCGCGACCGCCGTTGCGGCAGGTCGGTGACAAGCGCCCGCACCAGCGCCCCGATCCGGGCCCGCTCGGGCTGGACGGTCGGCACGCCCCTCTCCGTCAGCCGCTGTGCCGTGACCGGCCCGACGCAGGCCGCCACGACGTGCGTCCGCAACGCCTCCAGCAGCGGCTCTTCCAGGCCGTCCTCGGCGGCGACCGCGAGCGTCGCCGCGACCGCCGGGGAGCTGGTGAACGTGATGGCGTCCACGGTCCCCGCCACCGCCTGCCCGACCAGCCGCCGCAGCGGCGTGGAGTCATCGGTGCGCGACCACCGGTACACCGGGATCTCGATCACCTCGGCCCCGGCCGCCCGCAACGCTCCGGTGAACTCGGGAAGCTCCTCCCCGTACAGCTGCACGGCGATCCGGGTGCCGTTCAGATCCTTCTCCAGCAGGTGCTTGAGCACCTCGGCGCAGCTCTCCGACGTCGGCGACCACACCTCCTGCAGGCCTGCCGAACGGATCGCGCCGCGCGCCTTGGGCCCGCGCGCCAGCATGTCCACCTGGGACAGCCGCTCGATGAGCGCGTCGCGCAACCCCCACCCGTCGGCCGTCTCCAGCCAGGCGCGGAAGCCGATGCCGGTCGTGACGACCACGTGGTCGAGGGGCCGTTCGATGCAGTCGCCGGTGGCGTGCAGCAGGTCGGCGTCGTCCGACAGCGGGATGAGGCGGATCGCCGGCGCGTGCACGACCCGGGCCCCGCGCCGCTCCAGCAGCGCGGCCAGCTCCTCGTGCCGGCGGTCGGCGGTCACGCCGACCGCGAAGCCGGCGAGCGGCTCATTCCCGGTGCTCATCAGACCCCCGGTGCTCATCGGGCAGTGCCCCCTCCACAGCCACCTCCACACGGTCACCCACGGGATTGCGGCGGATCGGGAAGGTGGGCAGCGCCACCTCCGGGTCGGCCAGGCAGACGCCGGTCCGCAGGTCGAAGACGTCCTTGAACATCGGCGACGCGACGGTCGGCGCGCCGCCGCGGCTGCCGAGGATGCCGCGCGAGATCACGTACGCGTTGCTGAACGGGTCGAAGTTCGACACCGCGAACAGCTCGCCCTCGAAGGTCCGGAAGACCGCCACCTGAAGCCCGCCGACCATCGCGCAGACGCCGCGTTCGGGGATCAGGTCGGGGTAGGAGCAGACGTCCACCCAGCGGCCCCTGTCGGCGGGCACAGCGGTGGGCACGGCAGTGGGGAGCACTGCGGTGTCTCGGGTGATCGTCATGTCGGGTGTCGTGGTCATCGGGCGGCCACCTCCAGGCGTGGACCGGTCACCAGGACCGGCTTGATCTGATCGCGTTCCTGCTCGAAGACGATGCTCGGATCGGGAGTGTCGGGTGCGTTGACGAACGAGACGAAACGGCTCAGCTTGCCGGGGTCCTCGATGGCGTCGCGCCACTCGTCGGCGTAGGAGCCGACGTGCCGGTCCATCGCCGCGTCCAGCTCCGCGCAGATGCCGAGGCGGTCCTCGATGACCACCTCGCGCAGGTAGTCGAGCCCGCCCTCCAGCCCCTCCAGCCAGCTCGCGGTGCGCTGCAGCCGGTCGGCGGTGCGGACGTAGAACATCAGGAACCGGTCGATGTAGCGGACGAGGGTCTCGTCGTCGAGGTCGGTCGCGAACAGGTCGGCGTGCCGGGGGCGCATGCCGCCGTTCCCCGCCACGTAAAGGTTCCAGCCCTTCTCGGTGGCGATGATGCCGAAGTCCTTGCTCTGTGCCTCGGCGCATTCGCGTGCGCAGCCCGACACGGCGGACTTGAGCTTGTGCGGGGCGCGCAGGCCGCGGTAACGCAGCTCCAGCAGGATCGCCATCGCCGTGGAGTCCTGCACGCCGTAGCGGCACCAGGTCGAGCCGACGCACGACTTCACCGTGCGCAGGGCCTTGCCGTACGCGTGACCCGACTCGAACCCCGCGTCCACCAGCCGCTTCCAGATCCTGGGAAGCTGCTCGACACGGGCGCCGAACAGGTCGATCCGCTGACCGCCGGTGATCTTGGTGTAGAGCCCGAAGTCGCGGGCGACCTCGCCGATGACGATCAGCTTGTCCGGGGTGATCTCCCCGCCGGGGATGCGCGGCACCACCGAGTAGGTGCCGTTCTTCTGCATGTTGGCCAGGAAGTGGTCGTTGGTGTCCTGCAGCGCGGCCTGCTCCCCTTCGAGGATGTGGCCGTTGCCGAGGCTCGCCAGGATCGAGGCGACCACCGGCTTGCAGATGTCGCAGCCCCGCCCGCCCTGGCCGTGCTCGCTGACGAGCTGGGTGAACGTGGTGATGCCGCGTACCCGCACGATGTCGAACAGCTCGGCGCGGCTGTAGGCGAAGTGCTCGCACAGCGCCCGGCTGACCTCGATGCCGGCCGCCGTCAGCTCGGCGTCCAGGATCTTCTTCACCAGCGGCACGCAGCTGCCGCAGCTCGTCCCGGCCCGGGTGCAGCCCTTCACCCCGCCGACGTCGGTGAGGCCCTCATCCCGGATGGCACAGCGGATGTGCTCGGCGTTGACGTTGTTGCAACTGCAGATGACGGTGGCACCGGGGAGCTCGCCCCCTGCCGCCTCCGTGCCGCCGAACAGGGCCTGCTCGGGCGTGCCGGGCAGTTCCGCGCCGATGAACGCGCGAAGCGTCGGATAGGACTCGGCGTCACCGACCAGGACACCGCCGAGCAGCGTCCGCGCGTCGTCGCTGACGATGAGCTTCTTGTAGATCCCCGCGACCGGGTCGGTGTAGGTGACGTCCAGCGCGCCCTGCTCGGGCCCGGCGAAGGGGTCGCCGAAACTGGCGACGTCCACGCCCATCAGCTTCAGCTTCGTCGACAGGTCGGCGCCGGTGAAGCACGCGGGGCTCTCGTCCCCCGCGGCGGCGGCCAGGAGCTGGTCCGCGACCACCTCGGCCATACTGAAACAGGGGGCGACCAACCCGTACACCTGGCCGCTGACCAGGGCGCACTCCCCCACCGCGTAGACGGCCGGGTCGGCGGTGCGGCAGGTCTCGTCGACGACGATCCCGCCGCGTTCGCCCACCGGCAGCCCGCAGTCGCGGGCCAGCTCGTCGCGCGGCCGGATGCCGGCCGAGAAGACCACCACTCCGGCGTCGATGGCCGAGCCGTCGGCGAGCGCCACCCGCGCGACGGCGCCGGTCTCACCGGCCTCCAGGCCCGCCATGGGCGTTCCCGCGTGCACCTTCATGTCCAGGCTCTCGATGTGGCGGCGCAACATCGCGCCGCCGCCCTCGTCGAGCTGCCGCGGCATCAGCCAGGGCGCGACCTCGACCACGTGCGTGTCGACACCGAGGCCCTGGAGCGCGCGGGCGGCTTCGAGGCCGAGCAGCCCACCGCCCACGACGACGCCGCCAGCCCCGGGCCTTGACGTTGTAAGGTTTGTGCAGTGCTCGCGGAGCGCCTCGAGATCGTCGATCGTGCGGTAGACGAAGACGCCCGGCAGGTCCTTGCCCTCCACCGGCGGCACGAACGGGGCGGAGCCCGTGGCCAGCACCAGCGCGTCATAGCCGATCTCCCGGCCGTGACGCGTCCGGATCGTCCGCGCGTCCCGGTCGATGCGGACGACCTGGTCGCCGGTGATCATCTCCACGTCGGCGTCGTGGGCCGGATAGGCCAGCTCCGCGTCCTCCGTCAGGTAGGAGGTCAGCGCCACCCGGTCGTAGGCGGGCCGGATCTCCTCACCGACCACCGTGACCCGCCAGACGCCCGCGGTGTCCCGCTCGCGCAGGGCCTCCACCAGCCGGTGTCCGGTCGGACCGTGCCCGACGACGACCAACCTCATCCGTCCGCCTCCTCCATCACCCATGCGCCGATCCTCAGCAGGGGCCGTTTCGCGACTGCGTCCCCTTTGTCACCGGCGTGTTAAAAGACGCTCACGTTGAAATCGAATCGTGGTCACCTCGCAATCAGGCGAGCCAAGCGCAGCTTGTCCGTTGAAAGGGTGGTTGGGCGGGGGCTGTGGGATGGCGAAATTCGGTGGTTCTTTCGCACACCACAAAACCCCGCCGCTGTCGCGACGGGGTTCAGTGGACGGAAGGGCGGTCCGGTAGGCGGCGGGAGAGAGTCCCCAGGGCTCACCCGACGGGTGCCGACTCCTGTTCATCGAGCCAGGCCACTATGCCCTCCAGGGCATCGCGGCAGCCGCCGCAGCCGGTGCTCGCCCGCGTCTCGGCGGCGACTTCCGCCGCCGAACGCGCACCTTTCTCCCAGCACGTACGTATTTGCCCCTTTGAAACGTTGTTGCAGTGACAGACCGTCGCGGCGTCCGGCATGCGCACCGGTGAATCGGCGGTCTGGACGCCGCCCATCCCGGGGAAGAACAGGCTGAGCCGGTCGGCGGGCAGCGGCGCCGCCCGGTCGTAGAGCTGGGTGAGCGTGCCGGCGGTGCTCGTCTCGCCGAGCAGGATCGCCCCGATCACCCGGTCGTCCCTGATGACGACCTTCTTGTAGGTGCCCCGGCTGGCGTCGGCGAACTGCATGACCTCGACGTCGGGATCGTCGTCGCCGTGGTGGGTCTCCCCCATCGCCGCCAGTTCCACGCTGGCGGCCTTGAGGCGGGTGATCTGCCGCGCGCCGGTGAACCGCGCGCCGGTGTCCGCCCCGGTGAGCACGTCGGCCAGCACCGTCGCCTGCTCCCAGGCCGGCGCGACGAGGCCGTAGACCACGTCGCCGTACTGCGAGCACTCCCCGATCGCCCGGACGGCCGGATCGGTGACCGAGGTCAGCGTCTCGTCCACCACGACACCGCGGTCGATCTCCAGCCCGGCGGCGCGGGCCAACCCGACCTCCGGCTTCACGCCGCAGGCCATGACCACCAGGTCACCCGCCACCACGTCGCCGGATGCCAGCTCGACCCCGGTGACCCGCGCGCCGTCGGCGCCGACGCGCAATCCGGTCACGTTGGCCTCCAGGAGGGCACGGATCCCCAGGCGGCGGAGGGTCCGCGCCAGCACCTTCCCGGCCCCGGGGTCAAGCTGGCGTTCCATGAGGTGGCCGGCCAGATGCACGACCGTCACCTCCAGCCCGCGTCCGGCGAGCCCGCGCGCGGCCTCGATGCCCAGCAGGCCGCCCCCGACCACCACCGCGCTCCGGGCGGTCGAGGCCACGTCGAGGATCGCGCTGCAGTCGTCTAGGGTGCGGAAGGCCACCGCCCCGGCGGGCAGGCCCCCCTCCGTGCCCGGGATCGGGGGCACGAACGACGTGCTCCCCGTGGCGATGACGAGCGTCTCGTACGGCGTGACGCTGCCGTCAGAGGCGTGCACCTCCTTGGCGTCACGATCGATGCGGACGACCTCGACGCCGAGCCGCGCCTCGACGTTGTTGCGCTCGTACCAGGCGGGGTCCACCAGGCCGATCTGGTCCGGTCCCGCGATCCCGGCGAGGACGTTCGACAACAAGACCCGGTTGTAGGGCTGCTGGCGCTCGGCACCGAACACCGTCAGCGGCGTCTCCCGGTCCCGGTCCCGCAGCTCGGTGACGAACCGCGATCCGGCCATCCCGTTGCCGATGACGACGATGCTCACAGCTTCGCTCCGTTCGGTGTCTCACTGGCGTCGGTTGCAGTGACGTCGGTTGCAGTGACGTTCGAGGACTCGGCTGGTTCGAGGCGTACGGCGCACACCTTGAACTCCGGCATGCGCGACATGGGGTCGAGGGCGGGGTTGGTGAGCAGGTTCGCCCGTTCCGCCCCCGCCCAGTGGAAGGGGATGAAGACCGTGTCGGACCGGATGGCGTCGGTGAGCCGCGCCCGGACGGTGGCGGTGCCCCGCCGGCTGGCCACCCGCACTCCGGACCCGTCGTCGATGCCCAGTCGTTCGGCCAGGTCGGGGTGCAGCTCCACGAACGCCTCGGGGGCGGCCTTGACGAGCGGCCGCACCCGCCGGGTCTGCGCGCCGCTCTGGTACTGGGCGAGGACGCGGCCCGTGGTGAGGTAGATCGGGTACTCGTCGTCCACGTCCTCGGCCGGGCCGTGGTGCTCGACCGGGGTGAACCGCGCCCGCCCGTCCGGTGTGGCGAACCGGTCGAGGAACGGCCGCGGCGTCCCGGGGTGATCTTCCCCGGGGCACGGCCAGAAGACGCCGCCCTCGGCCTCGATCCGCTCGTAGGTGATGCCGGAGTAGTCGGCCAGGCCGCCCGCGCTCGCCGCGCGCAGCTCGTCGAACACCTCGGCGGGCTCACAACTCCACTTGCCCGGGGAGTCCAGCCGGTCGGCGAGCGCGGCGAGGATCTCCAGGTCGGACCGGACCCCGGCCGGGGGCCGCACCGCCTGCCTGCGGCGCAGCACCCGCCCCTCCAGGTTGGTCATCGTGCCCGACTCCTCGGCCCACTGCGCGCTCGGCAGCACGATGTCGGCGCGCTGCGCCGTCTCCGAGAGCACGAAGTCGGCCACGACCAGCAAATCCAGCGCGTCCAGCCGTTCCTCGACGGCGGAGGCGCGCGGCGCCGACACCACCGGGTTGGAGCCGAACAACAGCATCGCCTTCGGCCCGTCGGCGGTGCCGAGGGCCGACAGCAGTTCGTACGCCGACCGTCCGGGACCCGGAAGGCTGTCAGGGTCCACGCCCCAGACAGCGGCGACGTGCTCACGCGCCGCGGGGTCGTCGATCTTGCGGTATCCGGGCAGCTGGTCGGCCTTCTGGCCGTGCTCGCGGCCGCCTTGACCGTTGCCTTGCCCGGTGAGGCACCCGTAACCGGAGCCCTCCCGGCCGGGCAGGCCGAGGGCCAGCGCCAGGTTGATGAACGCGGTCACCATGTCGGTACCGCGGGCGTGCTGCTCGGCGCCGCGGGCGGTGAGGATGAGGGACCGGCCGCCGCGGGCCAGCAAGCGCACCGTCTCCCGCATGTGCGGCACCGGCACGCCGGTGATGCGTTCCACCCGGTCGGGCCAGTAGCCGTTCACCACGGTCCGTACGGCCTCGAACCCGTTGGTCCTGGCCGCGATGTACTCCTCGTCCACCAGCCCCTCGGTGAAGGCCAGGTGCAGGAGCCCGTTGGCCAGGGCCAGGTCGGTGCCGGGCGTCGGCTGAAGGTGCAGGCCGGCCTGGCGTGCCGTGGCGGTACGGCGCGGATCGACCACGATCAGCGCGCCGCCGCGGTCCTGCATCTCGGTCAGGTGGCGCATGAACGGAGGCATGGTCTCGGCGACGTTGCCGCCCACGACCAGGATCGTGTCGGCCTGGCCGAGGTCGGTGATCGGGCCCGGCAGGCCGCGGTCCATGCCGAACGCCCGGTTGGTGGCCGCGGCGGCCGACGACATGCAGAAACGCCCGTTGTAGTCGATCTGCGAGGTGCCCAGTGCGATCCGGGCGAACTTGCCGAGCTGGTAGGCCTTCTCGTTGGTGAGGCCACCACCGCCGAAGACCGCGATCGCGTCCTTGCCGTGCGCCGCCTGCAACCGCCCGGTCTCGGCGGCGATCCGGTCGAGGGCCTCGTCCCAGCCGCACGGCTCCAGCGGCGCGCCGCGCCGCGCACGCATCAGCGGGCTGGTCAGCCGGTCCGGGACCGTCAGCATCTCCGCCGCCGTCCAGCCCTTCTGGCAGAGGCCCCCTCGGTTGGCGGGCACGTCCTCGCGCGGCGTGACCTGGACGGGGCTGCCGCCCAGGGTCATGCCGCACTGCAAAGCGCAGTAGGGACAGTGCGTCGGGGTCTCGGTCATGTCCCGAGAGTGTTCGGGGGGCATTTCACGCTTGCGTCCCGCTTGTGACCCGGATGTTAAATGCCGCTCACGCGCTTCCGTTCTCCAAGGTCAGACTGGTAGGACGTAGACGTGGCGCGCGGCGATCACGTGTCGAGCGTTGTCGGCGTCCACCAGGGCCCATTCGTCGCCGCCCGGCCCCATCCCGAACGGATTCGCGGTACCCCTCCGATCTCGCGTACGGAAGTGGTCCCGGTGTCCGGCTGCGTCCGCGCGGCCCCGGCCGGGGCCGCTTAACCTCGGTCTATGCCCGACCTTGCTTACTATGCCTCACTGCCGCGCACCCGCGGCGCAGCCGCGGCCCTCCTGCTCGACGACCTCGGGCGGGTCCTGCTGGTGAAGCCCACCTACAAGGAGGGCTGGTTCCTGCCCGGCGGGGTCATCGAGGACGGCGAGTCGCCCCTGACCGCCTGCGTGCGGGAGTGCCAGGAGGAGCTCGGCTTCGTGCCCCGCCTGGACGGACTGGTCTGCGTCGACTGGGGGTCCCCCCGCGGCGGCGTGGACGCGGTGAACGTGTTCGTCTTCGCCGGTGTCATCACGGCCGACCAGGCCGCCGCCATCCGGCTGCCCGCCGACGAGCTCTCCGACCACGTCCTGGTGGCCGTCGAGAAGATCCCCGAGCTCGCCCCGCCGCATATCGCCCGCCGCATGGAACCCAGCCTGCGCGGGCTCGCCGAGCGCCGGGCGATCTACCTGGAGGACGGCCGGGAGCCCTCCTTCGTCGCTCTGGGTGACGGCGAAGGATAGAACCCGCGGCAGGGTGGGTAGATCGCGTACGGAACTGACGGATGGGAGAAACGGAGGGACCGTCGATGGCAGCCTGTGAGGTCTGCGGCAACGACTACGCGATGAGCTTCGAGGTGCACGCGCAGGGGGCGGTGCACACCTTCGACTCGTTCGAGTGCGCGATCACCCGGATGGCGCCGATCTGTGAACACTGTGAGTGCCGGATCCTCGGCCACGGAGTGGAGGTCGACCGGCGCTGGTACTGCTCGGCCCACTGCGCCCGCAGCGCCGACCCGCGCCGGGCCGAAGCGCTCGTCGATCACGTGTGACCTGGCGCTGAGCAGGGCGGCCGGGCCTCGCGCCCTCACATCACGCGCCGGGCGCGGTGCAGCAGAGTTATCACTGTCGCATTACGTGAAACACACCGGCGAAACTCGCGGCTCCTAGCGTCGGCCACGCAAAGCCACCGACGAGGAGTCCCGATGACCGTCACGACCGAAGTCACACAGAAAGGCCGCGGGCGGCCACTGACCCGGATCAAGGGTCACTGGATCGACGACTGGCGGCCCGAGGAGCCCGAGTTCTGGGCCAACGGCGGCGCCAAGGTCGCCCGCCGCAACCTGATCTTCTCGATCTTCTCCGAGCACATCGGGTTCTCGGTGTGGACACTGTGGTCCGTGCTGGTGCTGTTCCTGGGTCCGGCCTACGGCATCGACCCGGCCGGCAAGTTCATGCTCACCGCCGTCCCTGCGCTGTTCGGCTCCGTGCTGCGGATCCCCTACACGTTCGCCGTCGCCAAGTTCGGCGGGCGCAACTGGACGATCTTCAGCGCGGCGCTGCTGCTGGTCCCCTCGGTGCTGGCCGCGTTCCTCATCGAGCCGGGCGTCTCGTACTCCACGCTGGTGATCCTCGCGGCGATCGCCGGTGTCGGCGGCGGCAACTTCGCCTCGTCGATGGCCAACATCAACGCCTTCTACCCGCAGCGTCTCAAGGGCTGGGCGCTCGGCATCAACGCCGGCGGCGGCAACCTCGGCGTCGCCGCGGTGCAGCTCGTCGGCCTGCTCGTGCTGGCCACCGCGGGCAAGGACCACCCCGGCCTGGTCGCCGGGATCTACATCCCGTTCATCGTGCTGGCCACCCTCGGCTCGGCGCTCTTCATGGACAACCTGTCGCAAGCCCGCAACGACAAGCGCGGGATGCGCGACGTGAGCAGGGACCCGCACACCTGGATCATGTCGGTGCTCTACATCGGCACGTTCGGCTCGTTCATCGGCTTCGGCTTCGCGTTCGGACAGGTCCTGCAGGTGCAGTTCAAGTCCGACTTCCCAACGCCGATCGACGCCGCCTACCTCACGTTCCTGGGCCCGCTGCTCGGTTCGCTGATCCGTCCCTTCGGCGGCGCGCTCGCTGACAAGCTCGGCGGCGCCAAGGTGACCTTCTGGAACTTCGTCGCGATGGCGGCCGCCGCGACCGTGGTGCTGATCGCCTCGCAGCAGAAGTCGCTGGCACTGTTCCTCACCGGCTTCATCCTGCTGTTCGTGTTCAGCGGCCTCGGGAACGGCTCGACCTACAAGATGATCCCGGCGATCTTCCGGGCGAAGGCTGAGCTGGGCGTCGCCAACGGCGGCGACGCGGGCGCGGCCGAAGTCGAGTCCCGCAGGCTCGCGGCCGCCCTGATCGGGATCGCGGGAGCGGTCGGCGCGTTCGGCGGCGTGCTGGTCAACGTGGCCTTCCGGCAGTCGTTCCTCACCTACAAGACCGGGGACGGCGCCTACATCGCCTTCATCGCCTTCTACGCCCTGTGCTTCGCACTGACCTACGTCGTCTACATCCGCACGCACAGCAGGAAGCTGGTCGGAGTCTGATCCAGCACAGTCTGATCTCCAGCCGGTCAAGCGCGCCGGCCGCGTACCCGGCGACGTCCGGGCGCGGCCGGCGCGCCGCGTGTCGCGAGGCTGGGCGCCTCCTGAGGGAGATGAGGGCGAACTGCCTCCTCCACCGGCCAGCCCGGTGACCGGCCCGAGGAGCGCAGCACCGCCTCCCAGGCGTCTCCCGGGGCCAGCGGCAGGTGCGGGACACCCCAGTGCCACGCCGAGACGAGCAGCTCGGGGTCACGCGGCCGGTAATCGGCCCCGATCGCCCTGGCGAGGTCCCAGGCGTGCAGGTGCCATTCGACGCAGGCGGCGCCCGCGTGGTCGCCCACGGTGTACTTGGTGCCGCGATAGATCAGATGGGTGCGGTCCCACATGTCCGGCATCAGGTCGGCGTAGGCGCCGGCCGACACCGTGAACGCCATGATGCGCGACGGCCCGGGTTCGGGGGGCAGGACCGCGAGCTCGGTCGCGTTCTGCCGGGCCTGCTGGCGGATCAGGACCGCGGAGGCGGCGTCCTGGGCGAACAATTTGGCCAGCCGGCTGTCGGGCGAGTCCTGGAGGTATTCCAGGAAGTTCTCCGCGACGCAGCGGAGGTGACCGGCCAGGTCGCAGGCCAGCCAGTCCGTGCACGGGGTCGGCACGTTCCAGTCGCCGACCCTGTCCGCCAGCGACCGGATCGCCTGTACTCCGTCCTGATAGGACTCGAGTACGCGATGCCGATCAGGCGGCGTGCGCTCCACGTGACTTCCCCCCGCGTTAAGAGCACCGTGATGTTCGTACGGCCCTGACGCCGGGCGCTCCGGCCACGCCGGCACGGTCCTCCCCCCGCGGCCGGTGCGGGAAGCCCCCCGGCGATCCCCGAGAAGGTAGATTCTCAGAACTCGGCGGCCGGTGCCACCCGGTGTGAATGCTGTGTCGCGAAGCCGCGACCGGAGCCACGGCCCCGGCGGGCGCTCAGACGGCGGTCGCAGGCCGGACGCGGAAGGCCATCCGGTGCTGCTCGCGCGCGGTCCGCAGGCGGTCGACCTCGCCGGTCAACGGCGTGACGGCCGGGCGCGCCTTGGCCTTGCGGCGGGCGATCTCGGCGGCCCGCCTGGTCTTGGGATCCGCCGACTCCGAGACATAGGTCTTCGTCCCGGCGGCGGCCCTCTCAGCGGCCTCGGCGGCCAGCAGCACCTCGGTCAGGGCCTTGTCGAAGGCGATGGCGAGCTCGTGCAGCTCGGTCTCAGTGCCCCCCTCGGTCTCGGCGGTGCGCAGCGCCTTCTCCGCCTCGGCGGCCTCGGCCAGCCGGTCCTTGTAGGTGCCCGCGAGCCGCTGGTCGGCCTCGTACATCTCCATGACTTCCTTGTTCACACGGCGGCCCAGCGGCATGGGGTGACTCCTTCGAATCCCGGCGTTCCAGATCCAGCTCCGGGTAAGCGTACGCCCAGGCCCCGGCGTGTCGCGGCGCGGGACGCCCAACTCGCGCCCTTTACGCAGTAAGGTCAGGTCATGGTCCGACAGCCGGCGATCAACGCCCAGAACCGCGCACCCCTCAGCATCGAGCGCATCATCGAGGCCGCGCTGCAGATCGTGGACGGCCAGGGGCTCGGCCGCCTCACGATGCGGCGTCTCGGCGACGCCCTGGAGGTGGAGGCGATGGCGATCTACCACCACCTCCCCCGCGGCAAGGAACAGCTCCTGGACGGCCTCGTCGCCCACGTCGCCATCGCCCCCGCCGAGACGCGGGGCGCAGCGGGCTGGCGCGAGGCCCTGCGCGGCTGGGCCCGCGTCTACCGGGCCCGGCTGCTCGACCACGCCGGGGTGCTGCCCCTGCTGGTCACCCGCCGCAATCCGGCGGCCCTCGCCACCACGACCGCCTCGCTCCAGGAGGCGCTGCGGCTGGGCGGGATCCCTGAGGCGGCGGCAGCCGTCGCCGCGCACACCCTGCTCGGGTACGTCATCGGGCACGCGGCGCTGGAGGCACGCGGCACGCCGGACGGCTCCGGCGAGACGGTCGACTGGAACGCCCGGTTCAACGGCGGGCTCGACCTCATCCTGGCCGCCATCAACCCCTGACGCCGCCGCCTCCCCTTGGTAGCCGGTAGTACCGGTGGCATCTGGCCGCAATAGGTCTGCTCCGGCGGGAACTCCACCTCATGCTCCAGCCGCTCGGGCAACTCGGTCATCGCCCGGCCGGCGCCCGGATCGGCCGCCCGGCCGCCCGGGAACAACGCGTCGTCGAAGCAGGCTGCGAACAGCCGCACAGGCCAGGACGCGAATCAGGGTGAATCGTTTGTCCGGCGGACGGCGTGTCGTTCTCCACCCTTAATCGATCAAGCGGAACATAATGAGTGGCACCTCAGGGTGAGGCGGGTCACAGCCATCCGGTACCCCGGTACCAAAGCACAACCGTCCCAACGGGCTATGGCCGCGACGATGCGAACCGCATCACACTGGGGAACGTCATAAGGACGACACCAAACCGCACCGAAGTTGAAGACCGGAGGCACGCTGATGTGCCCGCACCAGCCACCATGTCCCTCTCCTGACGGACCGAACCGCGACGCCGCGCGGACGATCGTGCACCACCCCGAGCAGGGGTGGAGCCTGCTGTGCAACGGCGTCGTGCTCTTCGAGGACACCGGTGAGCTGCTGCCCGACGGGGAAGTCATCGCACCGCACCGGCCGACGGATCTGATCGCTCCGTCTGCCGCCTGAACTGTCCCATACGGGGGACTAGTCCAAACGGGTGATCATCCTCGGGGGCAAGCTCACCTGCCCGAGACCTCTGGGCCGACTCGCGGCCCAGAGGGGCACGACCCCTCAGTTCGCATGACCCTCAGTTCGCACGACCCGCTACGACGCCCGCTCCGTGCGGGCGTCTCTTGCTAGGTGCGTGCGGCGCGGTCAGCGGGTGCCGCTGGAGCGGATGCCGCTCCAGCGGCGCAGCCACGGCTCCGCGGCGGCGCCAACCGCGGGCGGATCCTTCGTGAGATCGTGCCGCTCGCCCGCCAGCACGACGACCTCCGCGGCGTCCGCCGGATCGGGGACGCCGAACGGGTCGCGGTCGCCGTTCACGACGAGGACCTCGACCCCCGCCGAGCGCAGCTCGTCCGCGCGCGACCGCTCCGGATTGCGCGGCGGGTGCAGCGGGAAGGCCAGCGCGATGACCCCGGCCGCGTCTGCGGCCCGGGCGGTCCTGCACGCCACCCGTGCCCCGTTGCTGCGCCCGCCTTGAACGAGCGGCACGGCGCCGTGGCGGTCCCGCAGCAGCTTCATGACCTCTAGCCAGGCCTCATCCTGCTTCACTGCAGGTCCGGGCGCGCGGCGGCCCGCCAGCCGGAACGGCTGCATCACGCGCGCGACGGCCCCGCCGAGGGCGAGCGCGACGTCCCGGACGGCCAGCAGATCGGGGGCGTCCACTCCCCCGTTCGACCCGTGGGTCAGCACCAGCAGGAACGAAGGGTCGCCGACCTCGTCCAGGGTGACCTCCGCCGGGCCGTGGGCCGTGACGATCCGCATGTGACCAACCGTAGCCACCGGGCACCGGTGCGGCAGACTTGCCCCATGGTAAAGATGACGGAAAGTGAATGGCGAGCCTTCGTATCCGAGGGGACCCGCACCGGGAAGATCGGGCTGACCCGCAAGGACGGCAGCCCGCACGTGACGCCCATCTGGTTCGTGCTGGACGGCCCCGACCTGGTGTTCAACACCGGCAAGGACAGCCTCAAGGGCCGCATCCTGCGGCGTGAGCCGCGAGTGGTGATCTGCGTGGACGACCAGGAGCCGCCGTTCTCGTTCGTCCTCATCAAGGGAGAGGCGACGCTGTCGGACGACCTTGACGAGATGCTCACCTGGGCGACGGCCATCGGCAGCCGCTACATGGGTGAGGACAGGGGCAAGGAGTTCGGCGAGCGCAACGCGGTGCCCGGCGAGTACCTCGTGCGTGTGCGGATCGACAAGGTCGTCGCCGAACGCGACGTCGCGAACTGATCCCTCCGAGGTCGGTCAGGCGTCGGGCCGGCCGGGCGGCGGCGACTGGGCGGGCGTGCCCGTCGCCATCCGCAGCCGCTCGGCGAAACTCTCGTGAAGCAGCGGACCCCAGAGGTAGTCGCTCGGCACTCTGATGGCCCGGCCCAGCAGGTCGTGGGTGTCGGCGTGCGCGGGCTCCGCGGCTGGGCCGTCGGCGTATCGGACGGCGAGCAGCGCGTACATGTGGTCGAGGGCGCCGAAGGCCTCGCCCGCCACCGCGGGGAGCGAGCCGTCCGACACCGCCGACTCGACCACCGGCTCCCACCACAGGTCCGCGGGGTCGGCGTCCTCGTCGTCACCGCCGAAGTCGCGGCGGAGGCGTGCCCGCACCTGGCCCGACACGCCCGGGTCGGAGAGGCCCCGGCGCCAGACCTCGCGTGCCTCGTCGCCGCGCCCGCGCAGCGGCAGCGTGCGCGCGAGCAACTCGGTGGCCAGCGGCCCGACCTCCGGATCGGCGACGGCGTCATCGTCACCGAGGGCCGCCCCGAACGCGCCGATGGCCTGGTCGAGGCAGGAGATGCCGAGGGCCACCGCCAGCCGGGCGTAGGCGTACGGGGCGGACTCCCGGTCGATGACCTTCAGTCCCGCGGTCAGGACGCGCTGGGCGCGCGCCGGCTCGCCGCGTTCGAGCAGCCGCTGGGCGAGGTCGTGAGCGGCCACCGGGCCGTACTCGCGATCCCCGGTCCCGATCGCCTCCTCCCAGTGCCCCCGCGCGGTCTCGAAGTCGCCCGCGTCGTCGGCCAGCCGTCCCAGTGCCAGGAAGGCCGGCGGCAGGTAGGCGGGATTGCCGAAGTCGACCACGACCTGCCAGGCGCGGCCGGCCTCCAGGTGCTCGCCGGCCCGTTCGTGGGTGAGCGCCAGGTGGTAGGCGGCCCGCGGCCCGTACTCGGGGTCCGCGGTCGAGATCGCGACGCGGTCGGCCTCCCGCGCCCCCGCCACGTCCCCGGAGTCGTCGAGGACGACCGCCAGCCCGAGCGCGGCCTGCGCCCGCACCGGCGTGTCGCCCAGGGCGAGCACCTCCTGGAACAGCAGGGCGGCCCGGTCGGCCTCGCCGTTCTCGGCGAGCCGCCGGGCCTCCTCGCACAGCCGAGCCGGATCGTCAGGCGTCTTGCTCATGCGGCAGCCTTCTGGGGGTCCGAATGGTCCCCAGAGCCTATCGAGACCGGCCCCTCCGTCCCGGGACGACACCCGGATCCGGCCAAGAACGATCACAGATTCCGAAGCCGCGTCACGGTCAGTCCTCGAGCGCCTCCGGCTCAGTCCTCGAACGCCTCCGGCGGGGGGCAGGAGCACACCAGGTTGCGGTCGCCGTACGCCTGGTCGATGCGGCGCACCGGCGACCAGTACTTGTCCTCCCGCAGCGCCGGCACCGGGTAGGCGGCCTCCTCGCGGGTGTAGGAGTGCTTCCAGTCCTCGGTGATGAGGCTCGCCGCGGTGTGCGGGGCGTTCTTCAGCGGGTTGTCGTCGCGGTCGAACGTGCCGTCCGCGACCCGTTCGATCTCCCGCCGGATCTCGATCATGGCGTCTGCGAACCGGTCGAGCTCGGCGAGGTCCTCGCTCTCGGTCGGCTCGATCATCAGCGTGCCGGCGACCGGGAACGACAGGGTCGGCGCGTGGAAGCCGTAGTCGATCAGCCGCTTGGCGACGTCCTCGGCGGTGACGCCGGTCTCCTTGGTGATCTTGCGGAGGTCGGCGATGCACTCGTGCGCGACCAGGCCGTTCCGCCCGGTGTAGAGGACCGGGTAGTGCGGGGCGAGCCGCGCGGCCAGGTAGTTGGCACCGATGATGGCGCTCTCGGTGGCTTCGCGCAGGCCGTCCGGGCCCATCATCGCGATGTACGTCCACGAGATGGGGAGGATGCCGGCCGAGCCCCACGGCGCGGCCGAGATCGGCCCGACACCGGTCTCCTGGGGTCCCGCCTCCGCCCGCAGCGGGTGGCTGGGCAGGAACGGCACCAGGTGCTCGCGCACGCCGACCGGGCCGACGCCGGGACCGCCGCCGCCGTGCGGGATGCAGAACGTCTTGTGCAGGTTGAGGTGGGAGACGTCGGAGCCGAACTCGCCCGGCCGGGCCAGGCCCACCAGCGCGTTGAGGTTGGCGCCGTCGACGTAGACCTGGCCGCCCGCGTCGTGCACGGCCTTGCACACGTCCGCGATGGTCTCCTCGAAGACGCCGTGCGTGGAGGGGTAGGTCACCATGATCGCGGCGAGCTGCCCGCGGTGCTTGCCGATCTTGGCGTGCAGGTCGTCCAGATCGATGTTGCCCTGGTCGTCGCACTTGACGACGACGACCTTCATGCCCGCCATGACGGCGCTGGCGGCGTTGGTGCCGTGCGCCGAGGACGGGATCAGGCAGATGGTCCGGTCCTGGTCGCCGCGGGAGGCGTGGTAGCCGCGGATGGCCAGGAGCCCGGCCAGCTCGCCCTGCGACCCGGCGTTCGGCTGGACCGACACCCGCGCGTAGCCGGTGAGCTCGGCGAGCCAGTCCTCCAGCTCACCGATCAGCTCCAGATATCCCTGGACCTGCTCGACGGGCGCGAACGGGTGGATGTCCGCGAACTCGGGCCAGGTGATCGGCTCCATCTCGGTGGTGGCGTTCAGCTTCATCGTGCAGGAGCCGAGCGGGATCATCGACCGGTCCAGCGCGATGTCGCGGTCCTGCAGCCTGCGCAGGTAGCGCAACATCGCGGTCTCGGAGCGGTGCGCGTGGAACACCGGGTGGGTGAGGTACGGGCTCTCCCGGCGCAGCCCCTCGGGGATCACCTGTGCGACCGTCTCCGACGGCGCCTCGCCCAGGCCGAACGCGGCGAGCACCGCGGCCACGTCGGAGGCGTCGGTGGTCTCGTCACACGCGATCGCGAGGTGGTCGTCGTCGACCAGGCGCAGGTTGCGGCCGTTCTCCAGGGCCTTGGCGAGGATCTCCCGGGCCCGGCCGGGCACCCGCGCGAGGACGGTGTCGAAGAAGGTGTCGTGGACGACCTCGGCACCCGCCCGGCGGAGCCCGGCGGCGATCTCGGCGGCGTGCCCGTGCGTCCGTTCGGCGATGGCTGCCAGGCCCTCGGGGCCGTGGTAGACCGCGTACATGCTCGCCATGACGGCGAGCAGCACCTGGGCGGTGCAGATGTTGCTGGTCGCCTTTTCGCGCCGGATGTGCTGCTCGCGGGTCTGCAGCGCCAGCCGGTAGGCGGGGGCGCCGTCCGCGTCGACGGACACGCCGACCAGGCGGCCCGGCAGCTGCCGCTGGATGCCCTCGCCGACGGCCATGTAACCGGCGTGCGGGCCGCCGAAGCCGTACGGGACGCCGAACCGCTGCGACGAGCCGACGACGATGTCGGCACCCGACTCGCCCGGCGGTCGCAGCAGAGTCAGCGCGAGCAGGTCGGCCGCGACGACGACCCGGGCGCCGCGCTCGTGGGCGGCGGCGGTGACCGGCTCCAGGTCGCGCACCGCGCCGGAGGCGCCCGGGTACTGCAGGAGCACCCCGAAGAAGTCGCCCTCGGGCAGGCCGCCGGACAGGTCGGCGGTGACCACCTCGATGCCGAGCGGGACGGCGCGGGTCCGGATCACCTCGATCGTCTGCGGCAGCGCGTCGGCGTCGACCAGGAAGGAACCCGGGTCCTTGCGCTTGGAGACCCGGTGCGCGAGGGCCATGGCCTCGGCCGCGGCGGTCCCCTCGTCCAGCAGCGAGGCGTTGGCGACCGGCAGCCCCGTCAGGTCGCTCACCACGGTCTGGAAGTTGAGCAGCGCCTCCAGCCGCCCTTGGGAGATCTCGGGCTGGTACGGGGTGTAGGCGGTGTACCAGCCGGGGTTCTCCAGGACGTTGCGCAGGATGACGCCCGGCGTGTGCGTGCCGTGGTAGCCAAGGCCGATCATGGAGCGGACGACGGTGTTCTTCACGGCCAGCTCGCGCAGCCGCGCGAGGGCCTGCGGCTCGCTCAGCGCCGCCGGCAGGTCCAGCGGCCGGCCGGTCCTGATGACGGCGGGCACCGCGTCGTCCATCAGCGCCTCGGCGCTCGAATAGCCGATGGCCGCCAGCATCCGGGACTGGTCGTCGGGGGACGGGCCGATGTGCCGGTCGGCGAACGTGGACCGTGGGTGTTGCGGCGACGCCACCGGGGCGAAGTACTGGGCGGTCATAGGGGAATCCTCCTGGGCTGCTGCGGTCGCTCAGGGCCACCATCGGCCCGCGCTGGCCCGATGGCCGGTCTCCCCCTCTGTCATCGGCACCTGAGAGCTTCACCCGCGGAACGGGGTTTCCCCTTCGGTGAGACGTCAACCCCTCCATCGAGGGGACGACGCCTGCTTTCCAGAGGTGCCTCGCCCAGCGGTCCTTTTGCCTGAGAGGTTCCGGGGAGGTTGCCCCTTCGGCGCTCCACGCTGGCGGCGTGGAGTCTCTCCCGCACAGGGTCGACGGCATGTCCTAAGGGAACTCTATCCAAAGAGGACGGAAACGATCGACGCGGCCCGCGGTCCGGCGGCGCGCGGCCCGCGGTCCGCAGTCCGGGCCCATGATCGGCCGCGCTGGACGGTGAGTACGATATCCACAGCTCACAGAGCCACGGGCGGCCGGGAGCCAGGGGGCGAGACCAATAGGCGAGTCGGGTGGGGCTGCGCGGGGCAGGACGGCATGCCCCGCTCGACGAGGCGGCGCCGGTTCTGGGACGCTGATCACAGTGAGAGTTCCGGACGGTGGTGCGGCATGACACAGGGCGTGACGCACGGCACAACAGAGGGCGTTCCCGAGGCCCGGAGTGAGGCGCCCGAGCCCAGGCAGGGCGCCGCCGTCGGCGTGCCCGTGGACGAGCCCGCCGGGCCCGACCGGATCCGCCGCCCGGTCGACGCCATCCGTTTCCTGGCCGCCGTCGCCGGGCTCGCCGCGATCCTGCTGCTGGTCTCGATCGCCAAGGGCACCACGACCGGTCTGCAGAGCGACATCGTCGGGGGCACCACGCATGCCCCGCGGTTCCTGCTGACCATGGCCACGCTGGTCTCCAGCTTCGGTGTGCTGGCCGTGCCGGTGGCGTTCGCGATCGAGCGCCTGTTCCACAAGGACGGGGTACGGGTCGCGATCGCCCTGCTGGCGGCGGTGATCGCTTTCGGCCTCACCATCGTCCTGGACGACTGGGTGGTCCCCGCGGCCCCCGGCGGCGTCCTGGACTCCCTCATCTGGGGCGGCACCGACACCGCGCCCGTGCACACCGACATCACCCCGGTCATCGCGTTCGTCACGGCCGTGGGCATGGCCGGCCGGACGCGCTGGCAGGCCGCCACCTGGGCGATGATCGGGCTGGCGGCGCTGACCGGGCTGACGGCCCTGTACGCCTCCGTGGCCGCGCTGGCGGCCACCTACTTCCTCGGCCGGGCCATCGGCCACGGCACGCTGTACGCCGTCGGCACGCCCAACCCCCGCCCGCCCGGCACCGCGGTCATGATCGCCCTGGCCAGGCTGGGCTTCACACCTCTCCACGCCCGCCGTGTCCCGACTCCGGCCGACGAGCCCCGCGCCTACGACGTGGCGGTCGAGCAGGCCGCCGGCCGCCCTCTCCCCCAGGGCGAATGGCAACTGCGGGTCACCGTCCTGGACCGCGACCAGCAGACCGCCGGGCTCTTCTACCGGGTGTGGCGCCTGGTCCGGCTCCGCGCCGCGACGCCCCGCCGCGCGCTGCGGTCGCTGCGCCGGTCACTGGAGCAGGAATCCCTGATGGCGTACGCGGTCAACGCCGCCAACGCCCGGACGCCCCGCCTGCTGGGGACCTCCGAGGTGGGCACCGAGGCCGCCCTGCTCGCGTACGAGCACGTCTCGGGCCGCACCCTCAACACGCTCGCCGACGACGAGATCACCGACGAGCTCCTGGCCGACATCTGGCGCCAGTTCCAGCGGCTCCAGGCGGGGCGCCTCGCCCACCGCCGGCTGGAGGGCGAGGCCATCCAGATCACCGAAGGCCGGGCGCATCTGATCCACCTGCGCGTCGGCGAGGTCGCCGCCGGTGACCTGGCGCTGCGCCTCGACCTGGCCCAGCTCCTCACCACGCTCGCCCTGCGCGTCGGGCCGGAACGCGCGGTCGCGACCGCCTCACCCATCCTCGGCGACGGCACCCTGGCCGGGGTCGTGCCGATGCTCCAGCGGGTCGCCCTCACCCGCGCGACCCGGGCCGCGCTGCGGCACGACAAGGATCTCCTGACCCGCATCCGCGAGCAGATCCTGCGCCTGAAGCCCGAGGGCGAGGCCCCGCCGATCCGGCTGGAGCGTTTCCGCCCCCGCACGATCGTCAGCATCGTGGCCCTCTCCTTCGCGGCCTACATCATCATCCCCCAGCTCAGCAGCGTCGATCTCGGCAATCTGCTGTCGGCGGCCGAGTGGTGGTGGGCAGCGGCCGGCCTGGCCGCGGCGGCCGCCACCTACGTGGCCGCCGCCTGGATGCTCATCGGCTTCGTGCCCGAGCCGCTCCCGCTCTGGCGCACGGTCCTGGTGCAGCTGGCCGCGTCGTTCGTGAAGCTGGTGGCCCCGGCCGCCGTCGCGGGCGTGGCGCTCAACACCCGCTACCTCCAGCGCTCCGGGGTCCGTCCCGGGCCGGCGGTGGCCAGCGTGGGCGCCTCCCAGCTGATGGGCATGGCCACCCACATCCTGCTGCTGGTCCTCTTCGGCTTCCTCACCGGCTCGACGACGAACGCCACCAAGGACCTGGCGCCGTCCCGGATGATCGTCATCGTCCTGCTGGCGCTCGCCGTCGTCGCCGGGATCGCGCTCACCATCCCCAAGGTGCGGCGCTTCCTCACGGCACGGCTGAAGAACATGTTCTCCGGCGTCGTGCCCCGGCTGGTGGACGTGCTCCAGTCGCCCAAGAAGATGATCACGGGGATGGGCGGCATCGTCCTGCTCAGCGCCGGCTTCGTGATCTGCCTGGACAGCTGCATCCGCGCCTTCGGCGGTGAGCTGCCGCTCACCACGGTGATCGTGGTCTTCCTGACCGCCAACGCGGTCGGCTCGGCCGCGCCCACTCCCGGCGGCCTCGGCGCCGTCGAAGGGGCACTGACCCTGGCGCTGACCCTGGCCGGCCTCAGCGCCGAGACCGCGGCGTCGGCCGTGCTGCTCTACCGCTTGCAGACGCTGTGGTTCCCGGTGCTCCCGGGCTGGGCCGCGTTCGCCTACCTGCAGCGCAAGGAAGCGATCTAACCCGTCTTGCGCACGCGCCGACGATGCGCCAGCTCGTCGTGCGGTTGATCGTCGTCATCGTCGGTCACGGCTCGTTCCCCCGGCAGCTCCGCGAGGCTGCCTTCGACCTCCTGCCAGACCCGCCCGAGGGCGATGCCGAAGACGCCCTGGCCGCCCTGGAGCAGATCCACGACCTCGTCGGCCGACGTGCACTCGTACACGCTGACGCCGTCGCTCATGAGCGTGATCTGGGCCAGATCGTTGACCCCCCGGTCCCGCAGGTGCGTCACCGCGGTCCGGATCTGCTGCAACGACACACCCGTGTCCAGGAGCCGTTTGACGACCTTGAGGACGAGGATGTCGCGGAAACTGTAGAGCCGCTGGCTGCCCGAACCGTGCGCGGCCCGCACACTCGGCTCGACGAGCCCCGTGCGTGCCCAGTAGTCCAGCTGCCGGTAGGTGATCCCGGCCGCGGAGCACGCGGTCGGCCCGCGGTAGCCGACATCCTCGGGCGGCGACGACACCTCGGTGTCGAAGAGCAGTCCCTGCTCTCCGGCACGCCGAGACGCCATGTGCCTATCGGGGGTCGCCTTGCCCTCGCCGCTGCTCACCGCCACGCGGACCTCCGGCTTCTATCAGCCCGCCGCGCTCCGTCAAGGGGGTTTGACGAATTACACCACGGGTGTTCCACCAGCACGGTAGGTGCCGGTCAGGGTGTGGTCAACGTTCGTCGTCGGCGCGTCGCATGCCCGGATGAACCGGCTTCACGTGGGCAAATTGCGCACCCCGCACCCCATGTACTCCTACCCAGGTGATTACCCAGCGGAAACAGGACCCTCACCAGCAATGCAAGATCACTCGGAACCGGGCATGACCTTGCATGCCCAAAAAGCTTTACCTAACCCGGAGGACCGCTGTTCGGCCTCGGACGCTAGCCCGCTCTCCCGAAGTCCTCAGGGGTGATGGTGTCGAGGAATTCGCGGAACTTCTCGACCTCGTCCTCCTGCTCGTCGGGGATGGCGACCCCGGCCTCTTCGAGGACGTCCTCGCTGGCGAAGATGGTGGCCCCGGTGCGCAGGGCCAGGGCGATCGAGTCGGAGGGGCGGGCGCTCACCTCGACGCCGTTGGAGAACACCAGGTCCGCGAAGAAGATGCCTTCGCGCAGCGCGATGATGTTGACCGTGCGCAGCTGGACGCTCAGGGCGTCGAGAACGTCGCGGAAGAGGTCATGGGTGAGCGGGCGTGCCGGCAGCACGCCCTGCTGGGCGAAGGCGATCGCGGTCGCCTCCACCGCCCCGATCCAGATGGGCAGGTAACGATCCCCGTCCGTCTCCTTCAACAGGACGATCGGCTGATTGGAGGGCATCTCGACCCGGACGCCGACGACCTCCATCTGCTTCACTGCGGCTCCCTGCTGGTCCTCGCTGTCTCGATCACCAATTGCCCAGATCGATTTCTGACCGAACCTTGTAGCCAACGTACACCCGACCCCCGACACGGGGGCGCGCGGACGGCGCGGCAATAACCTCCGGCGAGTCCATGATCAGGGGTCAAGGCTTTCGCGCAGCCCTGTGGCCAGCAGCGCAGCGTGCAGCCGGACCGACAAATCGGCGATCTCACGGGCCGCCTCGGCCGCCTGCTCGTGCGCGCCGGGGCTGCGGCGGCGCAGCTGGGGTGCGATCACCTGTTCGATGAGGCCGACCTGCCGGTCGGCGGCGGCCTTGAGGGCCCGCAGATTGCGGACCTCGACGCCGAACGACCCGAGGGCGGCGGCGGCGCGGGCGATCGTGAGAGCCTCGCCGTCGTAGTGGGCGCCCGCGCGGGTCACCAGCCCGTAGTCCTCCAGGTTGCTCAGCAGGTCCTCGTCGATCCCGGCGCCGTCCAGGAGCTGGCGCCGGGTGAGGCGCACGGCGGGCTCCGGGGCACCCGTGTCCGCCGCCACGAGCGTGCGGGGGCGGCGTTCCTGCGCCGGAACATGCCGGGCCGCCTCCAGGGACGGCGGGGCCTCACCGCGGTCCCGGGCGTCCAGCCGCTGCTTGATCACCCGCAGTGGCAGATAGTGGTCACGCTGGGCGGCGAGGATGAACCGCAGCCGCTCGACGTCGGTCTCGCCGAACTTGCGGTATCCGGAGGGGCTGCGCTGCGGCTCGATCAGGCCCTCCGCCTCCAGGAAGCGGATCTTGGAGATGGTGACGTCGGGGAAGTCGGCCCTGAGCAGGCCCAGAACGTCCCCGATCGTCATCAGGGCACGGGCCGGCTGCGCGTTCATGGCTCCTCCCCTCGTCCCCGTGGCGGCCGCCCGCCCGGCGTGCCGCCCGTCACCCCGCGTGCGGCCGTCCGGTCACCCGTGCTGCGGATTGGTCAGGAACACGAGCCGGAACTTGCCGATCTGGACCTCGTCGCCGCCCGACAGGCCGGCCGAGTCGATCCGCTGCCGGTTGACGTAGGTGCCGTTGAGGCTGCCCACGTCCCGGACCGAGAAGCTGCCGCCCTGACGGGCGAACTCGGCGTGCCGGCGGGACACGGTCACGTCGTCCAGGAAGATGTCGCTCTCCGGGTGGCGCCCCGCCGACGTGCGCTCCTTGTCGAGCAGGAAGCGGCTGCCGGCGTTGGGCCCGCGCTTGACCACCAGCAGCGCGGTGCCGGGAGGCAGGGCCTCGACGGCGACCTGGTCCGGGCCGACGGGCTCCTCGGTGCTCTGATCGGTGTCGAGGGCCTCGAAGCCGCCGATCGAGATCGTCGACGTCGACTCGCCCGGCGACTCGCGGTAGGCCGGCGGTGGCGGCTGCTGGGGCGCAGGGGAAGGAGGCGTGGCGGTCCGCGTCAGCGGAGTGCCGCAGTTGGAGCAGAAGCGGGCATCATCCGGGTTGGCGTGACCGCACTGCGTGCAGTAGACGCTCGGCATCGATCGGCTCGGCCTCCTACCATCGGCGTGCCGCTGGCCCCTCGCTCTCACGAGGGCCGCCTGCGCCACGCGCATCCTTTACCAACCCACGCCGGGGACCCGCCCCCGACCACGGTCCGACTCCCCGTCCTCCAACACGACGGTCGCCGCAACTTACGCGGGTATTGCCCGAGGGGTCAACTGGATCGGGGAGCCGATCTCCTCAAGCTACCTTCGATAATGATCGCAGGTCTACGCCGCCGCGCGGACGAGACTCGATCACCAACCCCGTTGCCCCTCACCTCGACCGTACCGCGCGGATGGTGAGTCTGGTACGCGGGGTGACGTCGTGCTCGCGCCGGGTTGGGAGCGCCTTGACCACGCCGCCGGAAATGTTGAGCGCCCCTGTCATGGAATTGTCATGGAATGCGGCTCTCCGACGGCGGGGAAGCGGGCGGTGCGGCGGGGAAGGTGACACGGAACGCGGCGCCGCCGCCCGGCTCGGAACGCGCCGTCGCCGTGCCGCCGTGCGCCTCGGCGACGGCGGCGACGATCGAGAGCCCCAGCCCCGCCCCGCCGTGATCACGCGTCCGGGCCTCGTCCGCCCGGTAGAAACGTTCGAACACCTTGGCGCACTGCTCCGCGGTGAGGCCAGGCCCGGTGTCGGCGACCTCGACGAAGGCCTGGCCTCCCGCGACGCCGGCGTGGACGGTGGCGGCTGTCCCGGCTGGGGTGTGCCGCCGGACGTTGACGAGGAGGTTCCCGAGCACCTGCCGCAGCCGTTCGGCGTCACCCAGGACGGCGACGGGCCCGTCCGCCTCCAGCGTGAGCGGACGGTCGGGTTCCACCGCGCCGGCGTCCGCGACGGCGTCGGCGGCGAGGGCGGCCAGATCGACAGGTTCGCGTTCCAGGGGGCGGCCCTGGTCGAGGCGCGCCAGGAGCAACATCTCGTCGACCAGCAGGCCCATCCGCTCGGCCTCGGACTCGATCCTGCGCATGGCCTTGGCCAGGTCTCCTGGCCGGTCGGCGGCGCCGCGCCGGAACAGCTCGGCGTACCCGCGGACGGTCGCCACGGGGGTGCGCAGCTCGTGCGAGGCGTCGGCGATGAAGCGCCGCAGGCGTTCCTCGGAGGCCGCGCGTTCGCGGAAGGCCGACTCGATCTGCGCGAGCATCGCGTTCAGCGCGGCGCCGAGCCTGCCCACCTCGGTCTTCGGGCCGGGCGCGTCGACGCGCCGGGCAAGGTCGCCGCCGCCGATGGCGCCCGCGGTCTCGGCGATCTCGTCCAGCGGCCTCAGCGCCCGCCGTATCGCGCGCCAGGCCAGTAACGTGACGCCGCCGAGGACGAGCAGGGTCACCGAGAACAACGTCCCGAGCGTCCGGCCGATCAGCTCGTCCTGCTCGGTGGTGCGCATGGCCATCACCAGCGTGCCGCGCCCACCGGGCAGCCACGCGGCGCGGATCCGCCAGTCGGGCGTGTGGTTGCCGAACGGCCCCTCCCACCGGTCCTCGGCGCCGGTCACGAACGCCTCGATCCGGGTGAACCGCTCGCCGTCGGGATTGTCCTCGTCCGCCTTCCCCGGGCGGACGCTCGCCGGGATCGGCGGCGTCTCGGCGAACGACACGGTCTGCAGGACCTTGCCGTCCGGCCCGCGGACCTGGAGGAACGAGGGGAATCCGCCGTACCGGCTCCCGGCCTGCCACAGGCGCGGCAGGTCCTCGGTGGCCGGCGGCAGGGTGAGCCCGTCGCCCCGGTCGGCGCGGGCCGCGATGAGGACCGCCGCCTCCCGGCCGACCGAGCTCATCAGCCGGTCGTTGGTCGAGGTCTTCCAGTCGAAGATCGCCGCGATGGTCGAGGCGCCCACGGTGACGAGTCCCAGCGTCAGGAGCACCAGCACGGTCAGGATGAGCCGCCGGCGGAGGGACATCAGGCCTCCCTGGGCAAGCGGAGGATGTAGCCGATGCGCGGCACCGTGTGGATCAGGCGGGGGTCGCGGTCGTCGACCTTGCGCCGCAGGTAGCTGACGTAGGTCTGGACGACACCGTCGCTGCCGCCGAAGTCGTACTCCCAGACGTGGTCGAGGATCTGCCGCTTGGACAGGACTCGGCCCGAGTTCAGCACCAGATAGCGCAGCAGCTTGAACTCGGTCGGGGTCAGCTCGACGAAGTCGCCGCCGCGCCGCACCTCGTAGGTGTCCTCGTCGATCTCCAGGTCGGCGAACACCAGCCGGGAACGGTCGCGGTCGCGGTCGTGCGGCCTGGCCCGGCGCAGGACGGCCCGGATGCGCGCGATCAGCTCCTCCAGGCTGAACGGCTTGGTCACGTAGTCGTCGCCGCCGACCGTCAGCCCCTTGATCTTGTCCTCGGTGGCGTCGCGGGCGGTCAGGAACACCACCGGCGCCTCGCAGCCGTCGCGCCGCAGTTTGGCGCAGGTCTCCAGGCCGGAGCCGTCCGGGAGCATCACGTCGAGCACGATGAGGTCGGGGGCGAACCGCGCCACCTGCGTCAGGGTCTCCGCGCCCGACCCGGCGACGGCCGCCTCGAACCCCTCATAGCGGAGCGCGGTGGCGACCAGATCGGCCAGGTACGTCTCGTCGTCGACCACGAGGATGCGTGTGGGGGCATGTGTCACGCGCCCAGTCTCGCTCCAGGACCGCTTTGGGCGCAGTGTGAGATCCCTTAGAGATCCCTGTGAAAGCTGATTCACAGGGATCCCTAAGAGCGTCCACACAGGCCCCGAAGACCGGGCCGCTGCACTGAGCCGCATGGAGAGATTCTCTGGATTCGTGCTGCGGCACAAACTTCTCGTCACGCTGCTGTGGCTGGCCGCCACCTGCGCGGGCGCCCTGGCCGTCACGCAGGTCACCGACCGGCTGAAGGAGGACTTCGCGCCGCCGGGATCGGCCGCGCGCGACGCGAACGCCGCGATCGCGCAGTTGTACGGCTCGGGCGGCACGGAAAAGCCGCTGATCCCCGTGATCACACTGCCCGCCGGGCAGAACCTGGACTCGCCCCAGGTCAAGGCGGCGCTGGGCAAGGCCTTCGACGCCGCCCGGACCCGGTTGGACGCGCGTGTCGTCTCGTACGCCGACACCGGGGACCGGCGCCTGGTCGGCTCGGACGGCCGGACCACGTTCGGCCTGGTCTTCCCGATTCAGGAGACGGAAGGCGGGGAAGGCGGCGGCGGGCTCGACGAGGGCCCGGACCTGAGCGGTCCGCTCGGCCAGGTGCTGCGGTCGCAGCTTCCGGCCGGCGCCACGGTCGCTGTGACCGGCATGGAGGGGCTTGAGGAGGGCGCCGGGAGTGAGGGGCCGAGCGTGCTCGTCGAGACGCTCGTGGGCGGCGTCGGCGCGCTGGTCGTGCTCGCCTTCGTCTTCGGCTCGTTCCTCGCACTGGTGCCGCTCGCCATCGCCGTCGTGTCGATCCTGACCTCGTTCCTGGCGGTGTACGGGATCACCGGCGTGACGGACGTCAACTTCATGGTGCAGTTCGTCGTCGCCCTGATCGGGCTGGGCGTGGCGGTCGACTACTCGCTGCTGCTGGTCACCCGGTGGCGGGAGGAACGGGCCCGGGGGCACGAGGGCGACGCGGCGGTGCGCCGGGCCATGGCCACGGCCGGGCACGCGGTCCTCTTCAGCGCCGTCGCGGTGGCCATCGGGCTGATCGCGATGCTGGCCATGCCGGTGGAGTTCCTGCGCAGCGTCGCGTACGGAGGCATGATCATCCCGACGGTGAGCGCGCTGGCCACGCTCACGCTGCTGCCGGTCGTCCTGGCCACCATCGGCCCCTGGCTGGACCGGCCCAAGCTCCGCAAGGAGGCCGGGGCCAGCCGGGCTTGGATGGCATGGACCCGCATGGTGGTGCGCTTCAAGTGGGTGGCGGTCCTGGTGTCCACGGCGGTGCTCGCCGCCCTGGCGTACGTCGCGCTCGGGATGAACCTCGGCGAGGCTCACAGCGGTGCCATGGCCAAGTCCGGCCACGCCTACGAGGGCCTGACGGCGCTCCGCCACGGGGGCGTGCCGTCCGGCGTTCTCACCCCCGTCGACGTCCTCCTGCCTGCCGGCGCCGATCCGGCCCGCGTCGCCGCCGAAATGCGCGGCCTGCCCGGAGTGCACGCCGTGGTCGCGCCCGAAGGAGACGGCTGGCGGCGTGACGGCTCCGCGCTCGTCACCGTCCTGCCCGCCGGAGAGGGCGGCACCGGCGCGGGCAAGGACACCGTGAAGGCCATCCGCGGCGCCGCGCCGCCGGGTGCGCAGGTGGGCGGCGAGACCGCGGCCGATCTCGACTTCACCGACAAGGTGTACGGCGCGTTCCCGCTCCTGCTGGCGGTCATCGGCCTGCTCACGTTCGTGCTGCTGGCCCGAGCGTTCCGGTCGCTCCTGCTGCCGCTGAAGGCCGTGCTGCTCAATCTGCTGTCGCTGGCGGCCGTCCTCGGCTCGACGGTCCTCGTGTGGCAGCAGGGCCACGGCAGCGAGCAGATCTGGGGCATCTCGGCGACGGGGTCGATCGCGGTCTTCATCCCGGCGATGGTGTTCGCGTTCCTCTACGGGCTGTCGATGGACTACGAGGTCTTCATCCTCGCCCGGATGCGGGAGGAGTACGACCGCACCGGCTCCACGGAGACGGCCGTCATCGAGGGCATCGGGCGGACCGGGCGGCTGGTGACCAGCGCGGCGCTCATCCTGTTCCTGGCGTTCGCCTCGCTGGCCGCGGCGCCCATCGTCGAGGTCAAGATCTTCGCGACCGGGCTGGGGCTCGGCATCCTGCTCGACGCGACGATCATCCGCGCGCTCCTGGTCCCGGCGATGGTCGCACTCTTCGGCAAATGGAACTGGTGGTTGCCGCCGTGGGCCGCCCGGATCCTGCGCGTGGCGCCGTCAGGGGGCGGCCACGGCCGCCTTGGACTTGTCGAGCCCGATGTGGACGGCGAGCCCGCCGAGCACGGTGCCCATCGCGTACCGCTGGACGCGCTGCCAGAGCGGCCGCCGCGCTAGGAACAGCGCGACCGCCCCCGCGCTCAGCACCCAGAGGGCGTTGACCGTCAGCGCCACGGCGACCTGGGTCAAGCCGAGGATGAGGCCCTGCAGCGCGACGTGGCCGCGTTCCGGGTCGACGAACTGGGGCAGCAGCGACACGTACAGGATCGCGATCTTCGGATTGAGGAGGTTGGTCACCAGGCCCATGGTGAAGAGCCGGCGCGGCGGGTCCACCGGAAGCTCCTTGGGGGCGAACGGGGAGCCGCCGCCCGGCCGCACCGCCTGCCAGGCCATCCAGAGCAGGTAACCGGCGCCGGCCAGCTTGATCGCCGTGTAGAGCGCCGGGACCAGCGTGAAGACCGTGGTGAGCCCGGCGGTGGCCGCGAGCACGTACACCACGAACCCGACCGCCACCCCGCCCAGCGAGATCATCCCGGCCCGCCGGCCCTGCGTGATCGTCCGCGAGACCAGATAGATCATGTTGGGACCGGGCGACAACACCATGCCCAGCGCGACCGCCGCGATCCCCGCCATTGCACCGAACGAAACCATCACACCTCAAATCTCGGGATATTGCTCCGAGCCTAGACCTCCAGGCTTTCTCGGTGCAATATTGGACATTGCTCTCGGTGCAATGAGAGGGATGACGACGTGGACGACTACCGGCTCGTCGCCGACGCGGTGGCGGCCGAGATCGCCTCCGGACGGCTGCGCCCGGGCGACCGGCTCGCCCCGCAACGCGAGTTCGCACGCGCACGCGGCATCGCCACCTCGACCGCCGCCCGGGTCTACAAGGAGCTGGTGCGGCGCGGCCTGGTCGTCGGCGAGGTCGGCCGCGGCACCTTCGTGCGATCCGCGGACCGCACGGCCGAGCCCGCGCTCTCCGAACCCGCGCAGGCACGCGTCGACCTGGAGCTGAACCTGCCGATCGTCCCGGGGCAGGCCGAGCTGCTCACCGCCGGGCTGCGCCGGTTCCAGCGTCCCGACGTGCTGGGGGCGGCGCTGCGCCCGGCCGGGGCCACCGGCACGCGTTGCGCCCGCCAGGCCGCCGCCGGGCTGCTCGCGCACGGCGGCTGGCATCCGGATCCGGCGGCGCTGCGTTTCACTGGCAGCGGGCGTCAGGCGATCGCCGCGGCGCTGTCGGCCCTGGTGCCCGCCGGTGAACGGCTGGCCGTCGAAGCGCACACCTATCCGGTCGTCAAGAGCCTGGCGGCGCGGCTCGGCATCGTCCTGGTGCCCGTCGAAGTGGACGAGCACGGGTTGAACCCGGACGCCCTGGCCGCAGCCCACCGCGCCGCCCCGGTCCGCGCCGTCTACGTCCAGCCGACCTTGCACAATCCCTCCAGCGCGACCATGCCGGCAGCCCGTCGCGCCGCGCTGGCCGACGTGCTCCAGCGGCACCACGTGCACGCGGTCGAGGACACGATCTGGGCGTTCCTGCCGGACGAGGCGCCACCGCCGCTCGCGTCGTTCGCCCCGGCCCACACGATCCTGGTCGACAGCCTCTCCAAGCGTCTCGCCCCTGGGCTGACCGCCGGTTTCGCCGTCGTGCCGCCGGGCGTCATCGACGCCTTCACCTCGGCGGTGCGATCGGGCGCGTGGCTGCCCTCCGGATTCGCGCTCGACGCGGTGACCGGCTGGATCAACGACGGCACGGTCTCCGAGATCACCGCCCGCAAACGCGCGGACGTGGTGACCCGCCAGGCCATCCTCACCGAGACCCTCGCGGGCTTCCGGCTCCGCACGGACCCGCGGTCGTACTTCTGCTGGTGGGATCTGCCCGCGCCGTGGCGCGCCGAGACGTTCGTCGCAGCCGCGGCACGCCGGGGCATCGCCGTCACGCCCGCCGCCGCGTTCGCCGTCGGCAACGGCGGCTCGCCCAACGCGGTGCGGTTCGGCCTGGCCTCTCCCCCGCCCGAGACCCTGGCACACGCGCTCGGCGTGCTGGGCTCGATCGCCCGCGGCACGCCCGATGACGCGGCGGTCGACTAAGCAACCGGCAACGGGAGGCCCGGGGAACTAGGAACCGGCGCGTTCGACGACGGTCGCCCACTCCTCCAGGAGGTCCTGGGCGGCGTCCTCGTCGGGACCCTCGGCCCACAGGTGGGTGATCGCCTCGGCGGGGTCGGGCAGGACCAGGACCCAGCTGCCGTCGTCCTCGACGACGCGGACGCCGTCGGTGGTGTCGATGACGCGTTCGCCGGCGGCCTCGACGACGTGGCGCATCACCGACCCCTTGGCCGCCCACGGCGTCGGGACCGACCGCCGCAGCAGGTGCGCCTCGGGGATGCGCTGGTCGATCTGGGACAACGTCAGCCGCGTCCGGGCGACCAGGCCGACGAGCCGCACGAACGCGGCGATCCCGTCCACCGTGGTGCTGAACTCGGGCATGACGAACCCGCCGCGGCCGTCACCGGCGAAGATGATGTCGGGGTCGGCGGCCGCCTTGGTGAGCACGTCCTGCGACGTCGAGGTCCACTCCACCCGGACACCGTGGAACCGGCACACCTGCTCGCCGACACGGGTCGTGGTGACCGGCAGCGCCACCCGCCCGCCGCGCCGTTCGGCGGCGACCAGGTCGAGCATCACCAGCAGCGCGCGGTCGTCGTTGATCAGCTCGCCGTTCTCGTCGACCAGCGAGATCCGTTCGCCCACCGGGTCGAAGCGCACGCCGAACGCGGCGCGGGACGAGGAGACCAGCTCGCCGAGGCGCTGCAGGTCGCGCATCCGCTCGGCGAGCGTCTCGGTCGGGTTGGCCTCGTCCAGCCGGTTGTTGCGGGTGAGGACGTCCACGCCGACCATGCCGAGCAGCATGGGCAGGACCAGCGACGCGGTGCCGCCCGCGCAGTCCAGCACGATCTTCAGCTCCGCCTCACGGACGCCGGACATGTCCACGCAGCGCAGCAGGTCGCGGGTGTAGGTCTCCACGGTGCGCGCCGGATAGGTCAGCTCGGCGATCTCGCCGGGGAACGCCCGGCGGTACTCCTGGCGGCCGAAGACGCGTTCCAGCTTGCGCTGGGCGCCCAGCGACAGGTCGGCGCCGTCCGCGTCGAGGAAGAGGATGTCGACGCCCTGGGGGTCGCCGAGCGTGGTGCGGAGGTAGATGCCGCCCGCGCAGTCCTCCCGGCCGGTCTCGAACCGGGCGGTGGGGAGCGGGGTGGCCTCCAGGTCCTGGACGTTGATGGCGCTGGCGGTGAGGGCGCTGATGACCGCGCGCTTGAGGGTGCGGGCGGCGCGCGAGGCGTCCCGGCCGGTGACGACCATGGTCCCCTTCTTCAGGGTGGTCGCGTACGCGCTGGCCAGCCGCACCGCCAGCTCGGGCGTGATCTCGACGTTGACCAGCCCGGACACGCCGCGCGGGCCGAACAGGTTGCGCTGCCCGCGCGACTCCCAGATCACGCTGGTGTTGACGACGGCGCCGGCCTCGATCGTCTTGAACGGGTAGACCTTGACCTCGCTCGACA
This sequence comes from Actinomadura sp. 6N118, assembly GCF_044326415.1. Taxonomy (NCBI): domain Bacteria; kingdom Bacillati; phylum Actinomycetota; class Actinomycetes; order Streptosporangiales; family Thermomonosporaceae; genus Actinomadura; species Actinomadura sp. 6N118. Next base: position 213,133 of record NZ_JBIRAZ010000013.1, on the reverse strand, counting down.
CGTACGCCTCGGCCTCGATCACGCACTCGTCGCCGATGACCGCGCCCTCCTCGACGCGGGCGCCCGCCATGATGTCGGTGTTCTTGCCGATCACGCACCCGCGCAGGTTGGTGGACGAGGCGACGAAGACGTTGTCGTGAACCACGGCACGGTGCAGGAACGCGCCCTCCTTGACGACCACGTTGCTGCCCAGCACGGTGAACTCGCGAAGCTCGACGCCCGCCTCGACCTTGGCGTAGTCGCCGATGTAGAGCGGGCCCTTGAGGATCGCCTCCGGGTCGACCTCGGCCCCCTCGGCGATCCAGACACCCGGCATCACCTCGAACGCGTCCAGGTCGACGTCCACCTTGCCGGAGAGCATGTCGGCCTGGGCCTTCAGGTAGCTCTCGTGGGTGCCGACGTCCTCCCAGTAGCAGTCCGCGATGTACCCGTACAGGGCAGCGCCCTCGGCCAGGAGTTTGGGGAAGACGTCGCCGGACCAGTCGACCGACTCACCCGCGGCGACGTGATCGAGGACTTCCGGCTCCATCACGTAGATGCCGGTGTTGACGGTGTCGGAGAAGACCTGGCCCCAGGTCGGCTTCTCCAGGAAGCGCTGGATGCGGCCTTCGTCGTCCACGATGATGATCCCGAACTCCAGCGGGTTGGGCACCCGCTTGAGCCCGATGGTGACCAGCGCGCCGTTCCGCTCGTGGAAGCGCACCATGTCGGTCAGGTCGATGTCGGTGAGCGCGTCCCCGGAGATCACCAGGAACCGGTCGTCGCGCAGCGCCTCCTCGGCGTTCTTCACGCTGCCGGCCGTGCCGAGCGGCATCTCCTCGGTGGCGTAGCTCAGCGACATGCCGAGCTCCTCGCCGTCGCCGAAGTAGTTGCGGATCAGCGCCGCCAGGAACTGCACGGTGACGACGGTCTCGGTCAGCCCGTGCCGCTTGAGCAGGCGCAGCACATGTTCCATGATCGGCCGGTTGATGACGGGGAGCAGTGGCTTGGGCTGGTTGGCGGTCATCGGACGCAGCCGCGTCCCCTCTCCACCCGCCATCACAACGGCCTTCATCGCGGGGTCTCCGCTCCCTTCCGAGCGCCGGCCGACGGATCGGGTGCGGGGGGCGAGGCACGGTCGGCCAGCACCAACTGCCGCACCTGTGTCCAGTAGAGGACGGCCGCCCACCAGTAGAGGGCGGTGCCCCAGATCGCGAACGACCAGCCGATGATCTTCGCCGTGGTGGCCACCGCCCCGTCGTGATCCCCCAGCAGCAGCATCGGAAACGCGTAGAGCAGGCACATCGTGCCCGCCTTGCCCACGAAGTGCACCGGCAGCGCCCCGCCGTACCCCAGCCGCCGGACGATCGGCACGATCGGCGTGATCGCCACCTCCCGGGCGACCAGCAGCACGATCAGCCACACCGGGATGATCTCCCGGACGGTCAACCCGATGAGCGTGGCCAGGATGTAGAGCCGGTCGGCGGCCGGATCCAGCACCGTGCCGAGCTTGCTCGTCTGGTTGAGGGCCCGCGCCAGCTTGCCGTCCAGCCAGTCCGACAGGCCCGCGAAGACCAGCAGGCCCAGCGCCCACCAGTCCGCCTCGACCAGGACCAGCCACAGGAAGAGCGGCACACCCAGCAGCCGCGCGAAGCTCAGGATGTTGGGCACCGTCCAGATCCGGTCCGCCACCTCGCCCGTCCCGGCGCCCGGATCCCTGCCGACCTCAGCGCTCACCGGTGCGTGACACCTTCCTCAGCCGTGCCCGATCTTCGCCCTGCCGATCCTGCCGATCTTCGCCCTGCCGAACTCCTTGATGCCCGCCGTCCCCCATCGGCCGACGCCTCCCTCCCTAGTGATCCTGACCCTATCGGTAAGGGTTTGAAAGCCCCCCGATAGCGTCCCGTCATGAGATGGACGCTGCATGGCGAGCGGGCCCTTTACGAGAGCCCCTGGATGGATGTACGGCTGGCCGACGTCGAGCTGCCCGACGGGCGCCGGTTCGACCACCACCTGCTGCGGGTGCGGCCCGCGGCCGGCGTGGTCGCGGTCGACGAGCGGGACCGGGCCCTGCTGATCTGGCGGCACCGGTTCATCACCGACCAGTGGGGATGGGAGATCCCGGGCGGGCGGGTCGAGGCGGGCGAGGAGCCCGCCGAGGCCGCCGCCCGCGAGCTGATCGAGGAGACGGGCTGGCGGGCCGGGCCGATCCGCCATCTGCTGGACGTCCGGCCGTCGCCCGGGATCCACGATGGTGTTCATCACATCTTCCGGGCGGACGGGGCGGTACGGATCGGGGAGCCCACCGACGTCGAGGCGGAACGGATCGAGTGGGTGCCGCTCTCGTCCGTGCGGGAGCTGATCACGGAGGGGCGGATCGGGCAGGCTTCTACCATGGCGGCACTGTTGTACCTCGCCGCCGGAGGCCCCGGATGACCACGCCCATTCCCAAGGCGGAACTCCATCTGCACATTGAGGGAACGCTCGAGCCCGAGCTCGCGTTCTCCCTCGCCGCGCGGAACGGGATCACGCTGATGTACAGGTCGGCGGCGGCGCTCAGGAAGGCCTACGCCTTCGACGATCTGCAGTCGTTCCTGAACCTTTACTACAAGCTGATGGTGGTCCTGCGCACCGAACAGGACTTCGAGGATCTGGCCGACGCCTACCTGGCGCGGGCCGCGGCGCAGGGCGTCCGGCACGCCGAGATCTTTTTCGATCCGCAGGCCCATACGGCGCGCGGCGTGCCGATCGAGGTGGTCGTGGCCGGTCTCGGCCGCGCGCTGGAGGCCGCGCCCGCCCGGCACGGCGTCACCACACGCTTGATCATGTGCTTCCTGCGCGACGAGCCGGTGGAATCGGCGCTGGCGACGTTCGAGAGCGCGCGGCCGTGGTTCGGGGACCCGATCATCGGGGTGGGGCTGGACTCGGCGGAGGCCGGCCACCCGCCGTCGAAGTTCCGGGAGGTCTTCGACCGCGCCCGGGAGGCCGGGCTGCGGCGCGTCGCGCACGCGGGCGAGGAGGGACCGCCCGAGTACGTCTGGGAGGCGCTGGACGTGCTCGGCGCCGAGCGGATCGACCACGGCATCCGGAGCAGGGAGGACGAGCGGCTGTTCCTGCGCCTGATCCGCGAGCAGGTGCCGCTCACCGTCTGCCCGCTGTCGAACGTGCGCCTGCGCTGCGTGGACCACCTCGCCGACCATCCCCTGCCGCACATGCTGGACTCCGGGATGCTGGTGACGGTCAACTCGGATGACCCGTCCTATTTCGGCGGTTATGTGGGTGACGTCTACGACGCGCTGGAGGCCGAGCCCATGCTCATGATCGGCCTGGAGGAGCTCCGGCAGCTGGCGGCCAACTCGTTCGAGGCGGCCTTCCTGTCCGACGAGGAGCGCAGGGCCTACCTCAAGGAAGTCGAGAGGTACCGCTGGATGTGACGGGCTCGTTGGTGTCCGGCGGGGTCATCGGCAGGGTGGCGGTGACGGCGAAGCCGCCGTCCTGCCCACGGCCGGTCTCGACCGTCCCGCCGACGCTGCGGGCCCGCTCGGTCATGCCGACGATGCCGAATCCCTCACTGGCTCCCTCCCTGGCCCCTTCCCCGGCGCTCTCGCCCGGCCCGCGGCCGTCATCGTTCACCGTCAGCTGGAGTTCGGCCTCCCCCCGGACGAGGCGGACCTCGACCGTGCGGGCCCCGGCGTGCTTGATGACGTTGGTCAGGGCCTCCTGCACGATCCGGTGCGCGACGATCCCGACCTCGGGGGCGGGCTCTCCTTCACCCACGTCCACCAGGCAGGCGTCGAGGCCCGCGGCCCGTGCCGCGTTCACGAGCTCGCCGAGGCCGTCCAGCCCGGCCGCCAGCTCGCCCGGCACCCCGGGTGCGTCGGCCCGCCGCAGGATCTGGAGCGTGGCGCGCACCTCCGTGCGCGCGTCCCGGCAGGTCGCGGCGATGGAGTTGAGCGTCCCGGCCAGCTCCGCCCGGTCCAGTGGCCGGTCGCCCGCCACCTGGTGCGCCGCCGCCCCGGCCTGCACGCCGATCACGGTGATGGTGTGTGCGAGCAGGTCGTGCAGGTCGCGGGCGATGCGCAGGCGTTCCTCGGCGACGCGCCGCAGCGCCTCGTCCTCACGGGTGCGCTCGGCGGTCTCCGCCCGTTCGAGGATCGCCGCCATCCGTGACCGTTGTACCCGCCATGCCTGGATCCCGATGATCACGGCGAGGATCGCTTCCAGCGCGCCGATCTGCTCCAGGAAGCTGCGCCCGCCCGCGCGCATCGCGAACGTGACCGCGCAGATCGTCAGGATCACGCACACCGTCGTGAGGACCGCCCTGACCCTGCGGCCCAGAAAGGCGTAGGTGACCAGCGCGAGCACCTCGGCGGGCACGATCGCGTGATGCTGGTAGCCGATCACGTGGAAGGGCAGCACGAGCGCGGTGAAGGCGAGCAGCACCGCCCCCGGCCATCTCCGCCGCCACACCAGCGGCACGTGGAGGGCGATCAGCAGCAGCACTCCCCCGGCGTCCAAGGGCCGATCCTGAGGCCACTTCAGCGTCGCCGCGAGCGCGCCTCCCGCCAGAACGGCCGCGATCAGGCCGTCCACCACCTCCGGCCGCAACCGGCGCACGATCACCACGTTCCATACCGTAACGGAACTTCCCCACGGCATCCCGCCGGGTCCGTTCGGATCAGGCCATACATCACTGGCGGTGGTTGCGGCAACGGGGGGACGGCGGGTTAACGTCGGGCACGACAGATCGCGGGGGCCCGGCGAACCGGGCTGAGATAGCGGCTGAGACGGCCGCTGACCGCTGGAACCTGACCGGGTAATGCCGGCGTAGGGAGAGATCGAGTCGTCATGAACGACACCGCTGTTTCACGTGCCCGCAAGACGTATCTCCAGGGATCGCGCCCGGACCTGCGGGTGCCCATGCGCGAGGTGCCGCTGACCAACGGCGACACCGTGGTGCTGTACGACACCTCCGGGCCGTACACCGATGCCGCGTACGAGACGGACGTGCGGCGTGGCCTGCCCGCGCTTCGCGCCGAGTGGATCGCCGAGCGCGGCGACACCGCCGAGTACGAAGGCCGTGGCCCCCGCCCCGAGGACGACGGCCGCAAGTCCACAGATCCCTTGCGGGACCAGGCGGCCTTCCCGGCGCGCAGGCCGCGCAAGGGGACGGGAGCGCCGGTGACGCAACGCGCGTACGCGCGGCGCGGGGAGATCACCCCCGAGATGGAGTACGTGGCGCTGCGCGAGGGCGTCGCGCCGGAGTTCGTCCGGGACGAGCTCGCGGCGGGCCGGGCCGTGCTGCCCGCCAACATCAACCACCCCGAGATCGAGCCGATGATCATCGGGAAGAACTTCCTGGTGAAGGTCAACGCCAACATCGGCAACTCGGCGGTCGCGTCGTCCATCGAGGACGAGGTGGAGAAGATGACGTGGGCGACCCGCTGGGGCGCCGACACCATCATGGATCTCTCGACGGGCCGCGACATCCACACCACGCGGGAGTGGATCCTGCGCAACTCGCCCGTCCCGGTCGGCACGGTGCCGCTCTACCAGGCTCTGGAGAAGGCCGGCGGCGACGCGGCGGCGCTGAGCTTCGAGGTGTTCCGCGACACCGTGATCGAGCAGGCCGAGCAGGGCGTCGACTACATGACGATCCACGCCGGGGTGCTGCTCTCGTACGTGCCGATGACGGCGCGCCGCAAGACCGGCATCGTGTCGCGGGGCGGGTCGATCATGGCGGCCTGGTGCCTGGCCCACCACGAGGAGAACTTCCTCTACGGCAATTTCCGGGAGCTCTGCGAGATCTTCGCCGCGTACGACATCACCTGGTCGCTCGGCGACGGGCTGCGCCCCGGCTCCATCTACGACGCCAACGACGAGGCGCAGTTCGCCGAGCTGCGCACGCAGGGCGAGCTGACCAAGATCGCGGCCGAGTACGACAACCAGGTCATGAACGAGGGCCCGGGCCACATCCCGATGCACAAGATCAAGGAGAACGTCGACCGCCAGCAGGAGTGGTGCGACGAGGCCCCGTTCTACACGCTCGGCCCGCTGACCACCGACATCGCGCCCGGCTACGACCACATCACCTCGGCCATCGGCGCCGCGATGATCGGCTGGTACGGCACCGCGATGCTCTGCTACGTCACGCCCAAGGAGCACTTGGGCCTGCCGGACCGCGACGACGTCAAGGCGGGCGTGATCGCCTACAAGATCGCGGCGCACGCGGCCGACCTGGCCAAGGGCCATCCGGGCGCGCAGGCATGGGACGACGCGTTGTCGGACGCCCGGTTCGAGTTCCGCTGGGAGGACCAGTTCGACCTCTCGCTGGACCCGGACACCGCACGGTCGTTCCATGACGAGACGCTGCCCGCCGCTCCGGCCAAGACCGCGCACTTCTGCTCGATGTGCGGCCCGCACTTCTGCTCGATGAAGATCACGCAGGATGTGCGCCGGTACGCGGGCGAGCAGGGCCTCGGCGAGTCCGAGGCGCTGGCCGCGGGCATGCGGGCGAAGGCCGCGGAGTTCCAGGCCGCCGGCGGGCAGGTCTATCTCCCGGTGGTCCCCTCCGACGGCTGAGGCCCGGCGAGCCGCGCCCAGGCGATCACGTTGCGGGTGTAGCTGCGGCTGGCCCGGTCGAACGACCCGCCGCAGGTGATCAGGCGCAGCCCGGCATGGTCCAGGTCGCCGTACACGCGGGCGGTCGGGAAGCGGTCCTTGGGGACGTCCTCGACGGAGGTGACCCTGAACCGCAGGGCCCGGCCGTCCGTGCGGACCACCCGCACGGCGTCGCCCGGGCGCAGCCTCCCGAGCCGGTAGAAGACGCCCGGCCCGCCGCGCCCGGAGTCCACGTGGCCGAGGAGCACGGCGGGTCCGCGCTCCCCCGGCGCCGGGCCGTGCCGGTACCAGCCCACCTCGTTGACGCGGGAGAGCGGCGGCACCTGGACCGCGCCGTCGCGGCGCAGTCCCACCGGCCCGACCGGGGCGGTCACACCGATCTTGTCGATGACGATCCGGACCGGCTGCGGCGATCGCGCGGCCGGGGTCTTCGACGGTGCCCCGGCCCGGGCGAGCGGGGCGGCGGAGCGCGGCGCCTCGTCCGACCGGGTGGTCACCCAGGTCAGGCCCGCCGTCCCGAGAAGGACCGCTGCGCCGACGCCGAGCAGGCGGGACGGCGTCATCGGCGCCCCAGCACCTCGCCGAAACCGGTCGCCGCCGCGCCCGCCGGCACCTTGCGCGTCTGCGTCGTCCTGCCGGTCACCGGCTCCTTGCGCGGCGGCGGGGGCGGCGCCACCACGGTGAACCGCGCGTCGTCGGCATACGGGGCCTTCTTCACGAACGCGCCCGGAGCCTTGCAGGCGGCACGCACGGTGTAGGACCCCGCCTTGATCGAGGGGTCGAGCCGGGGGGTGAACGTCTTGTGCTCCCGGACGGCGGTGGCCTTGGCGAACGCGGGCGAGCTCACCTTCAGGACGGCCCTGCCCCCCACATGCGTCATACAGCGCACCTTCACGCGCACCGTGTCGCCGGGCTTGACCTTGGACGGTGACACGGTGACGACGGTCGGCCGCGCGTTCGCCGGAAGAGTGGGGCCGTCGGCGTGCGCCGGGCCGGCCGTGCTGGTGAGAGCCATGCCAGTGAGAGATATGCCGGTGAGAGCCATACCGGCCGCGGCAACGAGCAGGGACATGCGATGCATTTGTTTCCTCCCAAGTGTGCCCGCAGGGGGCCCAGACCTACGAACGAGAGGAAAACGCACGACGGCTGCCCGGACCATCCGACACACCGCGCCTTGCGTTCCGTTGATCATCTGTTGCCACGGTCGGGACACTGACGCCTCCGCCGCGCGCCGTCACCGTCCGTCGAGCAAAGGACGCCGCGGGTCCCAGGTGGTGCCGTCAGCGGCGTCGCGACGGCGGCGGGCGATGCCCGAGAGTGCCTCCAGCACGACGCGGTTCGCGAGCAGGGACGTGATGTCGGCGTGGTCGTAGGGCGGCGACACCTCGACGAGGTCGATGCCCACGACCGGCAGCTCGTAGGCGACGCGGCGAACGGAGTCGAGCAGCTGGCGGGCGCTCAGCCCGCCTGGTTCGGGCGTGCCGGTGCCGGGCGCGTGCCCGGGGTCGCAGACGTCGATGTCGACGGAGAGGAATACCCCGTCGCAGTCGTCTGTGGCGATGGCGAACGCCTCGGTCAGGCATTCGGTGAGCCCGCGCTCGACGATCTCGGTCATCTCGTAAGAGCGGATGCCCTGCCCGGCCATCCAGCCCAGGATCTCCGGCCCCGGCCAGTAGCCGCGCAGCCCGATCTGCAGGAAGCGGTCGCCGCGCAGTGCCCCGGACTCGATGAGCCTGCGCATCGGCTGGCCGTGCCCGACGAGTGCGCCGAACTCGATGTCGCCGGTGTCCGCGTGGGCATCGAAGTGGATCATCGACACGCGGCCCTGGCCCAGGTGTTGTGCCACACCGGCGTGGTCAGGCCAGGCGATCGTGTGGTCGCCGCCCAGGATGAACGGGATCGCTCCGGTCGAGGCCACGGCGTGCACGGCCTCCTGCAGGTCCCGGACGGAACGTTCGGCGTCGCCCGAGAACATCTCGACGTCCCCGGCGTCGTACACCCGCAGGTCGCCGAGCGCGTCCACCCGCAGGGCGAGCGACGGCCGGGAACCGTCCTGCGGCAGGTAGCACGCCTGACGGATGTGCTGCGGGCCGAACCGGGTGCCCGCCCGATGCGACGTGCCCCCGTCGAACGGCGCGCCGAGGATCACGACGTCGCCGTCGCTGTAGCTCGCCGGATCACCCCACTCGCACCGGTCGACGCCGAGGAAGGTGATGTCCGGGCCGAACTGGGCGCCATAGCGGCTCATGCGATCAAGGATAGCTAGGGGTGGATCGCGTAGAGGCGGACCGCTCCGTCGTCGCCGCCGGTGGCCAGGAGGCGGCCGTCGGGGCTGAAGGCGAGGGCGTTGACGACCACGCTGCCGTGCCTGATGGTCGATATCGGCCTGCCCGTCCCGGTGTCCCAGAGCCGGACCGTCTCGCCGCCCGCCGAGGCCAGTGCCCGGACGCGGGGGCTGAACGCGACGGCCGTGATGCTCTTGTCGTGGCCGGTGAGCGTGGCGAGGGGCCGCCGCCGGATCGTGTCGTACAGGCGCACGCTCCCGTCGAACCCGCCCGCCGCGAGGGTGCCACCGTCGCGGCTGAAGGCCAGGCTGGAGACGACGGCGCTGACGCTGGTCAGCGTGACGCTCTTGGCCTTGACGGTGTTCCAGAGCCGGATGGTGGCGCTGCCCGCGACGGCCAGCCTGCCTTGCCGGCTGAACGCGGTGGTGAAGGTGCTCTCGTACTCAGCGGGGCTGCGCAGGGTCGACAACCAGGACTTATCGGCGGTGCTCCACAGGCGCACCGCGTCGCTGCCGGCGCAGGCGAGCACCCTTCCGTCCGGGCTGAACGCCAGCGAACCGATGCTGTTGCCGTCGGTGCCGAAGCCGGACCTGCGCCGCTGGGTCGTGGTGTTCCAGAGGAAGACCTGGCCGTCGTAGCCGCCGCCGGCGAGAGTGCGGTCGTCGGGGCTGAACGCGATGCTGAAGACCGCGTATTTCTGCCCGCGCAAGGCTCCGGTCTGCCGTTGCCTGGCGACGTCCCAGAGCCGGACAGCCGAGCCGTCCCCGCCTGCGGCCAGCATGCTGCCATCGTGGCTGAACGCGAGGGCGTAGACGCGGTCCCCGGTGAGCGTGCCGATCAGCCGGGGGGCCTTTGCAGCGGCGGCCGCCCCTTTCTGTTCCGGTGGCGCGGGTGTCGTGCCGTCCCTCTGGGAGAGGACGACCAGCAGGGCGAGGACCACTGCGGGCACGACCGACAAGGCGAGGGTCTTGCGCCAGACCGAACCCCCGCGGAGCCGCGGTGGCTCGGGGTGCGGCACCTCGTCCGGGAGCGGGTCCGTGACCGCGGTGCGCTGGTCGGTGCCGGTCCGGATCGTCGTGGTGCCGACGCCCCACACGCTGTCGTCCTGCAGCAGGGCTTCGAGCATCGCGGTCGTGTCGTCCGCGGTGAGACGTTCGCAGGCGTCGCGGTGGAGCAGCCCGTTGAGCACCGGGGTCAGCGGGCCGGCGAGCCTCGGCACGGGCGGGTCGGTGGTGAGAATGGAGTAGAGGACGGCGTTGGGGTTGGGCCCTGGGAACGGCCTGCCTCCCTCGACGGCGTAGTAGAGCGTGGCACCGAGCGACCACAGGTCCGAGGCGGGCACCGCCTGCTCGCCGCGTGCACGTTCCGGGGAGGTGTACGCGGGAGCGCCCATCACGACGCCCGTGTGCGTCAGCGAGGGGTCGCCCTGGATGACCGCGATGCCGAAGTCGGTCAGCACCGCGCCGCGTTCGCCGATCAGGACGTTGGCGGGGTTGACGTCCCGGTGGACGACGCCCGCCTTGTGGGCCGCGTTGAGCGCTCCCACGATCCGCAGCCCGATCTCGGCCACCCGCCGGGGCGGCAGCGGGCCCTCGCTCCGGACGACGGCGTTCAGCGACCGGCCTTCGACGAGCTCCATGATGATCCACGGGTCGCCCTCGTGCTCGACGATGTCGTAGATCCGAACGGCCGCGGGATGGTCGATCCGGGCGGCGGACCTGGCCTCCCGGAACGTCCGGCGGCTGCGCTCCTGCCACTGGTCGGCGCCCAGGGTCCCGGCGTGCGAGGCCAGGAACAGCTTCTTGGCCGCCACGTCCCGGCCGAGGCGCTCATGGCGCGCCCGCCATACGACGCCGAACCCGCCGCGGCCGATCTCTGCGACGAGCTGGTACTGGCCGGCGACCAGCTGACCGGGGTTCTCGGTCATGGGGAGCCCGCCTTCCGGTGACGCGCGACCCATCGAATGCGAGTGCTTCAAGGATCAGGCATTCCGGGGAGCTGACTCAATGGGCCAGGGCGGCATAAATCACGACATTGGTCTTGTAGTGGCCGCTGGTGTGGTCGAAGCCGCCACCACAGGTGATCAGGCGCAGCTGCGGATCGGGGGTCGCCCCGTACACCTCCTTGGTCGGAAAGCCGGCCTTCGCGTACGAACGCACCTCCTCCACCCGGAACGTGACGCTCTTCCCCCGGGCGTCGCCGACCTGCACTGTCGCACCACGGCGCAACGCGCCCAGCCGGGTGAACACCGCGGGTCCCGACTTGGAGTCGACGTGGCCGACGACGACCGCCGGGCCCGGCCACCCGGGCCGGACACCGTCGGCGAACCAGCCGGCCCGCGCCGGATCCTTGGGTGACTCCAGTTCGCCCTGGCCGCCCATGTGGAGCCGTTCGAGCGCCGAACGGACCCCGATCGAGGGGATGCGGACCTCCACCGGCTCGCCGATGCCGCCGGCGGCCGGATGGCTGGAGACCTGCGCGGCCTGTCCGCCCGGCACGGCCGACCAGCCCGGTGTGGGCCCGCTCGCCGTGTTCGCGGTACCGCCGCAACCAGCGAGGCAGCACAGCACAAGGCAGCACAGTACGAGGCGGCACAGTACGAGGCGGCACAGTACGAGGCGGCACAGTACGAGGCGGCACAGTACGAGGCGGCACAGTACGACCCCAGCGGTCGCGCGGCGCAGGTCAGGCACGGCGCCGCGACCTGACGAGCACCATCGTGCCCGTCCCGGCGCAGGCCAGAACGGCAAGGACCAGAACGGCCCAGATGCCGTGGCTCTCCTCGCCGGCGGCCTCCGCGCCATGCCCGGCTAGCCCGCCGAAGCCCGCGTTCACGCCGCCGGTTGGGGTCCGCGAGCCCTGTGCCACGTCGACGAGCGAGAGCACGCGAAGTCCAGGCTTGCCGTCGAGGACGACCACGGTGTGCACCGAACCGGCGCCGAGCGCGACCCTCGCGCCCGCCTGCTGGCCGCCTTCGCCCTGCACGCGCACCCGGGCCGCCTTGGCCGGCACGATCTCGTACGGGGCGACCGAGGCGAACTCGAGGCCGCTGGCCAGTTTCCGGCCACCGAGGCTGACGTCCACCGTCGGCACCTTGAGGGAGGCGGCGATGACGCGGACCGCCGCACGGCCCGCGGGCAGGTCCACCGAGTCGTTCACGACCTGCAGCTTGATGCCCTTGTAGGGGCCCATCCCCGCGACGGTGTACGCGCCGCCGCCGCGCACCCGGACGACTGCCGACAACACCGGCGGGCTCGTCGCCGCCGCGTTCGCGGGCCGCATGGCGACCGTGTAGGTGCCGCCGTCGAGCCGCTGGTACGGCGAAAGGGCGCCGTAGCCGACGTGCTTGAGGACGAGGCGCTGGTGTTTCCGGTCCAGCGAGCCCTTCCCCGAGTACAGGTAGACGTCGACGGCGGGGGTGTCCGGAGACAGGTGCGCGAGCCGCACATAGCCCTGTGCAGGGGCCGCGTCGCCGGAGGCGGCGGCGCCTGGGACCGCGCCGACGCAGGCTGCGGCGGCCGTCAGTACCGCGACCGCGCCCACGCGGGCGATCTGGGTGGAACGGCCGGGACGGCCGCCTGAGCTGTACGGAGGTACGAGTGCCAGCATGGGCGCTCCCTGCGGGGCTGAGGGCAGCGGGACGCGGCACCAGTGGGAGCTAAGAGGGAGCGCCACGTCACGCTCCGGACGGTGCACATTTCAATCCAATGCACCGTAGAGAGCAATGCGATGGGCCAAAGCATCATCGGCCACATACGGCCACCACTCGGTTACGGACACGGAGCGTAGAGCCTCCGCGTTCCGCTCCCCGCCGCGTAGGCGTCCCGATCGCTGAACCGGCAGCCGTAGTCGGCGGCGGCGATGACCTGGGGGTTCCGCAGGTCGTCCCCAGCCGGCCGCTGCCCACGGTGCACCCACCGGCTCAGGTCGTCCCACGCCGCCCCGGCCTCCGCCGGCGAGAACTCGCAGTGCTGCGTGCTGCGGATGGCGCGCTGCACCAGCAGCCTGGACTGCCCACGCCGCGAGACGTCCGCGAGGTACGTGCGTTCCATGGAGAACGGAACGAACAGGTCACCTAGATTGTGAAGGCTCAGCACGGGCACATTGGGGACACCGAAGATCTGAGGTGACTGGGTCAGGAACGGCGAGTAACGGGCGCGCACGTTCTCCGGGCGGACTCGCTGCACGGCGCGGTTGATGTCGACCGGGGTGTTCGGCACGTAGCGGGCACGGAGGTTCGTCGCCAGCTGGCCGGGATCCTCGGCGACCGTCCCCTCGGCGGGAGCGCCCTGGGAGAACAGGAAGTTCTGCCAGAACGAGAACGCCTTATCCGCGCCGGGCCTCTCCCCGCCGCTCCGGTTCACGGTGATGGCGCGCAGTTGCCGGCCCAGCGGGTTGGCGATGTCGGGCGCGCCGGGCGGCAGCGTGTCGATGCCGAGCGTCCGCTGGATCTTCGGAACGGTGACGGGCAGGTAATCCTGGCCCGGCGGATGGGCCTGGATGCCCGCGAGGCCCTGCGCGACGAGGTGGTAGTCCAGGAAGAAGTCGAAGAGCGAGTTGTCGCCCATCACCCCGCACATCGGCAGGCCGCCCGCGTAGAAGCGCGGATACTGCTCCAGCGACCGGCCGGTGATATGGCCGCCCATCGAGGCGCCGATGATGAACGTCCGCTGTGGTCGTCGCACCAGGCTGCCGAACCGCAGGGCCAGAGCGTGCGTGCTCAGGACTCCCGCGCGGACGTCGTAGCCGTTGGCGTAATACGACGACGCTGCCCAGGCGTATCCCTGGTCGAGGAGCCTCTGGCGCAGGCCGTACGAAGGCGGCGCGACGGTCAGCACCTTGCCCTGGCCCGCGTACCCGTGCGCCCACATGACGAGTTCGCCGTTCCATGCGGGCGGGACCTCGATGTCATAGGCCGCGTGCCGGTAAACCCCTTGCAGCACGCGGGACGGCCGTCCGTGCACGATCGCGGGCGGCAGCGGCGGATTGACGATGGTGTAGCCAGGCAGCGGCTGGTCGTCCGGAGTCGAACCTCCGGAGGCGGAAGCTGCGGAGGCGGAAGCTGCGGAGGCGGAAGCTGCGGCCGGCGGAGCCAGACCTCCGGCCGCGAGCACCAGCCCGGTGAGGAGAACGAGGAACCTGCGTGGGCGTCGCTGCATGAGGCTCTCCCTACTCAGCGTTCAACACTCAGCGTTCAACGCGTTCGACCTTCAACGCCGCGTCGCGATGGTCTGCCCGTAGCGGCTTCTTGTCGAACTTCCCGGTGGTGGTTTTGGGGATTTCAGGAAGAAAGGCCCAGTTCTCTGGGACCTGCCAACGGGCCACCTTTCCGTCCAGGTAACCCGCCAGGTCCGCAGCCGTGGCCGTGACACCCGGGCGCAGCACTACGCAGGCGAGCGGACGCTCGTCCCAGCGAGGGTCGGGGACGCCGATGACGGCGGCCTCGAGCACGGCCGGGTGCGCCATGAGGTGGTTCTCCAGTTCGACGGAGGAGATCCACTCGCCGCCGGACTTGATGACGTCCTTGGCCCGGTCGGTGATGTGGAAGTAGCCGCGCTCGTCGATCGTGCCGACATCGCCGGTGCGCAGCCAGCCGTCGTGGAACTTCTCCGGCGCCGGATCGCGGTGGTACGACCCGGTGATCCACGGACCGCGCACCTCGATCTCGCCGACGGACGTGCCGTCCCAGGGCAGTTCGGCACCCGCGTCGTCGACGAGCCGCATCTCCACCCCGGCCGCGACCCTGCCGGACTTCAGCCGCCAGTCCAGATCCTCGGCCGTTCCGCGGGCCACCTCGGGCGGAGGGATCGCCATGCCGCCGAGCGGGCTCGTCTCGGTCATCCCCCAGCCCTGGACGATGCGCAGCCCGTGCCGCTCCTCGAAACGTTCGAGCAGCGCGCGCGGCGCCGCCGCACCGCCGGACGTGCCCACCCGGAGCGACGACAGGTCGATCTCCTGGGCCGTCCCGTACTCCAGGATGGCGCTCCAGATCGTCGGCACGGCGGAGGCGAACGTGGTCCGCTCGGCTTTGATGAACCGGGTGAGGTGGTCAGGCTGCAGGAACCGGCCAGGCATGTGGAGCGTGGCGCCGGACAGGAACGCCGCGTACGGCAGACCCCACGCGTTCACATGGAACATGGGCACGATCGCCAGCACGCGGTCGGCCGCCGTGATGCCCTCCAGGGAGGCTGATTGGACCGCCAGCGCGTGCAAGAACGTCGAACGGTGCGAATACACCACGCCTTTGGGGTCCCCGGTGGTCCCGCTCGTGTAACACATGGAGGCGGCCGCACGCTCGTCCATCTCCGGCCACGCGTACCCGGGCTCCTCGGCCTCGACCAGGTCGTCGTAGCGCAGCACGGGAACACCCCGCCTGTTGGCCTCCAGCGCGGACGCGTCTCCACTGCCGACGACAATGAACGCGTTGACGGTGCTCAGGTCATCCACCACTCGTGCCAGGAGCGGCACCAGGCTGTCATCGACGATGACGACCTCGTCCTCGGCGTGATTGACGATGTGGGCCAGCTGGTGGGGGAAAAGCCGGATGTTGAGGGTGTGCAGGACCGCACCCATGGCGGGCACGGCGAAATAGGCCTCCAAATGTTCCTGGTGATTCCAGCAGAAGGTCGCCACCGGGTCCCCCGCTCGCACACCCAGCTTGGCGAGTGCGGCGGCGAGCCGTTCCGCGTTCTCCGCGATCCGCGCGTAGCTGGTGTGGCGTGCGCCCTCACCCGTCCAGGTGACGCACTCGCTGCCCGCGTGCACACGGGAGCCGTGGCGCAGGATGGCGGCGATCGACAGCGGGAAATCCTGCATGGTGCTGGAAATCATGACCGTTCTCCGGGGGTGGGAGTCATCCGTTGTTCAGCACATACCGACTGGTCGGTACCGTAAGCCTGGGAAAGGGCCGCGTCAATGACGGAATGTTCCCGGTAGGCTGATCGGCGATCAGCTCGGCGGAGGTGCCGGCAGGCGGAGGCGCAGGGTGACAGAGGGAGGTGCAGGGTGACGGAGACACAGGCGGGACGGGCGGAACGGGCAGCGCTCCCGATCCCCGACCGGCTGCTCGCCGTGGCGACCCGCATGTTCGCCGAAAAGGACTACGCCAGCACGTCGGTCCAGGAGATCGTCGAGGCGGCGGGCGTCACCAAGGGCGCGATGTACCACTACTTCGGCGCCAAGGACGATCTGCTCTACGAGATCTATCACCGGCTTCTCGCGATGCAGATGAGCCGGCTGGAGCGCATCGCCGACGGGCCGGGCAGTGCCGAGGAGAGGCTGCGCGCGGCCGCTCTCGACGTGCTCGAGACGAGCTTCCTGCACCTGGACGACTTCACCGTCTTCTGGCGTTCCATGCACATGCTGTCCGCCACCCGGCAGCAGGCCGTCCGCGCCGAGCGGCGGCGCTACCACGAACGGTTCCGAGGGCTGGTCGAGGAGGGGCAGCGCGCCGGCGCCTTCCGCGCCGAGCCGCCCGCCGATCTCGCCGTGCACTTCTTCTTCGGCGCCGTGCACCAGATCCCCACCTGGTATCACGCAGGCGGCCGGCTGAAGGCCGAGGCCATCAGCGTGCACTACGTCGACCTGCTCCTGGACGGTCTCCGCGGCACTGCGGATCCTCGCTGAGGCACTGAAGGCGTTGAGGGCATTGAGCGCTCGCGCGGCCTCCCCCATCACCTGGAGGTGTCAATGTTCAGGACCCCGATCGAGGTGTCCGGTCCGCTGCGCACGCCGCGCAACATGCTCACCGAGCAGACCTACGGCGACCACGCGAGCATCCATGACGAGACGACCGCGCAGCGGCTCGGCGTCGCGGGCGCGGCCATCGAAGGGCCTACGCACTTCAGCCAGTTCGACCCGCTGCTCGCCACGCTGTGGGGGCGGCGCTGGTTCGAGACCGGCTGCCTGAGCGCGCATTTCCAGGCCATCTGCACCGAGGGCGACGAGACCCGCGCGCTGGTGACGATGGACGGCCCCGCTCCATCCCGCGTCCATGTGCGCACCGAGAAGCCGGACGGCACCGTCGTCCTGTCGGGCACGGCCACCCTCGGCCCCGACGCCGGGCCGACCGCGCTGGACGAACGGCTCGCCAAGAACAGGGCGCCCGCCGCCGACCCCGTGATCCACGCGGGCTGGACGCCCGGCCGCAAGGGCGCCGCGCCGGAGCACGTGCGGATGGCGGCCGACACTCACATGGGTGACCTCTATCCGTTCACGCTCCGCCAGAAGCTGGCCTCGATCACCGAGCCCAGTTCCTGGTACGAGTCGGCGGACACTCCCTGGGGCCGCCCGATCGTGCCCGTCGAGATGGTCAGCGTGCTGGCCATGGCGACGTTCGGCGAGTCCGGGCTGACCAAGGCCGAGCCTTCGGTGGGCCTCTTCCTCGACCTGGAGATCCGCCTGCTCGCCGGCCCGGTCTTCGTCGACGAGCCGTACGTCCTCGAACGCGAGGTCGTCGCCCTCGGTGAGAGCCGCCGCACCGAGTCGGCGTGGATCCGCACCACGATCACCGCCGAGACGGGCGGGACACCGGTGGCCGAGGTCCTCCTGCACCAGGGCGTTTTCAAAGAGTCGTACCCCCACTACCCATCCGACAGGTAGCGGGGCTTCTGCCCGCGTCTCCGGAGGCGTACCGTCTGAGGAGGAGGCCGGGATGAGCGGGAAAGGACATCCGGACGTGGACGGGTCCCTCGCCGCCTGGGCACTGGACGCGTGCCCAGCGGACGAGGCTTCCCTCATCTCCGCCCACGTCGCGGATTGCGCACGCTGCACCGCGGAGGCGACACGCCTGCACGGCACCACGACGCTGCTCGCGGTGGCGGCCGAAGAGCCGCCGCCTGCGTCGCTCCGCCCGCGACTACTGACCGCCGCCCGCCGCCTCCGGGCCCCGGGCGTCGCGGTGGGGACGGTGGCAGGTCTCGCCGACGCCTACGCGGCGCAGGTCGCCCTGATGGACGAGTTGCTGATGTCGCTGAGCCCGGAACTGTGGCGGACGCCGCTCCAGCAGTACCGCTCGGTGCGGGAGCTGATCGATCATCTGACCGGGAACGACGCCAGGTTCGCCGCCGACCTCGGCCTGCCGCGACCCGTCCGGCACGGCCACCACGACGCCTGGCACGCGCAGGCGCAGGCGCTGGTCCAGGGTGTGTCCGGCGACGTCGCCCTGCTCGACCGGGAGGCCTCACTCGCCGGTGCACGGCCCGTCCGGACCTCCGCGCGCAACGCGCTCGTCCAGCGGACCTTCGAGACCTGGACGCACGCGGACGACATCCGCGCGGTCGCCGGCCGTCCCACCGTGCCGCCGCCCGCCGAGCACCTGCGGCTCATCATCGATCTCGGAACCGGGCTGCTCCCCCGGGCACTGCGCGTGCTCGGCCTCGAACACCCGGGATCGACCGCGCGCCTGGTGCTCACCGGCCCGGGTTCGGGCGAGTGGGCGGTGCCACTGGCGCTGGGCGGCGAACCCGGCCTGCCCGACGTCACCATCACTGCCGTCGCCGAACACTTCTGCCGCCTGCTCGCCGGGCGCCACCAGCCCGGGAACTTCCCGCACCGGGCGGAGGGCGACCCGGCCGTCGTCGCGGACGTCCTGCACGCCGCGTCGACCCTCGGCTGCGACTAGGGAGCCACACGTCCGAGCTGCGTTTTAATGTGAGCCCATGGACGCGCTGACCGATCTTCTCGACGGGCCCCGGGCCCGGGGGGCCTTCATGTTGCGGGCGATGCTCGACCCGCCCTGGTCCCTGCGCATCGAGGACGAGGCGCCCCTCTGCGTGATCGCCGTGGTCAAGGGCGAGGCGTGGATGATCCCGGATGACGGCGACGCCCTCCGGCTCGGCCGCGGGGACATCGCGATCACCAGCGGGTCCGGCCACTACACGGTCGCCGACGACCGCATGACACCGCCGCAGGTGGTGATCCACCCCGGCGACAAGTGCACGACGCTCTACGGCGAGCCGCTCCGGGAGAAGATGGCGCTGGGCGTCCGCACCTGGGGCAACAGCGCCGATGGCGAGTCGGTGATGCTCATCGGCACATACCACATGCGCGGCGAGATCACCCAGCGGCTGCTGGCGGCACTGCCGCCGCTGGTGGTGCTGCCGGCGGACGCCTGGGACAACACCCTCCTCACGTTCCTCGGCCAGGAGATCGGCAAGGACGACCCCGGGCAGGAGGCCGTCCTCGACCGGCTGCTCGACCTGCTCCTGATCTCGTCGCTGCGGTCCTGGTTCGCCCGGCCGGGGGCGAACGCGCCGGGCTGGTACAAGGCGCACGGCGACCCGGTCGTCGGTCCCGCGCTCCAGCTGCTCCACGACGACATGGCGCATCCGTGGACGGTGGCCTCGCTCGCCGCCAAGACCAGCGTCTCCCGCGCGGCGCTCGCCCAGCGTTTCGGCAAGCTCGTCGGCGAGCCGCCCATGGCGTACCTCACGGGGCTGCGGCTCGCGCAGGCCGCGGACATGCTGCGCGAGACCGACAGCACCCTGGAGGCGGTGGCCCGGAAGGTCGGCTACAGCAACGCCTTCGCGCTGAGCACGGCGTTCAAGCGTGTCCGCGGCCTCAGCCCCCAGGAGTACCGCGCACGCGGCATCGCCTGAGCGCCAGAAGCCGGAGCCGGCCTGGGGCTGGGGCTGCGGCTGGCCGATCCGTCACCTGCCCAGCCGGGCGGTGCTGCTCGCGGTACCGCCCGCCTTGGCCTCGAACGCCACGGCCAGGACTCCCCGATGTGGCGGCGGTGCGCCGGGGACGGTCACGGTCATGAGCCCTGCCCGGCGGACAACGATCTCCTTGCTGCCGAGGATCTTCCCGTCCCAGACGTACGCGTAGGCCGTGCCCGGACCGGTCGATCGCAGCCGGAACGTCGTCTTGCCACCGGAGACGATCGGCTTCCCGCTGATCCGCGCGGTGTCCCATCGCGGCGCGGCCCGGCCCCCGGCCAGCGGGATCCCGGTCTCGGCCGCCTGGATGATCGAGAGCGGCGAGTTCTGCGACAACGCCGCCTCGGCCGGCATCACCGGCGGCGGGGCCGTGTCCGGCATGCCCGGCGGCGGTACGTGTCCGGGGAGCGTGGTGAGGCCCCATCGGTACGGATCTCCCTGGACGCCGCCCCAGGTGGACCAGCCGATGCGGGTCTGGCCGGTCTTGTCCTGGGTGTCGGAGTCGTAGACGAAGACGTTCAGCGCCATCCGCGACGGGTCGACCGCGGCCGGGAGCACCGTGAACGGGATCTTTGCCTCCACCGTGTATCCGGTGTACGGCTCGGAGACGGCGGCGGCGACCTCCATGCCGGGCGCGGTCTCCTTGCCCGGTCCCTGGTGGTGGTCCGCGTCGCGTTCGAAGCACGGCTTGCCGTCGGCCATCGCAGGGAAGATTCCGGTCTTGAACGTGGTGGACGTGTTCTCGGAGTCGCCGCGCGGGTCGATGGCGATCTCGACGGAGTCGGTGCGCCAGTGCCGCTTGCAGTCGTCCGCCCCGAGCACGGTGCCCCGCTTGTCGTCACGCACGTTCACGAGCATGTGCAGGGCGTCGCCGGTCCACGTCACCTTGCCTGTGGCGGAGCAGTCCGCGGCCGACTCGCACGCGCTGCCCTCCCAGACCCGGGAGAGGTCCAGCGTGGGACCGGCGTACTCGCCGGGGCTCTCCTTCCCATCGGTCTGGGGCGCCGTTCCCGCCTTGGGAAGCACCGCCACCGGCACGAGTTCCAGCGCGGCCTTCCGCACGCTCGGCGGGCCGGAGCCGCTGGTGGTGGTGATCGTGTAGTCGTAGTCGCCGTTCACGCCGCCCTGATTGGAAGTCGGCAGCGAAGCATCAGTGTTCTCCACCGTGAAGGTCACCGCGCCCTTGGCTCCAGCGGCCAGTTCGTACGGCTTGGTGGCCGCGTCGGCGGCGAAGCCCGCCGGCAGGCCGAGTTCAACGGTGCCGGACTGAGCCGAGGACGAGGTGTTGGCCAGGTCGACCCGTACCTTGCGTGACTGGCCCGACCCCAGCGTGAGCACGCGCTTCATCCGGCCGATAAGACCAGGCACGCCGGTCTTCTGCGCCCAGGCATCGAAGTCGGCGACGCGGGGCAGCGGCTCCTGCTCTCCGGTGACGGCGGGCCCGGGTTCCGGCTTGGGAGGGCTGGGCCGTTCACGGCTGTGCACCTCGGTGAAGTAGTCACATCCGATCTTGGCCGGGTCGGCGGGGACGTCGGGGAATCCGCCCCAGCCCTGGCTCACGTACACCCGCTGGGCCTCGCGTTCCACCTGCGCCCAGGTCTTACCTCCGTTTCGCGGCGACGCCCGGCCACCCCAGACACCGATGACGGTGGCCTTGGGGTCGGCCGGTGTGAAGTCGGTGACGCAGGACGGACCGGCCGGCCCGGTCGCCCCGCCTGTGATCAGGAGCCGCCGCGCGGCCCAGGGGTGCGGCACGTCCTTGGGACCGGCCTTGGCGTCGGCGGCGGCGAAGTAGGCCTCGATGGCCAGGCGCGCGGCCTCCTGGTGATGTCCGTGCTGCCCGGGCAGCGGCGCCGGCTCCATGGTGACGATCGTCTTCGGCCGGGTCTCGCGTACCAACCGGACGACCTTCTCGAGCGTCGCCTGGTGGTTCCAGGACTCGGCCGCCAGGGGCGCGCTCACCGTGTAGTAGAAGTCGACCTTGTCCAGGTAGTGCACGTCCTTGATGCCCGCCTTGCCGACCGCGCGGCGTTCCTCGTCCTCGCGCAGCAGGCCGAGAGGCGGGCCTTCCTCCGTGCCGACCGCGTTGCCGCCGCCCTCCCCACGGGTGACAGTGAGCATGCCGACACGAGCGCCATCGAACTCGTTCCACTGGCCGTACGTCGACAGACCGCTCGCCTCATCGTCGGGGTGCGCCCCGACGAACAGGACGTCCAGCCTGCCCTTCTCAGATGGCCGCGCCGCCAGCGCCGGGACGGCCGTGAGGGCCGTTCCCGCGAGCACGACGGCGAGCGCGGCGGGGAGGACGGCGGGCAGGGCGAGTCTCCTCATGGGGTACTCCTACTCCTTGATGGCCCCCGAGAGCATTCCGGCGATGAACCGCCGCTGCAGGAAGACGTAGACGGCCACGATCGGCGCCGCGATGATGAGCGCCCCGGCCATCAGCTGGGCGTAGTCGGTCTTGTGCGCGCCCTGGAAGAACGACAGCCCGAGCGGGGCGGTGCGCAGCCCCTCGTCGGAGTTGAGAATCACCAGCGGCAGCAGGAACTCGTTCCACGTCCACATCGAGGTGAGCAGCACCATGGTGAGGATCGCGGGCCCGCCCATCGGGACCAGCACGCGCCACAACGTCGTCCAGCTCGACGCCCCGTCCATCCTGGCCGCCTCGATGAGCGAACGCGGGCAGGCGCGGAAGTAGGCGCGCATCCAGAACGACCCGAACGCCACCGACTGGGCGATCTGCGGCAGGATCACACCCGCGTAGGTGTTGTCCAGGTTGAGCGAGCGCAGGTCGAAGTAGAGCGGGATCACGACGGCCTCGGTCGGGATGGTCAGCCCGGCGAGGAACAGCAGGAACAACACGCCCGAGCCGCGCGGCGCCAGCACGCCGAGCGCGTATCCCGTCATGATCGACAGAACCGTCGCGACGGCGACCGTGGCGGCGGTGACGATGAGGCTGTTGCGCATGTACGTCGCGAAGTGTCCTTCCCGCCACGCCTCCCGGAACGTCGACAGGTCGAACCCCGGCAGCTGGAACGCCTGCGCCACGACGGCCACCAGCGGGAACACCGCGATGACCGCGAACACGACGAGGATCGTGTGGTTGAGGATCAGCTCCCGGCGGGCGGTCATGGACACGCGGGTCACGCGCTCCTCCCCTCGGCGAGGCGGCTGATGCCGGCGGTGAGCAGGAAGATGAGCGCGGCCAGCGTGATGCCGATCGCGCACGCCAGCCCGACCTCGCCGGTGTTGAACGCCCGGTTGTAGACCTCGTACGCCGGGACCTTGGTCTCCTCCCCCGGGCCGCCCTTGGTGGTCACGAAGATCAGGTCGAAGTTCCGCAGCGCCGCGGCGGTGGTGAGCGTCAGCGCGACCGCGAGCTCCCGGCGCAGCCCCGGCAGCGTGACCGCGAAGAACTCGCGGACCGGGCCCGCTCCGTCGATGCGGGCCGCCTCGTACAGCTCGCGCGGGATCTTCTGCACCCCGGCCAGGAACAGGACCATCGCCAGGCCGATCTCGACCCAGGTCCCGACGAGGCCGACCGCCGGGAGCGCGAAGGTGAAGTCGCCGAGCCAGCCCCGGGACCAGTCCGGGAACCCGAGCCGGTGCAGGCCGCGCAGCACGGAGTTGACCGGGCCGTCCGGGGAGTAGACCCACTGCCAGGCGACCGCCACGGCGACCATCGCCACGACCTGGGGCAGGAACAGCACCGTCCGGAAGAACGTGAGCCCCCTGATCCGGCTCCGCGACACCGCGCCGACGAGCACGAACGCGATCAGGCACGGGATGACCGCGTAGAACACGATCAGGATCAGGGCGTGGCCGAACGCACCGCGCAGGGACGGGTCGGTCAGCGTCTTGGTGTAGTTGGACAGCCCCGCCCACGTACCGGTGCTGATCCCGTCCCACTCGTACAGCGAAAACCAGAAGCCGCGCACGAGAGGCCAGAGCAGGAACGCGGCGTACACCAGCAAGGCGGGCAGCACGTAAAGCCAGCCGATGTTGCGCGGCTCACCGGGAGGCCTGCCACGGCGGGAGTCGTCTTTGGCGGGCGTCACTTCTTCTTCAGGAATTCGGCGTAGTCCTTCTGCGCGTCGCCGAGTGCCTGCTGCGGAGTCGCCCTTCCGGCGATGAGCCGCTGGAGCGGCCCGCCGAAGGTATCGGCGAGGTTCGGCGTCGCGTAGTCGATGTACGGGGTGATCCCGTCACTCTTGCTCAGCTCCGCCCACGCGGCGGCGATCTCCTTCATCACCACGCCGTCCGGCTGCTTGGACGGGGGTGCCAGAGCGGGCAGGTTGCCGGTCTCGACGGAGACGTCCATCGCCTCCGGTGAGGTGATGAAGTTGATGTAGGCAGCCGCGACGTCCGGATGCTTGGACTTCGCCGTGATCGAGAACGGCAGGCTCTCCCCGCCCATCGTGACCGGCGCTCCGCCGGCCTGCGCCGGCGGCGGCAGCATGAAGCCGACCTTGTCGCCAAGCTTGTCCTTGAGGTCGGCGGCCCACCACGTGCCGCCGACCATGAAGACGCCCTGGCCCTTGGCGAAGTTGAGCGGGGTGTCGTCCCACTTGATGGCGTTGGCGTCTTTGTTGAGGTAGCCCTGCTTGGCCCAGTCGGCCAGCTTCTGCGCCGCCTGGACGTTCGGCTGGTCGGTCCAGGAGCCGCCCTTGCCGAAGACGAGGTTGCGCACCGCCTCCTTGCCCGCCGTCTGGTCCTGGATGATCCCGTACATCTGCATCGCGGGAAGCTTCTCCAGGTTGCCGAACGCCAGCGGCAGCTCTCCCTTGCTCTTGGCGGTGCCGAGTGCCTGCTCGAACTCGGCCCACGTCTTCGGTGGCTGGAGCCCGACCTTGGCCAGCTTGTCCTTGTTGTAGTAGATGCCGACGATCTCGCCGTTCAGCGAGACGCCGTAGAGGTTGCCGCCGCCGATGGACTTGCCGTCGGGGGTGACGCTGTTGAGGTCCATCAGGCTCTTCGGGTAGCGCTTCTTCCACCCGTAGACCTGGTCGTAGGAGTCGAGCGGGAGCAGCAGGCCGCCCTTCACGACCTGGCCCATGGCGGCGTAGCCCTGGTTGGCCTGGACGACGTCGGGCGGGTTGTCGCCGGAGAGCGCGAGCCGCAGGGTCTTCTGCAGGTCGGTGAACGACCGCGCCACCCGATTGATCTTGACGTTGGGATACGTGGCCTGGAACCGGGCGTTCAGAGTGTCGATCTGCTTGCGCTGCCCGCCCTGGATCTCCTGATCCCAGACGGTGAGCGTGACGTTGCCGGCCTTGGCGACGTCGGTGCTGACCGCGGCGGGCGGCTTGCTCGCGGGCTTGTCGTTGTCCGAGCCCGGCGCGCACGCCGTGACGAGACCGAGGCCGAGCACGGCGGCGACCGCTGTGCCGAGCGTGCCTCTTCTTCGACCTCCACGGCCTCTCCGACCTCTCCGACCGACCGGTTCCAGGACCACGTGCGGCTCCTTTTCAGCAGGTGGGGTCTCCGCCTCCGGAACGGGCTACTTCTCCGGGACGAAGAGGCGGACGTCGTCGATCTGCGCGTTGCCCTCGTAGAAGTTCATGTGCGGGTCGCCGATGATGAAGTGGTCGGGGTACGCCGATCCGGCGGGCCAGGTGTCCTTGTCGACGAGCGTCCCGCCGGCGCCGCTCCAGGTCCACTCCGCGTTGAAGCGGCCGTCGTAGTCCTCGGCCTTCTGGTTGTAGTGCCAGATCGGCTCGCCGTCCTGGACGAACGACCTGGTGTAGCGGAACGTGGCTTGCCCCACGTGAGCGAAGTTGCCCGACATCTCCATGGTGTATGCGCCGTTTCGGCGTTCGATGGCGAACTTGTACGGCTCGGCCGGCAACAATTCCGGCCGCAGGTCCACCTGGGAGACGATCGCCTTGCCCTTGGCGAAGCCGCACTCGCTCTCCATGAGGTACTCGGTGCCCGGCTGGTTGGCGTAGCGGCGGTCATCGGTCATGAAGATGGCGTTGACACCGTTGCCGGTGCTGGCGCCGTACGGCTCGAACTGCTTGGTCACCGGGTTGCACACGCGAAGACCGGTGCCGGTGTACTTGTAACGGTTGTAGGAGTCCATCGCCACCTTGCGGTGGGTATGGATGAACACGTTGTTGTGGGGAGCGGGGCGCGCGTAATCCATGATGCCGAGGTAGTAGAACCCGTTGGCGTCGGTGCGCACATCGAACCACGAGCACTCGGGCCTGGAGAAGTCACCGCCGGACGCCCACGGATGGTTGGTCTTGCAGCCCTCCGGCGAGTAGCCGTTGATCCGGCCGTCCGGGTAGTCCCACGAGCCGCCGCGCTGGCCGCCGAAGTCGAGCCCGCGCAACGTCATCTCGACGCGGTACTCGGCGGGCAGCGGCTTGGACGACCGGACCAGCACGCCGCCCTTGTGACTCGGCTCGTCCATGCGCGCGACGCCGTCGCGGGTCGCCAGTGTCGGGGGCGCGTCGGGCTTCCCGTCGCCGTCCTCGTCACGTGCGGCGAGCTCGGCGGTGAGCCAGCCGCGGGCACCGAAGCTGAACGACTTGCGGTAGGTGTTCACCTTCGCCAGTTGCTCGCGGAAGGCGGGACCGCCGACCGTCTCGAAGAAGGCTCCGTCGTTGTCGTAGACGTCCACGTTGTAGGGGCTGGCGGGACCGTCGTCGTCGCGGAACCACGCCGCGTGCCGGTCGTCCACGTGCCGGTTGAACGGCTCGGCCGCGAGCAGCCGCCAGCCGTCCGGGCCGGTACCGGTACCGGTGCCGCTCCCGGGAGCCGCGTAGGCCGCCGGCGCGGCGACCAGGGCGAGGGGCAGGGTGAGGGCAGCGACGCCTCGGGTGAACGCCGTCATGCCACCGTCTCCATCATGTTCCGTCATCTCCTCACGTGGCGCTGCGAAGATCCAGACGAATCGTTCGCGACGCTAACCCACACCCCCGCCCGGCACCAGGCACAGATGTTCACAAAAGTGGTATTGACCAGTCGGCCGAACTGGCCTTACCGTTGCCGCCAACCGAACGGCATCGCAGGGGGTGAACGGCATGACGATCGCTGGTGACGAGGGCGCTGCGAACACCAAAAGGCGGACGGTCCGCCGTGAGCTTCTCGCGATGCTGGACGGGCTCGACGTCGGCGACGCACTGCCGTCGGAGCGGCGGCTGGCCGAGACGCTGGGCGTCTCCCGGCCGACGCTCCGGGCGGCGATCGACGATCTGGTCGCCGACGGCCTGCTCGACCGGCGGCACGGCAGCGGCACCTACGTGGCCGAGCCGCGGATCGCGGTGCCGCTGACCATGACCTCGTTCACCGAGGACATGATCCGGCGCGGCATGAAGCCGGGCGGCCGGGTGCTCTCGTTCCGCACCGCGTCGGCCGGCGCCAAGATCGGCCGCCGGCTGTCCGTCTCACCCGTCGAAGAGGTATTTACCATTCGCCGGTTGCGGCTCGCCGACGGCGCGTCGATGGCCATCGAGACCCTCTACACCCCCACCGAACTGCTGCCCGGCCTGCGGAAGGAGGACCTCGAGGGCAGCTCGTTCTACGACCTGCTGCGGGGCCGCGGCATCGTGATCGCCTCCGGCACCGAGACCATCGAGCCGACCGTCACCACTGAGGAGGAGGCCGCCGACCTCGGCGTCCCGGTGCACACGCCCGCCTTCCTCTTCGAACGGGTCACCCGCGACGAGCGCGGCCGGCCCCTGGAGTACGTCCGCTCCGTCTACCGCGGCGACCGCTACCGGCTCGAAATCGACCTGCGGCCGCCGTCGACCTGACAGCCCGTCACCGACTCCCACCGTTCCACCCGCGCTGACGGGGGCGACAGCGCGCACCTGAATCCCGAGGTGACGCCACCGTGGACATCATCAAGGACATCCTCACCTTCCTCGCCGACAACGTGTTCGGCCAGGTGCCCATCCTCATCGGCCTCATCACGCTCGCCGGGCTGCTGCTGCAGCGCAAGCGCTTCGAGGACACGCTGGCAGGCGCCCTGCGCGCCACGATCGGCGTCGTCATCCTCTTCATCGGCGTCGATGTCTTCGTCGGCGGCCTCACCAGCTTCCAGACCGTGCTCGCGAGCGCGATGGACACCGAACCGCCGAAGGCCAAGCACACGCTGACCGGCTTCCTCGCCGAGCAGGGCGGCACCGTCGCGCTCGTCATCACGGTGGCGTTCCTCGTCCACGTGCTGCTCGTGCGGCTCTTCCCGGCGGCCCGGTACCTCTACCTGACCGGCCACCTGATGTTCTGGATCAGCACGGTCACGGTCGCCTCCCTGGTGACGATCGCTCCGGACGCCGACCAGCTCACGCTGGTCCTGTGCGGCGCGGGCTTCGTCGCCTCCTACTGGACGCTGCAGCCGCTGTGGATGCGGCCGCTGATGCGCAAGGTCATGCCCGACGACCGGTTCGGGTACGCGCACACGAGCTCGCTCGCGTGCCTGGTGACCGGCCTCGTCGCCCGCCCCCTGGGTGACCGCGAGAAGCACGACACCGAGAAGCTCAAGCTCCCGCGGCAGCTGTCGTTCTTCAAGGACATCAACGTCTCCACCGCCCTGGTGATCTCGGCCATCATGCTCATCGCGGTCGCGCTCGCCGACAAGGCGGTGGTCACCAAGCTGGCCGCCGAGATGGACCCGAAGCTGTCGCCGTGGGTGTGGGGGCTGCTGGTCGGTCTGCGCTTCGCGGGCGGCATCGCGATCCTGCTCTTCGGCGTGCGCATGTTCCTCGCGGAGATCATCCCCGCGTTCAAGGGCCTCAGCGACAAGGTGATCCCGGGCACCCGCCCGGCGCTCGACGCGCCCACCGTCTTCCCTGTCGCGCCCACCGCGGTGATGCTCGGCTTCGTGTCCGCGACCTCGGTGTTCCTCGCCTGCCTCGGCGTCTTCGCCGCCGCGGACTGGTTCACCCTCGCCCCACCCATGATCATGCTCTTCTTCGTCGGCGGCGCGGCCGCCCTCTTCGGCAACGTCGTCGCGGGCTGGCGCGGCGCCGTGCTCGGCGGCGTCCTGACCGGCCTCATCCTGGCGATCGGCCAGGCCGTCACGTGGGGCATGTACGAGTCGACCGCCCCTGAGCTGGCCACGCTCGCCGACCCCGACTGGTACGCGATCGCCTGGCTGCTCAAGGGCCTCGACCCCGTCATCGGCGGCGCGTCCATCTGGGCCGTCCCCGTCGTCGCGATGGCCGCCACCGTCGCCACCCTGCTCATCCTCGGCCGCCGTGAGAAGGCCAGAGCCACCCAGGAGGCCACGCGGCAAGAGCCCGGGAAGCGCATAGGGAAGATTTCATAAAGTGTCGGCGATTCCTTCAAGGAAAGGAAACAGCACTATGGCATGATGCGGGCATATTGCATCGAAAAGAGGAGTCGCGAGTGACAACCAACCCGACCGAGGACGAACTTTTCACCGCTTTCACGCGGGCGGACCTCGGCGGCGACGAGAAGCTCGACCTGATGGAGTTCACGATGGTCTTGGAGAGCCTGGGGCTGTCCTGGGCGCGGCACGAAGTGCAGGACCGCTTCGAGAAGACCGACACCAACCATGACGGCTTCATCTCCTTTCCGGAACTCCGGACGCTGTTCGAAACCCTGGGGCTGACCGGGCCGCAGCGCGCCTGATCCCTTCCCGCCAACACCTGATCTCTTCCGTCAACGCACGGCCCGCCGGTCTTTACCCGATCCGGCGGGCCCTGTCATTGTGTCCGTGTCATTGCGTTCATCCGGGCTTATCGCCCGTCATGGGGTCGCGGTTCAGGCCGGACGGCCGCGCCATTCACGGTAGCGGCGCACAAGTGACGCCGTGGACGGGTCGGGCGCGTCGGCGGGCGGCTCCGGAGAGGTCAGCGCGGGCGCCAGGTCCATGGCCATGACCTTGCCGAGCTCGACCCCCCACTGGTCGAAGGAGTCGATGCCCCAGATCGTGCCCTCGACGAACACGATGTGCTCGTAGAGGGCGACCAGCTGGCCCAGGGTGGCGGGCGTCAGCTTGGGCGCCAGGATGGTGTTCGTGGGGCGGTTGCCCGGCATGACCTTGTGCGAGACGACGTCCGCGGGGGTGCCCTCGGCGGCGATCTCCTCCGCGGTCTTGCCGAAGGCGAGGGCGGAGGTCTGGGCGAGGAGGTTGGCGGTCAGCAGGTCGTGCATGCCCGCGTCGCCGGCGGTGTGGTCCTCGAACGGCTCGGCGAAGCCGATGAAGTCGGCGGGCACCAGCCGGGTGCCCTGGTGGAGCAGCTGGTAGAAGGCGTGCTGGCCGTTGGTGCCCGGCTCGCCCCAGAAGATCCCGCCGGTCTGGGCGACGACGGGGGCGCCGTCGGCGCGCACGGACTTGCCGTTGGACTCCATCGTGAGCTGCTGGAGGTAGGCGGGGAAGCGCGCGAGCCGCTGGCTGTAGGGCAGCACGGCACGGGTCTGGGCGCCGAAGAAGTCGTTGTACCAGATGCCGAGCATGCCCATCAGGACCGGCATGTTCTGCTCGAACGGGGCGGTGCGGAAGTGCTCGTCCATGGCGTGGAAGCCCGCGAGCATCTCGCGGAAACGGTCCGCCCCGATGGCGATCATCAACGACAGGCCGATCGCGCCGTCGAAGGAGTAACGGCCGCCCACCCAGTCCCAGAAGCCGAACATGTTGTCGGTGTCGATGCCGAAGTCGGCGACCCGCTGCGCGTTCGTCGACACGGCCACGAAGTGCCGGGACACCGCCTTGTCGTCGCCCAGCGCGCCGACGAGCCACTCGCGGGCGACCTTGGCGTTGGTGAGCGTCTCCAGCGTGCCGAACGTCTTGGAGGCGACGATGAACAGGGTCTGCTCGGGGTCCAGGCCCCGGAGCTTCCCGGAGAGGTCGGCCGGGTCGATGTTGGACACGAACCGGGCGGAGATCCCCGCGTCGGCGTAGTCGCTGAGCGCCTCGTACGCCATCGCCGGGCCGAGGTCGGAGCCGCCGATGCCGATGTTGACGACGGTGCGGATCGGCTTGCCGGTGAACCCCGTCCACTCCCCTGAGCGGACCCGCCCGGAGAAGTCCGCCATCGTGTCCAGAACGGCGTGCACGTCGGCCCCCACGTCCTGGCCGTCCACGTTCAGCCGCGCGTCGCGCGGCAGCCGCAAGGCCGTGTGCAGCACCGCCCGGTCTTCGCTGACGTTGATGTGCTCGCCGGCGAACATCGCGTCGATCCGCTCCCGCAACCCGGCCCGCTCGGCCAGTGCCACCAGCATCCGCATCGTCTCGCCGGTCACCCTGTGCTTGGAGTAGTCCAGGTAGAGGTCGCCCGCGCTCACCGCCATCCGGTCCGCCCGCCCGGGGTCACCGGCGAACAGCTCGCGCAGGTGCGTCCCGGCCAGCGTCGTGTGGTGCTCGGCCAGCGCCGACCACTCGGACGATTCGGTGATATCAGCCATAACCCACTCATCTCCCCGCATATCCCGGAGAGCGCCGGTGGCGCTCCCCGGTGGTCCATACCCCGACCTGCGATCATAAGGTGATCGCAGGCCGCCCACCTGCCAACCGCCCGATCGCGCCCCTCCTTCCCGCGCGCGTTCGGAACCGCGGTCAGTTGCGGCGTTGCGGGACGCCCCACGGGTTGTCGTCGCGGAGGGGTGGCGGCAGGAGGTCCTGCGGCAAGCCCTGGTAGGTGACCGGGCGCAGGAACCGCTCGATCGCGGCGGTGCCGACGGAGGTCGTCGCGGGCGTGGTCGTCGCCGGGAACGGGCCACCGTGCTGCATCGCGTACGTGACGGAGACTCCCGTGGGCCACTGGTTCCAGAGGACGCGGCCGCTGCGGTCGGTGAGCACCGCCGCGAGGCCGGCGAGCTCGGGCGCCTCCCCCTCCTCGCCGTGCAGGGAGGCGGTGAGCTGGCCGGGCATGGACGCGAGCACTCCGGTGACGTCCGCGAGATCCTCGTACGTCACCACCATGCCGAGCGGGCCGAAACACTCCTCGCCCGCCACGTCCTTGTCCGCGGCGAAGTCCGCCAGGCTCATCGTGAGCAGGCGTGGGCTCGCGTCGTCCGACCAGACCAGCTGCCGCACCCCCGGGCGGCCGGCGAGCGTGTCGGCGGTGGACAGGTAACCGGTCTCGATGCGGTCGTTCAGCATCGGGGCCGCGTCCACCGCGCCGACCAGCTCGGCGATCCGGTCCACGATGCCGTCACCCGCGGGCACGAACAGCAGCCCCGGGTTGGTGCAGAACTGGCCGGCGCCGAGCGTGAGCGACCCGGCGTAGCCCTTGGCGATCTCCTCGCCGCGTGCCTTGGCCGCCTGTGCGGTGACCACGGCCGGATTGACACTGCCGAGCTCGCCGTAGAACGGGATGGGCACGGGCCGTTCGGCAGCGATGCGGGCAAGCGCCAGGCCGCCGCGCTGGGAGCCGGTGAACGCGGCGGCGGTGATCGCCGGGTGGCGGAGCGCCTCGACGCCCTCCTGCTCGCCCTCGATCAGGCCGAAGACCCCCTCGGGCACGACCGCGCTGATGATCTCCGCCGTGCGGCGGGACAGCCGTGGATGGCCGGGATGCGCCTTGACGACGACCGGGCATCCGGCGGCCAGCGCCGAGGCGGTGTCACCGCCCGCGACGCTGAAGGCGAACGGAAAGTTGCTCGCGGCGAAGACCAGGACCGGGCCGACCGCAGTGCGGTATCGGCGCAGGTCAGGACGTGGTCCGCTGGACCACTCCGGGTCGGGCCGGTCGATGCGGGCGTCATAGAACTCGCCCTTGCGGACTTCGTCGGCGAAGAGCCTGAGCTGGAACGTGGTGCGGGTCAGTTCCCCGTTCAGCCGGGTCTCCCCCAGATGCGACTCCTCGTCGGCCAGCGCGACGAGCTCGGCCCGCGCAGCCTCCAGGGCGTCGGCCACCGCCGTCAACGTGGCGGCCCGGGTCTCGGGTGGTGCCGCGGCCCACGGGCCTGCGGCGGCCGCGGCGGCTGTCGCCGCCTGGTCCGGCGTGGTCATGGGGTGCTCCCTTCGTTGGACGACAAAGCCCACGCTAGAGGACGAAACCCTCAGGGAAGGGGTCGGCCGGGTCGAGCATGTAGTTGGCGGTGCCGGTGATCCAAGCGCGCCCGGAGAACTCCGGGACGACGGCGGGCAGGCCGCCCACCTCGGTCGTGCCGGTGAGACGGCCGATGAACCGGGTGCCGATGAACGACTCGTTCACGAACTCGGTGTCCAGCGGCAGCTCGCCGCGGGCGTGCAGCTGCGCCATCCGCGCCGAGGTGCCGGTGCCGCACGGCGACCGGTCGAACCATCCGGGGTGGATCGCCATCGCGTTGCGTGAGTGCTTCGCGTCCGAGCCGGGCGCCAGGAACTGCACGTGCTTGCTGCCGCCGATGGACGGGTCCTCTGGATGCACGGGCGGGTTCTGCTCGTTGATCGCCGCCATGATGTCCAGGCCCGCTTTGAGGATGTCGTCCTTGCGGGCGCGGTCGAACGGCAGGCCGAGAGGTTCCAGGTCCGTGATGGCGTAGAAGTTGCCTCCGTACGCCATGTCGTATCGGACCTCACCGAACCCAGGGACGTCCACCACCGCGTCCTGCTCCAGGCAGAACGAGGGGATGTTGCGCAGGGTGACGTGCTCCGCCCGCCCGTCCCGCACCGCCACGCGGGCCTCGATCAGCCCGGCCGGGGCGTCGAGCCGCACGATGGTCTCGGGCTCGGTGACCTCGACCATGCCGGTCTCGACCAGGACGGTCGCGATGCCGATGGTGCCGTGCCCGCACATCGGCAGGAAGCCGCTGACCTCGATGTAGACCACGCCCCAGTCGGCGTCCGGGTGGACCGGCGGCTGGAGCAGCGCGCCGCTCATCGCCGAATGCCCGCGCGGCTCGTCCATCAGGAAGCGCCGCAGCCCGTCGAGGTGCTTCATGGCGTACAGCCGCCGCTCGGCCATCGTGTCGCCGGGGATGGGCGGGACCCCGCCGGTGACGACCCGGGTCGGCATGCCCTCGGTGTGCGAGTCGACGGCGCTGAGGGTCCGGACCGCACGCATCAGGCGGCCTTCCGCTTCTCGAGCGCGGTGATCGCGCGGGCCATGTCGGCGGTGACCTGCTCGCGGTGCTCCTCGGTGAGCGGCCCGCGCGGCGGGCGGCAGGGACCGCCGTACCGGCCGACCTGCTCCATGCCGAGCTTGATGGCCTGCACGAACTCGGTGCGCGAGTCCCATCGGAACGCGGCGACGAGCGGCTCGTACAGCTCCCGCGCCTCAGCCAGCCGGCCGGTGGTCGCCAGTTCGTAGAGCAGTGCCGACTCGGCCGGGAAGACGTTGGGGAATCCGGCGAACCAGCCGGTGGCGCCCATCAGCAGGGCCTCCAGGGTCACGTCGTCGGCGCCCGCGACGACCTCCAGCCGGGGGGCCTTCTCCTTGATCTCCAGAACGCGGCGGACGTCGCCGGAGAACTCCTTGACCGCGACCACGTTGTCGATCTGCGCGATCTCGGCGAGCAGGTCCGGGGTGAGATCCACCTTGGTGTCGATGGGGTTGTTGTAGACCATGACCGGCAGGCCGGCCGACGCGACGGCCTCGAAGTGCGCGATGACCTCGCTGCGGTTGGCGCGGTACATCGTCGGCGGCAGGCACAGCACGCCGTCGGCGCCGTCCTCCGCCGCGAGCTCGGCCCAGTGCCTCGCCTGGTGGGCTCCGGGGCCGTGCACGCCCACGACGACGACGCCGTCGTCCCCGACCGTCTCGATCGCCGTGCGGGCGACGCGGCGGCGTTCCTCGTCGGTCAGCGAGGAGTATTCGCCGAGCGAGCCGTTCGGGCCGACGCCTCGGCAGCCGTTGTCGACCAGCCAGCGGCAGTGCTCGGCGTACCGGTCGTAGTCGACCGCGAGCCCGGCGGGCGCCGAGGCGTCCTCGCGGTACGGCAGCGCCGTGGCGACGATGACGCCGCCGAGGCTCTTGATCGTGTTGGTGCTCATGGGGCGCTCTCTTCCTCGTGCGGGCGTCGTGCCAGCTCGCCGAGCCGGATGGGCTGGGCGATGGGTCGGTGATGGGGTGTGGCGGTGATGCCGTGACGGGCGAGCAACTCGGCGACCGTGGGGCCGCAGACGCGGGCCTGGCACGGGCCGAGCCCGGCGCGAGTCCCGAGCTTCATTGCGTGGAACGAGCCGCCCGCCTGGTCGCCGGCGGCGCGGCAGATCGTGTCGTACGAGGTCTCCTCGCAACGGCACACGACGGTCTCCGGGCGCATCCAGCTGCTCCAGGCCGTTCCGATCGGGTGCGCGGCGGCGAGCCGCTCGGCGAACGCGCGAGCCTGGTCGCGACGGCGGCGCAGCCGCCGGATCTCCGGTACGCCGGGTTCACCGCCGGCGGCGCACCATCCGGCCAGCAGCCCTTCGATCCGGGCCGCCGGGGCGCCGCCGATCCCGGTGATCTCGCCCGCCGCGTACACCCTCGGGCTCGTGGTCAGCTGATCGTCGTCCACGAGCACGAACGCGGCGTCGCGCAGCTCACAGCCTGCGGCGACCGGGAGTTCGAGCTGCGGGCTGAAGCCGTGCGAGACGCAGACGGCGTCCACCGGGACCGTCCGCTCGGTGCCGGGGATCACCGACCAGTCGGCGCGGAGCCGCGCGATGACGGCCTCCTCGACCCGGCCTTCGCCGCGTGCCTCGGTGACGGCGCGGCCCATGCGGTAGGGAACGCGGTGCCGGGCGAGCAGACCGGTGTATTCGGCGAGCTCGGCGGCCTTGTCCCCGTGGGAGGCGAGCTCCCATGGCCGCCGCGCCCAGCCGCGCGTCACCGTGGCGGCGGGATTGGCCTCCAGCACTTCCAGGACGGTGGACCCCGCTTCCAGAAGGGAGGCGGCTACTGGCAGAAGGAACGGTCCGGACCCGGCGACGACCACCTGGTCGCCGACAACGAGGCGTTCCCCCTTGGCGAGGGCCTGGGCCGCGCCTGCGGTGAACACACCCGGCAGATCCCATCCGGGGAACGGAAGCACCCGGTCATGCGCGCCCGGGGCGAGCACGAGCGCGTCGGCGTCGAGCACACGGCGCTCGCGCCCCGACCCGTCGGCCGGACCACGCAGCACATGGACGCGCGGCGGTCGCGCCTCCCCCGGATCAGGTCGCTCCAAGGACCAGACCGAGCTCTCAGGCCACCAGCCGCAGCGCGGGTGGCCGAGCACGTGGCGGCGCATCCGGTCGAAGCCGCGCCAGCCGTGGTGCAGGCGCTCGGGCCGTTCGGCGGCGAAGGCGTCCGGCAACATCCGGTGGTACTGGCCGCCGGGCTGTTCGGCGGAGTCGATGAGCGTGACCCGGGCGCCCGCGCGGAGCGCGGCGGCAGCGGCGGCCAGACCTGCCGGTCCGGCACCGATGACGGCGACGTGCCGCGTCATCAGGACTCCTCCGCTTCCACCCGTGACTGCGAGACCACGATGTCGCCGTCCAGGGCGCGACGGCGGCAGGCGCGCACGTCGCGGTCGCCGTTGACGGTGACCAGGCAGTCGAAGCAGACGCCGATCCCGCAGAAGACCCCCCGTGGCGCACCAGTCGGGCCCTGGCGCCAGGCGTGGCGGCCGCCGGCGAGCAGCACCCCGGCGATCGTCTGTCCCGCCACGCCCGCGACCGGGGCGCCGTCCACGGTGATCTCGATGGGCGTGTCCGGGCGGCGACCGGCGGCGTCGTCCTCGCGGCGGACAAACCTCGGGGTCACAGGTCCTCCCCTTCGCCCAGCACGGCGGGCCGGTCCACCCGGAACGGCGCGGCGTCGATCTCCGGCTTCCGGTCGTGCAGCAGGTCGCGCAGGACGGCGGCGGTGCCGACGGAGAGCCCGATCCCGGCGCCCTCGTGCCCGGTCGCGTGCCAGAGTCCCGCGAGCCGCGGGTCCGGCCCGATGACCGGGAGATGATCGGGTACGTACGGGCGGAACCCGCCGTACGCGCGCATCACCGGGACGCCGTCCAGGCACGGGAAGAGCCGCAGCGCCTTGCGCGCGATCACCGAGAGCACCTCGGGGCGGATCCGGTCGTCGAAGCCCACCCGGCGGCGCGATGAGCCCAGCAGGATCGTCCCGGCCCGGGTGGACTCCACGACCGCCGACGACTGGAGCTCCTCCGCGCCGCTGCCGACCGCGCCCACATAGTCGGCGTCGTAGACCTTGTGGAAGACCGTGGGCGGCATGGGCGCCGTCACGAGCACCTCGCCGCGCCGGGGGCGCACGCCGATGGGTGCGCCGAGCCTGCGCGCCAGCTCTCCCGACCACGGCCCGGCGGCGTTGACGAAGACATCGGCTTCGAAGGTGCCCGCGGAAGTGCGCACGGCGGTGACGCGTCCACCGCGCACGACGCCCGTCAGGACGTCGCAGCCCGTGCGCAGCGTGGCTCCGGCGCGGAGAGCGCCGGCCAGCAGGGCGCTCGCCGCTCCGGCAGGCTGGACCTGCGCGTCTTCGGGGTAGTGGACGGCGGCGGCGAAGTCACGGGTGACGTTGGGCTCGGCCGCGGCGAGCGCGGCGTCGTCCATGGGTTCGGCCACGACGCCCGCCGCGCGCTGGCTTGCGGCGAAACGGCCGAGTTCGTGCGCGCCGGCCTCGGTCATGGCGACGACGATGCCGCCCTTGGGCTCCCACTCGACAGCTCCGGCGTCCGGATGCCCGGCGATGATCTCGGGCCAGAGCCGCCGCGAAAGCTGCGCCAGCTCCAGTTCGGGACCCGGGCCCTTGTCGGACACGAGCACGTTGCCTTCACCGTGCGACGTGGTCGCCGCCGCCGGGCCGCCCCGGTCCAGGACGGTCACCGCGTGCCCGGCCCGGGCGAGCTCGCGGGCGCAGGCGGCGCCGATGATCCCGGCGCCCAGCACCACGACCCGCGCTCCGGCCACAGACCCCTCCCGGCACCGTTCGTTAAACCGAACGATGTCGAGGCTAGGGCGGCGACCCGGACACTGTCAACGATCGCTCGCGATTCGCATCACGGCGTTTCGACCAGGCAGGGCGGTTGCGTACGGGTCCCGTGAAGCCGCTGGTCAGTGCGGTACTGCAAGAGCAGGACCGAACGCACCGGCCCCTCCAGGGCGGTGTAGCTGTGCGGGAGGCGGGCGTCGAAGCCGACATAGTCGCCCGGCCCGAGCTCCACCTCACCATCGTCCACCCGAACACCCAGCCTGCCCGCCTGCACGATGGTGTGCTCGGTCCCGACGTGGCCGAGCGAGTCCTGCCGCGAACCCGCCCGTACCTGCTGGTCATAGACGTCGAAGATGGCGTCGCCGGACTCGATGCCGCGCAGCGGCCGCAGGTCGATCCCTTCACCACTGAGCACCTGCACGTCGGCGGAGCGCACCACGGTGAGCCCGTTCCCGCGCGGCTGGTCGAGCAGATCGGAGATCGGCACCTCCAGCGCCCGCGACAGGCTGAACACCGTCTCGATCGTGGGGTTGCCCGAACCGCCTTCGAGCTGCGAGAGCGTGGCCTTTCCGATCTTGGAACGGCGGGACAGCTCGGACAGCGACAGCCCGCGCTCGGTCCGGGCGCGCCTGAGATTGGCGGCCAGCAGGTCCCGCACCGACTCTTCCGAAGCCCCCACGAGCCGCCTCCCTCAACTTCGTTCGCTTTGCCGAACGAAGTATACGAGCGACAGACGCCTTTACTCCGATCGTGAGGCCACCAGGGTGAGGACGTCGTATTTGGCCACTGAGGCGCCGTCCTGGTTGGTGACGTCGGTGTCCCAGCGGACCTCGCCGTATCCGGTGCCTCCGCGTGGGGTGATCTGCTTGGCGGTGAGGGTCACGGTCAGCTCGTCCCCGGGGTAGACCGGCGTGAGGAAGCGGAGATTCTCCAGGCCGTAGTTGGCGAGGACCGGGCCGGGGTCGGGCGACACGAAGAGCCCGGCGGCGAACGAGACGACCAGGTAGCCGTGCGCGACCCGGCCGTTGAAGAACGGGTTGGCCTTGGCCGACTCCTCGTCCATGTGGGCGTAGAAGGTGTCGCCGGTGAACTCGGCGAAGTGCTCGATGTCCTCCAGGGTGACCGTGCGCGGCCCGCCGACCGCGGTGTCGCCGATGCGCAGATCCTCCAGGTGCTTGCGGAAAGGGTGCTCCTCGGTGACGGTCCGGTCGGTGCCCGGGACCCAGCGGCCCGTGAGGGCGGTGAGCATGGCCGGTCCGGCCTGCACGGCGGTGCGCTGCATGTGGTGCAGGACACCGCGGATGCCGCCCATCTCCTCGCCGCCGCCGGCGCGTCCCGGTCCGCCGTGGACCAGGGCGGGCAGGGGCGAACCATGGCCGGTTGACTCCTTGGCGTCCTCGCTGTTGAGGACGAGCAGCCTGCCGTGCCAGGGTGCGATGCCCAAGACGACCTCGCGTGCGAACTCCGCGTCGGCGGTGACGATCGATCCGGTCAGGCTGCCCCGGCCGCGCGCCGCCAGTTCGACGGCCTGCCCGGCACCCGCGTACGGGAGCAGCGTGCTGACGGGACCGAACGCCTCCACCTCGTGCGGCTCGGAGCGGCCGGGGTCGTCGGCGCGCAGCAGGATCGGGGACATGAACGCGCCGCGTTCGGCGTCGGCGTCCACCGGGCTGAGGTGATCCGGGTCGCCGAACGCCACGCGCCCGGCGTCCAGCAGCGCCTTGAGCGAGCGCCGCACCTCCTCGCGCTGGTCGAGGCTCGCCAGCGCGCCCATCCGCACGTCCGGGTTCGCCGGGTTGCCCACGGTCACCTTCGCCAGCCGTTCCCGCACGGCCTCCGCGACGTCGTCCATCAGCGGACCGGGCACCAGGGCACGGCGGATGGCGGTGCACTTCTGGCCCGCCTTGACGGTCATCTCGGTGACGAGCTGCTTGACGAAGAGATCGAACTCCTGCGTCCCGGGTGCCGCGTCCGGGCCGAGGATCGAGCAGTTCAGCGAGTCCGCCTCGGCGTTGAAGCGGACGGAACGGCCCACCACGGCAGGATGGGTGCGCAGTCGCTGGGCTGTGGAGGCCGACCCGGTGAAGGCCACCAGATCCTGCTCGGTCAGATGGTCGAGCAGGTCACGGGCGTCGCCGCAGACGAGCTGCACCGAACCCTCGGGCAGGATGCCGGACTCCACGACGAGCTCGATCATGCGCGCCGACAGGTACGCGGTCTGGCTGGCCGGCTTGATCAGGCTCGGCATTCCGGCGAGGAAGGCCGGCGCGAGCTTCTCGAGCGGACCCCAGACCGGGAAGTTGAACGCGTTGATCTGCACGGCCACGCCCAGCATGGGGGTGCAGAGGTGCTGGCCGACGAAGGTGCCGCCCTTGCCCAGCGGCTCCACGTCCCCTTCGACGAGGAAGGTGTCGTTCGGCAACTCGCGGCGGCCCTTGCTCGAATAGCCGAACAGCACGCCGATGCCGCCATCGATGTCGAACTTGGAGTCGTTAAGGGTGGCCCCGGTGCGCGCCGACAGCTCGTACAACTCGTCCCGGTGTTCCCGCAGATGTGAGGCGAGGGCCTTGAGCAGGGCCGCACGCTGGTGGAAGGTCAGCTCGCGGAGGGCCGGCCCGCCCGTCCGGCGGCCGTACTCCAGGGCGGCTCCCATGTCCACGCCCTCCGAGGAGATCCGGGCGACCTCCTCGCCCGTCACCGCGTCCGGCAACGCCACGCCCTCGTCTGCTGGAGAGTGCCAGGAACCGGACACATAACTGCGCAGCGCAACCACCGGGGACCTCCTCGTCCACGTTCGTCCTTGTCTCCTGCCACGATTCCCGGTCTCTCACGCCTTGGAAACCCGGATGGGGCTACCTCCCAGGTAATCGCCCCCGCTACCAGCTCCCTCATAGCGTCGGAGGCGTCGAGATCGAAACGACGCTGATCCTCCGGAAGGGGAATTCCTATGACCACCACGCGCTCTGTCACCGATGCCGGGATCTTCGCCGACGGCCGCAGGCTCATGAAGGTGGCCCTGCGCCTGGACGCGGTGGTGACGGGGGCCAACGGCCTGGCCTATCTGGCGCTGGCCAGGCCGCTCGACGACCTCCTCGGGCTGAGCACCGCCCATTCCTACGCGCTCGGGGCCTTCCTCCTGGTCTACGCGGTCGCGGTCTGGGCGATCTCGATCCCCGCCCAGGCCAACCGCGTCGCCGTCACCGCCGTGATCGAGGCCAACCTCCTGTGGACGGTGCTGAGCGTCGTCACGGTGGTCGCCGGCTGGTTGTCGCTCAACGCGGTCGGCGCGACCTGGGCAATCCTCCAAGCGGGGACCGTCGCGGGCTTCGCCGGACTGCAGTACCTGGCACTGCGCCGCAGCCGCTGAACGGTCCCCGGCAGTTGGACGAGCGAGGCCTCACCCTCAGAGGCGTTCTCAGGAGGCGTGGACATCCCACGCCTCCTGGCGGATCTCGATGTGCTCGGACCGGCGCAAGGTCTCCAGCAAATCCCGCCATTCCGGCCGCCAGTCCGCCTCGGGCCCGGCTCGTTGGACGAGGGTGACGGCGAAGAGCTCGGCCACGAAATGGCCCTCGCCCGCCAGGCGCCGCGCCGCCGGCAAGAGGGCGGGCGGCTCGACCCGGGAGCGGAACCGCGACTGGAGGCTGCCGCCCGCGAGCCGCCCCGCATGTGCGGGTCTGTCCCGGAGCAGGCGTGCGAGATCGACCAGCTCATCGGCGAGCTTCTCCGGAGACGGGGTGTCCTCGGCGCCGGTGGGGACGGGGAGCAGGGACACGTACAGCCTGGCGGCCTCCTGCACATGGAGCGGATGGGCGGACAGCCGCTCGGCCGCCCGGCGCGCGAGCGCCTTGCGGCTGGGGGTCCTGTGCCCGGAGAGGTACGAGGTGATCCGGTCGATCCGGGAGCGGGCGACCTCGTCGAGCCCGGCGGCCAGCAGGCGGTCGAGCACCGGGAGCACCTCCTCGCCGAGCTCGCCGGTGCCGAGCAGCGCGAGCATGACCGGCAGCTCGGTCTTCTCGGCGGGCGCCGCAGGATCACCGACGGCTTCGAGGATGTCGGCGTAGCCGCCCTCGTACCAGGGGGCCCACGTGGCGAACGCCCGCGAGGCACGGAACCGTACGCCCGGAAGCTCCGAAGCCCCCAGCAGGCTCCGGACCAGTGCGGCGTACCGTGGCCGGTGCGCGGGACCATATTCCACGGGCTGCGCCTGGTAGAGGGTGCGCAGCAGCAGCTCCCCGGCATACGGGCCCGCTGCGTCGCCGAGCGCCGCCAAGGCACGTGGATCCTCGGGCATCCAGCGCAACGCGACCGCCACGGCCACCCGCACGTCCCGGTGCAGCGCTGGATCCCGCCATGCTCGCAGCAGGACGTCGGCGGCGCCCTCCGTCCGATGCCGTGCGAGCTGCCGCGCCGCCTGCTTGCGCACGGTCACCTTGCTGTCAGGCCCGGAGAGAGCCTCCGCCAGGAGCGGCCCGAGGATGGACGGCCGCACCGACTCACCGCAGCGGGCCATGGCGGCCACAGCCACCTTGGACGTGAGTCCTCGCGCGTGCGTGAGGAGAGTCGGCAATGCCTTGGCGGGCTCGTCCGTGTGCGCGAGCGCCTCGATGGCCGCCTCGGCCAGAACGCCATCGGCGTGGCCGGCCAGGGCCGTCAACTCGTTGAGAGTGCCCGGCAGGCGTCCCAGCGATGCGATGGCGGCCGTCCTCGCTGTGGACGGCATGGTCTCGTCGCGGACCGTGCTGCTGAGCACCGCCCGGACGCGGGCGCGTTGCCCCGGCGTCCATCGGCCTGCCTCCCCCGCGGCGATTTCGGGCACCCATTCACCGGTGCCGCCCAGCAGCGGGAGCAGGAGGTCGGTGCGACGCCTGGAGAGGGCGCGCCAGACTTCCGGGACACCGATGACGGACGGGTCGTCGGCGAGGAGTCCGGCGGCCCGGTCGTCGCGGTCGGGCGCATGGAACAGCCACAGGCTTGCGGCGGCATGGGCGAGCGGCTCCGGCGCCGACAGGGCCGCTGTTCGCAGGTCGTCCTGGAGTTCGGCGAACCCGTGCGCCCGGCGGCCAAGCGACCACGCCAGCCACACCGCGGGTTCGAAGTCCTGACGCTCGCGTGCCGCGCGGAGATGCGGCCGCAGCCGTTCGACGAGTTCCGTTTCCTGGCCATGGCGCAGAACGAGGTCCAAGCGAAACTCGTACAGCGCATCGGCGCCGTGCCGCCCGAACAGCTTCTCGTACACGCCGAAGGCCCACGCCATGAGCGCGGGAGAACGCTCAGCCTCGTGGTGCCGCAGGATGCGGGCCGCCAGCATGCGAAGCGCGTGCCTCGTCTCCTCCGAACTGTCTCGGGAGTCGACCGCGGCGATCGCAAGCGCCTCCAGATGCGTGGCGTGGGCGTCGGTCAGAAGGACCGGGCGGACCTTCGCCAGGGCTGTGAGCAGCGCGCCGCGCAGCGGGTCCTGGTCGTTGGCGGTGCGGTGGACGAGTTCCACGACCCGCCCGTGCAGGATCTCCGGATCGCCGGTGCGGGCGGCGCACCCCACGAGCAGCGTCCTCGCCAGCCCGCGCCGCCGCGGGTCACCGCCCAGCGCGGCCTCCCGGAGCGGCCCGGCGGCCTCCTCGTACGGGAGATGCGCGGTGAGTTTGAGCGGGATCTCCGGGTCGTCGAGCTGGGAACGCGCCGAGTGCCAGACCGAGCCGTGCCAGTCGAGCATCCGCCGCGCCTCCGCAGCCGCCCGTCCCGGCGGAAGCCACGCCAGGACCTTCATGGCGTGCAGCCCTGGGAACTCGCCGCCCCTGCGTTCCAGCACCGCGTCGTACACCGGCTCGCGGCGGCTCGGCGGCACCAACTTGAGGAAAGCGACAAGCCCGTGGGCGTCGGTTGGAGCCGCGGCGAAGAGTTCCTCGTCCGGGCACACACGCCAGCGTGCGAGGCAGGCAATGGGCAGGGTGCGCCGGCCGCGCCGGTAGCCGACGCGCGCCAGCCGTCCGGCGCGGACGGGGTCCGCCGCGAACAGCGCGGTGATGACCTGCGGGGGGATCCCCGCAGCCCAGTTGTCGAGCCTGTGCTTCTCCAGCAGCGACATCGCACGCAATGGCTCGGCCAGCGCGGCAGCCGCGAAAGCACGCCTGCCGCGCCTCCACCACCGGTAGGGGTATGCGACCTGGCGCAGTTCGCGGTCGGCGGCGTCGAGGAACGCGACCGGATGGCGTCCGCCAAGGGCACGCCACGCGGTGACGCCGTGCGCCAGATCGGGGAGCATCTCCGCGACGAGGCCCGACGAGCAGGCCGGCAGCAGCGCCCCAGCCTCACGTTCACCCCAGCGTTCGCGAACCTCGGGCAGCAGCCGATCGGCGAGAGCCTCCCGCCGGCTGTGCAGAAGGGTCCGGTAGAACGCCCGGCGCAGATCCGTCGGAGCGTCGTCGAGGACCGCCGCAGCCGCGTCGTCGGAGACCGGCAGCGTTCGTACGGCTCGCAGGGCCGCGCGCCGCAGTCGCAGATCAGGGCCTGCGAGGACGGCCTCGATGTGGGTCAGGTCACGCGCCGCCATGGCCATGTGCAGGGCGGTGCGGCGTTCGTAGTGTTCTCGTGCGGCGAGCTCCCCGAGAAGGGAGCGGAACGCCGGGCTCCCCCGGTGACGTCGCGCGTGGAGCGCGAGTTCGCGCATGCGTTGCGGGTAGGGGAGGTGTTCAACACGTGCCAGCAGTTCGTCAGCCGGTGTCGTGACCGGCCGCATGGGGCTCAACGGCCCGGGCGGAGACCGCCCTTCCTGGAGATCATGCCGACGATGATGGCCTATCCCCCGCCGTCCCGGCAACCCGGGGGTCAAGTTCCGGGTGCCGCGCATACCGCGTCACGGGTTGAGGAGCACCTTGATGGCGCCGTCCTTCTTCTTCTGGAAGATCTCGTATCCGTGTGGGGCCCGGTCAAGCGGCAGCTTGTGCGTGGCGAGGTCCTCCACGCCCAGCGGATCGCCGTCGCCGGTCAGGAGCGGCATCAGGTCGTCGATCCAGCGCTTGACGTGGGCCTGGCCCATCCGCAGCGTGATGCCCTTGTCG
The DNA here is from genome assembly GCF_044326415.1 of Actinomadura sp. 6N118. Classification (NCBI taxonomy): domain Bacteria; kingdom Bacillati; phylum Actinomycetota; class Actinomycetes; order Streptosporangiales; family Thermomonosporaceae; genus Actinomadura; species Actinomadura sp. 6N118. The sequence continues at coordinate 168,719 of NZ_JBIRAZ010000013.1, read as the reverse complement.
AACATCTGCAACATCGGCAGCGGGTCGGTCATCCCGCCGTACACGCCGACGATCGAGATCGTGCCGCCCCGGCGCACGATCTCGATGGCGTCGTGCAGCGCCGCGAGCCGGTCCATGCCCATCCGCGACATCAGCGGGGCGGCGGCGCGGTCCGGCACGAAACCGGTGATCGTGTGGGCGAGCTTGCCGAACGGCGAGCCGTGCGCCTCCATGCCGACCGCCTCGATGACCGAGTCGGTGCCCCGGCCGCCGGTCATGTCGCGGATCGCCTCGGGCACATTGCCGGTCCGCGCGCCGTCGACGACCTCGATACCGTGCCGCCGCGCCATCTCCAGGCGTTCGGGGACGAGGTCGACGCCGACGACCTGGCGGCCGCGGTGCCGCGCGATGCGCGCGGCCATCTGCCCGATCGGGCCGAGCCCGAGCACCGTCACGCTGCCGCCCTCGGGAACGTCGGCGAACTCGACGGCCTGCCATGCGGTCGGCAGCACGTCGGACAGGTAGAGGAAGCGCTCGTCCGGCGGCCCCTCCGGCACCTTGATCGGCCCGAACTGCGCCTGTGGTACGCGCAGGAACTCGGCCTGCCCGCCGGGGACCTCTCCGTACAGCTTGGTGTAGCCGAAGAGCGCCGCGCCGGTGCCCTGCTCGCGCACCTGCGTGGTCTCACACTGCGCGAACAGCTTCATGTCGCACATGTGGCAGTGGCCGCAGGAGATGTTGAACGGAATCACGACCCGGTCGCCGACACTGATGTGTGAGACGTCCGCGCCGACCTCCTCGACGATCCCCATGGGCTCGTGCCCGAGCACGTCCCCCTCACCGATGAACGGTCCCAGAACCTCGTAGAGGTGCAGGTCCGAGCCGCAGATCGCGGTCGTGGTGATCCGCACGATCGCGTCGGTCGGTTCCTTGATCGCGGGATCCGCGACCTCGTCGACACGGACGTCCCGCTTGCCGTGCCAGGTGACTGCCTTCATCGAGTCTCTCCTCTGCTCACGAGGGCGGCTGACGACGGCGGCTACGACGGCGGCGCCGGAACGGGCCGCTCGGCCAGGGCGGTGGCGACCGCCACCAGGTTGGACGCCATGGCCCGCCCGGTCGTGATCGACCAGTCGCGGCCCTCATCGGTCTCCAGGAAGCTCGGACCGGGCCCGGGGCCCTTGTTCCAGTAGGTCCAGGCCTGCCCGGGAATCGTGTAGCCGAATTCGTTCAGCGCGCCGCTGAGATTGTTGATGACGTGGTGGGCGCCGTCCTCGTTGCCGGTGACGACCACGCCCGCCACCCGGTTGTAGAGGACAGGCCTGCCGTCGTCGTCGGTGTTCACCCCCGGCGGGATGTTGAGATCGACGGCACGGATGGTCTCGACCTCGACCTTGCGTTCCCGCAGTTCCTCGATCACCACGGCGGCCAGCGCCTCGGTGTTGGACTGCTCGGGCGAGCGCTTCAACGTGCAGTTGATGACGACGGCCCGCACGGGGACTCCTCTTCGTCGAAGGGGCGCTGGTCGAAAGTCGTTCGACGCCTCCCCTACCCGAGCAACAGCCTGCAAACGGCCCTTTCCGGCCTCTTTGCGACTGTTTGCCGGCACGGTTGATCGCCCCACCCAGCGGGCTCAGTAGCCGTCCAGGCTCGCACGGGCCTCGGCGACCGCACGCGGCACCGGACGGCGGGCACGGAAGACCGACGGCAGCGCCCGGACGGCGTCGGCCGTTCCGCGCCTGCCCTCCGGGGTGCGCAGCGAGCCGGCGGCTGCCCTTGCGAGCGCGGGCAGCGGGCGCCGTAGCCAGGCGGTCAGCAGGCGGTTCCGTGCTTCCCGGCGGCGTCGCCACTGATGGTCACGACCCTGCCTGGCGGGGTGGTGATGGACGACCAGTTCGGGCAGGTACGCCTGGCCCCAGCCCGCGGCGGCGAGATCGAGGGCGAGCAGTTCCTCCTCGCCACCGAAGTGCAACACCTCGGAAAAGCCACCGACGCCGAGGAAGGCGTCGCGGCGCACGATGATCGAGCAGGCGAGATAGCCGAGTACGGCCTGGCCAGGCAGACCCGCGGGACGCCCGAGGGGCGAGCGCGCCATCCCGCCGGAGACGGGGTCCAGCCGCTCCTCCTCGCCGACCAGGACGCGGGCCGCGAGCAGCGCGGTGCGCGGATGGGCGTCCAGGATCTTCGTCGCGTGGTCCAGCGCGCCGGGCGCCCACCAGGAGTCGTCGTCGGCGAACGCCACGTACCGGGTGGTCGCCTGCTCGACCCCGACGTTGCGGGCGGCGGCCCCGAGATTGCTCGCCAGGCGTACGAGGCGCGCGCCCGCGTCCACCGCCACCTGCGCCGTGCCGTCGCTCGACGCGTTGTCCACGACGATGACGGGAACGGTGTGGTGGCGCAGGCTGCGGCGCAGATCCTCCTCACGGTCCTTCGTGGCCACGACGATCGTCACGTCGGCCATTGCTCCCCCTAACCGAGCTTTCCCCTAACCGAGCTTCCCCTAGCTGACGTACTGCCGGGCGCGCGAGCGCCGCTGCGGTTCGTCGAGTGTGCGCAACCACTCCTCGACGTGCCGCGGCAAGGTTCGCCGTTCCCGCAACACCCACGGAATCCCGGCGGCCGCCTCAACGAGCGCGGCGCCGGTGACCCGGTCGCGCGGAAGCGTGCCGAGCAGGCGCCCGGTACGGAGCAGCGCGGTGCCGGGCGACCGGCGGAGCCAGGTGGTCCAGAGCGTGTTGCGGATGCCGTGGCGGCGGCGCAGATGGGGGTCGCGGAGCCGTGAGGGCTGGTGATGCACGAGGACGTCTTCGGCGTAGCAGATATGCCAGCCTCTGGTCAGCAGGTCGGCGCTGAGCAGTTCCTCCTCGCCGCCGAGCCACAGCCGGGGCGAGAAGCCCCCGGCCGCGCGGAAGGCGTCGGCGCGGAGCATCGAGGCGCCCGCCAGGAACGAGCCCAGGGCCGGCCCAGGAAGACCCGCCAGCCGGGGCAGCGGCGAGTCACGCAGTTCTACGACGATCGGATCTTCCCGGCCACCGGGCTCCACGAGGATCCGGCCAGTGATGACGGCCACCCGGGGATGGGCGTCGAGCAGGTCCGCGGCGCGTGTCAGCGCTCCCGGTTCCCACCAGGTGTCGTCGTCGCAGAACGCCACGTACGGCGTCCGTACATGGTCGACGGCGACGTTGCGCGCGACCGCGCCGAGGTTGACCTTCGACCGCAGCAGCACGTACTCGGGGAAGGCGGCGGCGACGGCGTCGGCGGAGCCGTCCCGTGAGGCGTTGTCGACGACGATCACCGGCGGGCGTTCGGGCAGGTCGCGCAGCTTCGCCAGCGTGGCGAGCAGGCTCTGGCGCCGGTCGCGGGTGATGAGGACGACAGTGACACACATGAATCGCCCGTACCCCGCCGATTCGCGCACAACCGTCACGAAGGACATCCCAGGCCACTCGGTAAACACCCGATAAATGGGACCCCACCGTTCGTTACGTCCACGGCAAGGCTCCTGGAACGCATGGTTTGACCAACCTTCGCCGGGTAATGCCTGCAAATGCGAAATCACCTATAGGTGATTCGCAGAGCCGGATCCGGCTCTCGGGCAGCCCGATGCCTAAGACGCAGGCATCCTCCGCCCCGCCGATGGCTGAGCGCGCCATGCCCATGGTCAGTACCTGCCATGCCCATGGCAGCTTCCCCGTCCCGAACGGAGTTTCGCATGCGCATTCTCGGTATCAACTCGATCTTTCATGACCCCGCCGCCGCGCTCGTGGTGAACGGCAGGGTGGTCGCCGCGGCGGACGAGGAACGGTTCAGCCGCCGCAAACACGGCAAACGCCCGGTGCCATTCTCCGCCTGGGAGCTGCCCGAGATGGCGGCCCGCTGGTGCCTTGAGCACGCCGGGATCGAGGCAGGCGACATCGACGTCATCGCCTACTCCTACGATCCCAGGCTGGCGGCACGCGATACGCCGGGGCACGACCAGCACTGGGAGCAGCTGAGGACCCTCTACGCGCAGCGGGCACCCTACTTTCTCGCCACGGCGCTACCGGGCATTGACGCAGGCTCGTTCCGGTACGTGCCCCACCACATCGCCCACGCCGCGTCCGCCGCGCTCGCCGCCCCCGGCCCCGGCGACGGTGACGTGCTGGTGCTCGACGGCCGTGGCGAGGCTCATTCGCACCTGTCCGGCACCTACCGCGACGGTGCGCTCACGAGCCTGAGCGCGCAGGCGCTCCCGCACTCGCTGGGCCTCATGTACGAGGAGCTCACCCAGCACCTGGGCTTCCTGCGTTCGAGCGACGAGTACAAGGTGATGGCTCTGGCCTCGTACGGCGAGCCGCGCTTCCTCGACGAGATGCGCAAGCGGGTGCGCGCCACCGATGACGGCGGGTTCGCCGTCGATCCGGTCGACTGGGGCGCACTCGCGAAGGCACGGAAGCCGGACTGCGGGATCACCGAGATGACCGACGACCATGCCGACCTCGCCGCCAGCGTCCAGGCCAGGCTGGAAGAGGTCATCCTGGACCTCGCCGCCTGGCTGCAGGGCCGCACGGGCTCGCGCCGGTTGTCGATGGCCGGCGGCGTGGCGCTCAACTGCGTCGCCAACTCCCGGCTCGCCGAGGCGGGGATCTACGACGAGATCTGGGTGCAACCGGCCGCCGGCGACGCCGGCACGGCGCTCGGCGCGGCGTTGCACGTCGCTCAGGAGGCCGGTGAGCCCATCGAACCCATGCCCGGCGCCGCACTCGGCCGCGGATGGGACGACCGGGAGCTGGCCGCCCGCCTCGACACCGCCCGGATTCCCTACGAACGCCCGGACGATCTCGCCGCCGTCGTCGCCGACGCGCTGGCGCGCAACGAGATCGTCGCCTGGTTCCAGGGACGCAGCGAATGGGGGCCGCGCGCCCTCGGCCACCGGTCCCTGCTGGCCCACCCGGGCCACCGCGGAAACCTGGAACGGCTGAACGCGGTCAAAGGGCGCGAGCAGTTCCGCCCGATCGCGCCGATGGTCGCCCTCGACCACGCCGCGGAGATCTTCGAGGGGCCACTGCCCAGCCCGTACATGCTGTTCGTTCACCGCGTCAGACCGGACTGGCGCGACCGGATAGCGGCCGTCGTCCACGTGGACGGCACCGCGCGGATCCAGACCGTCTCGCCCGCCGACGACCCGCTGGTGGCGGATCTCCTCGAGGCCTTCCGGGTCCGCACCGGGCTGCCGGTCGTGGTCAACACCAGCCTCAACACCGCGGGCAGGCCGATGGTCGACGACCCGCGCGACGCCCTCGAATGCTTCGGATCCGCACCAGTCGACCTGCTGGCCATCGGCCCGTACGTCGTGCGGCGGCGGGAGGTGTTCGCCGGATGACCCCGCCGACGAGCCATTCGCCGCCGAGCTATTCGGTCGTCGTGCCCACGGTCGGCCGCCCGAGCCTGCGCACGCTGATCGAGTCACTCGCGGCCGGGTCCGGGCCACAGCCCGCCGAGGTCCTCATCGTGGACGACCGGCCGGCCCCGGGCACGCCGCTGCCGCTTCCGGACACCGCCGGCGACACGGTCCGCGTGCTCCGTTCCGGCGGCCGTGGGCCGGCCGCCGCCCGCAACGCCGGCTGGCGCGCAGCCACGACGGAGTGGGTGGTGTTCATGGACGACGACGTCGTGCCCGCGCCCGACTGGCCCGCCCGGACGGCCGCCGATCTCACCGGTCTCCCAGACGACGTCGGCGGTGTCCAGGGGAGCGTGATGGTGCCGCTGCCCAGCGGGCGCCGGCCCACGGACTGGGAGCGGAACACCGCCGGGCTCGCCCGCGCTTCCTGGATCACCGCCGACATGGCCTACCGCCGCTCGGTGCTCGCCGACGTCGGCGGCTTCGACGAACGTTTCCGCCGCGCCTACCGGGAGGACTCCGATCTGGCGCTGCGCGTCATGGACTCCGGGCACCGCCTGGTGCGCGGCGGCCGGCAGGTGACGCATCCGGCCCGCCCCGCGGGTTTCTGGGCGTCGCTGCGCGTCCAGGCGGGCAACGCGGACGACATGCTGATGTGGCGGGTGCACGGCCGCGGCTGGCGGGACCGCGCGCGTGCCGGGCGGGGCCGCTTCCGCCGCCACCTGGCCGCCACCGGTTCGGGGCTGGCGGCGCTCGCGGCCTGGCGCGCCGGCGCCAGGCCCGCGACCACGGCGGCGGTCGTCCTATGGGCGGCACTGACGGCGGAGTTCGCCACGGCCCGCATCGCACCGGGACCCCGGACCCCCGCCGAGATCGCCCGCATGCTGGTCACCAGCATGGCCATCCCGCCCGTGGCGGTCTGGCACCGGCTGCACGGCCTGGCTCGGCACCGGAACGCGACGCCCTGGCAACGGACCCGGGTGGTGCTCTTCGACCGGGACGACACGCTGATCCGCGACGTCCCGTACAACGGGGACCCGGCACGGGTCGAGGCGATGCCCGGCGCGCGCCAGGCGCTCGACCGGCTGCGCCGGCGCGGCCTGCGGATCGGCGTGGTCTCCAACCAGTCGGGCGTCGCCAAGGGCATGATCAGCGCCGACGACGTGCACCGGGTCAACGAACGCGTCGAGCAGCTCCTCGGGCAGGTGGACGTCTGGGAGTTCTGCCCCCATGACGACGCCGACGGCTGCCGGTGCCGCAAACCGGGACCGGCCCTGATCGAGGAGGCGGCCCGGCTGCTGGACGCGCTCCCCTCGGAGTGCGTGGTCATCGGTGACATCGGCCGGGACATCGACGCGGCGGAGGCCGCCGGGGCGCGCGGCATCCTGGTGCCGACCAGCCGGACCCGGCTGGAGGAGATCGCCCGGGCCGCCGAGGTCGCACCCGACCTGGGCGCCGCCGTGGACCGTGTCCTCGGGGAGAGGCGGTCGCGGTGAAGGTCCTCGTCGTACGCCTGGACAATCTCGGGGACGTGCTGCTGTCCGAGCCCGCCGTGCGCGCCGTCGCGGCGCGGGCGGACGAGGTCGTGATGGTGTGCGGCCCGCGCGGCCGCGCGGCCGCCGACCTGCTGCCCGGCCTCGACGGCGTCATCGAGTGGTGCGCGCCCTGGATCGACCCCGAACCCGGCCCGGTCGAGGCAGCGGCGGCGGACGAACTCGTCCGCGCGGTCCGCGGGTTCGACCGCGCCCTCATCTTCACCTCGTTCCACCAGTCGCCGCTCCCGCTGGCGCTGCTGTTCCGCCTTGCGGGGATCCCCTGGATCGGCGGCATCAGCGACGACTATCCCGGGTCGCTGCTCGATCTGAGGCACCGGTGCGAGGACGACATCCCGGAGACGCTGCGCATGCTGGCGCTCACGACGGCGGCCGGTTTCCCGGCGCCCGCCGACACCCGCCCGCGGATCCGCGGGCCGCTCCCCGACATCACCGCGCTCACCGGCGGCCCCGGCTACGTCGTCGTCCATCCCGGCACCTCGGTCCCCGCACGCGCCTGGCCGCCGGAACGCTGCGCCGAGGCGGTGGCCGGCCTCGCCGCATCGGGTCACCGCGTCGTCGTGACCGGTCACCGCGACGAGAAGGAGCTGACGGCGTACGTCGCGGGCACCGACGGCCTGGACCTCGGTGGCAGGACCGCCTTTCCCGAGCTCGCGGCGGTGCTGGCGGGGGCCGACGCCGTGGTCGCCGGGAACACCGGCCCGGCCCACCTGTCGGCGGCGGCCGGCACCCCGGTGGTCTCGCTGTTCGCGCCGACCGTGCCCGCCGCCCGGTGGGCGCCGCACGGCGTGCCGGTCGCGCTGCTGGGCGACCAGGAGGCGCCCTGCCGTGACAGCAGGGCCCGGGAGTGCCCGGTGGCGGGGCATCCCTGCCTGTCCTCCGTCACGGCCGGCCAGGTCGTCGCCGCGTTGGAGGAGCTGATCAGCCGATGAGAGTGCTGCTGTGGCACGTGCACGGATCGTGGGCGACGTCGTTCGTCCACGGCAAGCACACCACGCTCGTTCCGGTCACACGGGACCGCGGCCCTGACGGGAAGGGCCGCCCGGAGACCTTCACCTGGCCGGACCACGCGCTCGAGGTGCCTCACGACCGGCTGCGGGACGAGGACGTGGACGTCGTCGTGCTCCAGCGGCCGCACGAGATCGCCCTCACCGAGGAGTGGCTGGGCAGGCGGCCGGGGCGCGACATCCCGGCCGTCTATGTCGAGCACGACACCCCGCGCCGGACACCGGCCGACGCGAGCTCACCGGACGAGGTCGTGCCGGACAGCCGCCACTTCCTTCATGACCGGTCGGACATCCCGGTGGTGCACGTCACCCACTTCAACCAGCTCTTCTGGAACTGCGGCCGGGCGCCGACCACGGTCATCGAGCATGGGATCGTCGATCCGGGTTACCGGTTCGAGGGCCACTGGCCGCGCGCGGGCGTGGTCGTCAACGACCCCCTGCGCCGCGGCAGGGTGGCCGGGACCGACCTGCTCGCCGAGTTCGCCCGCAACGTGCCGATCGACCTGTTCGGCATGAACGTCGCCGGCGTCCCCGGCCGGCTGGGTGTCCCGGCCGAGTCGCTGTGGACCTTCGAGGACCTGCCGCAGGGCCGGATGCACGCCGAGCTCGCGCGCCGCCGCGTCTACGTCCACCCCTACCGGTGGACGTCGCTCGGGCTGGCGCTCATCGAGGCCATGATGCTCGGCCTGCCGGTCGTGGCCCTGGCCACCACCGAGGCGATCGAGGCCGTCCCGCCCGAGGCGGGCGTGGTGTCGACCCGCGTCGACACGCTCACCGCCGCCGCCCGTTCGCTCGTCGCCGACCCGCTCCGCGCCCGCCAGATGGGCGAGGAGGCACGGGCGGCCGCACTCGAACGGTACGCACTGCCGCGCTTCCTGCGCGACTGGAACCGCATTCTCACGGAGGTGACCCGATGAAGATAGCCATGGTCTCCGAGCACGCGAGCCCGCTCGCCGCCATCGACGGGCTGGGCGGCGCGGACGCCGGCGGGCAGAACGTGTTCGTCGCCGACCTCGCCGCTGAGCTCGGCCGGCAGGGTCACCACGTCACCGTCTACACGCGGCGGGACGCCGCCGGATTGCCGTCGCGGGTCCGGCTGGCCCCCGGCGTGACCGTCGAGCATGTCCCCGCCGGGCCGCCCGAGCCGGTGCCGAAGGACAGGCTGCTGCCGTACATGCCGGACTTCGGACGCTACCTGGCGGAGCGGTGGTCGAACGCGCCGCCGGACATCGCCCATGCTCACTTCTGGATGAGCGGGCTGGCGGCGATCCAGGCCGCCGACGCGCTGACGCCGCGGCTGCCGGTGGTCCAGACGTACCACGCGCTCGGCACCGTCAAGCGCCGCCACCAGGGCGGCAAGGACACCAGCCCGCCGGGGCGCATCCGGCTCGAACGGGCGATCGGCCGGACCGCGGACGCCGTCATCGCCACCTGCTCCGACGAGACCGGTGAGCTCATCCGGATGGGCGTCCCGAGGAACCGGATCACCGTCGTCCCCTGCGGAGTCGATCTGGAGGGGTTCGGTCCAGGCGGGCCCGCCACCCCGGCGAACGGCAGACCCCGGCTCGTCGCCCTGTCCCGGCTGGTCGAACGCAAGGGCGTCGACACCGCCATCGAAGCGCTCGTCCGCGTGCCGAAGGCCGAACTGCTCGTCGCGGGCGGGCCGCCCAAGGCGCAACTCGACGGCGACGCCGAGGTCCGGCGGCTCCGCGGCGTCGCGGCGGCGGCCGGCGTCACCGGCCGGGTGTCCTTCCTGGGCCGGGTGGGCCGGAGGGACGTCCCCGAGTTGCTGCGGTCGGCGGACCTGGTCGTCACGCTGCCCTGGTACGAGCCGTTCGGCATGGTCCCGCTGGAGGCCATGGCATGCGGGGTGCCCGTGGTGGCGACCGGCGTCGGCGGCCACGTCGACACGGTGATCGACCGGGTGACGGGCGTCCACGTACCGCCGCGCCGTGCCGTCCAGGCCGCGACCTGCATCCGGGAACTGCTCGCCGACCCTGCGCTCCGGGCGGCGATGGGAGTGGCCGGGGCGGACCGGGCGCGGTCGTGCTACTCGTGGGAGCGGATCGGCCGCGACACGGTCTCGGTCTATTCACGGGCCATGGCACGGTGCGAGGTGCCGGTATGAGCCCGCGCGTCGCCGCCCAGCAGGAGCAGAAACAGGAACAGAAACTGGAGGCGCTGGCCGACGCGGCGCTGCGTTTCCGGGAGTGGACGCCGACCGTCATCGCCTGGGGACGCCATCTCGGTCACGTGCTCGGCCGTGGCGGCAGGCTGCTCGCCTGCGGCAACGGGGGCAGCGCGGCCGAGGCCCAGCATCTGACGGCCGAGCTGGTGGGGCGCTTCGAGACCGACCGCCGCCCCCTGGCGGCGATCCCGCTGCACGCCGACACCTCCGCGGCCACCGCCATCGGGAACGACTACGGCCCGGTCAACGTCTTCGCCCGCCAGGTCCAGGCGCACGGGCGCAGCGGCGACGTGCTCATCTGCCTGTCGACCAGCGGCCGCAGCCCCAACGTGATCGCGGCCGCGCACGTCGCCCGCCGCATCGGGGTGACCGCCTGGGCGATCACCGGCCCCGGCCCCAACCCGCTCACCGCGGCCTGCGACGACGCGATCATGGTGGACGCGGGGACCACGTCCACGGTCCAGGAGATCCACCTGGCCGCCGTCCATCTGCTCTGCGGCGTCGTCGACGAGACCTTGGGAGTACGGAAGTAAGCAGGTGTACCGAAGTAAGCAGGTGTAGCGAAGCGAGCAGGTGTAGCGAAGCGAGCAGGTGTAGCGAAATGAACAGGCGTACCGAAATGAGCAGGCGTTCCGAAATGAGCGCGCCGCTGGTCGTCGTGGGCGACGCCCTGCTGGACATCGACATCGAGGGAAGCACCCGGCGGCTCTGCCCCGACGCCCCCGTCCCGGTCATCGAGGAGGCCACGGAGCTGCCCCGGCCGGGCGGGGCCGGGCTGGCGGCGCTGCTGGCGGCGGCCGACGGCCGTGAGGTCGTGCTGGTCACCGCCCTCGCCGACGACGAGCCCGGCCGGCGGCTGCGCGCGCTCCTCGAGCCGCACCTCGAGGTCGCCGCGTTCCCGCTGCACGGGACCACCCCCTGCAAGGTGCGCGTCCGGGCGCAGGACCAGTCCGTGGCACGCCTCGACACGGGCGACGGCGAAGCGCGCGACGGACCCGTCGGTCCTCGTGTCACCGAGGCGCTCGGCCGGGCGGCCGCCGTCCTGGTCTCGGACTACGGGCGGGGCGTCACCCGGCATGCCGTGGTGCGCACCCTGCTCACCGAGCTGGCGGCCGACGTCCCGATCCTCTGGGACCCGCACCCCCGCGGCGAGGCACCCGTACCCGGCACGCGCCTGCTGACCCCCAACGAGGACGAGGCCGCCCGCCTCACGGCACGCGACGACGTCGATATCGAAGGCTCGGGATTGTCGGCCACCACCCGCCGCGGCCGTTACCTGGCCGAACGCTGGGGTCTCGAAGGCGTCGCCGTCACGCTCGGCGCGGACGGCGCGGTGCTCTGCAACGGGGCGCCCGAGCCGTTCCTGGCACCGGCGGAGGCCTCGCCGGGCGACCCCTGCGGCGCCGGCGACAGCTTCGCGGCCCGGACCACCGAGGTGCTCGCCGACGGCGGGTCGCTCACCGAGGCCGTCAGCGCCGGGGTACGGCGGGCCTCGGACTTCGTCAAGGCGGGCGCGGCCTCGGCCGTCGCCGAACGGCTCGCCCGGACGGGCTCACCCCGGATCCCCCCGCAACGCGGCGACGACGCGTGGGACATCATCGAGTGCACCCGGCGGGCCGGCGGCACGGTCGTCGCGACCGGAGGCTGCTTCGACCTGCTGCACGCGGGACACGTCCGCCTGCTCGAACAGGCCCGGCAACTGGGCGACTGCCTCATCGTCTGCGTCAACTCCGACGACTCGGTGCGCCGCCGCAAGGGCCCCGGCCGCCCGGTGACACAGTCCGCGGACCGCGTCCGCGTCCTGCAGGCCCTGGCGGCGGTGGACGCGGCGGTGATCTTCGAGGACGACACCCCCGTCTCCCTCATCGAACGCCTGCGCCCCGACATCTGGGTGAAGGGCGCCGACTACGCCGGAAGCCCGCTGCCCGAAGCGGGCACCGTCCGCCGCCACGGCGGTGAGGTGGTCCTGCTGCCGCTCCTCGAAGGACGTTCCACCACCCGACTGCTGGCGACCACGAAGGGAATCACCTCATGAACGTGCTCATCACCGGCGGCGCCTCCGGGCTCGGAGCGGCCATCGCCCGCCGGATCGCGGACGACGGCGGGCGCCCGCTGGTCATCGACCGCCATCCGCCGAAGTACGACGTCGAGAACATGCAGGCCGACCTCACCGACCGGCCGTGCACGGAACGCGCCGTGCACAGCCTGGCGCGGCAGGCGGGCGGGCTGGACGCCGTGGTCACCGCGGCGGGCATCGACGCGTGCGGCACGCTGGCCGACATCCCCGCGGAGGACTGGGAGCGGGTCATCCAGGTCAACCTCATGGGGACCGCCGCCGTGGTGCGCGCCGCGCTCCCCTACCTCGTGCACGCGCCGAACGGCCGCGTCGTCACCTGCGCGTCCACGCTGGGGCTCAAGGCGCTCAGCGACGCGACCGCCTACTGCGCGTCCAAGTTCGGCGTGGTCGGCTTCACCCGGGCGCTGGCGGCCGAGCTGGCGGGCCAGGTCGGCGTCACGATGCTCGTGCCGGGCGGCATGGACACCGCCTTCTTCGACGGCCGCGACGAGCAGTACAAGCCCGGGCCGGACGCCCAGCTCAACCGGCCCGAGAACGTGGCCGCCGCCGTGGCGTTCGCGCTGGCCCAGCCGCCCGGCTGCGAGGTGCGCGAGCTGGTGGTCTGCCCCGCGCGGGAGCCGTCGTGGCCCTGAGGGGGCCGGACGTCCTCGTCCTGCGGGCGCTCGGGCTGGGCGACCTGCTGACCGCGGTGCCCGCGCTGCGGGCGCTGCGGCGCGGCCTGCCCGGCCGGAACCTGATGCTCGCGGCTCCCTGGCCGCTGGCCCCGCTCGCACTGCTCACGGGCGCCGTGGACGACGTCCTGCCGACCCCGGATCTGGACGGGCTTCCCGCGTACGGGCCGGTGAGCCTCGCCGTGAACCTCCACGGCAGCGGCCCGCAGAGCCATCGTGCCCTGCAGGCGCTGCGGCCGGGCCGGCTGCACGCGTTCGCCCACCCGGAGGTGCCCGAGGTGGAGGGGCCGGCGTGGGATCCCGGCGAGCACGAGGTCGCGCGCTGGTGCCGGCTGGTCGCCGAACTCGGCCATGACGCCGACCCGGACGATCTCGGCCTTCCGCCGCCGCCCCGGATGTCGCCGGCGCCCGGAGCGGTGGTCCTGCACCCCGGCGCGGGCTTTCCCGCCCGCCGCTGGCCCGTGGAACGCTTCGCCGCCGTCGCCGCGGCGCTGCGCGCCCGCGGTGAGCGGGTCGTGGTGACCGGCGGGCCCACCGAGACCGGGCTCGCCCGGGAGGTCGCCGCGCGGGCCGGGCTCGGCCCCGGCGCCGACCTCTCCGGCGGCACGTCCCTGCTCGAACTGGCCGCGCTGATCGCCGAGGCCCGCCTGGTGATCTGCGGCGACACCGGGATCGGCCATCTCGCCACCGCTTACCGCACCCCGTCGGTGCTGCTGTTCGGCCCGACGCCGCCGGACCGCTGGGGCCCGCCCGAGCGGCCTGAGCACCGGGTCCTCTGGATGGGCCGCCGGGGCGATCCGCACGGCACCGAGCCCGATCCGGGCCTGCTGGAGATCTCCACGGGCCGGGTGCTCGACGCGGCCGTGCACATGCTGATGACCCCTGCACATGCTGATGATCAGGAAGGAGCTCACCATGACATCTCGGCGCGCCGTCGTGACGGGAGGGGCGGGGTTTCTCGGATCCCATCTGTGCCAGGCACTGCTGGGCCAGGGGTTCTCCGTCGTCTGCCTCGATAATCTGCTCACGGGCGCCGCCCGCAACGTCACTCATCTGACCGGACGGGGGGACTTCGAGTTTCAGAGGCGCGACCTGACCGAGCCGATCTGGGTGTCGGGGCCGGTGAGCCACGTGTTCCACTTCGCCTCCGCCGCCTCTCCGGCCGACTATCTCCGGTGGCCGATCCAGACGCTGGACGTCGGCAGTCAGGGCACCCGCAACGCGCTCGAACTGGCCGAGAACAAAGGTGCGCGGCTGGTCCTGGCTTCCACCTCGGAGGTGTACGGCGATCCGCTGGAGCACCCTCAGGCCGAGTCGTACTGGGGCAACGTCAACCCGATCGGGCCGCGCAGCGTGTACGACGAGGCCAAACGGTTCGGGGAGGCGCTCACCGCCGCGTTCCACGAGTCACGCGGGGCCGACACGGCGATCGTGCGCATCTTCAACACCTACGGCCCGCGGATGCGCCCTGACGACGGCCGCGCCATCCCGACGTTCATCCGGCAGGCGCTGGCCGGCGAGGCGCTCACCGTCACCGGGGACGGGTCGCAGACCCGCTCGATCTGCTACGTCGACGACACGATCCGCGGCATCCTGGCTCTGGCGCTGTCCGACCACCCCGGGCCGGTGAACATCGGCAGCCCCTACGAGCTGTCCATGGCCGACCTCGCCCGGCTGATCATCAAGCTCACCGGCTCGCGGTCCCGGCTGCGGTTCATCGAACGGCCCGTGGACGACCCGGCGGTGCGCAGGCCCGATATCAGCCTCGCCAAGGAGGTTCTCGGCTGGGAGCCGGAGGTGTCAGCGGAGGAAGGCCTGCGAAGGACGATCGAATGGTGCGCGAGAGAGCCGCTGCCCGCCCGTTCGGCGTGATCCGGGAGATCCGAATGAGGTAGTTCGTCCTGGGTAGGGCGTCCCTGACAGAGGAATCGCGCGAAAGGAGCGACTCATGCCTGGCCGCCAGGACATGCCGTCGACCCTGCGGCGTTCTCCGGAGGAGGCCCAGGACACCTGGGTGAAGGCCCACGACTCGGCGATCGACCAGTACGGGGAAGGCGAACGCGCGCACCGCACCGCGTTCAGCGCGCTGAAGCACAAGTTCGAGAAGGTCGGCGACCGCTGGCAGCGCAAGGCCGGCGGCAAGAAGGGCCCGTCGGACGCGCAGGCCGCGAAGGGCGAGCCCGCCGCACGCCGGAGCCCCGCCAAGACCGCCGAAGGTGTGGACGCGAACGCCAGCAAGCGGCATCTCTATGAGGTCGCCAAGGAACTCGGCGTCGAGGGCCGTTCCTCGATGTCCAAGGACGAGCTCGTGTCCGCCATCAAGAAGGCCAACCGCCGCAAGACCGCGGCTGCACGCCGGTAGACACCCTGCAAGCAGACAGCACGACCCGATCAACGTGTACGCCGCCGGACGAGGGGCCGGCGGCGTACGCGTTCGCGTGCTGGACGTGTTCTCTGTAGGCGCCTGGATCAGTCCACGTCGACCCAGCCGAACGTGCGTTCGACCGCCTTGCGCCAGCCCGCGTAGCCCTTGTCGCGTTTCTCCTCGTCCCACTCCGGCTGCCAGCGCTTGTCCTCGTTCCAGTTCTGCCGCAGCTCGTCGGTGTTGCGCCAGAACCCGACGGCGAGCCCCGCGGCGTAGGCCGCGCCCAAGGCGGTGGTCTCGGCGACGACCGGCTTGGAGACGGGGACGCCGAGGATGTCGGCCTGGAGCTGCATGCACAGCTCGTTGGCCGTGACGCCGCCGTCCACCTTGAGCACGTCCAGGGTGACCCCGGAGTCCTCCCGCATCGCCTCCACGACATCGCGGGACTGGTAGCAGATCGCCTCCAGCGTCGCGCGTGCCAGATGGGCGTTGGTGTTGAAGCGGGACAACCCGACGATGGCGCCGCGGGCGTCGCTGCGCCAGTACGGGGCGAAGAGGCCGGAGAACGCGGGTACGAAGTAGACCCCGCCGTTGTCCTCGACCTGGCGTGCGAGGGACTCGCTCTGCGAGGCGCCGGAGATGATGCCGAGCTGGTCGCGCAGCCACTGCACAGCCGAGCCCGTCACCGCGATCGACCCTTCGAGGGCGTAGACCGGTGCGCTCTCCCCGAACTGGTAGCAGACGGTGGTGAGCATCCCGGCCTTGGAGCGGACGAGCTCGCCGCCCGTGTTGAGCAGCAGGAAGTTGCCGGTGCCGTAGGTGTTCTTGGCCTCGCCGGGCGCGAAGCACACCTGCCCGACCGTCGCGGCCTGCTGGTCGCCCAGGTCGCCGGAGAGCGCCACCTCGCCGCCGAAGGGCCCGTCCGCACGCGTCATCCCGTACGGGTCGGGCGCCGAGGACGGCTTGATCGTGGGCAGCATGGCGCGGGGGATGCCGAAGAACGACAGCAGCTGGTCGTCCCAGTCCAGCGTCTCCAGGTCCATCAGCATCGTGCGGCTGGCGTTGGTCGGGTCGGTGACGTGCACGCCGCCGTCGGTGCCGCCCGTGAGGTTCCACAGGACCCAGGTGTCGATGTTCCCGAAGACCGCCTCGCCGTTCTCGGCGGCCCCGCGCACGCCGTCGACGTTCTCCAGGATCCACTGGACCTTGCCACCGCTGAAGTAGGTGGCGGGCGGCAGCCCGGCCCGGTGGCGGATCGTCTCGCCGCGCCCGTCACGCTCCAGCGCCGAGGCGATCCGGTCGGTACGGGTGTCCTGCCAGACGATCGCGTTGTAGTAGGGGCGGCCCGTTCGCTTGTTCCAGACGACGGTCGTCTCGCGCTGGTTGGTGATGCCGAGCGCGGCGAGGTCCTGGTGGCCCAGGCTTGCCTGGTTGAGCGTCGTCTGAATGACGGCGCGGGTGCGTTCCCAGATCTCGGTCGGGTTGTGCTCGACCCACCCCGCCCGGGGCAGGATCTGCTCGTGTTCGAGCTGGTGGCGGGCGATCTCGTTGCCGCCGTGGTCAAAGATCATGAATCGGGTGCTCGTCGTCCCCTGGTCGAGCGCTCCGACGAAGTCGGCCATCGGTCTCTCCTGTGGTCAGGACTGGGCGTCGTATTCGGGCTTGGTCTCGGGTGCCGCCTCGGGCGCGGGTTCCGGCGGCAGGTTCCGGCCGATGAGGAAGAGATAGAGCCCCGCCCCGATCACAGCGCCGATGAGCGGGCCGATGATGGGCACCCAGAAGTACAGATCACCGTATTGATCTCGCCAGGCGCCGCCGTATCCGGTGATGTACTGCGCCACCCGCGGCCCGAAGTCGCGCGCCGGGTTGATCGCGTAGCCGGCGTCGGTCCCCCACGCCATGCCGATGGCGACGACGAGCAGGCCGATGACGACCGGGGTGAGGTTGGACAGCGGCGGCAGGTTGCGCAGGTCGGTGAGGGCCATCACCACGAACAGCAGGATCGCGGTGCCGATGATCTGGTCGCGGAAACCGCCCCACATGCTGACGGGCAGCGTTCCGTTGCCCGGAAGGGTGGTGAAGACGCCCTGGGTCTTGATCGTGTGGCCGGGATCGGCCTTGGCCAGCACCTCGGTGTAGTTCCAGCGCACGATCAGCGCGGCGATGAAGGCTCCGGAGGTCTGGGCGATCCAGTACGGAAGGACCTTGCGCCAGGAGAAGCGGTTGAACACCGCGAGCGCGAACGTGACGGCCGGGTTGATGTGCCCGCCGCTGATCGCGGCTGAGACGTAGACACCGAGGATCACCCCGATCCCCCATGCCCAGGCGATGCTGTCGTGGTCACCGATCCCGCCCGCGACGACCTGCGCCACCACCCCCACCCCGAAGAGGATGAGGATCATCGTTCCGGCGAACTCGGCGGCCATCTCACGGGCAAGCGGGGAAAATCTCAGTCGTTCCGCCATCTCTTCTCCTCGGATGAACGGGCGGGTGTGACATGAGGCACAACTTCCGTGAACGTAAGTAACCCGGACCAACCGGTCAACCGGTAAGTCGGGCCAATGTCACCCCGGCGATCATTCCCATCACCCTGGATGGATATGCGGTGGCGTTCAGTGACCGCGGAAGGCCTCCTCCAGCCACCAGGCCGCCTGGTGCCGCGTGACCTTCGCGTCGACGACCATCGGCCGGTCGCGCGGGCCGGCCAGCCACTCCTCCACGGCCCCGAGGCCGGCCCGGTCGCGGACGGTGACGGCGGCACAGCCGAAGCCGCGCGCGATCGCGGCGAGGTCGGCAGGCGGGAAGGTCACGGTGTCGAGCGGATGGCCGTCCGGCCCGAAGTGGTGCACCTCCGCGCCGTACGCCTCATCGTCGTAGATCACCACGAGCAGGCCCAGCCCCAGCCGGACGGCGGTCTCCAGTTCGGCGATCGCCATCAGCGCGCCGCCGTCCCCGAGGGCCGCGACGGTCAGCCGGCCCGGCCGGGCGACCGCCGCGCCGATCGCGGTCGCGAGGCCGAGGCCGATGGACTGGAACGACTGCGTGAACACCAGGCCGTCCGCGTCCGGGACGGCGAGGAACATCGCCGGGTATCCCATGAAGTTGCCCGAGTCGACGGCGACCGTGCGGTCCTCCGGCAGCAGGTCGTCCAGGGCGATCGAGAGCGTCCGCGGGTCGATGTGCTCGTCGTCCGATTCGTCCTTGTACGCCTGGTCGCGCCAGCGCCCCTCGTGCGTGAGCCGCTTGGCCACCTCGGCCGACCGGTAGCCGGCCGAGGCATGCCCGCGCGCGGCGAGCTCGGCGTCGGCCAGCCGTGCCGTCTCGGCCGCGTCCCCGATCAGGCTGAGGTCGACCGGCAGGTGAGCCCCCAGCGCCTCCGCCTCCACGTCGATCTGGACGACCTTGGCGCCCTCGCCGACCAGCGAGCCGTGCCGCATGGTCCACATGTTCAGGGAGCAGCCCCAGCCCACGAGCAGGTCGGCGCCGCTGATCAGCTCGCCGGCGACCGGCGTGGCGAAGCCGCCGCTGACGTCGAGGTCGAACGGGTCGCCGCCGAAGAGCCCGCGGGCGACGGCGGAGGTCGCCAGGAGGGCGCCGCAGCGCTCGCCCAGTTCGCGGAGCGGCTCGGCCGCCGCCGACAGCCGGGCGCCGCGCCCGGCGATGAACACCGGCCGCTCGGCCGCCGCGAGCGCGTCGGCCAGCCGGGCGATCGCGGCGGGCGGCGGGACGGGGAGCAGCGGCACCGGTGCGGCGAGCGGCTTGTTCGCCGGGATGACGACGGGGCCGGGGTGCTCGGCGGCCTGGACGTCGAGCGGCAGGCCGAGCAGGACGGTGCGGCGCTGGGCCACGGCGGTCCGGCAGGCGCGGGCGACGTCGGCCAGCGCCGTCTCCGGCGAGTGGACGCGTTCCGCGACCGCGCCGACCGCCGCCGCGATGGCGGCCTGGTCGATGCGGAAGTTGGACCGCACGGCCGAGGCCGCCACCTCACCCGCCAGCACCAGCAGCGGCGTGCGGCTCTTGGCGGCCTCGGTGATGCCCGTGACCGCGTTGGTCAGCCCGGGGCCCTGGTGCACCGACACCACGCCCAGCCCGCCGCTGACCCGCGCGTACGCGTCCGCCATCGTGGCGGCGCCGCCCTCGTGCCGTGCCGCGACGAACGTGGCGCCGCCCGCGGCCAGGGCGTTGGTGACGTGGAAATTGCCGCTGCCGACGACGCCGAAGACGGTCTCGACGCCGAGCCGGGTCAGGGCGGTCCCCACGGCCTCCGCGACGTTCATCGTTCGACGACGTCTCATCGTTCGACCAGGGCGAGCACCCGGGCGGGGCTGCCGGAGCCGCCCACGATGGGCAGCGGCGCGGCCAGCACGACCGCGCCGCGCACCGGGAGGCGCGCCAGGTTCTGCAGCTGGGTGAGGCCGTACTTGCCGGCGCCGAGAAAGTACGAGTGGCAGGGGAAGGGCGGCTCGAAACCGTGGGCCGCGCCCGCGTCGGTGCCGACGGTCTCGACCCCGAGGCCGATGATGGGCGTCTCCTCGGCGAGCCAGCGCGCGCACTCGGCGGAGACCCCCGGCGAGTGCGGTCCCGTCTCGTCGGCGTTGAGGAACGCGGCGCCGTCGGCGGAACGGGCGTCCCAGCCGGTCCGGTAGAACAGCCACCCGCCGCCTGGCAGCGGCCCGTTGATCTTCTCCCATTCGCGCACGTGATCGATCTCCAGCACGAAGTCGGGATCGGCGGCGGCCTCCGCCGAGGCGTCCAGCACCACGGCGGGCGCCACCAGCCGGCGCGGCTCGACCTGCGAGACGTCCTCCCCGTCCCGCCCGGTGACCCAGTGGACGGGCGCGTCGAAGTGGGTGCCGACATGCTCGCCCGTCTGAATGTCGTTCCAGTACCAGGCGGGGCCCCGGTCGTCGTACCGGCTGATCTCGCGCAGCGCGAACGGGACCGTGTTGGAGAAGGGCTCCGGCAGCTGGAGGATCGGCGTCGACTCCGACAGCGGCGCGGTGAGATCGACCACCTCCACCGATCCGGCGGCGAGGGCCTTCAGCAGTTCGGCGAGCACGGACATCGTTCCTCCCATGGCACGGCGCGCGGTGATCCGAACGTATCGGCATAAGAGGTGCACAGGAAGTTGGCTGCGCTCTGTATCCGGGTGGCCCGTGTTCCTGTGACCCGTGTTGTACTGAGCAGCGTGACGGGAGCAGAGGCAAGGATCACCACGGGACGGATCCGCGGCCGGTCGCACGACGGGATCACCGTCTTCAGGGGGGTGCCGTACGCGGCGGAGCCGTTCGGCCCGAACCGCCTGGCCGCGCCGGCTCCGGCCGCCTCCTGGGACGGGACGCGCGAGGCCGTCGCGTTCGGCCCGCGCACGCCCCAGGCCGGCATGGTGCCCGGTTTCCCCGGCTGGACGCCCGCCGAGGGGCTGGACTGCCTGACGGTGAACGTCTGGACGCCCGACCACGGCGGCTCAGGGCTCCCGGTCATGGTGTGGGTGCACGGCGGCGCCTACCTCGTCGGGATCTCGTCCCAGCCCGAGTACGACGGCGCCACGCTCGCCGCCGACGGCGTGGTCGTGGTGACGATCAACTACCGGGTCGGGATGGAGGGCTTCGGCTCGGTCGAGGGCGCGCCCGCGAACCGGGGCCTGCTCGACCAGATCGCGGCACTGCGCTGGGTCCAGGACAACATCGCCGCGTTCGGCGGCGACCCCGGGCAGGTCACGATCTTCGGCGAGTCGGCCGGAGCGGGCTCGATCGCCGCCCTGCTGGCCATGCCGGCGGCCCGCGGGCTGTTCCGCCGGGCGATCACGCAGAGCGTGCCCGGCACGTTCTTCGCGCCGGAGTTCGCGCACCGGCTCAGCACGGCGATCACCGCGGAGGCCGGCCGCTCCCCTGTCCTCGCGGATCTCGCGGACGTCTCCCCCGAGGTGCTGGTCGCGGCGGCGGAGACGATGACGGCCAAGCTGCAGGACGACCACCCCACGTGGGGCCCGATCGCGAGCACGCCCACGCCGTACTCCCCGATCGTGGACGGCGAGGTGCTGCCCACCACGCCCTGGCGGGCCCTCGCGGACGGCGCCGGGCGCGACCTGGAGTTGATCGTCGGCTTCAACCGTGACGAGTTCCGGCTGTTCCTGGCGCTCGCCGGGCGGTTCGGCACCCTCGGGGACGAGCATGTCACCAAGATCATGAAGCACCTGGTCCCGCCGGGCGGCGCCGCCGCCTACCGGGCCGCGCACCGCGACACCCCCGCCGAAGACCTCTACAGCCTAGTGTTGTCGGACTGGCTCTTCCGCATGCCGAGCGCGCACCTCGCCGACGCCCACGCCGCCGCGGGCGGCAAGACCTTCGCCTACGAGCTGGCCTGGCCCTCCCCCGCGCTGAACGGGATGTTGCGCGCGTGCCACGCCCTCGACGTCCCCCTCACGTTCGGCAACCTCGACAAGGGTGTCGCGGAGCTCGTGGTGGGAGATCCGATACCGGACGAGGCGGCCGAGCTCTCCACGCAGTTCCGTGCCGCGTGGACCGCGTTCGCCACGACCGGTGACCCGGGATGGCCCGCCTACAACCCGGCGGCCGCCGTCACCCACGTCTTCGACAGCTTCACCAAGGACGTGCGTGACCCGCAGGCCCTGTCCCGCAGGATCTGGGCCGCCCATCACTTCGATCCGCTGGAGTAGCGGTGACCCGCGGTTCCGTCACCTCTCGCGTCCTCAGCATCCTGGCGGCGTTCTCACCCGAGCGTCCCGCGCTGACCCTGTCCGCGATCAGCCACCAGACCGGCCTGCCGGCCCCGACCGTGCACCGGCTTCTCGGCGAGCTGACCCAGTGGGGCGCCGTCGAACGGGACGAGCACGGCATGTACCGCATCGGGCTGCGTCTCTGGGAGGTCGCGGCACTGGCTCCGCGCGGCTTCGGCCTGCGGGAGGCCGCGATGCCGTATCTGGAGGACCTGTACGAGGCGACCCATCAGAACGTCCAGCTGGCCGTCCTGGACGGGCTGGAGGTAGTCTACGTCGAACGGATCGCGGGCCGCGACGCGGTTCACGTCTTCACGCGGGTGGGCGGGCGGTGGCCCGCCCATGCGACCGGAGTCGGCCTGGCCCTGCTCGCCCACGCGGACACCGAGCTGCAGGAGCGCGCGATCGGCGGTCCGCTGCGCCGGTACACCGCCAACACCATCGTGTCCGGCACCGAGTTGCGCCGGACCCTGGCCGAGGTACGCCGCACGGGCGTCGCCATCAGCGACGGGCAGGTGGAGACGATCGCGCTCTCGGTCGCCGCGCCCGTGTTCGGCCCGGCCGACAAGGTCGAGGCGGCGGTCTCGGTGGTCGTCCCCTCCCACGGGTACGACTGGCGGGTGCTGGTGCCCGCGGTACGGGCGGCCGCTCGTGGCATCTCGCGGTCGCTAGGCTCCCCGCGCGCGGCGCGGACGCCGAGTTCCGCGGTGCGCGGGAGCGTTGAACGCCCCTAGGTTGCGCCCCTAGGTTGCGCCCCTAGGTTGAACGCCCCCTGGAGTGAGAGCGGAGTGAACGCGATCACACAAGCTTTTCCATCAGATGGAACTCGCGTGGTCGGGCGCGGGGCGCCCAGGCGATTGTCAGGCCATGGGATTTGCAACCGACCAGTGGTACGTCGCCGCTTACGCCGAGGAAGTCGGCGAGGGCCTGCTGGCCCGCACCATCTGCGGCGAGCCGATCGTCTTCTACCGGACCGGCGCCGGGGACCCGGTGGGCCTGGCTGACCGGTGTGTCCACCGCCGCTTCCCGCTCTCGGAGAGCGTCCGCGACGGCGACCAGATCATCTGCGGCTATCACGGCTTCACCTACGCTCCCGACGGCGCCTGCGTCGCCGTCCCGGGCCAGGTCCGCATCCCGCGCACCGCGCGGGTGCCCGCCTACCCCGTGGTCGAGCAGGACTCGCTGGTGTGGGTGTGGATCGGCGACCCGGGCAAGGCGGACCCGGCGGCCATCCCGCGCGCGCCGTGGCTCGCGATGGACGGCTGGGTCACGGTGCGCGGCATGGAGCCGCTAGCCGCACGGTACGAGCTGCTCATCGACAACCTGCTCGATCTCTCCCATGAGACGTATCTGCACGCGGGCTACATCGGCACTCCCGAGGTGGCGCAGACCCCGATCACCACGGAGGTCGACGACGAGGCCGGGGTCGTGTACGTCAGCCGCCGGATGAAGGACGTGGAGTGCCCCTCGTTCTACGCCGACTCGACCGGGATCCAGGGACGCATCGACCGGTGGCAGGACATCGAGTACCACCCGCCGTGTCTCTACCTGCTGCACAGCCGCATCGCGCCCACCGGGGTGGAGCCCGGGCCCGAGGCCGACGACCCGGCCGCCTGCCACGCCGAGATCGTGTACGCGATCACCCCCGAGACCGAGACGAGCACGCACGACTTCTGGATGGTGGCCCGCGACTTCGCCGTGGACGACGAGGCCGTCTCCTCGTTCCTCGCCGAAAGCAACCGCACGGTCGTCCTCCAGGACGTCACCGCCCTGAACATCCTCGAGAAGGTCATCGCCGCCGAGCCCGAGGGATACCAGGAGCTCAGCATCAACATCGACACCGGCGGACTGGCCGCCCGCCGGCTCCTGCGCCGGCTGACGACCACATGAGCCACGCCGCGACGGCCACCAGCCGGCTTCGGGTGATCTGGGAACCCGGATCGGATGTGCTGGTCGGCATCTGCCATTGCGGGGCGGAGCACCGGGCCGAGGATCCCGTGGGGGTCTGGCGGTGGCTGCTCTCCCATCCCGA
This sequence comes from Actinomadura sp. 6N118, assembly GCF_044326415.1. Lineage (NCBI taxonomy): Bacteria > Bacillati > Actinomycetota > Actinomycetes > Streptosporangiales > Thermomonosporaceae > Actinomadura > Actinomadura sp. 6N118. The sequence goes on along the minus strand of NZ_JBIRAZ010000013.1, from coordinate 144,728 downwards.
CCACGAAACGGACCAGCGGTGATCCACGAACCCGAGACCACGGTCGTCGTGGCGCGCAAGGAGCCGCTCGCCGGCGACGTGGCGGGACTGACGCTGCAGGCTCCGGACGGCGGCCCGCTGCCGCCCTGGGAGCCCGGCGCGCACATCGATCTCGTGCTCGGCGACGGGCTGGTCAGGCAGTACTCCCTCTGCGGGGATCCGGCCGACCCGTATACCTGGCGGGTGGCGGTGCTCCGGGAGGAGAACGGCCGCGGCGGATCGGCCCACGTCCACGACCGGCTCGCCGAAGGTGACCGGCTGACCGTGCGCGGGCCGCGCAACCATTTCGTGTTCACCCCGTCACGCTCACGCTGCCTGTTCATCGCGGGCGGGATCGGGATCACGCCGATCCTGCCCATGGTCGCGGCGGCGGAGGCGGCAGGCGCTGACTGGCGGCTCGTCTACGGTGGCCGCCGGCGCTCCTCGATGGCGTTCCTGGACGAGCTGGAACGGCACGGCGACCGGGTGGAGACGTGCCCGCAGGACGAGACCGGTCTCCTCGATCTCGACGGCCTGCTCGGCGAACCCCGTGCGGACACCCTGGTCTACTGCTGCGGCCCCGAGGCGCTGCTGGCCGCGGTGGAGGAACGCTGCGCCGCGTGGCCGCCCGGCTCCCTCAGGGTCGAACGGTTCGCGCCGAAGCCCGAGGCCGGGGCCGCGTCGCGGGAGGCCTTCGAGGTCGAACTCGCCCTCAGCGGCCGCACGCTCCAGATCCCTCCTGACCGCTCCATCCTGGAAGTCCTCGAATCCGCCGGTGTCGCCGTGTTGTCGTCCTGTCAGGAGGGCACCTGCGGTACCTGCGAGACGGCTGTGCTCGACGGCGTGCCCGACCATCGCGACTCGGTGCTCACCGAAGAGGAACAGCGCGCGGGCGACCTGATGATGATCTGCGTGTCGCGGGCCGCCGGTCCGCGGCTGACGCTGGAGTTGTGAGGCCCCCGGGACTGACGTTGTGCAGACTATTGACGGCTGCAACGTAGACGCCTATGTTCGCAGCAGGCTCGCGGCGACGCCCCACCCCCAGGAGGTCTCCAGTGCGCAGACTCGTCCCCCTCCTCACTCCCCTGGCCGGCATGGCGGCGCTCGTCCTTTCGCTGTCGGCATGCGGCTCCGGTGACTCCGGCGGCTCCGGCTCGACCATCAAGGTCGGCTTCATCGAGTCCCTCACCGGAAACTACGCCCCGCTCGGCGGCGAGGCCAAGAAGACCGTCGACCTGGCGGTCGAGCAGATCAACACGGCGGGCGGCATCAACGGCCGCAAGCTGGAGCTGACCACCCTCGACGACAAGACCGCGCCCGACCAGGGCGTGCTCCACTTCAACAAGCTCAAGTCCCAGGGCGTGGCCGCCGTCATCGGGTCCACGTTCTCCAACGTCGGCCTGGCGGTCGAGCCGCTCGCCGAGCGCGCCAAGATCCCCTATATCTCGCTGGCCCCGGCCGACGAGCAGGTCGACCCGGTGCGCAAGTACACGTTCGTGGTGCCGGCGATCTCATCGCGGTACGCCGAGGCCCTGCTGCAGTACTTCCAGGCTCACCGGATCTCCAAGGTCGCCGTGGCCTACGACACCAAGAGCGCCTACTCCAAGGCGGGCTTCGCCGGGATGCAGCGGTACGCGGGCCAGTACGGCGTGCAGATCGTCAAGACCGAGCCGTACGAGACGACCGCCACCGACTTCAGCCCGGTGTTCACCCACGTCCGCGGCTCAGGAGCGCAGGCCCTGGTCGCCTGGGCGAGCGGCGCGCCGGGCGTGACCCTCGCCAAGCAGTACGCCGGCGCCCGCCTGGGCATCCCCCTCGTCATGACCGCCTCGCAGGCCACCAAGCTCTGGCTGGAGCCGGTCGGCACCGCGAGCGAAGGGGTGTACGTGCAGAGCGCCATCGGCGTCGTCGAAGAGTTCCTGCCGGACGGCAAACTCAAGCAGGCGGTCCGGGAGATGTCAGTGCCGTTCCGGACCAAGTACGGGTACGCGCCGCCCCAGTTCGCCATGGACGGCTACGCGGGCGTCAAGCTGCTGGCCGCCGCGATCGAGAAGGCGGGCGAGCCCGACCGGGACAAGATCCGTGATGCGCTGGAGACCTTGACCCTCGTCACGCCCTGCGGCAAGTACACCTATTCGGCCAAGGACCATTCGGGCCTGCGTCCTACCGACATCTCCATGAACCAGGTCAAGAGCGGGAAGCTCGTGCCGGTCCCCTGGTCCCGCACCCAGCTCGCCAAGACCGCCGCGGCGGCGGGATGAGCGCCGTCCTCACCGTCGACTCGGTCGCCCGTGCCTTCGGCGGCGTCTACGCCGTGCGCGACGTCGGGCTCACCGTCGCGGCCGGCGAGACACGGGGGATCATCGGCCCCAACGGAGCGGGCAAGTCCACCCTCTTCAACCTGATCAGCGGCCACCTCGCCGCCGACCACGGCACGATCCGCTACCGCCCGAACGGGGAGGAGCGGCGCATCGACAGGCTCAGCGCGCACGCACGGGCCCGGCTCGGCATCGCGATCGTCTTCCAGGCGGCCCGGCTGTTCCACGGGATGACCGCGCTGGAGAACGTCATGGTCGGCGCGCACGCCCGCACCCGGCACGGCTTCCTGGCCGCGGCGCTCCGGCTGCCCCGGCACCGGCGAGAGGAGGCAGCGATCAAGGCCGACGCCCTGGCGGCGCTCGACCGGGTCGGCCTGCGGGAATGGGCGGGGCGCCCCGCCGACGCGCTGCCTCTCGGCCAGCAGCGCTCGCTCCAGCTGGCCCGCGCGCTGTGCGCCCAGCCCCACCTGCTGCTCCTGGACGAGCCGGCCTCGGGATTGCGCGCCAGCGAGCGGGAGGCGCTCGCCCAGCTGATCGAGAGCCTGCGCGCCGACGGGCTGACGATGATGCTCATCGAGCACGACGTCACGTTCGTGTCCCGCCTCGCCGACCGGATCAGCGTGCTCGACCTCGGCCGCCTCATCGCCGAGGGCACGCCGGAGCAGATCCGCGCCGACGAGAGCGTGGTCGCCGCCTACCTCGGGCAGGAGACGGCCGGGGCCGCCGGATGGGAGGCCGCCGGATGAACGACCTGGTGCTGGAGGTGAGCGGCCTCGTCGTGCGGTACGGCAACGCCACCGCCCTGGACCACGTCACCCTGCACGTCGCGGCCGGTGAGATGGTCGCCCTGGTGGGACCCAACGGCGCGGGCAAGTCCTCCCTCGTCAACGCGATCATGGGGCTGGTCCGCCCGGCGGGGGGCACCGTGCGCCTGGAGGGCCGCGCGGCGCTCGTCCCCGAGGGGCGGCAGATGTTCCCCGATCTGAGCGTCGACGACAACCTCGCGCTGGGGGCCTGGCGGCGGCGCCGCGAGGGTGCGTCGGCACGGGACACCTCATGGGTGTACGAGGTCCTGCCCGAGCTGGCACGCCTGCGCCGCCAGAAGGCGGGTTCGCTGTCGGGCGGTCAGCAGCAGATGGTCGCGTTCGGCCGGGCCCTGATGGGCGATCCGGCCGTGCTCATCGTGGACGAGCTGTCGCTCGGCTTGGCCCCGCTGGTGACCACGACGCTCGCCGGGCACCTGCGGCGGCTCAACGCGGAACGCGGCCTGGCGGTCGTCCTCATCGAACAGAACGCCCGGCTGGCCTTCGATCTGTGCACCCGCGCCTACGTGCTGGAGGCAGGCAGGATCCGGGCCGAGGGTCCCTGCGCCGAGCTGGCCGAGAGCAGTGACGTCGTCGCGGCCTACCTGGGGGTGACGCCGTGAGCGACCTCCTGCAGTACCTCGTCTCCGGGCTGGCCGTCGGCTGCGGCTTCGCGCTTCTCGCCAGCGGTCTGGTGACGGTCCACCGCGTCAGCGGCACCGTGAACTTCGCCCAGGGCATGTTCGCCGTCGTCGCGGGACTCGCCGCCGGCTCGTTCCTGTCGGCCGGTCTGCCCCACGGCGTCGCCGAGATCGCGGCGGTGGCCGCCGCCGGTGCCGTCGGGCTGCTCACCGGCCTGATCGCCACCGGAAAGCCCGGCACCGGTCCCCGGGCCGCACTGATCATCACCCTCGGGCTGGGCTTCGTCGCGTACGCCGTCGAGATCATGGTGTGGGGCGACGGACCGCGCTCACATCCGGGGCTCGGCGGGACGATCCAGCTCGGCGGCGCGTACGTCCAGAAACAACATCTGCTCGTCATCGCCGCCACCGCGCTGGTCTTCACCGCGCTCGGCCTGTTCTTCTCCAGGACCTACCTCGGCAAGGCCCTGAGCGCCGCCGCGTCCAACCCCTACGCGGCGCGCGCCGTGGGCATGAACGTCACCCGCATGGGACTGGCGGCCTTCGCGCTCGGCGGCGTGCTCGGCGGCACGGCGGGGGTCCTGCTGACGCCGATGTTGCCCATCTCGTTCAACAGCGACGTCCTGCTCATCACCAACGGGTTCGCGGCCGCGATCCTCGGCGGCCTGAACAGGCCGGGGCTGGCCCTCGCCGGTGCGCTCACCCTGGGCGTCGCCGAGGCGCTGGTCGCCGGGTACCTGGACGCCTCGTACCAGACCGTGGTCGCCCTGATCCTGATGCTGGCGATCATGATCTGGCAGGCCTCGCGCCGGACCGCGCTCGACTTGGAGGCCGCACGGTGAGCCATCTCCTCCGTTCCCGGGGCACCCTGGCCGCCGTGGCCGTCGCGGTCGTGGCGGCGGCCATGCCGGTGCTGCTCCCCCCATCGCAGGTGCCGGTGTACGTGCTGCTCCTGCTGGCCGCCATCGTCGTCACCGGCCTGTCACTGCTCATGGGGTACGGCGGGCAGGTCTCCCTCGGCCAGGCCTCGTTCTACATGATCGGCGGCTACAGCGCGGCGCTGCTGGCCGTCCACGGCCTCCCCACCTGGCTCGCGCTGCTCGCCGCCCCGGTGATCGCCACGGCCGCCGCGGCACTGATCGGCGTCCCGCTGCTGCGGTTGCGCGGCCACCATCTGGCGTTCGCCACCCTCGCCGTCCAGCTGATCCTGCTGAGCCTGGCCGGACGGCAGGAGTGGGCGGGCGGCGACATCGGGCTGCAGGGCATACCCCAGCTCGAGGTCGCCGGATACGCGTTCGCCGACGACATCTCGTACGCCTACCTGGCCCTGGCCGCCCTGGCCGTGGTCGTACTGATCGCGAGGAACGTCGTCGACTCGCGACCCGGGCGCGGCCTCCGCGCGCTGGCCACCAGCGAGGTGGCCGCGGAGTCCTCGGGAGTTCCGGTGGCGGGATACAAGCTGGCGGTGTTCAGCCTGTCGGCCGGCTTCGCCGGGCTCGCCGGCGGTGTCTACGCCTTCTTCATCGGATACGTCGCGCCCGGGTCGTTCCCCGTCCTGCTCTCCTTCGAGTACGTCGTCATGGTCGTCGTCGGCGGCACCGGCACGATCTGGGGCGCCCTCGCGGGCGCCACGGTGATCACGCTGCTCCTCCAGCTGCTCAACAACATCGGCACGATGGAGGGCATGCCCGCCGCCGCGCCCTCGGTGTTGTCGTACGCCGTCTACGGGTTGCTGCTCGTCCTCGCGATGCTCTTCATGCCGCAGGGCCTGGTGCGGGGACTGGCGCTCTCAAGCCGGCTTGAGGTCAGATGGGGCTCATGGAAGACGATCTCATCTCGATCGGGGAAGCGGCGGCGACGTTCGGCATGACGGTCTCCGCGCTGCGTTACTGGGACGACTGCGACCTCGCCGTACCGGCCGAACGGCGCGGCGGCCGGCGCTGGTATGGCCCGGCAGAGCTGCACCGGATCGCCCTCATCCGGATAATGCAGGAGACCGGCCTCATGAGCCTGGACGAGATCAGGCATGTGCTGGCTGCGGCACCGGACTGGCGCGGGTCGGTGGCGGGCCGTATCGAGGCCATCGGCGCGCAGATCGAACGGCTCACCACCGGCCGCGCCTACCTGGAGCACCTCCTCACGTGCCCGCGGGATGACCCGGCGGGCGGATGCCCGCATCTGCGCGAGGCGACCCGGAAGTGGATCGAGGATGGGATCCCCTTCCAGGCATGAGGATCAGCAGGGCGGCCGCCGCCAGGACCACGGCCCCGGCAGCGACCAGGCTCGTGCGCAGCCCGGCCTCGAGTCCCCCCGAGCCGGCCGCGACGGTGCCGAGCACGGCGATGCCGAGCGCGGTGCCGGCCTGGCGCGCCGTGTTGACGGTCGCCGAGGCGATGCCCGTGCGCTCCCTGGGCACGATCTCCAGCACGGCCGCGGCCGCCGGAGTGATCGCGAGCCCCTGCCCGGCGCCCGCCACCACGAACAGCACGCTGATCGCCAGGTAGGGCGTGCCCGCGTCGAACATGCCCATCCCGGCGAGAGCCACGCCGGTCAGGGTGTAGCCGAGGACCATGGGCCGCCGGGCCCCGAACGCCGCGGTCAGCCGCCCGGCCACCACCGCGGCGGGCATGATGGCGAGCGTCATCGGGAGCAGCAGCACCCCGGTCTCCATGGCCGAGTATCCGCGCAGCTCCTGCAGAATCAGGGACAGGGCTCCCGGGATGACGATGGCCGCCGCGACGCCCTGCACCACCCGCCCCGCGACCAGGACGCCCAGGCTCGATGCCGCCGCGCAGACCACCGAACCGGCCACGAAGAGCCCGATGCCGCTCAGGAAGAGCCGTTTGCGGCCGAACCGGTCGCCGAGCGCGCCGCCCGACAACATCAGCGCGGCCAGCGGCACCGTGAAGCCGTCGGCGACCCACTGGAGCCCGGTCACATCGGTGTGCAGGTCCGCCTGGATCTCCGGCAGCGCCACATTGACGATCGTCAGATCAAGGAGCGCGATGAACGTGCCCATGAACGCTGAGATCAACAGGCCTGTCCGGCCTTTTCCCGCCATGTTCCCTCCGGTTCGGGACGCGGTCGCGCGGATGTTCCGCGCGCCGTGGCGGTGACGCTACGAGGTCAAGTCGGCTTGAGTTCAAGCCCGGCCGAAACGATCAGGCAGGGGACCTTCGGTTTACCCCGAGGTACAGGTTAGGCTTACCTAAGTAACCCAGACGGTCGGAGGTTCGGAATGGCGACGGAGACCGCACGCAAGACGCCGAAGGTCAACAAGGCCCGGGTGCTGCGCAAGGAGAAGATCACCCCGCACATGATCCGGGTGGTGGTCGGCGGGGACGAGCTCACCGGGTTCGACGCGGGCGAGTTCACCGATCACTATGTGAAGCTGCTCTTCGCGCCGCCTGGCGTGGACTACCCGGAGCCGTTCGACGTGCAGGCGATCCGCGCCGAACTGCCCCGCGACCAGTGGCCGGTCACGCGCACCTACACCGTGCGCGCATGGGATGCCGACGCGGTCGAGCTGACGCTGGACTTCGTCTACCACGGCGATGAGGGCCTGGCCGGCCCATGGGCGGCCAACGCCGAGCCGGGCGATGTGATCAGGTTCCTTGGGCCCGGCGGGGGCTACGCGCCCAGCGCCGAGGCGGACTGGCATCTGCTGGTGGGTGACGAGAGCGCGCTCCCGGCGATCGGCGCTTCTCTGGAACGCGTTCCGGAGGGTGTTCCCGCCCGGGTCTTCATCGAAGTGGCGGGGCCGGAGGAGGAGCAGAAGCTCGAGGCCCCCGCGAGCGCCGAGATCGTCTGGCTCCACCGTGGCGATGACAAGGTCGGCGACGCGCTCGTCCGGGCCGTGCGCGAGCTGGACTTCCCCGAGGGCAGCGTGCACGCGTTCGTGCACGGCGAGGCGGGCTTCGTCAAGGATCTCCGCAGGCATCTGCGGGTGGACCGGCGCCTCCCGCTCGAACAGCTCTCGATCTCCGGCTACTGGCGGTACGGGCGTGACGACGAGGCCTGGCGTTCGTCGAAGGCCGACTGGAACCGCCAGGTCGAGGAAGAGGAGGCCAAAGCCCTCTCCGGCCGGTAAAGCTAGGCGGTCGCCTCGGCCTCGTCGGGCTCGTCCTCCTCGGCGAAGCCCGGCACCCAGCGTTCCGCCTCGGCGCGGAAGGGCCCCTCGGCCTCCAGCTGACACAGGACGCCGCCGCACCCGGCCAGGGCTCGGCTGATGGCCAGGTACTGCGGCGGGAGCTTGATCTGGCGGACGATGCTGCCCGGCCGCATGTCGGTGGCCAGGCCCAGCCCGCGGTTGGTCTCCTGGCGCATCCATTCGCGGCTGAACCTGAACCGCTCCTCGATGAACGGGGCGGCCTGCGGCGTGACGATCTGCGCGACCAGCTCGGGGTCGACCTGCGCGTCCGGCGCGAGGAAACCCTCCTCGCGGGCGGCCGCCACCATCTCCTCACCGCTGCCCAGCGTGCTGATGCGCAGCAGCCGCCCGATCGTCCAGTGCAGTTCGGCGGTGACCCGGGCGGCGCCGCCGAAGTCCATGACGCCCAGCCTGCCGTCGTCCATCAGGCGGAAGTTGCCCGGGTGCGGGTCGATGTGGATGAGGCCGCATCGCGCCGGCCCCGCGTGCATGAAGCGGAAGAGCAGGAGGCCGGCGCGGTCGCGCTGCTCCCGCGTCCCGCCGGAGATCACCTGGGACAGCGGTGTGCCGTCGATCCATTCGGTGACCAGGACGTTGCCCGACTGGGCGACCACCGCGGGGATCAGGTAGTCGGGGTCGTCCGCGAAGGCCTCGTGGAAGGCCGCCTGGGCGCGGGCCTCGTCGACGTAGTCGAGCTCCTTCTCCAGGCGCCGCTTGAGGTCGGCGACGACCGGCTTGACCTCGATCCCGGGGAACAGCGGGGTGATGAGCCTGCTCAGCCGCGCTATCTGGTTGAAGTCGCTCATGAGCGCCTTGCCGGCGCCGGGGTACTGCACCTTGACGGCGACGGTGCGGCCGTCGTGCCAGACCGCCTTGTGCACCTGGCCGATCGAGGCCGCCGCGGCGGGCCGGTCGTCGAACTCGGCGAACCGCTCCCGCCAGTCCTGTCCGAGCCCCTCGGCCATCACCTTGTGCGCGGTGGCGGCGGGCATCGGCGGCGCCGCCTCCTGGAGCCGGGTCAGGCTGGCGCGAAAGGGCCCGGCGAGCTCCTCGGGCAGCCCGGCCTCGAAGATCGACAGAAGCTGGCCGACCTTCATCGCGCCGCCCTTGAGCTCCCCCAGGACCTTGAACAGCTGCTCGGCGGTGCGCTGCTGGACCTCCAGCGCCACGGCTTCGGCGGGGCGGCCGATCGTGCGCTTGCCCAGGCCGACCGCGGTGCGCCCGGCGAACCCGAGGGGAAGGCTCGCCAGCTTGGCGGTGCGGGTCACCGCACGGCGGGGGATGTCGCTCACGGTTCGCACCCTCTCATGGCGGGGGGACGATCGTCACGAAGTGTTCATTCCCCACCTTGTGGTGATTTCGTCACCAATGCCGGTAGTGGCGGCGGTGCACGACCGCAGCAGCAGCTCGATCACGTCGAGGGCCGTCTCGATCTCCGGCCGGCTGCCGCCCAGGTGGTGGGCGTACATGAACGAGTCGCAGATCCGCACGATCGCCTGGGCGAGGGTGCGTGTGGGCAACGGCACCAGCAGCAGGCCCGCCTCGATCTGCTCCTCCAGCTCGGCGGTCAGCAGCGCGATGGCGCGCTCCTCGATCGGCCCCTGCATGGTGGCCAGCCGCACGAACAGCCGCGGCTCGCGCGCGGTGAACGCCTTGAGCGGCACGGCGGTGACGACGGCGCGCATGAAACGGTCGAGGACGGTGAGCACGCGGTCCGGACCGCTGCCCTGGACTCCCTGCACCGCGGTCCGGAAGGTCAGCTCGGTCATCTCGGCGAGAACCGTGCCGAGCAGCTGCTCACGGCTGCCCACCCAGCGGTAGAGCGTCGCACGGCCGACTCCGAGCTCCGCGGCGAGCGCGGACATGTCGATCGGTTCACCCTTGAGATAGTGCGCGGACGCGGCGGCGATCGCGTCGGCGGGCCCGAGCGCAGTCACCCGTTCAGGATCGCACAGCCTTTACCGTCATGGACGAATCAGCGGAAACCCCTTACCAGCCGGGGCTGCGCGCTCCGGCGCGGCCGTCAAAACGGACGCGGGTCGTGGCGCGGCCGGCGCGGTCGGGATGGTCGGGATGGTCGGGGGCCGCCGCACCGTCACGGGGGGTCTGATCACCAGCAGCACCACGGCGAGCAGCGCGCCCACGACTATGCCGTCCAGCCAGTAATGGTTGGCGGTGGCTACCACCACCGTGACCGTGATGACGGGATGGACGATCCACAACCAGCGCCATCGGCCGCGGGTGCTCACGATGAGGCCGGTCGCGACGATGATGGCCCAGCCGATGTGCAGCGACGGCATCGCCGCGTACTGGTTGGCGATGGTGTCGGTCTGCGGCGGCCCGTACACCGCGGGCCCGAAGAGCGCGCCGGTGTCGATCAGGCCGGTGCCGGTGAGCATGCGCGGCGGGGCGAGCGGCAGGAGCAGGTGAAGGGCGAGGCCGGCCGCCGTCAGCGTGACGAGGACCCACCGGATCCAGCGGTAGTGCGCGGGCCGCCGCAGGTAGATCCAGAGGAGGAACGCGGCGGTCGCCGGGAAGTGCACGTACGCGTAGTAGGAGTTGGCGGCGTGCACGAGCACGTCGCTGTGCAGGAGCCCCCGCTGCACGTCCAGTTCGCTCGGCAGCCAGAGGGTGCGTTCCAGGTCCCAGACCCCGTGCGCGTTGTCGAACGCCTCCGCGACGCGCCCGGTCGCCAGCAGACGGCCGAGTTTGTACGCCCCGAACAGCACGGCGACGAGCAGCAGTTCCCGGATGGGCTTGGGCCGCCCGCCGCCGGGCCGGAACCACGGCGAGCGCCGCGTCCGGGGAGTCTGCACGAGGTTCATCGCGGTCCTTCGGTGGTGAGCGGCCCACAGCGTCGTTTCGATCTGGGGTGCCTGGCCGCCGTCCCGCCCGGAGGCGGGACGGCGGCCCTCGTCATGCGGGCAAGGGATCGATCAGATACGGGCGATCTCCAGCTCGCGGTCGTCCTCGTCGATCCGGGGCTCCTCCGCACCGAGGTGCTTGCGGAGCTTCTCGCCCTCGACGTCGACGTTCGGCAGGAGCCGGTCGAGCCAGCGTGGCAACCACCAGGCGGAGCGGCCGAGCAGCGCCATCACGGCCGGGACGATCGTCATGCGGACGACGAACGCGTCGAACGCGACGCCCGCCGCGAGCGCGAAGCCCATCATCTTGATCATCGACTCGCCGGAGAAGATGAAGCCGGCGAAGACGGCCATCATGATGACGGCGGCGGCGGTCACCACCCGGGCGCCGTGGCGGAAGCCGGTGACGATCGCCTCGCCGGGCTCGGCGCCGTGCACGAACTCCTCCCGCATCCGCGTGACGAGGAAGACCTGGTAGTCCATCGCGAGCCCGAACACCACGCCGATCAGGAAGATCGGCATCATGCTCATGATCGGGCCGGTCTCCGCCACGCCCAGCAGCGAGGCCAGCCAGCCCCACTGGAAGACCGCGACCACCGCGCCGAACGTCGCGGCGACCGTCAGCAGGAAGCCGAGCGTCGCCTTGAGCGGCACCAGGATGGACCGGAAGACCAGCATCAGCAGGATGAACGCCAGCCCCACGACCACCGCCAGATAGGGCAGCAGCGCGTCGCCGAGTTTGGCCGAGATGTCGATGTTCATGGCCGTCTGGCCGGTCACGTTGACGTCGGCGCCGGTGGCCGCACGCAGGCCTGCGCTCTGGCCGCGCAACTCCGACACGAGGTCCTCGGTCGCCTGGGTGCCCGGCCCGCTCTTCGGCACGACGGTCAGCATCGCGGTGTCACCGGCCTGGTTGACGACCGGCGGGGTGACGGTGGCGACGCCGCCGAGCCGCTGCGCCTGCCCTGCGAACCGCTGCGCCGCGGGCTTGGCGTCGCCGCCCTCACCGGCGTCGACGACCACCAGGAGCGGGCCGTTGACGCCGGGGCCGAAGCCCTCCGCGATCATGTCGTACGCCTTGCGCTGGCTGGTCTCGCTGCTCTTGGCCTCGTCACCGGGCAGGCCGAGCCTCAGGTCGAGGGCGGGCGCGGCCAGCACGCCCATCCCGACCACGGCCAGCAGCAACACCGGCAGCGGGCGCCGGAGGATGAACCGGGACCAGCGTTCGCCGATCGGGGCCTTGCCGCCCGGCCGCGTGCGCCCGCCGCGCAGGCCGGGGATCTTGCCGCCGAGGATTTTGCGCCCGGCGAAGCCGAGCAGCGCGGGGAGCAGGCTCAGCGCGATCAGCACCGCGACGACGACGGCGAACGCGGCGGCCAGGCCCATCTCGGTGAGCAGCGGGATGCCGACGACACTGAGTCCGGCCAGCGCGATGACAACGGTGAGACCGGCGAAGACGACCGCCGAGCCGGCGGTGCCGACGGCGCGGCCCGCGGCCTCCTCGCCGTCCCGTCCCTCTTCCAGCTCGTGCCGGTAGCGGGAGACGATGAACAGCGCGTAGTCGATGGCGACCGCCAGCCCCAGCATGAGCGCCAGCGTGGACGTGGTGGAGCTCATCTCGATCAGGCCGGTCGCGGCGGTGATGCCGGCCATCGCGATGCCGACGCCGAGGATGGCGTTGAGCAGCGGCAGTCCCGCGGCGATGAGCGAGCCGAACGTGATGACCAGGACCACGGCGGCGACCGCCACCCCGATGATCTCGGTCGCGCTCTGCTCGGGCATGCCCTCGGTCGCGTCGCCGCCCATCTCCACCGTGAGCCCGGCGGCCTTGCCGGGCTCACCGGCGGCCTCCAGAGCCGTGCGGTCGCCCTCGTCGAGGTCGATGGACGGGACCTTGTAGGTCACCTGCGTGTACGCGATGCGGCCGTCCGGTGAAACGGACTTGGCCTGGTACGGATCGACGACGTTCGCCACGTCCGGGAGGGCCTTGAGCTTGCCGACGACCTCCTCCACGGCCTTCTTGCCCGCCGCGTCGGTGACCTTGCCGCCGTCCGGCGCGGCGAACACCACGCGTGCGGTGGCGCCGTCGGCGGACGCCTGCGGCATCCGCTGCTCGAGCAGGTCGATCGCCTTCTGGGACTCGGTGCCAGGGATGGAGAAGTTGTTGGAGGTCGGTCCGGACAAGGTGGCGGCGGCGACGCCGAAGAGCACCAGCAGCCCCACCCAGAGCGCGGCGACGAGCTTGCGTCGCCTGAAGGAGAACCGGCCAAGCCGGTAGAGGAAGGTGGCCAAGAGAACTAATCCCATCATCGCGGGCAGCTTGCGGCGGCCCGGAGCGGTTACAAGGGCTGCCCAAAAGAGGGCACACGGGCATCGCCTATCGGCGGGCTGGCCGTCAGGCGCGAAAGGTGGGGTGGGGTTGCAGGGTCGGGTTTACGCCGGTGGCGGTTACGCCGGTGGCGGTTACGCCGGTGGCGGCAGGCCGGCGCGCATTTGCGCGAAGGCCTCGTCGATCAGGTCGGGAAGGGCGGTGCCGGTCGTGCCTTCGGCCCACAGGTCGATGGCCGCGCGCATGGCGGTGCCCGCGGCGCCGGCCAGCAGGTGGGGATACAGGTCGCGACCGGCGTCGGTCCCGGTGCGGGCCGCGACGATCTCGGCGATCTCGCGCTGCATCTCCCCGAGGTGACACAACTGCTGCCCCATGAGCGCGGGGTTGGCCTTGATGACCCGCAGCAGCGCGATGGTCTCGTCCCGGGTCTCGGGCGGCAACATGATGCCGACGATCACCGAGCGCAGGGAATCCCAGACCGGCTCGTCCGCGGGGTGGGCCCGCAGTGCGTCGATCACGGCCCGCGCGCCGTCGGTCACGGTCGCGACGATCGCCTCTTCCTTGCCAGGGAAGTAGTTGTGGAAGGTCCGGGGTGACACTCCCGCCACCGCCGCGATGGCCTCCACCGTGACGCCATCGACGCCGTGCTCGACGGCCAGGCGCATCGCGGCGAGCCGCAACGCCTCTCGCGTCGCGGCCTTCTTGCGTTCACGCAGGCCCATCTCAACGGTCATACCATCACAATAGGGGAAACTTGCGTAATCGGCAAAGTTTCAGAGGCTGTCAGTTTGCGTGATCTGAATCATAGTGAGCCCGATCTGATCCGGGCGAACAGCCGATCCGCGCGCTCCTTGTCCTGGAGAACCACGCTCTGCCCGTCGATCCAGGAGCTGGAGCCGTTCGGCAGCGTGAGGTAGGTGACCCGGCCTGGGCCGATGCGAGTGAGCCGCATGGCGAGCGCGCGCAGTGTGTCGAACTCGGTCCCGGAGTCCACGGCGAGCGACTCGCTCGCCGCGCTGAGGAACGCGTCGAGCTTGAACGGGTTGCGCAGCGTGCCGCTACTGGCCGCCTTCGCCGCCATGGCCCGCAGGAAGAGCTGCTGCCGCCTGACCCGGTCGAGGTCGCTGCCCGACAACCCCTTGCGCTCCCGCACGAACCGCAGCGCGCTCTCACCGTCGAGGTGGTTGACCCCGGCCGGCCACGACCAGCCGTTGGTGGGGTCGTAGATCGACTGTTCCAGCGTGATGTCGACGCCGCCCAGCGCGTCCGTCATCCGTTCGAAGCCGTCGAAGTCGACCACCGCGACGTGGTCGATCCGGATCCCGCTCAGCTCCTCCACCGTCTCGGTGAGCAGGGCGGGCCCGCCCTGGGAGAACGCCGCGTTGATCTTCGCGTGACGCCAGCCGGGGATCTCGACCCACAGGTCGCGCGGCAAGGAGACCACGTACGCGCGGCGCCCGCGCTCCGGCAGGTGCAGCAGCAGGATCGTGTCCGAGCGCGCGCGACCCGGCCGCCATTTCTCCTCGGTCTCGTCGCCGCGCAGGTCAGAGCCGATGAGCAGCCAGTTCTGCCCGGGGTCGGGGACCGGCCGCGTGGTCCGCTGCTCGGGGAAGACGTCCGGCAGGCGCTGGATGTTCCGGTCGTAGCTCGTCGTCCGCCAGGCGGTCAGCGCGGAGGCCGCAAGGAACAGCACGGTGCCCACCAGGGCCAGGCACACCAGCAGGCGAAGCCCCCGGTGGCGCCAGGGCTTCGGCGTAACGGGCCGCGCATAACGTCACCTCCGGAGCCGGGGCAAGCCGCCCCGCGCGCGCAAACTCGGAAGCTCCTACCCGCTGAACGTTGGACCGCTCCGCTCCGGTTCCCTACAGCGGGAGGCCGACGTAATTCTCAGCGAGGGACGTGGCCGCCGCCTGGGACGAGGCCACGTAGTCCAAGTGGGAACGTTGCAGGCGCCGCGTGAAGTCGTCCGCGGCCGGGTCGGCATGCAGGAGCGTCGTCATCCAGTACGAGAAGTGCTCGGCCCGCCAGACCCGCGTGAGACAGGTCGTGGAGTAGGCGTCCAGGAGTGACTCGGATCCGCCGGCGTACCGCTCGGCCAGCGCGTTCGCCAGGATGGTGACGTCGGAGACGGCGAGGTTGAGGCCTTTGGCGCCTGTAGGCGGCACGATGTGCGCGGCGTCGCCCGCCAGGAAGAGCCGATCGTGCCGCATCGGCTCGGCGACGAAGCTGCGCATCGGCGTGATCGCCTTGTCGGTGATCGGGCCCTCGTGGAGTTCCCAGCCGTCGTCGGTGGCGAACCGGGCGGCCAGCTCCGTCCAGATGCGGTCGTCGGGCCACGCTTCCAGATCCTCGTCCGGCGTGACCTGCAGATAGAGCCTGCTGATCTTGGGAGAGCGGAGGCTGTGCAGAGCGAATCCGCGCTCGTGATGGGCGTAGATCAGCTCGTCGGTGGACGGCGGGACGTCGGCGAGCACCCCGAGCCAGGCGAACGGGTAGTCGCGCGAGAACGTCCGGATCCCCGGCACCGCGGGACGGCTCACGCCGTGGAAGCCGTCGCACCCGGCGACGTAGTCGCAGGCGAGGGTGTGCACGGCGCCCTCGTGCCGGAAGGTCACGCTCGGCGCGGACGGATCGATCTCGAGCACCTCGGCCTCGAACCGGATGTCGCCGCCGTCGGCCAGGCGGCGCGCGACCAGGTCCTTGACGATCTCGGTCTGGGCGTAGACGGTCACCGTGCGGCCCGTCAGCTCGGTCAGCGGTATGCGATGGCCCGCCCCGCCGAACCGCAGCTCCAGCCCATGATGGACAAGGCCCTCCCGGTCGAGCCGCTCCCCCACGCCGCAGTCACGGAGCACGTCGGTCGTTCCCTGCTCCAGCATCCCCGCACGCTGCCGATGCTCCACATAGGCCCGGTCGCGGCTCTCCAGCACCACCGAATCGATGCCCTGGCGGTGCAACAGCTGCGAGAGCAGCAGTCCCGCAGGGCCGCCGCCCACGATCGCGACCTGGGTACGCATGGTGCCTCCTCATCCGTTCCCTGCGATCCTGGCGCGCGTAACCGCTGCGTCAACGGCTGAGTTTCCGTTCAGCGGAAGCGGTGTCCGCCCGATCCGGGACCTCCCCGCGCCAGTGCGCAGCCAGATCCCGTGAGAGGGCGCGCGCGGCGGTCGTGAGAGGCGGCAGCAACCGCCGGACATCGGCACTGCGCGTGCGCGCCACCAGCGAGAGAGCCGCCACCACGGTGCCGTCACCGTCCCGGACCGGGGCGGCCACCGAGGCGGCGCCGAGGGTCATCTCGTCCCGGGTGACGGCGTAGCCGTTGCGGCGGACCTGCGCCAGGCAGCGGCGCAGCTCCTGCGGATCGGTGATCGTGCGGGCCGCGTGCCGGGTCAGCCCGCCAGCGAGGACGCCTTCCAGCACCTCGTCCGGCGCGTACGCGAGCAGGACCTTGCCCACTCCGGTGGCGTGGAGCGGCAGCGTGGCACCGACCTGCGTGACGACGGGCACGGACCGGGTCCCGCGCAGCCGCTCGACGAAGAGCGCCTTGCCGTCCCGCAGGACCGCGAGCTGGACGTTGTCGTGGGTGGCCTCGTACAGGTCCTCCATGTGCGGCAGCGCCAGCTCGCGCAGGCCCGTCACGGCAGGCGCCTGGGTGCCGATCCGCCAGAGCCGGGTGCCGATCCGGTACGTGCCGTCCGGGACACGTTCGAGGAACCCGCCTGCGACCAGCTCGCCGACCAGGCGGTGCCCGGTCGCGAGGGGCAGCCCGGCGCGACGGCAGATCTCGCTCAGGTTGAGGCGGACGTCCCCGGCCGCGAAGGCGTCCAGGATCGCCATGACTTTGGCCGCGACACTCCTCAACCCGTGCTCATTCCTTGCTCACCCTGTGCTCATTCTGCGCTTATCCCGGTTCGGTCAGCACCCGCTGAGCCACCGCGAACGCCGCGTTGGCGGCGGGCACCCCACAATAAACGGCGGTCTGGAGCAGGACCTCTTTGATCTCCTCCGGGGTCAGCCCGTTGCGGAGCGCCGCGCGGACGTGCATGGCGAGCTCCTCCAGGTGACCCCCCGCCACCAGGGCGGTGAGGGTGATGCAGCTGCGGGTCCGGCGGTCGAGGCCGGGCCGGGTCCAGATCTCGCCCCACGCGTAGCGGGTGATCAGGTCCTGGAAGTCCTCGGTGAACGCGGTCGTGCCGGCGACCGCCCGGTCGACATGGGCGTCGCCGAGCACCGCGCGCCGCGTCCGCATGCCATCGGCGTGCCGCTGCTCGTCGTTCATCCGGGGAGTCCCTTCCACGTACGGTCCAGATGGGCGGTGATGGCGCGGGTGACCGGCTCCGGCCGTTCCGCGTTGGCGAGGTGCCCCGCCCCCTCGATCACGACCAGCGCGGCGTCGGGGATCCCGGCGGCGAGCCGCTCGGCGTGATCGGCGGGCGGGGTGGGCCCGTCCTGCGCACCCGCGATCACCAATGTCGGCGCGGTGATCTCTGCGAGCCGCTCCGTCGCGTCGAAGCGGGCGAGCGCTTCGCAGCACGCGGCGTATCCCTCGGCGCCGGTGGCGCGGAGCATCTCGACGTAGGGCCCGGCCCCGGTGAAGCCCGGCGTGAACCAGCGTTCGGCGGCGGTGTCGGCGAGCGGTCCGGTGCCCTGACGGCGTACGCGCCCGGCCCGTTCGTGCCAGGCCTCCGGCGGCCCGAAGCGGGCAGACGTGCAGCACAAGACCAGGCTGGCGACTCGTTCGGGCGCGCGGAGTGCCAGAGCCGTCCCGACGGCTCCGCCGAGCGAGATCCCGGCGTACGCGGCCTGGTCGATCTCCAGCCGGTCGAGCGACCGCACGATCTCGTCAGCGAGGCCTTCGACGGTGACCCGGCCCCCGGGCAGTGCACTTCTTTCAGCTGGTGATCGGCCGTGGCCGGGCAGGTCGTACCGCAGCACCCGCCAGCGCCGGATGAGCGCGGGCATCTGCGGGTCCCACAGCTCCGTGCTGGTGCCGAGTGACGGGCCGAGCACCACGAGCGGTGCGTCCTCCGGGCCGTCGAGGCGATGGTGCAGGGTCGTCATCGCACGCTCCCACGGTAGGCGGCGAGGGCCCGGTCGACGAGCTCCGGGGCGGCCCCGGGACCGGGCTTGGCACCGAGGACCATCAGAAGATCATCCAGGTTGGCGCGCATCCGGCCGGGGAAGACCTCCAGCCCGTCGAGCATCTCGGCCGTGGTCGCGGCGGCGCCGCCGGTCAGCCGCAGGCACTCGCGGAAGGGTTGCCACTCGGCGTGCCACTCCCCCGCGGGCCGCTCCAGCGGCGCGGCCTGGGCCGCGAGCACGACCTGGGCGTACGCGGGCACCTGCAGGGCCGCCGATCTGATCATGATGGCGAGCGCGGGGTTGCGTTTGTGCGGCATCGCCGACGAACCGCCGCGTCCGGGGGCGGCGGGCTCGGCGACCTCGTCGATCTCGCTCTGCGCGAGCAGCACGACATCCGTGGCGATCTTGCCGAGGGAGCCGGCGGTCAGGGCGAGCGCGGCTGCCATTTCGGCCACCGGCGTGCGCCGCGTATGCCACGGCAGAACCGGCTCGGCGAGCCCGGTCTCCTCCGCGAAGGCGCGGAGCACCTCCAGGGCCCGGTCTCCGAAGGCGTCCAGCGTCCCCGCCGCTCCGCCGAGCTGCACGGGCAGCCGTACGGGCGCGAGCCGGTCGCGAGCCTCCAGGACTCCGGTCAGCCAGCCCGCCGCCTTGAGCCCGAAGGTCATGGGGAGCGCCTGCCGCCCGAGAGTACGGCCCGCCATCGGAGTGTCGCGGTGCCGCTCGGCGAGCGCGGCCAGCAGGGCGAGGACGCGGTCGAGATCGGCGAGCAGGATCGCCCGGCTCCGGGTGGCGACGAGCATCGCGGCGGTGTCGATGACGTCCTGGCTGGTGGCGCCCTTGTGGACGTGCTCGCCGGCCGATCCCGCCAGCCGCCTGAGGTCGGCGACCAGCGGGACCACCGGGTTGCCCGCCGCGCGGGCCCGGCGGGCGAGCGCGATGAGGTCGATGTCGTCCGCCCGCGCGGCCCGTTCGATGGCCGCGGCGGCCTCCGGCGGGACGAGGCCCAGCCGGGCCTGGGCACGGGCCAGCGCCGCCTCGGCGTCGAGCATGGCCCGAAGCCAGGCACGGTCACCGGTCGCCGCGCCGGCCGCCGTCCCGGCTCGGACCGGGGACAGCAGCCCGGCGTCCGGCTGGTCTTGCCCGTCAGAACCGTGCCCATCAGAAACCAAGGAAGACCGTCTCCCGTTCGCCCTGCAGGTGGATGTCGAAACGGTAGGACCCGTCGCCCTCACGTTCCGCGATCAGGGTGTCACGCCGCACCGCCGGTACCTCGGACATCAGGGGATCCCCGTCGTGATCGTCTTCGGGGAAGTAGAGCCGGGTGAAGACGGGCTTGAGCAATCCCCGCGCGAAGACCAGGACGGCGAGGTAGGGGGCGCCCGCGCCGACCGGTCCGGGCTTGACCGTGGTGAACCAGTAACTCCCGTCCGGTCCCGTGGGGCATCGCCCGAAGCCGGAGAAACCTCCCACGGACCGCCGCAGCCCACCGGGCCGCCGCGGAATCGTGCCGGTCTCGTCCGCCTGCCAGATCTCCACCAGCGCGTCCGGGATCGGCGCACCGGCTCCGTCGTACACCCGGCCGTGCACGCGGACGGCGTCGCCCCGGGCGCCGTCGACGATCTCCGGGCCGCCGTCGTAGGGCAGCGCGTGGCCGAAGAAGGGCCCCACGGTCTGCGAGGGCGTCGCCATCACTGCCATCACTCCTCCACCGGGGTGTCGCCGAGCACGATGTCCCACTGGTAGCCGAGGGCCCATTCCGGCTCGGTCGTGTCCATGTCGAACCGGGCGACCAGGAGCTCGCGGGACCGCTCGTCCGGGATCGACTGGAAGATCGGGTCGTAGGGGAACAGCGGATCGCCTGGGAAGTACATCTGGGTGACGAGGCGCTGGGTGAACGCGGTGCCGAACACCGAGAAGTGGATGTGCGCAGGACGCCAGGCGTTGTGGTGGTTGCGCCAGGGATAGGCGCCCGGCTTGACGCTGACGAACCGGTAGCGGCCCGCCTCATCGGTGAGGCAACGGCCCGCCCCGGTGAAGTTCGGGTCGAGCGGCGCCGGATGCTGGTCGCGCTCGTGGGCGTAGCGTCCCGCGGAGTTGGCCTGCCAGACCTCGACCAGGGCGCCGGGCACCGGGCGGCCCCGGGAGTCCAGGACCCGGCCGGTCACGATGATCCGCTCACCGAGCGGCTCACCCGGCGCCTGCCTGGTCAGGTCGGCGTCCAGCGCCGCCAGCTCGGCGTCTCCGAAGACGGGCGAGGTCAGTTCGACGCTGTCGGGCCCGAGCTTGGGCATGACGAGCTCCTGAACGGGCGCGCGCAGCACGGTGCTCGTGTAGGAGGGGTGCAGGTACGGGGGGTGTGTCATGCCGGCTCCACGAATGAGGGTTCGGTGCGGGCGCGGATCTCCTCGGGCGTCACGCCCGGCGCGGTCTCGGCCAGGACGAGGCCGTCGTCCGTCACGTCCAGCACGCCGAGCTCGGTGATGATCCGGTCGACGCAGCGGGTGCCGGTCAGCGGCAGCGAGCACTGCTCGACGATCTTGGCGGCGCCGTCCCGGGTGGTGTGCTCCATCACGACGATCACCTTCCGGGCGCCGTGGACCAGATCCATCGCACCGCCCATCCCCTTGATCATCTTGCCGGGCACGGACCAGTTGGCGAGGTCGCCCCGCGCCGAGACCTGCATGGCGCCGAGCACCGCGATGTCGATGTGGCCGCCGCGGATCATGCTGAACGACAGCGCCGAGTCGAAGGACGCGGCCCCGGACAGCAGCGTCACGGTCTCCTTGCCCGCGTTGATGAGATCGGCGTCGACCTCGTCCTCGGCCGGGTAGGGCCCCACGCCGAGCAGCCCGTTCTCCGCGTGCAGCACCACGTGCCGCCCCTCGGGGATGAATCCGGGGATCAACGTGGGCAGTCCGATGCCGAGGTTGACGTACGCCCCGTCAGGCAGCTCCGCGGCCGCGCGCGCGGCGATCTCGTTCCTGGACCACGGCATCAGGAACGCACCGTCCTTTTCTCAATGGGCTTTTCTGCGGCCTGCTCCGGGGTCAGTGCCACCACGCGCTGCACGAAAACGCCCGGCAGGTGAACGGCGTCCGGATCCAGCTCTCCGGGCTCGACCAGTTCCTCCACCTCCGCCAAGGTGACGCGACCGGCGGTGGCGCACAGCGGATTGAAGTTGCGGGCGGCCTTGTCGAAAACCAGGTTGCCGTGCCGGTCGCCCTTCGCCGCGCGGACCAGCGCGAAGTCCGTTGTGATGGCCTCTTCGAGCACGTACGGCCGCCCGCCGAACTCCCGCACCTCCTTGGGCGGCGAGGCGATCGCGACGCTGCCGTCCGGCGCGTACCGCCACGGGAGCCCGCCCTCGGCGACCAGCGTGCCGACACCGGCGGGTGTGTAGAACGCGGGGATCCCGGCGCCGCCCGCCCGCAGCCGCTCCGCGAGCGTGCCCTGCGGCATCAGCTCGACCTCGATCTCGCCCGCCAGGTACTGGCGGGCGAACTCCTTGTTCTCCCCCACGTACGAGCCCATCGCGCGGGCGATCCGCCCGGCCGCGAGCAGCTGCCCGAGCCCACGGCCGTCCAGCCCGCAGTTGTTGGAGACCACCCGCAGGTCTCCGGCGCCCTGCTCGTGCAGCGCGCGGATCAGTACCGCGGGCACGCCGCAGAGGCCGAAGCCCCCGACCGCGAGCGACGCCCTATCGGCGATGTCGGCGACGGCGTCCGCCGCCGAGGCCACGACCTTGTCCATTCTCAGCCCTCCAGCCTTCACCCTCGCAGCGGGCGCGGCCGGTGAGGGGATGAGTTTCCACTCAGCGGAAACTCACCGCCCCTGTCGTTGCGGCTGTTCGTCTACGGGTTTCCGAGGCGGCGGAGGCCTACCGTGCGCTGCGGGCGCAGCGCACGCTGCCGGTCCGTACCTGGGCGATCCTGCAGTACGTGACCGGCATCATCGCCTCCCTGATCATCTTTTTCATTCAGCAGACGCTGAAATAGCCTCTCCGTGCACCTGCGGCAGGCCGAACAGTTCGAAGAGCGAGAGGTCGAAGAAGACCCCGACGTGCGCGACGGCCCCGTCGGGGTTGATGCTGAGCACCTGGAGCTGGAACGCGCGGTGCACGCCGTCGTCGTCGCGCTTGTACATGCCGAACGCGGGCTGGCCGTTGGCGGACGTGGGCACCATGATGATGTCGCCCGGCCCGGGGCGGCACTGCGCCTGGATGAGCCGCCCGATCGCCTCGGGGCCGACGAACCATTCGGGGAACGGCGGCATCTCCCAGGCCGCGTCCTCCTTGAAGAGCTTGACCAGACCCTCGATGTCGGCCTTCTCGAACGCGGCGGCGTACCGTTCGAGCAGCTCCCGCTGCTCGGGGTCGGTGGGCTCGGCGAGCGCGTCCTGCTCGGGCGCCACCTGCTCAAGCTGGGCGCGGGCACGCTGGAGGGCACTGTTGATCGCCGCCGTGGAGGTCTCGAGCAGCTCGGCCACCTCGGCGGCCTTCCACTTGAGCACGTCCCGCAGGATGAGCACGACGCGCTGCTTGGCCGGCAGGTGCTGGAGCGCGGCGATGAACGCCAGCCGGGTGCTCTCGCGGGAGATGGCGATCGAGGCCGGGTCTGCCGCCTCGGAGCCGAACACGCCGTCGGGCGCGGGCTCCAGCCACGGCACGTCGTCGAGCGCGACGACGGGGCGCTCGGGGTCGTCGCTCGGCGCGCCGAGCCCGGAGGGCATGGGCCGCCGGCCGCGCTGGTCGATCGCGGTCAGGCAGACGTTGGTGGCGATCCGGTAGAGCCACGTGCGCAGGGACGACCGGCCCTCGAAGCTGTCTTGGGCCTTCCACGCCCGGATGTAGGTCTCCTGGACCAGGTCCTCCGCGTCGTGGATCGACCCGAGCATGCGGTAGCAGTGCGCCAGCAGCTCACGCCGGTAGTTGTCGGCTTGGCTCTGGAAGTCCTGGTCGACGGTGATGTTGGCCATGATCGTGATCCTCACGCGCGGCACGTAGGTCGATGTCGTCGATCCGACGGTATGCGACACCACTGACAGAACCTGGGCGCCACGGTATCACCTCCCTAAATACGGCTCTGACCAGGCATTTTGCGATCGAGCGATGAGTTCTTGGGCGCACCGTGGTCTATCCCCCTGAACGCACTGAGGACCCATGTTGAAGACGGAGTGGATGATGGAAACAGAGATCCGGCGAGCCGGGCGGCGGGAATGGATCGGGCTGGCGGTGCTGACGCTGCCCACCCTGCTGCTCTCCCTGGACATGAGCGTCCTCTACCTGGCGCTCCCCCACCTGAGCGAGGACCTGGGGGCGAGCGCCACCGAGCAACTCTGGATCATGGACGTGTACGGCTTCATGATCGCCGGGCTGCTGGTGACGATGGGCACCCTGGGTGACCGGATCGGCCGGCGCCGGCTGCTGCTGATCGGCGCAACCGCGTTCAGCGTCGCCTCGGTCGCCGCCGCGTACTCCACCAGTCCCGAGATGCTGATCGCCACCCGGGCTGCGCTCGGCGTCGCCGGGGCCACCCTGATGCCCTCGACCCTGGCGCTCATCAGCACGATGTTCACCGACGCGCGGCAGCGGGGCCGGGCGATCGCGGTCTGGATGAGCGCCTTCATGGGCGGCGTCGCGCTCGGCCCGGTGGTCGGCGGCGCGCTCTTGGAGCACGTCTGGTGGGGCGGGGCGTTCCTGCTGGGCGTCCCGGTGATGCTGCTCCTGCTCGCGACGGGCCCGGTCCTGCTGCCTGAGTACCGCGCCGAGCGGCCCGGCCGGCTGGAACCCCTCAGCGTGGCGCTGTCGCTGGCCACGATCCTGCCCGTCGTCTACGGCCTCAAGGAGATCGCCAAGAACGGCTGGGAGCCGCTGCCGCTGATCGCGGTGCTCGTCGGAGCCGCGTTCGGCGTGCTGTTCGCCCGGCGCCAGCAGCGCCTGCCCGACCCGCTCCTCGATCTGCGCCTGTTCGCGAACCGCACGTTCAGCTCGGCGCTGGTCATCTGGCTGCTGTTCGGCCTGATCCAGGGCGGCAGCTACCTCTTCTTCGTCCTGCACCTGCAGGTGGTGGCCGGGCTCTCCCCCATGGAGGCCGGCCTGTGGCTGTTGCCGTCGTCGCTGGCGATGGTGGTGGGCTCGCAGGCGGCCCCGGCGCTGGCGCAACGTTTCCGGCCCGGCTCTCTCATCGCCGCCGGGCTGCTGGTGACGGCGCTCGGGTACGCGGTGCTGACCGGGGTCGACGCGGACGGCGGCGTGGCCATCCTGGTGACCGGTCTGGTCATCTCCCTGCTGGGCGTCGGCGTGGCGGCGGCCCTCGGCACCGACCTGATCCTCGGTGTGGTCCCGCCCGCCAAGGCCGGGTCGGCCTCGGCTCTGTCGGAGACCAGCGCGGAGCTGGGCATCGCGCTGGGCGTGGCCACGCTGGGCAGCCTCGGCACCGCCGTCTACCGCGACCAGCTGACCGACGCGCTGCCAGGCGGCCTGCCCGACGAGGCGGTCCGGACGGCCACCGAGGGCATCACCGGCGCCGCCGCCGCAGCCGGAACGCTGCCCGCCGGGCAGTCGGGCCAGCTCATCGCCGCCGCCCACGACGCGTTCACCACGGGCCTCACCACGCTGGCCGCGCTGAGCGCCGTCCTGTTCGTCGGGCTGGCGGCCCTGGCGTTCGTCACCCTCCGGCACGTACGGCCGGGCTCAGAAGGCTCAGAACTCGAAGCCGCCGGGCCGTCTGTTGCGGTCGGCGAGAAGCCCGGCGAGGGTGGCCACGGCGATCTCGGCGGGCGTGCGGGATCCGATGTTGAGCCCGATGGGACGGTGCACCCGGGCGATGTCGTCGGCGGGGACCCCGAGGCCGGTCAGAGCCGGGACGTGCGGGGCGGGGTGCCGGGGGTTGCCCATCACGCCGATCCAGCGGACCTGGTGCGCGAGCGCGTCACGCAGCACTAGTCCGAGCTCCTCGCGATGGTGGTCGGTGACCACCACGTCGGTACCCGCGTCAAGGCTCGGTGGGATCTCGGTGACCACGTCGGCATCGAGGGCCACCGAGCCTGCGCGTTCCTTGTCGGGCTCCAGCAGAAGACAGCGATAGCCCAGGTCAGCGGCATAACGCAGCAGGAACTCCGCCACCGGTGACGCGAACACCGCCACCAGGGTGCGATCGCCGGTGCCGGGCCGGACGTCACCGTGGGCGACGGCGCACGCCGGGTCGGATTCGGTAGACTGGGACATGCCGCTAGTGTCGCAGAGCCCGCGCGTCCGACGCCCGCGCTCGACTGACCGCCGGAAACACTTCCCTCCGGGCCCGGTTGCCTGCACCCTGGATTCCACAACCCCCGGCAGGCACGCTCAGGAGGGACAGTGATCGTGAGACCGGAGGGCGGCCCGCGGGTTGTCGTGGGGGTCGACGACTCGGCGGGCGCACGCTGCGCACTCGCCTGGGCGATCGGCGAGGCCCGCATCCGGAGGCTGCCGCTGCTGGTCGTCCACGCCGCGCCGCTGCCCGCCCATGTCGCGGCGGCCGGCCAGCTCGGCTGCGTGACCGAGGCGCTGCAGGGCGCGGGCGAGCAGCTGATCGCCCAGTTGCTCTGCGAGGTGGCCGACGGCTCGCCGGGCGGCGTCGAGACGGCCACGCTGTCGGTCGTCGGGGAGCCGGGCGCGACCCTGGTACGGCTCGCCCGCGGCGACGACATCCTCGTCGTGGGCCGTGGCGAGCGGCCCGCGCTTTCCCGTTTGCTGCGCCCGTCCGTGCGCCTGCACTGCGCGCGCCGCACCCGCGCCACCTTCGTCTGCGTCCGGCCGCCCGCCGTCCAGTCGATCATCGAGGAGCTCTCGGACGGCGAGAGGCCCCATGACCGGTTCGGGATCCGCAGGCTGAGCCAGCTGCTGTGGGGATCGGACTCCGGCACGGTCAACGGCACCAAGGATCGTTGAGGCCCCGGCTGTGAACGGCATGGCCCCGTTGTGCGACGGTGGAGCATGCGCAAGTACGTGATCTTCGGCGTCCAGGGCAGCGGCAAGGGCACCCAGGCCCTGCTCCTGGCCAAGGACCTCGACCTGGTTCACATCAGCGTCGGCGACATCTTCCGCTGGCACGTCCAGAACCACACCAAGCTCGGCGCCCAGGTGCGGCGCACCATGGCGGCGGGCGAGCTCGTGGGCGACGACCTGGTCGAGGGCGTCGTCCGGGACCGGCTCGACCAGCACGACTGGAACTACGGGTTCGTCATCGACGGTTTCCCGCGCAACGCCCGGCAGGCGGAGTTCTTCCTGGAGAGCTACGACATCGACTCGGTCATCCATCTCGACCTGCCCGACAGCGAGGTCCGCCGCCGCGTCCTGGCCCGGCGCCTGTGCTCACGGTGCGGGCTGGACTACAACCTGATCTCGGCCCGGCCCAAGGAGGAGGGCCAGTGCGACGTTTGCGGCGGGGAGCTCGTCGCGCGCGAGGACGACACCGAGGAGGCCCTGGCCGAGCGCCTGCGCATTTACCACGAGAAGACCGACCCCGTGCTGGAGATCTTCCGGCGCAAGGAGTTCGTGGTGAGCGTGGACGCCCGCGCGAACATCGCGACGGTGCAGCACGAGCTGCGGGAGAAGCTCCACCTCCCCGAACCAGAGTTTGGACGTCTCGAAGGCCACCCCGGCCGCGGCTGAGCCCGGCTCACGCCGGGGGCAGGTCCAGCAACGCGGCCAGCGCCGCGCGGTGCCGGTCGGGAGTACCGAACGCGAGGGAGATGCTCTTGGCCCGCTTCAGGTACAGGTGCGCGGGATGCTCCCACGTGAACCCGATGCCGCCGTGCATCTGGACGCACTCCTCCGCCGCCTTCACCGCGAGGGCCGAGCAGTGCGCCTGGGCGACGGCCACCGCGATCTCGGCGTCGGGATCGCCGGCGGCGACACAGTCCGCGGCGTACCGCGCGACGGCGCGAGCCTGAGTGATGGACGTCCACAGGTCGGCGAGCCTGTGCTTGAGCCCCTGGTACGAGCCGACGGGACGGCCGAACTGGAAGCGCGTCTTCAGGTAGTCGACCGTGGTCTCCAGGCAACGTTCGGCGAGTCCCAGCTGCTCGGACGCGAGCAAGGCCGCACCCGTGAGGAGCGCCGTGCGCACGGCGCGGGTGGCCACTTCACCGGCCGCGATCTGCCGTGCCGGCACATCGGCGAGCGCGATGTCGCAGAGCCTGCGGGTCATGTCGAGCGAGGTCACGGCCGTCCGGCTGACGTCGGCGGCGTCCACCGCGTACAGGCCGTCCTGCGCGGGCACCAGCAGGACGTCGGCGGCGAGGCCGTCGGCGACGCTGGTGACGGCGCCGGTCAGCCTGCCGTCCGCGGCCCGTGCGCCGTCGCGCATCGCGACGCCCGGGGCCGTGGTGAACGGCACGGCGAGCACGGCGATCTTCTCGCCGGTGGCCAGCTCGGTGAGCAGGTCCCGCTCCCCGGCGGCCATGAGGGCGGCGGTCGCGAGCACGGCGCTGCCCAGGAACGGCACGGGCGCGACGGCCCGGCCGAGCTCCTCCATCGTCACCGCGGTCTCACGCCAGGTCGCACCCGCGCCGCCCTGTTCCTCGGGGACCGGCAGCCCGGCGCAGCCGAGCTCGGCGGCCACCGCGCGCCAGAGCTTGGCGTCGTACGGCTCGTCCCGTTCGGTCCCGGCGAGCACGTCCGGCCAGGGGCACTTGTCGTCGAGCAGGCCACGCAGACCCGCGCGCAGGTCGTTCTCGATCTCGCTGTACAACAGGTCGCTCACTTGGGGAGGTCCTTCCAGGCCACGTCCTTGTCGACCCGGATCTCGCCCGGGAGGCCGAGCACGCGCTCGGCGATGATGTTGCGCAGGATCTCCGAGGTGCCGCCCTCGATGGAGTTGCCCTTCGCACGCAGGTAGCGGTAGCCGGGCGAGCGCCGGGTGAAGTCCACCTCGTTCGGGCGGCGCATCGTCCAGTCGTCGTAGCGCAGGCCGTCTTCGCCGAGCAGTTCGAGCTCCAGGCCCGATACCTCCTGGTTGAGCTTGGCGAACGCGAGCTTGGCCGCCGAGCCCTCCGGGCCGGGCTGGCCCGCGGTGAGCTGCTGGCGGAGCCGCTCGCCGGTGAGGCGCGCCGCCTCGGTCTCGACCCACGCGCGCAGCAGCGCGTCGTGCAACCCGGCCGTGCGCAGCTCGGGCCGCTCCCGCCACAGCTTGGCGACCACCCCGATCATGCCGCTCTCGCGCGGCGTGGCGGCGCCGCCGATGGCGACCCGCTCGTTCATCAGCGTGGTGGTGGAGACCTGCCAGCCCTGGCCGACCTCGCCGAGCCGGTGCTCGTCGGGGATCACGACGTCGGTCAGGAAGACCTCGTTGAACTCGGCCTCGCCGGTGATCTGCCGCAGCGGCCGCACCTCGACGCCGGGCGCGGTCATGTCGCAGACGAAGTACGTCATGCCGCGGTGCTTGGGCACGTCCGGGTCGGTGCGGGTGACGAGGATCGCCCAGCGGGCCTCGTGGGCCATGGAGGTCCACACTTTCTGCCCGTTGACGATCCACCGGTCGCCGTCGCGCACCGCGCGCGTCCCGAGCGCCGCGAGGTCGGACCCGGCGCCCGGCTCGCTGAAGAGCTGGCACCAGACCTCCTCGCCCGTCCAGAGCGGGCGGAGGAACGTGCGCTTCTGCTCCTCGGTGCCGAACGCGAGGATCGTCGGTGCCGCCATGCCCAGGCCGATGCCGTTGCGCTCGGGCTGGTTGCGCGGCGCCTTGGCCTCCGCGAACCGCGCGTCCACGACGGGCTGCAGGGCGCGCGGCGCGCCCAGGCCGCCGTGCCCCACCGGGTAGTGCACCCAGGCGAGACCCGCGTCGTACCGCGCCCGCAGGAACTCCAGCGGCTCCATGGTCCCGGGATCGTGCGCGGCGAGGAACTCGTCGACCCTCGCACGCAGGTCGTCGGCATCGGGTGGTGCTGTGCTCACGGAACGGACCTCCACATACCAACCGGTCGGTATGGCCACCTTAGAAAGCCCGGGGTGAGCCCGTCAACAGCCGAGATCAGGAGAGCTCGGCCGGCAACGGGGCCTGGTGGAGCACGGTGAGCGTGCTGACGGCGCGGGTGAGGACCACGTAGAGGCGCGCCAGGCCCCGTTCCTCGGCGGCCACGATCGCCGCCGGCTCGGCGACGATCACGTGGTCGTACTCGAGTCCCTTCGCCAGGGACGCCGGAACGATCAAGACCCGCTCGTCCGCGACGGCCTGCGGGCCGAGCACATCGTGCGCCAGGCCCGCCTCGGACAGGACCGCCGCGTACGCGGGAACGGCGTCGTCCGGCACGATCAGGCCGATCGAGCCCTCGCGCTCCCGCGTGGTCATCACCGCTTCGACGGCACCGGCGGCCAGCTCCGGAACGCGCCGTACGGTCAGCGCACCCGCCCCGGGCCGCAGCGAGCGCGGCACCGCCAGCTCGGGCGCCACGTGGGGCAGGAGCCGAGCCGCGAAGTCCAGTACCGAGCCGGGGACGCGGAAGCCGAGCGTCAGTTCGGTGACCTCCCCCTTCTGGCCGAGGTGCCTGAGCACGTCGTCCCAGGAACGCGCGGACCACGCGGTGGTGCCCTGCGCGAGATCGCCCAACACCGTCGCCGACCCGGTGCCACAGCGGCGGCCCAGCGCGCGCAGCTGCATCTCCGACAGGTCCTGGGCCTCGTCCACCACGAGGTGGCCCAGCGACGGCGTCCGCTCGATCAGGTCGTTGAGCTCGTCCAGAAGCGCGCGGTCGGCCGCGGTCCACCGGGCCGAACGGTGTGAGCGGGCAGGCTTGGCCCACGCGATCGCCGCCTGCTCCTCATCGGTGAGCACGCCCTTGGCGGCGGCCCGGAGCTCCGCCGGATCCGACAGCAGCCGGAAGAGCACCTGCTCGGCGGTGACCTTGGGCCAGACCTGGTCGAGGAGCTCCTTCACCGGCTTGGACCGGGCGACCTGATCCTGCACCCGGTCGTCGGGCGCCTCGCCGCGTTCCTCCATCCGGACCAGGATCTGGTGCGCGAGTCTCTGGGCGAACGAGGTGCGGCCGTTGCCGTACCGCATGGTCCCGCGGAGTGCCGCGGCGATCTCGCGGACCTCGTGCTCGGCGAGCCGGAAGCGGCTCGCGCCGCGCGTGACGACCAGGCCCTCCTCCGGCTTGCGCAGGTGGCGCCAGAGTGCCCTGCGCAGCACGTCCGCCATCCGGGCGTGGCCCTTGACGGCCGCGACCGCGGCGGGTTCGGTGGCCGCGGGCTCGCCGAGCAGGTCGTCGATGGTGGCCTGGTCGACCTGGACCTCGCCGAGCGCGGGCAGCACGGCGGAGATGTAGGCGAGGAACGCGCGGTTGGGGCCGACGATCAGCACACCGGACCGGGCCAGCCGCTCCCGGTGGGTGAACAGCAGGTACGCGGCGCGGTGCAGGCCGACAGCCGTCTTGCCGGTGCCCGGCGCACCCTGAACGCACACGGTCGCCGGCAGGCCGGCGCGGACGATCACGTCCTGCTCCGGCTGGATGGTGGCGACGATGTCGCGCATCGGCCCGGTGCGCGGCCGTTCGATCTCCTCAGTCAAAATCGCCGAAGGGCCCAGGGTGCGGCCGTCCAGGGGCTCGTCCTCGAACGCGGTCAGCTCGCCGCCGCTGAAGCCGAACCGGCGGCGCCGCCGCCACCCCATCGGGTCGGCCGGTCCCGCCTGGTAGAACGCCCGCGAGACCGGCGCCCGCCAGTCCAGGACCAGCGGGCGGCCCTCGTCGCCGTCGTGGATGTGCCGCCGCCCCACGTACATCGTCTCCGGCAGGTCGCTGCCCGAGTCATCGTGGTCCATCCGGCCGAAGAAGAGCGGGGCGTCGGGGTGATCGGCGAGGGCGGCGACGCGCAACTCCAGCTGCGATTCCAGGATCTGCTTGGACACCCAGTCCGCGGCCACGTCGGCGGACAGCGCCGCGGTGTGCTCGCGCATCCGGCGCAGCGCCGCGCGCGATTCAGCCAGGTGCGCCCGCTCGGCGGTGAGGGTCTCCGCTTCGGTGATCTCGGGTTCGGCTGTGGGCATGCGAGCAGACCTCCGGACGAAGGCGTGATTGCGGGCGAACCGAACAGCTTAGCGGTCTCTGGAGCCCGTGTGGCTCAGGGCAGCCGGGGCAACTGGCGGCCGTAGAGCCACGACGCGAACAAGGGCTCGGTCGTCTGCGAGGCATGGCGTTCGGCCAGCCTGGTGAACTCCTCGGTCGTCACCGTGCCGTGCCGGTGCTCGGCCGTCCACTCGCGCAACATCGGGAAGAACCGCCCCTCCCCCATTGTCCGCCGCAACGCGTGCAGGGTCAGCGCACCCCGCTTGTAGACGCGGTCGTCGAAGATCCGCTCTACGCCGGGGTCGGCCAGGACGAGGTCCTGGGGCTGCACTGTAAGGCGTCTGTGCCAGCGAAGCGCGTGCTCGTCGGCGGAGTCGCCTCCGGAGGCCTCCGACCACAACCACTCGGCGTAGGTGGCGAAGCCCTCGTGCAGCCAGATGTCACGCCACCGCGCCAGGGTCAGGCTGTTGCCGAACCACTGGTGGGCCAGCTCGTGCGCGACCAAGCGCTCGGCGCCGCGCCGCCCGTCCACATGGTTGGTCCCGAAGATCGACATCCCCTGGGCCTCGACCGGGATCTCCAGCTCGTCGTCGGCGACCACGACGGTGTACGCGCCGAACGGGTAAGGCCCGAACCGTTCCTCGAACGCCGCGATCATCTCGCCCTGGCGCCCGAAGTCATGCCGGATCCGGCTGGCCGCCCGGCTCGGATAGGCCAAGCGCTGCTGCACCCGTCCGTGTATTTCTGTGGTCTGGTAACGGCCGATCTGGACGCTCGCCAGGTAGGGCGCCATCGGCTCGTCCTGCTCGTACACCCACGTGGTGCTGGCTCCGGACCGGCTCCGCCCGGTCTCGCGGCCGTTGGCGACGACGTGATAGGCGGACGCGGTGGTCACCGAGATCCGGAAGGGGGCCTTGTGGTCGGCCCGGTCGTTGCAGGGGAACCATGAGGGGGCGCCGATCGGCTGCCCCGCCACGAGCGATCCGTCGGTGAGCTGCTCCCAGCCGAGCCCGCCCCACGGGCTGGAGACCGGGCGCGGGTTGCCGGTGTAGCGGACCTCGACGGTGAACCGCTGGCCGCTGCCGAGACCTCGCGGCGGCGTGACGTGGAGCTTGTCCCGCCGATGCCGGAAATGGCTGGGTTTGCCGTCGACCAGGACCTTGCCGATGCGGAACGGTCCAAGGTCGAGGTCGAACCGCACGAGCGGCGCGGTGGCGACCGCCGACAGGCGCGCGGTGCCGCTCAGCCGGT
Organism: Actinomadura sp. 6N118; assembly: GCF_044326415.1. Lineage (NCBI taxonomy): Bacteria > Bacillati > Actinomycetota > Actinomycetes > Streptosporangiales > Thermomonosporaceae > Actinomadura > Actinomadura sp. 6N118. The sequence continues at coordinate 112,231 of NZ_JBIRAZ010000013.1, read as the reverse complement.
TGGGCCCGACCCGGTAGTCGAGCTCCAGGTCATAGTGGCCGACCCGGTAGCCGTCGTCGCCGTGCCCGGGAAAATACGTGCACCGCTCGATGCCCGGAGCATCCTCGATCATGACGCGTTCACTGCGGTCGGAGTCCTCCGGGGTCGAGCTCGTCGGCGTGCCGCTCCTCAGCGCGCCCCTCCTCAGCGCGCGCCAGGCCATGCCGCGATCGGGTTGCCCAGCCACCGGGTGCCGGCGGGCAGCTGCTCGCCGCGCATCACCAGGGACGCGGGTCCGACCGTGGTGTCCGCCCCGAGGCGCGCCGCGGGGAGGACCACACCGTTCGAGCCTAGCGTCGCACCCCGCTCCAGCACGACCGTGTCAATGCTCATGATTCGGTCATGGAAGAGGTGAGTCTGCAGGACACAGCCCTGGTTGACGGTGGCGCCGTCGCCGAGCCGCACGAGGTCGGCCTCGGGCAGCCAGTACGTGCCGCACCAGACACCGCGGCCGATGCGGGCACCGAGCGAGCGGAGCCAGAGGTTCAGTGGCGCGGTGCCGAGCCACGGTTCGGCGAACCAGGGGGCGGCGAGCACCTCGACGAAGTTGTCGGCCAGCTCGTTGCGCCAGACGAACGAGCTCCACAGCGGCCGTTCACCGGCCTTGATCCGGCCGACCACGGCCCACTTGGCCGCCGTCGCGATCGTGGCCGCGAGCACTCCGGCGGCGATGGCCACGGCGCCGCCGAGCAGGGCGGCCGTCCCGAATCCGTACGAGCCCGCGAGCCATTCCAGGGCCGCCACGGCCAGCACGCCGACGGCGACCGTGAGCATGGCGGGAATGATCCGGCAGAGCTCCACGGCGGCACGCGCGGCCTTGAGCCCATGGGGCGGCCGGTAGGTGCGTGACTGGTCGCCCGCGCCGACCGTGCGGTGCAGCTTGACCGGCGGCATGCCCAGGTAGGAAGACCCGGCCTTGGCTTTCTTCGGCGCGGCCGACAGGACGCCGATCAGCCCGCCCTTGGGCACCTTGCGGCCGGGGGCGGTCATCCCGGAGTTGCCGAGGAACGCGCGCTTGCCGATGCGGGCCCGGGCGATCCGCATCCGGCCGCCGCCCAGCTCGTACGGCGCCACCATCGTGTCGTCGGCGAGGAACGCCCCGTCGTTGACCGTGGTCATGGAGGGCAGGGCCAGCACCGTGGACAGCTCGACGTCACGGCCGACCTTCATCCCGAGGGCGCGCAGCCAGGCGGGCGTGAGGATGCTGGCGTACAGCGGGAACAACCACACGCGCGCCATGCCCATCAGCCTGCTGGTCGCCCACACCTGCCAGGCCTGGCGACTGTGCACAGGATGGTCGCCCTCGTGCAGTCCGAGGGAGAGCAGCCGGACCAATACCAGCGTGGCCAGCGCGAAGGTGCCCATGCCCGCGAGGGTGGCGAGGGGCACACCAGCGAGCGCGGCCGTAAGCGCCTCACCCAGCGTTGTCGTGCCCTGTACGAACGCGCCGAGCACGGCCAGCCCGGGGACCGCCGTGATCAGCGGGAGCATGCTCAGCAACACCGCGGACGTGCCATAGAGCGCCGCCCATCGACGCCGCCGCGCCGGCGGTTCGCCCTCGTGGGGACGCGCCTTGCCCCTGCGCACGGCAGGCGCACCGGCCCAGCGCTGCCCGGCCGGGACCCGTCCGGTCACCGCCGAACCGGCCGCCACGCGCGCGTTCTTGCCGATCCGGGTGCCGGGGAAGAGCATGGCGCGGGCGCCGACCGTGGCCCCCGAGCCGACGCGGATCTCACCGATCCGCAGCAGGTCGCCGTCCAGCCAGTGGCCGGTCAGGTCCACTTCGGGATCGATCGCGGCGTTGCGCCCGACCCTGAGCATCCCGGTGATGGGCGGCGGCGAGTGCAGGTCGACGTCGGGGCCGATCTGGGCGCCGAGCGCGCGGGCGTACAGCGTGAACCACGGCGCGCCCGACAACTCCGCGGCGCCGAGCCGCGCGGCGAGCTGCTCGGCGGTCCAGAGCCGCAGGTGCACGGATCCGCCGCGCGGGTGGTCGCCGGGCTGGACGCCGCGCAGGAGCAGCCGTGCTCCGGCGGCCGACAAGCACATCCGCCCTGCGGGCGTCACGAACAGCAGCCCGCCCGCGAGCACCCACCACCAGGACACCGACGGCGCCCATGGCAGGCCCGCCACGTTGTTGAACGCGGCGAGACCGACCACCCAGCGCATCGTGCCGAGCGTCAGCAGCGGGATCATCAGCAGTGCCTGGAGCAGCGCGGCGCGCCTCGGCATGGGCGTGACCACCCGGTCGGCGACCGCGCTCTCGGGTGCGTCCTCGACCTCGGTCGCGCCGAGATGACCGGCGAGCGCCCGGAGCGTGGGGTGCTCGTAGATGTCGCCGACCGCCACCGACGGGTGGTGCGGACGCAGCGCGGAGACCAGCTGCGCCGCGCCAAGGCTGCTGCCGCCGAGGGCGAAGAAGTCTGCGTCGGGGCCGCTGGGCGTCTCTCCGAGGATCTCCGCCCAACGTGCGGCCAACCATTGCTCCGCGCCGGTCATGGGCGCGCCGGATCCGGCCGTGTCGTCGCCGCTGCCGGGCAGCGGCCACGGCAGCGCATCCCGATCGACCTTGCCGGAGGTACGGGTGGGCAGCGTCTCGACGCGTGCGAGCCGCGGTATCAGCGAAGCGGGCAGGGCCTCCCGCAGGCGTTCGCGCGCCGTCGCCTCGTCGAAGCCCTCGTCGGGAACGAGATAACCAACAAGAAGCTGGTGCCCGGCCCCGGTCGCGCGCACGGCCGCAGCCGCGCCGGTGACGCCGGGCAGGGCCTGCAGCGCGGCGTCGACCTCGCCGAGCTCGATGCGGCGGCCGCCCAGTTTGATCTGCTCGTCGGCACGCCCCATGAAGACGAGGCCCTCGGAGTCGGCGCGCACCAGGTCGCCGCTGCGGTAGGCGCGGTCCCAGTCCAGTGCGGGCAGCGGTGCGTACTTCTCGGCGTCCTTGTCCGGGTCGAGGTAGCGGGCCAGGCCGACGCCGCCGATGACCAGCTCGCCGGTCTCACCGAAGGCGACCGGCTCGCCGCCGGAGTCCACGACCGCGAGATCCCAGCCGTCGAGCGGCAGGCCGATGCGTACCGGGCCGTCACCGCCGAGCGGAGCGGCGCACGCCACCACGGTGGCCTCGGTCGGGCCGTAGGTGTTCCACACCTGGCGGCCGGGAACGGCCAGGCGCTCGGCGAGCTCGGGTGGACAGGCCTCCCCGCCGAAGATCAGCAGCCGGATGCCGTCCAGGGTCTCCACCGGCCAGAGCGCGGCCAGGGTGGGCACGGTCGACACGACGGTGATGCCGCGTCCGGCCAGCCAGGGCCCGAGGTCCATGCCGGTGCGCACCAGTGACCGCGGCGCGGGGACCAGGCAGGCGCCATGCCGCCAGGCCAGCCACATCTCCTCGCAGGAGGCGTCGAACGCCACCGAGAGCCCGGCCAGCACACGGTCGGACTCGGCGGCCGGGAAGAGCCGGGCCTCGGCGTCGACGAACGCCGCCGCGCTGCGGTGCGTGACGGCCACGCCCTTGGGCTTGCCGGTCGACCCCGACGTGAAGATGATCCAGGCGTCGTCGTCCAGGCCGGCACGCCCGGTGCGGCCGCCGGGCGTGCCGAGCATCGTGATGGCGCAGCCGTCGCCGATGACGGCGCAGACCCCGGCCTCGCCGAAGACCAGCGCGGCTCGTTCGTCCGGGTCGTCGGCGTCGACCGGAACGTACGCGGCGCCGGCGGTGAGCACGCCCAGGATCGCCACGTACAGGTCGACGGTGCCCGAGGGCACGCGGACGCCGACGCGGTCACCGGGGCCGATCCCGGCCTGCTCCAGCTCCTTGGCCAGGCGGCAGGCCTGGGAGCACATGCCGTCGTAGTCGAGGCGGGTGACGCCGTCGTCGAGCGCGGGCGCGTAGGGATGCCGCAGCGTCGTGGCGTCGAGGATGTCCAGCAGCGTGCGCGGCGGCGGTGCGCCGCCAGGCGAGCGGAACATGGCGCTCGCAGGCGCGTCGGCGAGAATCGGGCGCAAGCTCTCCCCCGGTGTAGAGGCGACGTTAAGCCAAAACGGGGTGGCCGCCCCACCGCGGCACCATCGTGGCGCCCCGGTGATGCCCGGGGGGCCGTGCCGCTCGGCCACCGCGGCGGCGCACCTCGCGCCACCGGGGATACCAGCGATCCCCGCGGCCGCCGGCCACCCGGACGGTTCCCGTCCGGCCCCGGTCGGCGAGCCACAAGCTCGACACTCTACTCGATGGAGACGAAAACGCTCGGTGGCGGGCGCGCCGTCAGGAATCCCCCTGACGGCGCGCCCGCCACCGGTGCGCGCGAAACCTCAGGTCAGCGGCGGCGCGCCACGTCGTACGCGGCGGTGCCGATCAGTTCCAGCGACACCTGGAGCCGCTGGAGGCTGACGTTGCCCCGGACGGTGTCCTCGGGGGTGTGGTAGACCGGCTCCAGCTGCGCCGGGGACTCGCCGCCACGCCAGCTGAAGTTGCCCGCCGCGACGCCCTTCTCGAAGAAGGCCTCGTGGTCGCTCGAACCGCGGGCGACCGGGCCCTTGGTCTGGCCGACGTAGCCGAGCCGCTTGGCGGCCTCCAGCACGGCGGTCGTGGTGGTGTTGGCGTTGCCGTCCACCGACAGCAGCCAGTAGGTGCCCGCCGGCGGGTGGCTGGTGGCGACCATGTCGTTCTGGAACACGCCCGTGATCTGCTTGAGCTCCTCGGCGCTGAGCTTGCTCACGTAGTAGCGGGCGCCGACCAGGCCGAGCTCCTCCGCGCCCCACAGGCAGATCCGGATGTTCTGCTGGGTGGGCAGGCGCTTCAGCACCCGCGCCAGCTCCATGGACAGCACGGTGCCGCTGCCGTCGTCGTTGCCGCCGGGCGACCCGGGCACGGTGTCGTAGTGGCCGCTGACGATGACCGTCTTGCCCTCGGGGTTGGGGAAGGTGGCCTTGCGGTCGGCGATGACGTTGTACGAGGTCAGGTTGGTGTGCTTGGTGACCTCGAGGGTGAAGCGCCGGGCGCCGGAGCGCAGCTGCGTGCCGTGGTACTCGGCCAGGACCAGCACCGGGACGGGCACGTACTCGGCGAACACGATGTTGAGGGACTGGGCCTTGCGCTCGGGGTAGGTGGTCGAGCGCACGTTCTGGATCAGGACGGCCTTGGCGCCCTTGGCGACGGCGGCCTTGGCCTGGTCGAGCTCCTTGCCGGCGACCCGGTTGAAGAGCGCGATCTTGCCCGTCAGGTCGGCGGTGACCTCGGTGGCGTCCTTGAGGTCGACGACCTCGCCCTTGACCCGGCCGGTGGCGGCGTTGAGGATGGCCCAGCTCTGCCAGTGCTCGCGGCGGCCCTTCACCTCCACGCGCATCTCGGCGAGGTTCTTGTCGGGCACAGGCAGCGGCTGGAGCTGGACCTTGTAGCCCAGGTCGCGCAGCACTCCGGCGGCGTAGCGGGCGGCGCGGTGCTCGCCGCGGGTGCCGGCCACACGCCAGCCGATCTCGTCGCTGAGCACCTTCAGGTGCTTCAGCGCGCGGCGCGCGTCGACGCGGGCGACCACGGCCTTGTCGCCGGTGCTCAGCGAGGGCGGCAGGGCGGCGCCGGGGCGCTGCCGGGTCGTCGCGGCGGCCGTGCCGGGCAGCAGGCCCACGGTGGCGAAGCCCGCGAAGGCCGCGGCTCCGGCCAGCAGGTCGCGGCGGTTGACCTCGGACATGGCGTCTCCTCCGGGGGAGTAAGGGCAGGTCTGCACGCCCGAACCCGGACCCGGATCGACGGGCGGGACGGTCGACGCTGACCTGCCGGGGACGTTCAGGGGCACCCCGTTTGCGGCGAACTTACGAAATGCCCGGTTCATCAGGCAAGATCGTCTACGGCTGTGCAACCGAAACGTGATCAACTTGATCGCCCCGGCCCGGCGCCGAGAACACCCTGGAAGACCTCGGGATTGACGCAGTGCTGGGGCAGTTCGCCCAGTCGCAGCCGCTCGATGTCGGCGGCCACGAGCTCCGCCTGCTCGGCCTCGGCGTCGAAGGTCGCCCCGCCTATGTGCGGCGTCAGCACCACGTTCGGCACCCCCGCCAGCGGATGCGAAGGCTCACCGGAATCGAGTCCGGCCCCTGCCAGATGGCCCGAGGACAGCGCGCTCGCCAGCGCGCCGGTGTCATGCAGCTCGGCCCGGGCGGTGTTGAGGAACACCGCGCCGTCCTTCATGATCTCGAACTGCCGCTCCCCGATCATCCCGTGGGTCTCGTCGGTGAGCGCCGCGTGCATCGACACCACGTCGGCGACGTTGAGCAGCTCCGGCAGCTTGTGCGTCGCGCCCTCCGCGTAGGGATCGCAGGCGACGACCCGCATGCCCAGGCCGTCCATCCGCCACCACACGGCCCGGCCCACCGCGCCCAGGCCCACGATGCCGAACGTCCGCCCAGCCAGCTGCCATGCCCGGTGCCGCTGGTACGGGGTGACACCCCCGGCGTAGACCGACGCCTCCCGTACCGTCCGGTCGGCCGCCACGACTCCCCGCGCGACCGCGAAGAGCAGCGCGACCGTGAGCTCGGCGACCGCGTCCGCGCCCTTCCCCGGGGTGTAGAGCACCGGAATCCCCCGGGCGGTCGCCGCCGCGACGTCCACGTTCCCCGGATCACCCCGGGTGACCGCGATCAGCTCCAAGGGATGGTCGAACACCGGCCCGGCGACCTCGTCCGCCTCGGTCATCAGGATCGTGGCGCCGGTCTCCGCAAGGCCCCGCGCGACATCGGCCGCCGAACGGAGCGGGAAGGGCCGCTGCTCCGCCGCTGGTTCGTACACGGGCTCGTAAACAATGTCCGTCAGCTCGTTCAGCAGTTCCCAACCCGGCCCCCGCATGGGCGCGAGCACCAGCGCCCGCCCTTTCCGCTCGGCCATGCCGTCCCCTTTCGCTCCGCGACGTCCCGTTTCTCACCCATAGAAGGCGAGGGAAACCGGCATCGGATCGTTTGGGGGCCCGGGCCACGCCGCTCCGAGCGCTTGTCTTGACTCATTCAAGAAAATGGGCTTACCTGTCTCCCGTGGCCATGACCTCGGATTTCCAGGAGCTGCTGCGCGGCGCCGCGCTGCGGGTGACCCGCCCTCGGGTCGCCGTGCTGAGCGCCGTGTACGCGCATCCGCACGCCGACACGGATTTGATCATCCGTGCCGTGCGTGAGGATCTCCCGACGGTGTCCCACCAGGCCGTCTACGACTCCCTGCACACCTTGACGACCGCGGGGCTGGTGCGCCGCATCCAGCCGTCCGGTTCCGTGGCCCGCTACGAGTCCCGCGTCGGGGACAACCACCACCACGTCGTGTGCCGGTCGTGCGGTGTCGTCGCCGACGTCGACTGCGCGGTCGGGGAGGCGCCCTGCCTGACCGCGTCCGACGACCAGAGCTTCTCGATCGACGAGGCCGAGGTCACCTACTGGGGCCTGTGCCCCGACTGTTCCACCACTCGCAGTTCCTGAGCTCCGATCCCCTGGTCCGGAAGGATTCCCATGACCGAGAACCACGACGCAATCGTCACAGACGAGAAGCCGGAGAGCGCGGGCGGCTGCCCGGTCGCGCACGGGCGCGCACCGCACCCGACTCAGGGCGGCGGAAACCGCCAGTGGTGGCCGGAGCGGCTCAATCTGAAGATTCTTGCCAAGAACCCCGCCGTGGCCAACCCGCTCGGCGAGGAGTTCGACTACGCCGAGGCCTTCCAGAACCTCGACCTCGCGGCCGTGAAGCGCGACATCGCGGAGGTCCTGACGACCTCCCAGGACTGGTGGCCTGCCGACTTCGGCAACTACGGCCCGTTCATGATCCGGATGGCGTGGCACAGCGCGGGCACCTACCGCATCAGCGACGGCCGCGGCGGCGCCGGGGCGGGCCAGCAGCGCTTCGCTCCGCTCAACAGCTGGCCGGACAACGGCAACCTGGACAAGGCGCGCCGGCTGCTGTGGCCGGTCAAGAAGAAGTACGGCCAGAGCCTCTCGTGGGCCGACCTCATGATCCTCACCGGCAACGTCGCCCTGGAGACGATGGGCTTCGAGACCTTCGGCTTCGCCGGTGGCCGTGCGGACGTCTGGGAGGCCGACGAGGACGTCTACTGGGGCCCCGAGACCACCTGGCTCGCCGACGAGCGCTACACCGGCGACCGTGAGCTGGAGGACCCGCTGGGCGCCGTCCAGATGGGCCTCATCTACGTCAACCCCGAGGGCCCGAACGGCAACCCCGACCCGCTGGCCGCGGCCCGCGACATCCGTGAGACGTTCCGCCGGATGGCGATGAACGACGAGGAGACGGCGGCCCTGATCGTCGGCGGCCACACGTTCGGCAAGACCCACGGCGCCGGCCCGTCGGAGCACGTCGGCGACGACCCCGAGGCCGCCCCGATCGAGGAGCAGGGCTTCGGCTGGAAGAGCACCTTCGGCACCGGCAAGGGCGCCGACGCGATCACCAGCGGTCTGGAGGGCATCTGGACGCCCACCCCGACCCAGTGGGACAACAGCTTCCTGGAGACCCTGTACGGCTACGAGTGGGAGCTGTTCCAGAGCCCGGCCGGCGCGAACCAGTGGCGGCCGAAGGACGGCGCCGGGACCGACACCGTCCCCGACGCCCACGACCCGTCCAAGCGCGTCGCCCCGACGATGCTGACGACCGACCTCTCGATGCGCGTCGACCCGGTCTACGAGCAGATCACGCGGCGCTGGCTCGACCACCCCGACGAGCTGGCGGACGCCTTCGCCCGGGCGTGGTTCAAGCTGACCCACCGCGACATGGGCCCGGTCGTGCGCTACCTCGGCCCGGAGGTCCCCGCCGAGACGCTGATCTGGCAGGACCCGCTGCCCGCCGTGACGGGCGAACTCATCGACGCCGACGACGTCGCCTCCCTCAAGGCCCAGGTCCTCGCGTCCGGCCTGTCGGTGTCCCAGCTGGTGTCCACCGCGTGGGCGTCGGCCTCGACGTTCCGCGGCAGCGACAAGCGCGGCGGCGCCAACGGCGCCCGCATCCGCCTCCAGCCGCAGAGCGCGTGGGAGGTCAACGAGCCCGACCGGCTCGCGGTGGTGCTGCGCACCCTGGAAGGCATCCAGCAGTCCTTCAACGCCGCCCAGACCGGCGGCAAGCAGGTCTCGCTCGCCGACCTGATCGTGCTCGCCGGCGGCGCGGCCGTCGAGAAGGCCGCCAAGGACGCCGGTCTCGACGTGACGGTCCCCTTCACTCCGGGCCGCGTGGACGCCTCGCAGGAGCAGACCGACGCCGAGTCGTTCGCCGCCCTTGAGCCGAAGGCCGACGGGTTCCGCAACTACCAAGGGAAGGCCAACCGCCTGCCGGCCGAGTACCTGCTGCTCGACAAGGCGAACCTGCTCACCCTGAGCGCCCCCGAGTTGACGGTCCTCGTCGGCGGCCTCCGCGTCCTCGGCGCGAACTACCAGCAGTCGCCGCTCGGCGTCCTCACCGAGAACCCCGGGACTCTGACCAACGACTTCTTCGTCAACCTGCTCGAGCTGGGCACGACGTGGAAGGCGACGTCGGAGGACGCGACCACGTTCGAGGGCCGCGACGCCACGGGCAAGGTCACGTGGAACGCCAGCCGCGCCGACCTCGTCTTCGGCTCGAACTCCGAGCTGCGCGCGCTCGCGGAGGTCTACGCGAGCGATGACGCGAAGGAGAAGTTCGTGACCGACTTCGTCGCGGCGTGGGACAAGGTCATGAACCTCGACCGGTTCGACCTCGCCTGATCACGCTCCGCTGATCACGCTCCGCTGATCAGGACGTCCGTCTGAACGCCGGCGCAGGGGGTCACCCTGCGCCGGCGTTCACCATGTGTCGATCCAGGGGCGGGGGGTCGTGGGGAGTTCCGCGCCGGCGAAGGCCGTGGTGATCCAGCGGCGAGTGTCGGCGGGGTCGATGACGTCGTCGAGTTCGAAGACCGAGGCCGCGTTGAGCGCCTTTCCATGCTCGTAGGCCGCGGCGACCATCTGCTCGAAGAGTGCCTGGGGGTCCTCGGCGGCTTCGAGTTCCTTACGGAAGCCCAGGCGGACCGCGCCTTCCAGGCCCATGCCGCCGATCTCGCCGGTCGGCCAGGCGACGGTCGCGAGCGGCGCCTTGAAACTGCCGCCCGCCATGGCCTGCGCACCGAGGCCGTAACCCTTGCGCAGCACGATCGTGACGATCGGGACGCGGAGGTTGGCGCCGATCACGAAGAGGCGGCTGAAGTGCCGGACGGTGGCGGTGCGTTCGGCGTCGGGGCCGACCATGAAGCCCGGGGTGTCACAGAGCGAGACGACCGGGAGGCCGTGGGCGTCGCAGAGCTGCAGGAAGCGGGCGGCCTTGTCGGCCGCGTCGCGGTCGATGGCGCCGCCGAGGTGCACGGGATTGTTGGCGATCAGCCCCATGGGGCGGCCCTCGACGCGGATCAGGGCGGTGATGATGCCGGCGCCGAAGCCGCGGCGGAGTTCGAGCACCGAACCGGTGTCGGCCAGGTGCTCGACGGCGCGGCGGACGTCGTAGGCGCGGAGGCGGTTCTCGGGGATGAGGTGGCGGAGGAGGCGCTGGTCGTCGCAGGTCCACGAGGCTTGCCGGTCGTGACGACGCGTGTCCTGGAAGTAGGAGAGGTAGCGCTTGGCCGCGTCCACGGCCTCGGACTCGTCCTCGACGAGGATGTCGATGACGCCGTTGGGCACCTGGTCGGCGGCAGGGCCGATCTCCTCGGGACGGAAGACGCCCAGGCCGCCGCCCTCGATCATCGCGGGGCCGCCCATGCCGATGTTGGCGTCGCGGGTGGCGATGATGACGTCGCAGCAGCCGAGAAGCGCGGCGTTCCCCGCGAAGCAGCGGCCGGACGCGATGCCGACGAGCGGGACCAGCCCGCTCAGGCGGCCCATCGCGTGGAAGCTCATGACGTCCAGGCCGGACACGGTCGTGGTGTCGGTGTCGCCGGGCCGCCCGCCGCCGCCCTCGGCGAAGAGCACGAGGGGCAGGCGGCGGCGTTCGGCGAGCTCCAGCATCCGGTCGGTCTTGCGGTGGTTCTGGTAGCCCTGCGTCCCGGCCAGCACCATGTAGTCGTAGGACATGATCACGCACTGGTGCCCGTTGACGTCGCCGACGCCGCAGACCATGCCGTCGGCGGGGGTCCGTTCGATGAGGTCTTCCAGGGAACGCCGCTGGCGCTGGGCGGCGATGGCGAGCGCGCCGTACTCGGTGAAGGTGCCGGGGTCGCAGAGGTCACCGATGTTCTCGCGGGCGGTCCGGTGGCCGCGCGCGTGCCGCCGCGCGACGGCCTCGGGGCGTGAGGCGTCCAGGCCGATGTCGTGGCGCCGCCGAACCTCGGCCAGGTCGTCGCGGATCTCGTCCAGGTCGATCTCGGCTTCGTCGTCGGCGTGATCGCCGCCGGTCTCCGCGGGTTCGATGAAGAGCAGCGGGGCGCCGTCGGTGACGGTTTGGCCCGGCGTGACGGCGAGCGCCTGGACGAGGCCCGACTCGGCGGCACGGACGACGTGCTCCATCTTCATGGCTTCGAGGATCACCACGGGTGCCCCCGCCCGGACGAGATCGCCCTCGGCCACGTCCACGCTGACCACCGTGCCCTGGAGCGGCGCGGCCACCGCGACCATGCCGGGTGCAGCGGGAACGGCGGCGGGCCGTTCCGAGGTCGTCGGCAGCTCGGCGAGGTGCTCGGCCACGAATCCGGTGTCGAACGTGCCGGAGGCGAACGCCGGGTGCCGCAGGATCCCCTGGAGCAGCGGCACGGTCGTCGACACTCCCGCGATCTCGAACTCGCTGAGCGCGCCGGTCGCCCTGGCCACTGCGGCCGGGAAGTCCTCCGCGCGGACGATGACCTTGGCCAGCAGCGAGTCGTACCGCAGGCTCGTCCGGTAGCCCGTGTAGCCGTGGGTGTCGACGCGCACGCCGGGCCCCATGGGCGGGCTGAAACCGCTGAGCGTGCCCGCCTCCGGCCTGGGCGTGCCGTCGGGATCAAGCGTCTCGGTGTTGACCCGTACCTCCAGCGCGCATCCGGTCAGCGCAGGCGGGCGCACCAGTCCGAGGTCGGCGAGGCTCTCTCCCCGCGCCAGGCGGATCTGCGTCTTCACAAGGTCGACACCGGTGATCTCTTCGGTGACGGTGTGCTCGACCTGCAGGCGTGGGTTGGCCTCCAGAAACCAGAACTCCTCGCCTGTGACGAGGAACTCGAACGTGCCGAGGCTCCCGTACCGCACGTGAGCCGCCATCGTCGTCGCCGCGCCGAGGATGCGGTCGCGAAGTCCGGCGGCGAGCGAAGGGGCGGGCGCGATCTCGATGAGCTTCTGGTGCCGCCGCTGGATGCTGCAGTCGCGTTCCCACAGGTGGGTGACGGCACCGGAGCCGTCACCCACGATCTGCACCTCGATGTGCCGGGCGTGCGGTGCGTACCGTTCGACGTAGAGATCGCCATTGCCGAACGCGGCGAACGCCTCGGACCGGCAACGTTCGTACGCCTCGGGCAGCTCGGCGGCGCTCTCGACGACGCGCATGCCGCGTCCGCCGCCTCCGGCGATCGCCTTGAGCATCACCGGCCCGTGGGCCGCCGCGAACGCCTGCGCGTCCGCCGGCGAGGTGGACCCGCTCGTGCCCGGGGTCACCGGCACGCCGAGCTCGGCGGCGACCTGCCGGGACCGGGTCTTGTCACCGAACAGCTCCAGCAGCTCAGGCCGCGGCCCGGCAAAGGTCAGCCCGGCGTCGGCGCACCGCGCCGCGAACGAGGCGTTCTCGCTCAGGAACCCGTACCCGGGATGGATCGCGGAGACGCCGCAGTCCTTGGCCGCGGCCAGGATCGTGTCCGCGTCCAGGTAGCCGGCGGCGCCCTCCCCGGGCAGCTCGCGCACCTCGTCGGCCCGCCGCGTGTGCAGAGCCGTGGCGTCGTCTCGGGTGTGGACGGCGATCGTCCTGATGCCCAGCTCGGCCGCCGCACGCATCACCCGTACGGCGATCTCACCGCGGTTGGCCACCAGGATGCCGTTCATGACCCTCCCAGATCAGGACGCGCCAGGCTTTTCCGCCTTCAAGGAGTACATCAGAGGCACCCGGGGCCGCCCGGCGGGGAGGCGGTAGACCGCGCCCTCCCGCTCCAGCGACCGGTAACGCTGGGAGAGCGTGTAGTCGAACTCGTGCAGGAACTCCACCCGCAGCCCGGCCGCCGCGAGCGCGCTGACGACATCGCCGATCCCGTGCTCGAACTGCACCGACGTGGTGTTGGCCGTGTCCGCGTCCGGGTCGGTGTAGCTGCCTTGCACGTCCCAGACCTGCGGCGACCGGTCGAAATAGTCGTAGGCGACGGTCCGGCCGTCCTCATCGTCCAGGACGTCACCGAACGGATGGAACTCGACGAGGTAGAGGAAGCCGCCCGGCTCCAGGAGCCCGGCCACGGTCCGCGCCCACCGCTCGACGTCCGGCAGCCACACGAGCGCGCCCAGGCCCGTGTAGACGATCTCGTACGTCTCCCCCAGCGCCTCGACGGCGTCGTACACGTCAGCGGCCACGAACCGCGCGGGCAAGCCGAACTCGGCGGCCAGTTCCTGCCCGGCCTTGACCGCCGGCTGGGAGAAGTCCAGACCCGTCACCACGGCTCCCCGGCGAGCCCACGAGAGCGTGTCGAGCCCGAAGTGACACTGCAGGTGGACCAGCCGGCGCCCGGTCACGTCACCCATCTCGGCGGGCTCGAAGTCCCGCAGGCTGGACGCCCCCGCGCGGAATCCGGCCACGTCGTAGAAGTCGCTGGCGACATGGATCGGTACGCGTTCGTCCCACAGGGCACGATTCAGTGACAGGTAGTCATCTTTGACCATGTGCCGACGATAATGGTCACCGGCGAACGGACAGGAAGGGAGGGCCTCGCATGCCCGGAGACCGTGGCTCCCTCCGGCCCTCGCTCCGTGACTCCCTGCTGGACGCCGCCGCCGAGCTCCTCGTCCAGCGCGGCTACCGGGGTGTGCGGATGCGGGACGTCGCCGTCGCCGTGGGCGTGAGCAGGCAGACCGTCTACAACGAGTTCGGCGACAAGTGGGGCATGGCCCAGGCGGTGGTCATGCGCGACAACGACCGGTACCTGGACGGCATCGACAGGATCCTCACCGAGCACAGCGACGACCTTTACTCCGCCGTCGCCGCCGCGGTGCGCTTCACGCTGGAGCTGTCCGCCGACGACCCGATCTCGAAGGTGGTGCTGACCGGCGCCGGCGGCGACGAGCTGCTCCCCCTCCTCACCACCCAGGCCGAGCCCGTGTTGTTCACCGCGCGGACCCGCATCATCGAGCACGCCCTGGCCGAATGGCCGGAGCTCGACCGCGATGCGTTCGCCGAGATCGCCGAGGCCGCGGTCAGGCTGACGATGAGCCACATCGTGCTGCCCACCGAACCCCCCGACCAGGTGGCCGATCTGATCGCCCGCATGGTCACGCGCTATCTGGACCTCCCCGGAAGCCGATAACCGCTGGCGCGCGCCGCCCAGCGCGCGCTACATTCGCCTCCGACCTCGCGGCTGCTGAACCCGAGGCCCCAGGCGGGGAGCCACCCGCCCTTCTCTCTTTTCCCGTCTCCTTTTCGCGCGCTCCGCCGCGCTTCCAGCAGCCCGAAGGATCTTCGTCATCATGCCTGCTCGCCCATCCATGCCTGCTCGACCATCCATGCCTGCTCGCCAGGACCACCGGCTCGTCCGCGTCGACGACGCCTGGCTCCGCCTTCCCAACCCCTGGGACATCCCCGTCGAGATCTGCGCCGGCCCCGACGTCCCGCTCGAACCCGCCGCCGTCGACGAGGTGCTCACCCTCCTCGAGACCGCCGACACGCTCGCCCGGGTCGCGCCCGGCGCGCGCATCACCCGGGTCGCCCTGACGCCCGACCTCCACAAGGGCGCCGGGATCCCGATCGGCACGGTCCTGGAGACCGAGCACGCGCTGCTCCCCCAGGCCGTCGGCAACGACATCAACTGCGGCATGCGGCTGGAGATCACCTCGCTCCAGGCCGACCGGGTGCGCCCCCGGCTGGACGCGCTCGAACGCCGCCTCCGGCATCTGTTCTTCGAGGGCGGCCGGCGGATCGCGCTCACCCCGGCCCAGCGCGAGGCCCTGTTGCGCGACGGTCTGCCGGGGCTGCTGCTCACAGGCGACGCCCGCTGGCCGGGTGTCCAGCCGGAGGACGCCGACGACTCCCTCGACCGGATGCACGCGCCGGCCTTCCCTGCGGCCACCGCCGAGGCGTTCGCGGACTGGATCGGCAGCGCGGGCGGCGCGAGCCACGACAGCATCATCGGCGGCATCGGCGGCGGCAACCACTTCGTCGAATTGCAGTACGTCTCGGCCGTGCACGACGCCGGCGCCGCCCACGCATGGGGGCTGTCCCCCGGAACGGTCGTCGTGATGGCGCACAGCGGCTCGCTGTCGCTGGGACACCAGGCCAATGCCACCGCGCTCGACCGCCTCCGCGCGAGCTGGCCGTCCGGCTTGCCCCGGCCACGGAACGGGATCTTGCCGTTCCCCCTTGACGAAGGGTCTGAGCCTGCGCGGCGCCCCTACCTCGACGCCTTCGGCAACGCCGCGAACTTCGCGGTCGGCAACCGGTTCTTTCTCGCCCTCACGATGCGGGCGGGCCTGGCGGCCGAGTGCGGCGAGCTGTCGGCGCGCCTGCTGTACGACGCGCCGCACAACCTCTTCTGGCGGGACGGCGATCGTGTCGTGCACCGCAAGGGCGCGACGCCCGCTGGTGGTTTCGCCGAGACCGCGGACGGCCCGTACGCGATGTGGGGCGAGCCGGTGATCGTGCCCGGCTCGATGGGGGCGGCGAGTTACGTGCTCCGCGGCCACGGCAACCCGCGGACGCTGGCGAGCGCCTGCCATGGCGCCGGGCGGCGCGTTCCGCGCGGGGCGACGGCGCGCGCCGGTGACGACGAGCTCGACGCATTCCTGCGGGACTTCCGTGTGGTCACCCCGCTGGACCACCGCGACCCCATGGTGGCGCGGCGGTCCGACGTGATGGCGGCGTGGCGCCGCGATCTCAAGCAGGAGGCGCCCTGGGCGTACAAGGACATCGGCCCCGTCGTCGCCGGCCTGGCGGCGGGGGGCGTCGCCGACCCGGTCGCCGAGCTCCGCCCCCTCCTCACCGTCAAGGGGTGATCAGCGGGTGTCGGCGGCGGTGAGGCGTGCGGCTGCCAGGGACAGGGCGCCGGCGACGAGGACGAGGATCCCTCCGGAGGCGGGCATGATGACGACCATGGTCCCGCCGATCAGGAGCAGGTAGACGCCCACCTGGAGGGGCAGACGGCCGGTGGTGTGGATCGCACGGTAGGCGAACGTGCCGATGGCCATGAAGCCGATGCCCGCGTAGAAGAACCAGAGGGCGGCCTCGCGTTCGGGGTCGCCGCTGACCGCGTTGAAAACGCCGTCCTGGAAGATGTCGCCCCAGGTTCCGGCCAAGGCGACGAACGCGTAGACGGTGTGCAGAATCGCGATTCCGATGATGAGCCAGGGGATGACGGCCGGCCGGGGAACGCGGCGGTTGAGGGTGTTCATGGGGCGTCCTCCTGTGAGGGGTCGGCTGCGCGGTCGCCGGCGGCGAGGCGCAAGGTGTGTTCGAAGAGGCAGCGCAGATCGGCCTTCTCCAGCGGCGGGATGACGTGCTCCGCCCCGATCGTGATCATGTAGAAGAGGTTCGCGACCCGGACGGCTTCGTCCGGGTCGCCGGTGAGTTCCTGCCAGAGGGCACGCAGGTAGTCGACCCTGGTGCGGTCAACACGTTCCTGGAGCTCGCGCGCCTCGGCGTCCTGCTGTGCCCAGGCCCGGACCGCCACCTCCAACTCCGGGCCGTAGTCGTCCTTGTCGACGACCAGGTCGAGGAGCCGTTGGAGGCGGGTCAGGGCCGGGGCGTGCGGGTCCGCCTCGGTGAGCTCGATGAAAAGGGTCGTCGACTCCGCCTCGAAGTGGGCGAGCAGCGCGGTCTTGTAGCCGCCCATCCCCTTGAAGTGGTGGTAGAAGGACCCCTTGGTCAGCCCGAGCCGCCCAGTGAGCCGCTCGATCGTGAGCGCCGGGGCGCCCCGCTCCGCCAGGATCGCCAGGCCCGCGTCCAGCCAGTCTCGTCTGCTCGCCATGCCCTCACCATTCCATACCGTTTGGTATGGCACGAACATACCAAACCGTATGGCATGGCGCGAAGAGGGGTGTGATGTCAGTGACCGCTTACCGGGTCGGCTACGGTCTGGGGAGAACGGCTTGCGGAGGAGGCGCAGTGGACTTCAACCTGCCCGAGAGCGCGATCGCGGTCCAGGAGGGCGTGCGGGCGATCGCCGGGAAGTACGACCAGGCCTACTGGGACCGGTGCGACGCGGAGAAGCGCTGGCCGGAGGAGGTCTGGCAGGAGCTCGTCCAGGGCGGCTGGCACAGCCTCGCCGTTCCGGAGGAGTACGGCGGCGCCGGCCAGGGGCTGCTGGAGCTGTCGGTCGCGCTGGAGAGCCTGGCGGCCGGCGGCGCGGGCGGCGCGGCCTCGTTCATGTACCTGCTGACCCCGGCCTTCGGCGGGCTGACCATCATGCGGCACGGCACCGAGGAGCAGAAACGCGAGTTCCTGCCGAAGATCGTGTCCGGCGAGATCGAGACCTGCTTCGCCATCACCGAGCCCGACGCGGGCAGCAACGCCATCAACATCACCACCCAGGCCCGCCGCGAGGGTGATCACTTCCTGGTCGGCGGCCAGAAGATCTGGATCTCCGGGGTGGAGCGCGCCGACTTCCTGGTGCTGGTCGCCCGGACGATCCCGGCGGCCGAGGCCGAGCCGCGTACGGCCGGCTTCACGGTCTTCCTCGTCGACATCAAGGAGGCGATCGCCCAGGGCACGCTCAGCTACCAGCCGATCCCCAAGCTCGGCACCAACACCGTCGCGTCCAGCATGGTGTTCCTGGACGACGTGCGGGTCCCGGCCGAGCGCGTCCTCGGGCACGTGGACCAGGGCTTCGCCGTGATGTGGGACATCCTCAATCCCGAGCGCATCCTCGCGGCGGCCAGCGGCGTGGGCTTCGGCGAGCTCGTGCTCCAGGTCGCCTGCGACTACGCGCGCGACCGTGCCCCGTTCGGCAAGCCCATCGGCGCCAACCAGGCCGTCGCCTTCCCGCTCGCCAAGATCAAGGCGCAGGTCGAGCTGGCCCGCCTCATGACCTACAAGGCGGCGTGGCTCTGGGACCAGGGCCGGCCGTGCGGCTCGGAGGCCAACATCGCCAAGCTCACCGCCGCCGACGCGGCGTGGCAGGCGGCCGACCGGGCGTTCCAGACGCACGGCGGCATGGCGTACTCGCTGGAGTACCCGGTGGCCCGCATGTTCCGCGACGCGCGCATCGCCAAGAACATCCCGGTCGCCGAGGAGCTCGTCCTCGCCCACATCGCCCAGCATGAGCTCGGCTTGCCCAAGTCCTACTGAACCGCAAGCGGTTCATGGCACTAGTTTGGCCTCTTGAGGACGACATCGGAGGGCCACCACCCGTATCTCGGCGGGGTAGTCCTTCGTTGCGGGCGCTGAGGAAGAGAGGCTGCATGCCGAAAACGCACCACTACGCACTGGAAGTCACCTGGACCGGCAATTCGGGCACGGGCACCAGCGGATACCGGGCCTTCGGACGCGACCACGACGTGAGCGCCGCCGGGAAACCCGGCATCCCCGGCTCCGCCGATCCCGCGTTCCGCGGTGATCCCGAACGCTGGAACCCCGAGGAGCTGATGGTCGCCGCCCTGTCGCAGTGCCACATGTTGTGGTACCTGCATCTGTGCGTGGGCGCCAAGATCACCGTCACGGCGTACGTCGACCGCCCGTACGGGACGATGCTGGAGACGCCCAACGGCAGCGGCCACTTCCAGGAGGTCGTGCTGCGGCCCCACGTGACGGTCACCGACCCGGCGGACGCCGATCGCGCCGTCGCCCTTCACGAGCGGGCCCACGAGATGTGCTTCATCGCCAATTCGGTCAACTTCAAGGTGCACCACGAACCGACGGTCAGCGCCCCGGAATCCTGAGCACGGCACCCCGAACGAGATCAGCCGAATTGGGCGGGCCGCTTTTCCCGGATGGCGGCGACGCCCTCGCGGACGTCGGCTCCGGTGAATCCGAGGAACTCCAGCGCGAGCGAGGCGTCGAAGGCCGGCCCGGCCATGCGCAGCCAGTTGTTGAGCGCGTGCTTGGTGAACCGCACCGCCTCGGCGGCGCCGTCGGCGAGCCGCCCGGCGATCTCCAGTGCCCGCTCGTGCACTTCGTCGTCGGCCACGCAGAGGCTGACGAGCCCGATGCGCTCGGCCTCCTCGCCGGTGAGGACGTCGTTGAGCAGCAGGTAGTACTTGGCCTTGGCCATCCCGCACAGCAGCGGCCAGATGATCGCCGCGTGGTCGCCGGCCGCGACGCCGAGGCGGGTGTGGCCGTCGAGCAGCTTGGCCGTGCGCCCGGCGACCGAGATGTCGGCCAGCAGCGCCACGGCCAGCCCTGCGCCGACGGCGGGCCCCTGGATCGCGCTGACGACCGGCTTGCCGCACTCGATGATGTTCATGACGATGTCGCGGGCCTCACGCAGGATCCGGGTGCGGACCGCGTGGTCGGTCATCATCTCCTCGATCATGGCGAGGTCGCCGCCCGCGCAGAACGCTGTGCCCTCGCCGCGCACCACCACCGCGCGCACCCGGTCGTCGGCGTCGACGTCACGCCAGATCCCGGCGAGCTCACGGTGCCCGACGGTGTCGACGGCGTTGAGCTTGCCCGGGCTGCTGATCGTGACGCGCAGCACCCGCGGCGCCGCCCAGTCGATCTTCAGCCGCTCGTACGCCGCGTACCGTGCCAGGCCGTCGTCAGCCGCATCGTCCCGTGCCAGGTCGTCACTCACGCCGCTGCTCATGCCGCACCCATCTCCCCGGAGATCGCGTCGTCGAATGCCGCGCGCAATCGTCGCACAGCGAACTCCATCGCCTCGACACCGGCATCGAAGATCTCGGGGAGCAGGAAGAACGAGTGCACGACACCCTCGAAACGGCGGAGTTCGACCGGGACTCCGGCCGCCCGCAGCTTGCGCGCGTAGGCCTCGCCCTCGTCGCGGAGGATGTCGTATTCGGCGATGATGACCGTGGCGGGGGCGAGCCCGGACAGGTCGGGCGCGCGCAGCGGCGCCATCCTCGGGTCGGCGGGATCGGCGGCGCCGCGGTAGAGCTCCATGAATCGGCCCAGCGCCGGCCCGTCCAAGCCGTATCCCGTGGCGAACTCGGCATGGCTGGCGGTGTCCATGGCGGTGTCGGTGACCGGGTAGACGAGCAGCTGGTGGACGAGCCGCACGGCGCGTTCACGGGCGAGCAGGGAGACCACGGCGGCCAGGTTGCCGCCGGCGCTGTCGCCGGCCACGGCGACGGCGCGCGGATCGACACCGTACGGCTCGGGATCGTGCACGACGCCGGCCGTCACCGCCCAGGCGTCCTCCACGGCCGCCGGGAAGGGATGCTCGGGCGCGAGCCGGTAGTCCACGCTGATCACTGCGCAGCGGGCGCGCGCAGCCAGCTCGCGGCAGGCGGCGTCCACGCACTCCAGATCACCGATCACCCACCCGCCGCCATGGAAGTAGACGACGGCGGGCAGGGGCGGGCCGCCTGGGGGCACGGGGCGGTAGAGGCGCACGGGCACCGGTCCGCCCGCGGCCGGGACGGTCGTGTCGATCACCTGCGGCAGATCGCGCCGTTCGCTGAAGAACGAGAGACCCAGCGCGCGGCGCATGTCCTCGATCGTGGGCTCGGGTCCGGCGAACGCGGTCAGGGCACGGACGTCTTCGAGGAATCTCGCGGTCTGCGGATGCAGGGGCATGCGGCGACCTCCGGCGGGCGGTGTGGCACGAAATCTACCCACCGGGAGGGACAATGATCAGCGGCCTGGACAGTGATCAGCGGCCGAGTGATCAGCGGCCGGACGCCTCGGCTATCAGGGCCTCGAACAGGCGGCGGTCATCCCCCTCCTCGGGGTGCCACTGCACGCCGAGCCCGAACCGGTGGCCCTGGAGCTCGACCGCCTCGACGACCTGGTCTTCGGCCCAGGCGACCGCGACCAGGCCCTTGCCCAGCCGGCTGACCGCCTGGTGGTGGTAGGTCGGCACCTCCGCCGCGTCCCCGAGGATCTTGCCGATCGTGCTGGTCGCGCTGATCTGCACCCCGTGCCTGCCCACCAGTCCCGCATCGGGGGCGTGCCTCTCATGGCCGACGGCCTCGGGCAGGTGCTGGATCAGCGCCCCGCCGCGGGCCACGTTGAGGACCTGCATCCCCCGGCAGATGGCCAGGAACGGAAGGTCGGCGTCCACCACCGCGCGGGCGAGCGCGAGCTCGAAACGGTCCCGCTGCGGCTGGGGCGGCCCGGTGGCCTCGTGCCGTTCCGCGCCGTACAGCTCCGGATCGAGATCCCCGCCCCCGGCGAGGATGACGCCGTCGAGCCCGCCGACCAGGCTGTCGAGCCCGCGCAGGCCGGCCATCGGCGGCACCATGACCGGAACGCCTCCCGCACGTTCGACCGCGCGCACGTAGGGCGCGGGCAGCAGCGCCGCTTCGCGGACCCACACGCCCCAGCGGGCCGGTTCGAGGTAGGTCGTGATGCCGATGAGCGGCGGAGATTTCTCGGGGGTGGCGTGGGGGCCCGGGGCCCCGCGGGTCGCCTCTCGCATGACTGTGTCCCCCTCCTCGATGAGCACTGGCCACGGCTCGGTACCCGATCTGCGGCGAATCGTCGTGTTCGCCAGGGCCATCATGACGGATGACCCCGCTTTTCGGACCGTCCCACCCCTGGCCTGGTCCCGTCCCAGCTTGCCGTAATCCCCCGGCCCACGCAGGCCCACCCCCTCCCCCGAGCATGAATTCGGAAACTTCATACCCAGGATGAAGTTTTTCCACCGCCTCCACCTCCCTCCTCTTTCCCCTTCCTTGCCGATCTCCAGGCCCATTTGTGGTGCCGGATTTTGCGATCCACAAGGGTTATTCGTCGCGACGATCACCCCCGGGGCAACCCGCCACATTGAATACCGATCAGTATTCTTCACCCAATTGCAATTACAGAGAATAATGCTGTGATTACTAATAGTGGGCAAGCGTGTACCTTGCCGCGAAACGGTTGAGTAGCAGCGGCTTTGGGTGCGAGAATCTCATCAGGCCGGGCACCTCGTGGGCGTTGGAGACGCCGTGGAAGGTCGAGGGACCGGAGACAAAGCCAGGGGGGCGAGCTTGGCAAATGTCATTGGAACCCCGCCTTATAAAAGAGAATTTCGCGCAACTCGGGACATCCGCCGACAAGGCGGCTGCCTATTTCTACGGGCGGCTATTCGCGGAGAATCCGCGGCTGCGCGCCATGTTCCCACCGGCAATGGACGCCCAGCGCGACCGTCTCTTTCACGCGCTCACCAAGATCGTATGGAGCCTGGACAGTCCCGGTACGCTCGCGGGCTACCTCGCACAGCTCAGCCGTGATCACCGCAAGTTCGGGGTGCTCCGGGAGCACTACCCGGCCGTGGGGGCCGCGCTCATCGCGACGCTGCGCAAGTTCAGCGACGAGTGGACCCCGGAAGTGGAGGCCGCCTGGACCGCCGCCTACCAGGAGGCGAGCGGCCTGATGCTCGCCGCCGCCGACGAGGACGCCGCGCAGGCGCCGCCCTGGTGGGTGGCCGAAGTCCACGACCACGACCGCCGCTCGCATGATCTGGCCGTGCTGACCGTACGGCCCGCCCAGCCGCTGCCGTACATCGCCGGGCAGTACGTCACGGTGCAGGCCGCCCGGTGGCCGCGCGTCTGGCGGCCCTACTCGATCGCCAACGCGCCGCGCTCGGACGGCATGATGCGTCTGCACGTCCGGGCCCTGCCCGGCGGCTGGGTCAGCGGCAGCCTGGTCCGGGACACCAAGGCCGGCGACAGCGTGCTGCTCGGCCCTGCGCTGGGCACCATGACCCTCGACCCGGAAGGCGATCGGGACCTCCTGCTCCTCGCCGGAGGGACCGGCCTGGCCCCCCTCAAGGCCCTGACCGAGCAGGTCATCATGTCCGGACGGCATCGCAACATCCACCTGCTGGTGGGCGCGCGCGCCGAGCACGGCCTGTACGACCTGCCGGATCTGCGTCTGCTGGAGTCCAGCTATCCCTGGCTCCAGGTGATCCCCGTCGTGTCAGAGGAGCCCGGATACGACGGCATGCGGGGGCGGATACCCGATGTGCTCAGCCAATTCCACGACTGGGAGGACCACGACGTCTACGTGTCCGGTCCCACCGAGATGATCCGGAGTTCGGTCGGCGAGCTCCAGCGGCTCGGCGTGCCGCCGGCCCGCATCCACCACGACCTCCTCGGCGCCGAGGACTCCCAGCCCGGCAAGTCCTAGTCCGCAGAGTCCGTCGAAGTCCCGCTCACCGTCCCGCTCACCAGCCCGCTCACCAGCCCGCGCGCCGGCGAAGGAAGTCGGTCGTACGCTGATCAGCCGGGTAGAACGACTCGATGGCCAGCTCGGCGACCGTGATGTCGACCGGCGTGCCGAACGTGGCGATCGTGCCGATGAACGACAGCTCCTCGCCGCCGACCCGCATCCGCAGCGGCACCACGACCTCGTTCCCGGAAGGCGTCACCACGGCCTCGGCCACCGGGTCGGTGCCCGGGTAGTCACGCAGCTCGCGGTAGAGCTGCGCGAGGGACTCGTCGGCGGTGAGCGCCACATGCCTGCGCACCCGGTCGACCATGTGAGCGCGCCACTCCCCCAGGTTGAGGATGTTCCTGGCCATGCCCTCCGGATGCATGCTGAGCCGCAGCACGTTCACCGGCGGCTCCAGCAGTTCGGGCGGCGCACCCTCCATGAACAGGGCCGCGGCGCCGTTGGCGTCGATCAGGTTCCAGAACCGGTCCACGACCACCGCGGGAAACGGTTCGTGCGCCTCCAGGACGAGCCGCAGCGCCGACCGCACCGAGTCCATCCGTGGTTCCTCCATCGGCGTCTCGGCGTACACCGGCGCGAACCCCGCGGAGACCAGCAGCAGGTTGCGGTCGCGCAGCGGCACATCCAGATGCTCGGCCAGCCGCAGGACCATCTCCCGGCTCGGCGCGGAACGCCCCGTCTCCACGAAGCTCAGGTGGCGGGTCGACACGTCGGCCGCCGAAGCCAGCTCCAACTGGCTCAGCCGCCGCCGCTGGCGCCAGGCGCGCAGTTGCTCCCCGATCGGCCGCACGTCGCTGAGTGATGTCGTCATCGTCGTCACGTCCAGGACGCTACCGATCATCACGTCACGGAAGCCATTACCTTCCACGTAATGCCGCTCACCCGCCGCTTTACCTCCCAGGTAATGGACCCCGCCATGGTCGGGCCACGAAGGTGATCTCAACCCTGATCGCAAGGAGCATGATGACCACCGAGATCACCCCCGGCCAGCTGGCCGATGCCATGCCGTTCGCCCGCGCGCTGGGGCTGGAGATCGACACCGCGGGGCCCGAGGAGGTCACCGGGCGGCTGGCATGGGACCCGGACCGGTGCACCGCCGGCGGTGTGATGCACGGTGGCGCCCTGATGGCCCTGGCCGACACCCTGGGCGCCGCGTGCGCGTTCCTCAATCTGCAGCCGGGAACGTCCACGACCACGCTGGAGTCGAAGACCAACTTCTTCCGCGCCGTCCGCTCCGGGCACGTGAACGCCGTGGCACGGCCGCTCCATGTCGGCCGCACGTCCATCGTCGTGCAGACCGACCTGCACGACGCCGACGGCAAACGGATCGCCCAGGTCACGCAAACACAGGCCGTCTTGCGGCCCTGATCTCAATCTCGTTCCACGAGTCGCTGGGCCAGGCGGCCAGCAGCGTGTCAGCATGGCGTTACACCAGGTCTCACCGGGGAGAACGTCATGGACGACGTCGTACTCGTCATCGGCACACGGAAGGGTCTCTTCACCGCCCGCAGCCGGCACGGCCGGGCAGAGTGGACGACGGATCCCCTCCGTTTCCCCAGTACTCCGGTCACCGCCATCGGGATCGCGGACGGCGGCCGGATGCTGGCCGCCGTCAACAGCCCGTTCTGGGGCATCTCGATCGTCACCTCGGACGACTTCGGGCAGACCTGGAGCGAGCCCGCCAAGGACGCCGAAGAGCCGCCGATCGCCTTCCCGGAGTCGGCGGAGACCACCCTCGCCGACATCTGGCAGCTGCGCTTCTCCGAGGCCGAGCCCGATGTGGTGTACGCGGGCGTCGAGCCCGCGGCGTTGTTCCGGTCCGAGGACGGCGGGCACACGTTCCAGCTCGTCGAAGGCCTGTGGGGCCATCCGCACCGGCCTACCTGGCAGCCCGGCGGTGGCGGGCTGTGCCTGCACACCGTGCTGCCCGACCCTGAGGACCCCCGGACGCTCACCGTGGCCATCTCGACCGGGGGCGTGTACAGGACGACCGACGGCGGTGCGACGTGGGCGCCGCACAACCAGGGCATCAAGGCGGACTTCTTCCCCGAGGCCGAGGCGTTCCCCGAGTACGGCCAGTGCGTGCACAAGGTGGACCTGCACCCGTCGCGCCCAGGGCGCTTCTTCCTGCAGCATCACGGCGGCGTCTACCGGAGCGACGACGCCGGCTCCTCGTGGACGCGCATCGACGAGGGGCTCCCCGCCGACTTCGGCTTCCCGATCGCCGTCCACCCGCACCGGCCCGACACGGTGTACGTGCTGCCCCTCAACGGCGCCGAAGACCGCAGCCCCGCCGGCCATCGCCTGCAGGTCTACCGGTCGGACGACGCGGGCGGCTCCTGGCGGTCACTGAGCAAGGGACTCCCCGAGGACCCCTGCTACACGACCGTCCTGCGCGACGCGATGTGCACCGACCAGGCCGACCCGGCGGGGGTCTACTTCGGCACCCGCGACGGCTGTGTCTACGCCAGCCGCGACGATGGCGAGTCGTGGACCGAGGTCGTCCGCCATCTGCCCGACGTCCTCTGCGTGCGGGCGGCCACAACGTGATCACCGTTGAGGTCCGGCTGCCGGGAGCCCTGCGCGACCTCGCCGGCGCCCGGCCGGTCGTCCCTGTGGAGCTGCCCGACGGGGCGACGGTGGGCGATCTTCTGGACGCGCTCGGCCGCGAGCTGCCCGTCGTCGAACGCCGCGTACGGGACGAGCAGGGCGCGCTCCGGCCGCATGTCAACGTGTTCATCGGGCCCGCGAACGTGCGGGACCTCGCGTTGCTGGCGACGCCGCTGGTGCCGGACGCCGAGGTCTACATCCTCCCCGCCGTCTCCGGAGGCTGACGCCTTTACATTGTAGATCTATTCCGCGGCTTCTACGGTGAGAGCATGCGCATCGACAGGCTCGACCACCTGGTACTGACCGTCGCCGACCTGGACGCCACGATCGACTTCTACACCCGGGTCCTGGGCATGGAGGCGGTCTCGTTCGGCGACGGCCGCCACGCCCTCGCGTTCGGCCAGAGCAAGATCAACCTGCACCGGGCCGGTCACGAGTTCAAGCCCAAGGCCGACCAGGCCCTCCCGGGCACCGCCGACCTCTGCCTGATCGCCACCACCCCGCTCGACCAGGTCGCCAAGGAGCTCACCGAGCACGGCGTGCGCATCGAGGAGGGGCCCGTCGAACGCACCGGCGCGACCGGCCCCATCCGCAGCGTCTACTTCCGCGACCCCGACCGCAACCTGATCGAGATCAGCAACTACCTGTGACCGCTGAGCGGCATGGGCAGACGCTGAGCGCTAGGGGCAGACGCGGCCGTTGGCTTCGAAGGCGGCGTGGGTGAGCGGCATGAGGGCCGCCCACTGCTCCTCCATCTGCTCGGCGACCATCTCGATCTCGCGCTGCGGGAACGAGGGGAACGCCGAGTCCTCGCGCTGGGTGCGCAGGGAGAGGAAGTTCATGAGGGCGCGGGCGTTGCAGGTCGCGTACATCGAGGAGTAGAGGCCGACCGGCAGCACCGTGCGGGCCACCTCACGCGCCACGCCTGCTTCGAGCATCTCCAGGTAGGCGCGGTAGGACTGCCGGTAGCTCTCCTTGGTGGCCTCGGTCACCAGCTTGTGCTGCTCGGGCGTGCCGTCCACGAAGACGTACTTGCCCGGCTTGCCCTCCTGGACGAGCTTGCGCTCGGGGCCAGGGACGTAAAAGACCGGGTCGAGCTTGCGGTAGCGGCCGGACTCCTCGTTGTAAGAAAAGGTGCGGTGCCGCATGTGCTCGCGAAATACGAAGATCGGAGCCTTGATGTAGAAGGTCATGGACGAGTGCTCGAACGGCGTGCCGTGCCGGTCGCGCATCAGGAAGTTGATCAGGCCCTTGGAGCGCTCGGGGTCGGCCTCGATCTCCGCCAATGAGCTCTCGCCCTTGGTGGACACGCGGGCCGCCCACAGCACGTCGGCGTCCGACGCCGCGGACTTGATCAGCTCGACGACCATGTCACTGCGAAACTCGATCTCGACCTCGTCGACCGCCACCGGGATCTCCCCCTCCTCGTTCGGTTCACCGCCCCGGCAACCTTAGTCCCGCCCGCCGACAGGATCCGCTCTGGGCGCGACGTAATGTCCGTCTCAGGATGACACTCGTGATGTCTTCGAGCACAATGGTGACGTCCGCCTCGCCGACACGTTCGAAGGGAAGGTCTGATGGGCACCGAGTTGAAGGTCCTGGGGGCCTGCCCGCTGGACTGCCCCGACGGCTGCTCGTGGGTGGTGACCGTCAAGGACGGCAAGGCGGTCAAGCTGCGCGGCAATCCCGACCACCCGTACACCCGGGGCGCGCTGTGCACCAAGGTCAACCGGTGGCTGGAGCACGCCGAGGCACCCGACCGGATCCTTCATCCGATGCGCCGGGTCGGCGCCAAGGGCGAGGGCCGGTTCGAACGCATCAGCTGGGACGAGGCGCTCGACGAGATCGCGACGCGGCTCGGCCGGGTCGTCGAGGAGCACGGCGGCGAGGCGATCTGGCCCTATTGGGGCACCGGAACGCTGGGCTTCATCCAGGGCCTGGGCGGTACCCCGGGGCGCCGGTTCTTCAACACGCTGGGCGCGTCCGGTCACGCGCCCAACATCTGCTCGTGGGCGGGCAGCGAGGGCCTGAGGCAGGCAATGGGCTCCTCGGCGGGCATGGACCCTGAGGACCTCGCCCATGCCAAGCTGATCATCCTCTGGGGCTCGAACCCTCTGACCAGCGGACACCATGTCTGGAAGTTCATCCAGGAGGCCCGCCAGGCCGGTGCCCATCTGGTCGCCATCGACCCGGTGCGCACCCGTAGCGCCCAGCAGGCGGACGAGCACCTGGCGCCGCTGCCCGGCACCGACGGGGCGCTCGCCCTCGCCCTGCTCCACGTGGTCGTCGGCCTCGGCGCCCAGGACGAGGACTTCCTCGCCCAGCACACGCTGGGCTGGGAGGAGTTCCGGGACCGGATCGCCGAGTTCCCGCCCGACCGCGCCGCCGAGATCACCGGCATCCCCGCCGAGTCGATCGTGGCTCTGGGTGAGCGCATCGCGCGGACCCGGCCGACCGCCATCCGCGCCACCATGGGCCTGCAGCGCAACGCGGGCGGCGGCATGACGCTGCGGACCATCGCGGGCATCCCCGGCGTGACCGGCGACTGGGCGCTGCGCGGCGGCGGGGTCAGCTACTCCACGTCCGAGCACGTCAAGCTCGACCAGGCCGCGGTGTTCCGTGACGACCTGCGGCCCGGCCCGGTGCGCACGCTCTCGATGAGCAGGCTGGGCGAGGGATTGCTCGAACGGGACGATCCGCCGGTCAAGGCGTTGTTCGTCATCGCCGCCAATCCGGTTGGCAGCACCCCGCACCAGAACAAGGTCCGCGAAGGGCTGGCCCGCGAGGATCTGTTCACGGTCGTGCTGGAGCAGTTCCCCACTGACACCGTCGACTACGCCGACATCGTGCTGCCCGCGACGATGCAGCACGAGCACAAGGACCTGAACGCGGGCTACGGGCATCTCTACCTCGCGTGGAACGAGCCCGCCGTGGAGCCCGCAGGCGAGTGCCTGTCCGGCACCGAGACGTTCCGCCGGCTGGCGCACCGGATGGGTCTGACCGAGCCGAGCCTGTACGACTCCGACGAGGAGATCGCCGAGCAGCTCCTCTCGTCCGGGCACCCGTGGCTGGACGGCATCACGCTGGACCGGCTCCGCAAGGAGGGCTTCGTCCGCTTCAACGTGCCGGAGCCGTTCCTGCCGTACGCGGAGGAGTTCCCCACGCCTTCGGGCCGCCTGGAGTTCCGGTCTCAGCGGGCGGCCGGCGGCGGGCACCCGGTGCTCCCCACCTACGTCGCGCCGGTCGAGGTCGCGGACCCCGAACGGGCCCGCCGCTATCCCCTGGCGCTGGTGTCGGGCGCGTCCCACACGTTCCTCAACACGATCTTCGGCAACAACGCCGAGCTGCGCCGCCGGTCGGGCGGTCCGGCCGTCCAGCTCCACCCGGACGACGCCGCCGCGCGCGGGCTCGCCACCGGCGACCGCGCCCGGATCGTCAACGAGCGCGGCTCGTTCGAGGTGACCGTGGAGGTGACCGACCGGCTGCGCCCGGGGGTCGCGGGCACCACGAAGGGACACTGGGCCAAGTTCGGCGGCGGGGCGAACGCCAACGCCGTCGTCGACGAACGCGATACCGACCTGGGCGGCGGCCCCGTCTTCCACGACACCCGCGTCGAAGTGGAGCCCCTGGCCTGACCGCGGCCGGTACGGTGTGATCCCATGACATACCAGGCCGCCGACAACACCGGCGAGCTGCTCGCCCAGGCGCGGAAGTACGAGCGGCAGGGACGGTTCGAGGACGCCGCCGCCGCGTTCGCCGCCCTCGCCGACACGATGGAGGCCGGCGGTGACCGGGCCTCGGCCGTCGCCGTGCGGGGCCGGGAGGCCCGTGCGTTACAGGGCGCGGGCCGTACGGACGAGGCGCTGCACGTGCTGGGCCGGGCCGACCAGGCCGCGGGCGGGCTTCCCGGCGACGCGGCCGAGGCGCGCGCCGTCCTCGACGGCCAGGCCGCCCACGTGCTGGCGGGTGCCGGACGGACGGGCGAGGCGGCCCGGCGTGCCTGGGGCGCGATGACGGGCTTCCGCGCCCTGCAGGACAACAAGCGCGCCGACCGGGCAGCGGTCCACGCGGCCCGCCTGATCGTGGCCGACGCCGGAGCGCGCGAGGCAGTCGCGCCCCTGCGGGACATGCTCGCCCAGATGCCGCCTGCCGGCGACGGCTACCAGCAGGTCGCCGCCATCCTCGCGGAGGCCGAACGGCGTCCCGACCGCGACTACGACATCCTCATCACCGACCACGAGGCTCCCACTTGGGGACGGCTCACCGCCGCGCTCGCGGTGGGCGCGCACCTGGCCGTCGGCAACGGCGTCGCGTGGAACACCATCACCGGCACCGACCGCGACCCCGAGCACAACCGCACGCTGCTCTCCCGCGACTGGGGCATCACCGGCACCGACAGCTGGAAGAGCGCGATGGACGCGCTCCTGGCGGCCGAGAACTGCGATCCGGCCATCCAGATCGTCCTGGACCGGCGCGCGGCCGGGATGACGGATCCGCTCGCCTGGCACTCGGCCATCGCGGGCTGGTGCCAGGAGAAGCAGATCTCCGTGGAGACCACCGAGGAGCTCGTCCAGCTCGCCCGGCAGATCGCCCGGTATGAGGAACGGTTCCGGATCGACGGCCTGCTGCCGCCGGAGGCCCGCGTGGACAGCGTCTTCGGCTATGACTTCGGCCGCGCCGTCAACATGGCCCGCTGGGGACTGAACGCGGGCTACTGCGACACCGAGACCGCCGAGGACTGCGTGCTGCGCGCCGGCCACTACGCGTCCAAGGTCTACAAGTCCTGGGAGGACTACTCCGCCGGGTACATCCTCGGCCGCATGCTCCGCTTCGACGAGGGCGAGCTCGGCGACTGGTACGACCGGTCGCTCACCGGCCACCGGATCCTCGTCGAGGACCCCGGCAGCCCCTGGCGCAAGCTCGCCTGGGGCTGACGCGGGGCGGGGGATCGTTCACGCGACGGCGTCGATCTCCTGGACGATCGCCTGCTTGCCCGGCCCGTCCAGCGACGAGGCGGCGACCGCGTTCCGGGCGAGCGCGGCGAGCTGCTCCCGGCCGAAGCCGAAGACGTCGGCGGCCACCCGGTACTCACCGGTGAGGGTGGTGTCGAACATCGGCGGGTCGTCGCTGTTGAGGGTGACGAACAGTCCCTCCTCCAGCAGGCGCGGCAACGGGTGCGCGGCGATGTCGGGGACCTGCCCGGTGCAGACGTTGGAGGTGGGGCAGACCTCCAGCGGGATCTGCGTCTCGCGCAGGTGGGCGACCAGGCGCGGATCGTCCAGGCAGCGGATGCCATGGCCGATCCGTTCGGCGCCGAGGCCGTCGATGACCTCCCAGATCGTCTCGGGGCCGCTCATCTCACCGCCGTGCGGCAGGCTGCGGAGCCCGGCGCCGCGCGCCGCGCGGAAGGCCTCGCGGATCTCGTCGCGGATCGCGGTGCGCATCTGCTCAATGCCGCCCAAGCCGAAGCCGATCAGGGCCTCCGGCGGGTGTTCCAGTGCGTGCCGGGCTGTCTGGCGGCAGCCTTCCGCCCCGAACTCACCCGGGATGTCGAAGATGTAGGCGACCTGGATGCCGTAGAGATCCCGCGCCTGCCGTACCGCCAGGTCCAACGCCTCGGTGATGGCGGGCATCGGCATGCCCATGCGCTGGTGCGTGTAGGGGGTGACGGTCAGCTCGACGCACCGGACGTTCTGGGCCGCTAGGTCACGGGCGGTGCCGAGGACCAGCGTGGCGACGTCCTCAGGGGTGCGCACGAGGCTGGAGACCGCCTCGTACACCTTCGCGAAGTGCGGGAAGTCGATGAACTTGTAGAAGCGCCGGAGCCTCTCCTCTTCGGTGGGCACGGGGCCGCCGGGGTGCCGCCGGGCCAGCTCCAGCACGGTCGGCACCGACGCCGAGCCGACGAGGTGGACATGCAGCTCGACCTTGGGCAGCGCGTCGATGAAGGAGTGCAGGGACAGCCGGTGATCGGCACGCTGACGGTCGGCACGTTGATGATCGGCACGTTGATGGTCAGCAGCTGTCGCCGCGGCCCCGGAGAGTTCGTGTTCGGTGGTCGCCATGTCGCGAGACGCTAACAAGGCCGGACGACTCCACAACAGGCAAAAGCCGTGTTCCTGACACAAAGCTGTCAGATATTGCGAATCACCTGGTCGGCAAGGGGTGGATTGAGCATGAGCCGCTCGGTCTCGGCCAAGTAGGCGTCGGCTGCGGCGCGAGCCCGGTCCCGGTCGCCCGCGCACAACGCCTCGACGAGCGGGGCGATCCGGTCGGCGGCGGCCTCCGGGTCGGCGAACGCGTACCGGAAGACGTCGCGGACCTCCAGGTAGGCGTTGAGCAGCGCGTTGACCAGGAACCCGTACACCCGGTTGCCGGTCGCGGAGGCGATCACCCGGTGGATCTCGCACTCGGTCAGCTGTGCCGACCCGGCGTCGGGAGCCCCGCGCAGCCGGGCGGCCAGCTCCACGAGCCGGTCGCGCTGCTCGCCGGTGATGTGCACGGCCGCCTTGGCCGCCACCTGCGCTCCGATCTCGCGCCGGACCTCGAAGATCTCCCCCATCCAGGAGGGCCCGACGGTGCGGACGAGCAGGGGCAGCAGCTCCGGGCCGCCGAGCCTCTCATAGTCACGGACCCGGGTGCCCACGCCGTGCTTGGTCTCCACGAGCCCCACCTGGGCCAGCCGGACGATGGCGTGCTTGAGCGAGGTCCGGGTCACCTCGTACGCGGCGGCCAGCTCACGTTCGGGCGGCAGGTACGAGCCGGGCGGATAGCGGCCGCTCAGCACATCGTCCCGCAGCCGTTCGGTCAGCGCGTCGACGACGGTGTCACGGGCGATCGGCGAGGTCATGGGGCGGCTCCGGACCGGAACTGTGGATCATCCACTGAGCCACGCCAGCGTCGCAGCCCCTGCCGCGCTGCGTCAAGATGGGCACATGCGCGCCGCCCGGCTGATCTCACTCGTGCTGCTCCTGCAGGCCCGGGGCACGATGACGGCCGGGCAGCTGGCCGAGGAGCTGGAGGTCTCCGAACGTACCGTCTACCGGGACGTCGAGGCGCTGTCGGCCGCGGGCGTCCCCGTCTACGCCGAGCAGGGCCGCAACGGCGGCTACCGGCTGGTCGGCGGTTACCGGACGCGGCTGACCGGGTTGAGCCGCGAGGAGGCCGAGGCCCTCTTCCTGTCGGGCTTGCCAGGGCCCGCCGGCGACATGGGCCTGGCCGACGCGGTCGGGGCGGCGCAGCTCAAGGTGCTGGCTGCTCTCCCCGCGCCTTTCCGTGACGCGTCCGCGCGTGCCGGGCAGCGTTTCCACCTGGACGCGCCGGGATGGTTCGGCAACGCCGATCCGCCGCCGCTGCTGGAGCGGCTGGCGCAGGCGGTGTGGGGCGACGAGACCGTGGAGATCCGCTACCGGAAGCAGCACGAGGTCACCCGCGTCGTCGAACCCTATGGGCTCGTGCTGAAGAACGGGGTCTGGTACCTGATCGGCCATGTCGGCGACGGCCACCGCACCTACCGGGTCGAAAGGATCACGGCCGTCGAGCCGGTCGGTGAGATGTTCGACCGCGACGAGGGCTTCGATCTGCCCGGTTACTGGGCCGGACAGGCGGCCGCGTTCCTGCGGTCCATGCTCCGCGACGAGATCACCGTGCGGCTGAGCCCGCTGGGCCTGCGGCGGCTCAAGTACAACGTGGAGCCGTACGCGGCGCAACGGGCCGCCGAGGACGCGGGCGAACCCGACGAGCACGGCTGGGTCACCACCCGCCTGCCCGTCGAGTCGCCGGACGTCGCGCAGACCGAGTTGCTGCGTCTGGGTCCCGAGGTCGAGGTGCTGGAACCGGCGGAGCTGCGGGACCGCATGCGCGAGACCGCCGCCCGGCTCGCCGCCCTCTACCGGTAGCCGGTGGTGTCGGCGGGTTTGCCCGCCCGCTCGACCTCCGCGATGTAGCGCCAGGCGTCCGGGCGGCTGCCGTCGAGGTCGGTGAAGCCGTACACCTGCGCCAGCCCGCCGCTGGACAGCGACTGCCCGGTCCACCGGTGCCGGTCCGGATCGGCCGCGAGGGCCGCGACCGCACGCCCCACGAACGCGGGCGACTCGGAGATGGCGAAGTGCGGGCTCTTCTTGGCGCCTTCAAGCCAGTTGTCCTCGGTGACGCCGTAGTTCTCCAGCATGTTCTCGGAACGGATCCAGCCGGGCGTGATCGAGACGGCGGTGCATCCGTGCGGTTCGAGCTCGGCGGCCTGCCCGAGCCCCATCCGGATCACCGTCCATTTGGCGAGGTCGTAGAAGTAGCCCGATTCCTTGCGGTACTCGGCGTTCGTCTCGGCGGTGCCGTCGGTGACCTCCACGACCAGCCCGCCGGGGTTCCTGATCAGCAGCGGCAGCGCGCGGTGGCTGGTGATGACGTGCGTTTCGATCGCCAGCTTGAGCAGCCGCAGCCCGTTCTCCAGGGAGTGGTCCCACAGGGCGCTGCCGAACTCGAAGAGATGGTCGGCGCCCCAGATGTCGTTGACGAGGAGGTCGAGGCGGCCCTGCTCCTCGTCAATCCGGCGGACGAGCCGGTCGACCTGGTCGATCTCCAGATGGTCGGTCTGGACCGCGATGCCCGTCCCGCCCGCGGCGGTGACGAGCTCCGCGGTCTCCTCGATGGTCTCCGGCCGGTTCATCTCCGACCGGCTCTCGCGGGTCGTGCGACCCGTCACGTACACGGTCGCCCCCGCGGCGCCCAGCTCGACGGCGATGCCGCGGCCCGCGCCACGGGTGGCCCCCGCCACGAGTGCGATCTTTCCTGCCAGCGCTTTCTCACTCATGGGAACGAGCCTGGCAGGAATACGTGTCAGGTCCTGTCAGGGATTGAAGATGCTCACCCCGCCGGGGCCGACGAGGAAGCCGAGGACGATGAGGATGATCCCGAACAGCAGTTCGCGCCGGGCGATGATGACGTAGATGCCTGCGATGATCATGATCACCGCGATGAGCCAGAGTAGTGTCAACATGGCGGCGGGGTCCCCGCGCGGGGACCCCGCAAACCAGCCTGCATTTCCGGTCCTGCCCTAATCCCGGCAGAGGCCCTACTTTTTGCAGAGACCTACTTTTTGCAGAGACTCAGCACATTGGCCACGATGCGGTGGCCGGACCGCCCTGCCGCGGTGAGGATCGACTCGGGGTGGAACTGCACCGCCCAGCGCTTGCGCCCGGGATCCTCGATCGCCATCACCACGTCCCCGATCTGGGCCGTGATCTGGAAGCCCTTCACCTGCTCGGGCTTGGCGTGCAGGGAGTGATACCGGGCGGCGGTGAACTCCGCCGGCAGCCCTCCGAGGATCTCGCCGCCGCTCACCTGCACCTGCCCCGGCTTGCCGTGCGCGGGCTCGGCCAGCAACGACAGCTCGCCGCCCGCGTGCTCCACCATCGCCTGCAGGCCGAGGCAGACGCCGAAGACCGGCAGGTTGCGCGCCTCCAGTGCGTCGAGAAGGCTCGCCGTGTCGAAGTCCTCCGGGCGGCCCGGGCCGGGTGACAGCACGACCAGGTCGGGGGCCTGCTCGTCCAGCATCCGGACAGGGAAGCCGTGCCGGAGGGTGACCACGTCGGCGCCCTTCTGGCGGAAGTAGTCGGCGAGGGTGTTGACGAACGAGTCCTCGTGGTCGACGAGCAGCACCTTCACGCCGTCGCCGGGCCGTTCCGCCGCCTCGGCCTCGCGTTCGCCGGGCTCGTCCTGGCCGTGTTCGAGCGCGCGCAGCAGGGCGCTGGCTTTGAGGTGCGTCTCGCGCTCCTCCTCGTCCGGGTCGGAGTCGTACAGCAGCGTGGCCCCGGCGCGGACGGTGGCGACGCCGTCGCGGATCTGGGCGGTACGGAGCGTGAGGCCGGTGTTCATGGAGCCGTCGAAGCCCACGAACCCCACCGCTCCGCCGTACCAGCGCCGCGGCGACTCCTCGTGGTCCTCGATGAACTGCATCGCCCAGGTCTTGGGCGCGCCGGTGACGGTGACCGCCCACATGTGGGTCAGGAACGCGTCGAGGGCGTCGAAGCCCGGGCGCAGCCGCCCCTCGATGTGGTCGACGGTGTGGATCAGGCGCGAGTAGAGCTCGATCTGCCTGCGGCCCAGCACCTTGATGCTGCCCGGCACGCAGATCCGCGACTTGTCGTTGCGGTCGACGTCCGTGCACATCGTCAGCTCTGACTCGTCCTTGAGCGAGGTCAGGATGGTCCTGATCTGCTCGGCGTCCTCCAGCGCGTCCGCGCCGCGCCGGATCGTGCCCGCGATGGGGCACGTCTCCACCCGGTCGCCGCTGACGCGGACGAACATCTCCGGGGAGGCGCCGACGAGATACTCGCCGTCGCCGAGATTGAAGAGGAACTCGTACGGCGCGGGATTAGTCTCGCGCAGCCGCTCGAAGAACGCCGAGGGCGAGTCGCATCGCCCGTACATCGTGTGGCCGGGGGTCACCTCGAACAGGTCGCCGCGAATGAACTTGTCCTTCGCCTCCCGCACCATCTGCGCGTAGACGCCCGGGACCGGCTGCGGCGGCAGCTCGGCGGCGACCACGGCCGGGGTCGGCTCGGTCTCGCGCGGCAATCCGGTGGTGCTCGCGTCGCCGACCGTGAAGTCGTACGACATCCGATGCGAGACCTCCAGCTTGCGGTCGACGACCACCATCTCGTCAGCGAGGTGCAGCACGAGGTCACGCTGGTCGGCGGGCCGCTCCAGATTGAGCCGCAGCGGCTCGAACTGCAGCGAGAGGTCGTAGCCGAAGGCCCCGTACAGTCCGAGATGCGGGTCGTCGCACCGGAACAGGTCGACGATCGCGCGGATCGCGGTGAAGACGGTGGGCTGCCGGCTGCGTTCCTCCTCGGTGAAGAACTCCTCGGTCGGCGGAACGAAGATCTCGAACCGGTCCCGCTCGTCGGCCCGGACCTCGCCGGTGCCGCGCAGGACGCCCGCGAGCGCCGGGAGCACCACCTCGCCGCGGC
Source organism: Actinomadura sp. 6N118 (assembly GCF_044326415.1). Classification (NCBI taxonomy): domain Bacteria; kingdom Bacillati; phylum Actinomycetota; class Actinomycetes; order Streptosporangiales; family Thermomonosporaceae; genus Actinomadura; species Actinomadura sp. 6N118. Next base: position 75,223 of record NZ_JBIRAZ010000013.1, on the reverse strand, counting down.
CGTTGAGCGCCCGCGCCGTCAGCACCCGGCCCCGCGCGACGATCTCCAGGCAGGGATCGAGATAGGCCATGTGCCAGCGGCTGTAGCGGCCGGGGTATTCCATGCCGGAGCTGAGCACGCCGCCGCGCCGCTCCCCCACGGCGGCGACCAGGGCGTTGAGCACATCGGACTTGCGCTCGGGGTCGACCGGCGTCGCCGTACGGGTGACCCGTACGCCCCCGGCTGTCACGAACTCGCTGGTCTGCGGCTGATATCGATCGTTCTCCACCGCGGTGGCCCCTCGTCGTCAGGCCCTGCACACCGGCGGAAAACGGAAACGACCACCGGGTGAGGGCGGTCGCCTGGAAGTTCGAGCAAGCACGAATCTGGCTCCGCCTCAGCGGCGCCACCACCAACGGCGGGTCCCGATTCGCATGCGCAGAGCTTACCGGCTCTCCAGCCGGGGGTCGAGCAGCCCGCCCCCGGCGCGCCGGGGGATCCACCGGCCAGGGTTCTCAATTCCGGCCGGGCTTGCCATCATGGATGCAAGGGACCACTTACGGCACGGGAGCTCCCACTCATGACCGGCAAGAACACCGAGTTCGAACTGCGCGGGGTCAACCACCTGGCGCTCGTCTGCAGCGACATGAAGCGCACGGTCGACTTCTACTCCGGCGTCCTCGGCATGCCGCTGATCAAGACGATCGAGCTCCCGATGGGCTGGGGCCAGCACTTCTTCTTCGACTGCGGCGGCGGCAACGCGCTGGCGTTCTTCTGGTTCCCGGACGCCCCCGAGCCCGTGCCCGGCGTGTCGGCGCCCAAGAACCTGCCCGACCGCGGGGAACTGCTGTCGGCGATCGGCTCGATGAACCACATCGCCTTCGACGTGCCGCCGGAGAAGATCGAGGAGTACCGCGACAAGCTCGTGGCCAAGGGGATCGACGTCGGCGTCCTGCTCAACCACGACGACAGCGAGTTCGGCGTCGCCAAGGACGTGCACGACGGGGTCTTCGTGCGGTCGATCTATTTCAAGGACCCCGACGGGATCCTGGTGGAGTTCGCCTCCTGGCTCCGCGAACTGGACCGGCCTGAGGACGTCCGCCACGAGCCGAAGACGGCGGCGGACCGGACCGTCTGACCGGACTCCCAGGTCCTGAAAAGTTGGACCGATCCACCCAACTCGTACCATGTCCGATATCCGCCTGTGACCAGGGAGAAGGTAGGCTCCGCCCTCGCACCCCTGAGAGTGATCCGTCTCACAATGTGGACGGGTCGCGCATGAGCACGGTACGAGGAGGACCCCTTGGCCTCGCAAGAACCGCCGGAGACGCGGCGGACCGACCGCAGCCATTGGAACTGGCTGCTGGTGGTCCCCATTGTCATTCCCCTGCTGACGATGCTGTTCAACAAGGAAGAGCCCCGGCTGGCCGGCTTCCCGGCCTTCTACTGGATGCAGCTCGCCTTCATCCCCCTGGGCGTGGTCACGACGCTGGTCGTCTACCGCATGACGAAGCGGAAGGGGGACTGACCGATGCGCGACCACCTCACCGAGTTGATCGTTTTCGGCGTCCTCTTCCTGACCGTCAGCGGCATGGGATTCGTGGCGGCGCGCTGGCGGCGCCCGACCACGATGGACAGCCTGGACGAGTGGGGCCTGGGCGGCCGTAACTTCGGCTCCTGGATCAGCTGGTTCCTGATCGGCGGTGACCTCTACACCGCCTACACCTTCGTCGCGGTTCCGGCGCTGGTGTTCGGCGCGGGCGCGATGGGCTTCTACGCCGTGCCCTACACGATCGTCGTGTACCCCCTGGTCTTCCTCGTGCTCATCCGGCTCTGGTCGGTGTCGCACGTGCACGGCTTCGTGACCCCGGCCGACTTCGTACGGGCCCGGTTCGGCTCTCCCACGCTGGCGCTGCTGGTGGCGATCACCGGCATCGTCGCGACGATGCCCTACATCGCGCTGCAGCTGATCGGCATCGAGGCCGTGCTCAAGGCGATGGGCGTGACCGGCCATCTCCCGATCATCATCGCGTTCGCGATCCTGGCCGCCTACACCTACCAGTCCGGGCTGCGCGCGCCGGCGCTCATCGCGTTCGTCAAGGACGTGCTGATCTACCTGGTGATCATCGTCGCGGTGATCTACATCCCGAGCAAGCTCGGCGGCTGGGGCGACATCTTCGACGCGGCCGAGAAGAAGTTCGCCACGACCCCCAACCCCGGCGACGGCACCCTGCTGAACGGCGCCAACCAGCTCAACTACGCCATGCTCGCCTTCGGCTCGGCGCTGGCGCTGTTCCTCTACCCGCACAGCATCACCGGCGTGCTGGCCAGCAAGGACCGCAACGTCATCAAGCGGAACATGGCGGCGCTGCCCGCCTACAGCCTCGTGCTCGGCCTGATCGCGCTGCTGGGCTTCATGGCCATCGCCGCCGGGACCAAGCCGATCGGCACCGACAGCAACACCGTGGTGCCGGTGCTCTTCGACCAGATGTTCCCGAGCTGGTTCACCGGCGTGGCGTACGCCGCGATCGGCATCGGCGCGCTGGTCCCCGCCGCGATCATGTCGATCGCCGCGGCCAACCTGTTCACGCGGAACATCTACAAGGAGTACATCCGCAAGGACGCGACCGAGAAGCAGGAGGCCACGGTCAGCAAGCTGGTCTCGCTGATCGTCAAGGTCGGCGCGGTCGCGTGCATCCTGCTGCTGGACCCGCAGTTCTCCATCGACCTGCAGCTCATCGGCGGTGTGATCATCCTGCAGACGCTGCCGGCGGTGGCGCTCGGCCTGATGACGCGCTGGTTCCACCGTGGCGCGCTGATCGCGGGCTGGGCGGCCGGCCTGGCGTGGGGCATGTGGCTGCTGTACGAGATCCCGAACCCGCTCAAGGGCAAGAAGCACTTCGGCGGCTCGGCCTACAACCTGAGCGAGCTGGGCTTCGACACCAAGATGACGATCTACGTCGGCGTCCTGGCCCTGGCGCTCAACCTGCTCGTGGCCATCCTGGGCACGCTGATCCTCAAGGCGGCCAAGGTCAAGGACGGCGACGACGCCACCAAGTCGGACGACTACGTCGCCGACGCGGGCGACCCGAAGGTCAAGGACCTGGAGCTCACCAGCTCCACCTGATGCCGGACGTTGCCTGTTGAGCCCGGGCGTCTCCCTTGCGGAGGCGCCCGGGCTCAGCTCGTATAGGACGGGTTGGCGACCGCGAGCTTGTCGCGCGTCATCTCCAGGAGCGCGGACTTCAGCTCGCCGTAACGGCCGTCCAGGCGCCCTTCCCGGATCGCGGCGGCGAACTCCGCGTCGTCCGCGAATCCCAGCTCGGCGAGCCGTGCCGCATGGGCCTGGTCCTGTGCCGCGCCGAGGTCCAGTTCTCTCTCGACCATCCCGAGAACGTTGACGGCGACCAGGCCGTGAAAACGCGTACGACCCTCCAGCGAGCCCAGCACGTCGCGTTCGAGGAACTCACGGACGGCGGCGACGAGCTCGGCGGCGGTCGGGGCATCGTGCGGCTGGGGCATCGCGCTTCTCCTCGGATCATGGGGGGGTCGCCCCCCACCGAGAAAGGGGACAGAATGCGATTCTAGACCGAGGAGGGATCATGAGCTTTGAGGTGCCCGCGTCCGTGCGGCCGATCCGCGACGCCGTTCACGCCTTCATGACCGAACGGGTCGAGCCCGCCGAGCCGGTCTTGCAGAGCGGTGGGGAGGAGGCGGCGGAGGCGCTCGCCGACCTCCAGCGCCAGGCCAAGTCCGAGGGGTTGTGGGCACTCGGCCACCCGAAGGAGCTCGGCGGTGGCGGGCTTCCGTTCCTCGACTACGTGTACGTCAACGAGGTGCAGGGGCGGAGCGAGTTCGGCCAGCTCGCGCTCGGCACCTACACCCTGCAGGATTCGCTGATGCTCCACCGGTACGCGAGCAAACCGCAGCGCGACCGCTTCCTCAAGCCGCTGGTGCAGGCGGAGATCAATCCGAGCTTCGCGATGACCGAGCCGGGGATCTCCAGCTCCGATCCGACGCAGCTCACCACCACCGCCACCCTGGAGGGCGACGAGTGGGTGATCCGGGGCCGCAAATGGTTCACCACGCTTGCGAGCCGCGCCGCGTACACGACCGTGATGTGCCGGACGGAGACCGAGGGCACCTCGCCCTACCTCTCGTTCAGCATGATCCTCGTGCCGACCGACACCCCCGGCTACACGATCGTGCGCGACACCCCGGTGCTCGGGCTGGACGGCGCTCACTGCGAGGTGCTGTACGACGAGGTGCGGGTGCCGAAGGACAACCTGCTGGGACCGCGCGGGCACGGCTTCGTCATCGCCCAGGAACGCCTCGGGCCCGGCCGGATCTTCCACTGCATGCGTTTCCTGGGGCAGGCGCAGCGCGCGTTCGACCTCATGTGCGCGCGGCTGCACGAACGCACCGCCTTCGGTGAGCCGCTCGCCAAGAAGCAGCTCCTGCAGCAGCACGTCTTCGATTCGTACGCCGAGATCCAGTCGTCACGGCTGCTGACGCTGCACGCGGCCCACAAGATCGACGAGGGTGACCAAGCGCGCGTGGAGATCGGCGTCATCAAGGTGGCGGCCGCGCGCATGCTGCACAACGTCATCGACCGTGCCATCCAGGTGTACGGGGCGCAGGGGCTCACCCCTGACACGCCGCTCGACCACATGTACCGGCACGCCCGTGCCGGGCGCATCTTCGACGGCCCGGACGAGGTCCACGTGACCACGACCGCGCGGCGGATCCTCAAGGAGTACAAGGAGGGCCGCAACTGGGAGTTCGGCCTGCGCTGAGACTCCGTCAAGATCTCCCTGGTGACCGGCTCCGGCCAGCCCGTCCCGGCCTGCGCTTTTCCGCGTGGCCGGATCAGGCGCTGGGCTCACGGCAAATAGATAGGTTACTTTCCTATTCGATTCATGCCGCTGAGATCGACGCCGATTCCAGGAAAGCGGTCACGCTGCCATGACACCCCCTACTGCTTTCAAGATCACCAGAAGGTCCACAGCCGTCGTCGCCGCCGCCGCGCTCGCCGCGACGTTCGCCGTGGCCTCCACCCCCCGCGCCGCGTCCGCCGCCTGTACCCCGGACGCCCGCGACCTGCTGATGACCTACCAGCCGGCCGACCACACCGTCACCGACGCCAGCTACTTCCTGGCGCGGCTGACCCTCGCCAACGGCGACCGCCGGTGCTCGCTGGCCGGCGGATGGACGATGTACTTCAGCTCCGTCCGCCAGCCCGCCGCCGTCCTCACCGGCGCCGCGGGCGACATCGCGCGCAAGCAGCTCGCCGACCAGGGCCTGTCGGTGGCCCGTGCGGACCGGGCCCAGAGCGGCGACTTCTACGCGCTCAAGCCGACGGGCACGTTCACGCCGGTGGCGACCGGCGAACGCCGTAAGATCGACATGAACATCGAGCTCTGGGCGACCCACAAGTCGGACGGGCCAGGCGGGTGGAGCATCGCGTACGGCGACGGCAAGCCCCGGTGGGTGCCGTCCAAGACCCTGCTCGATCCCGCCGACCCGAAGCAGACCAAAGCCTTCTCCGGCGACGTGCGCCCTGTGCAGTCCGCGGCCACCCGATTCGCCGAGAACACCTCCGGCAGGCGGCAGTTGACGCTCCAGCAGCGGATCCTCCCGCAGCCCCTGTCCGCGACAGCCACCGGCGGCACCGTGCGGATCGGCGGTTCTTCGCCCATCAGCGCCGCGGCGGCCCTGCGCGGTGAGGCGGGATACCTGAAGTCGGCGCTGCGCGACGTGGCCACGGGCGGCGGCGCGCCCATCTCGCTGCGCCTCGACCCGAAGCTGGACGTCGACCGCGACGGCAAGGCTGACCCCGAGGGCTACACCCTCACCAGCTCCGGCAAGGGCGTGGACATCGCCGGCACCGATCGCGCCGGCGTGCTCTACGGCATCCAGACTCTGCGGCAGCTGATCCCCGCCGCCGCATACAAGACCGGCGGCGCGGGCACGGTCGCCGTCCCGCGGGCGTCGGTCGCCGACGCGCCGCTGTTCGGCTACCGCGGCCTGCACATCGACGTGGCCAGGCACTTCGAGACCAAGGAGACCATCAAGAAGTTCCTGGACCTGATGGCCTTCACCAAGATGAACCGGCTGCATTTCGGCGTGACCAACGACGAGGGCTGGCGGGTCGAGATCCCCGGACTGCCCGAACTCACCGGCTTCGGCTCGAAACGGGCGCTGGACCTGCCCGAGAAGAACGCGCTGCACCAGGGATTCGGCTCGGTGAACGACCTCGGCGGCGGTGACGGCGTCGGCGGCAAGCCCGGCGGCGAGACCGAGGCGAACCTGGGTCGCACACCCGCGTACCAGAGCTTCGAGCAGTCGATGTCCAACTTCGTCGGCAAGGGCACCGGCCACTACTCGGCGCGGGACTTCAAGGAGATCCTCGCGTACGCCACCGAGCGTCACATCGAGGTCGTGCCCGAGTTCAACTTCCCCGCGCACGCCCGCGCGGCCGTGCAGTCGATGGAGCGGCGCTACCAGCGCACCAAGGACGACACGTACCGCCTGCTCGACCCGGCCGACACCTCGCAGCACGTCAGCGTGCAGTACTACAACGACAACCTCGCCAACCCGTGCATCCCAAACACCTACGCGTTCCTCACCAAAGTCATGACCGAGGTCGGGAAGATGTACGCGGACGCCAAGGCTCCGCTCAACCGGATCCACCTCGGCGGCGACGAGCCCCCCGGGCCGCCCACCGGCTGGTGGTCGGGCTCGCCCGCCTGCCAGAAGAACCCCGAGACGGCGGGCAAGAGCGGCGAGCAGCTCGCGGACCTGTTCTTCACCAAGTGGAACGGCATCGCGCAGAAGGTCGCCAAGACCACGGCGGGCTGGGAGGACGTCACCGACCCGGCCCGTGACCTGCGGCTGAAGAACTTCGCGCCGCTCCCCTGGCAGAACGTCTGGGGCTGGGGCCGTGAGGACTGGGCCTACAGGTTCGCCAACGAGGGCACGCCGGTGATCCTCGCGCACGCGACGAACCTCTACATGGACCTGGCCTACAACAAGGACCCGGACGAGCCCGGCTATTACTGGGCCGCCTATGTGGACGAGAAGAGCACGTTCACCTACCAGCCGTTCAACGTGTATGCGAACGCGACCGAGACGCGATGGGGCGGCCCGGTCACTCCCGACCCGAACTGGGTGAAGCTCACCGAGACCGGCAAGAAGAACATCCTCGGACTCGAAGCCCAGCTGTGGGCCGAGAACGGCAAGACCCCCGAGCTCCGCGAGTACCAGGCGTTCCCCAAGCTCCTCGGCGTGGCCGAGCGGGCCTGGAACCGCAGGACCCCCGGCACCGCCGAGATGCCTGCGGCGTGGGACGTCTTCAACAACACTCTCGGGCAGTCCACTTTCCCGCTGCTGTCGTCCTACAAGCCGGTCGGCCTGCGCGGCGAGGGCGTGAACTACCGCGTCCCGCTGCCCGGCGCGAAGATCTCCGGCGGCACGCTCACCGCCAACGTCCGCAACCCCGGGCTGGCGATCGAGTACTCCACCGACGGCGTGCGCTGGCGGCCGTACAACGGCCCGGTCAGTGCCGGCTCGGCCGTGCTGACCCGGACGCGAACCGCCGACGGCCGTACGAGCCGCATCTCGCCGGTGGGCGTGCCCGTCTGGCAGGGCGGCACCGCCTACCAGGCGGGCTCCCTGGTGACCCACCAGGGAGAGATCTTCACGGCGAAGGCCCGCACCACCGGCCAGGCCCCGGACCTCTCGCCCCGGTCATGGCGCCTCCTCCAGTGATCGAGTGACCGGATAGAGAGAAATGAAGAGAGGCCGGGCCCCTGCCCCCACCGGGTGGCCCGGCCTCTCCGCGCCGGTAAGAGTCGTTAAAGATCCCTCCAACGCGGCCTTGGCCGGGCACCCCGCCGGGAATCATCGCCGGAGCGGGGCAGGACCCCCGCGGCGCCATGAGTCTCGGGGGGAAGCAGGTGCGTACCAGGGCGGCCGTCATCTGCACGGCGGTGCTCGCGGGCACCATGCTCACGAACACCGTGCTCACGGGCACCATGCTGGCGGTACCGGTGGCATGGGCCGACGACCTCGAGATCGACCCGGGAACGGCGCGGGCAGGCGACACGATCACGGTGTCAGGCGGCTGCAGGGACAACGACACGTTCGTCAGCGTCTCGGGTCCGGCGAGCGGCAGGGGCGCGGTCAGTACGGGCTACTTCAGCATTCAGGCGAGGGTGAAGAAGGTGGAGCCAGGCCGGTACACGCTCATTTCCAAGTGCATCCCGTCCGGCTACCCCCAGACCGGCCGCATCCAGATCGAGAAGCACAAGTCGAGGGACCGCGAGCGCAAGCCGGACGGCTGGGTCAAGACCGGCGGAGGCGGGACCCAGCGACCCGGACCTCCTTGGACGGGGCTGGGGCTGGCCATGTTCGCGGGCGCGATGGGGATCGGCGGCGTGGCACTGCTCCGGTCCAGGGCACGTGGGCGAGAGTAACGGCGGCTACCTGATCGCCGTCGGCCTGGCGGTGTTCGGCGCCGTGGCCGTGGGCCAGGGCGTGAAGGAGCCGGGCGGGCAGCCGGACTACCGCGGCCAGGGCGGGCCACGGGCGATCTGGAACATCCCGGACGGCCCGGAGCTTCCGGCGTCGCCGCCGGAGCGGCTGGAGATCCCGGAGATCGGCGTGGACGCGCCGGTGATGCGGCTGGACAAGAAGCAGGACGGGACCGTGCAGGTCCCGCCGTTCGAGCGCTCGGGTCACGCAGGCTGGTACCAGCGCGGGCCCGCGCCGGGCAGCCGGGGCTCGGCGGTGGTGCTGGGCCATTACGACGACCTGGACGGCGCGGCGGTCTTCTACGAGCTCCATACGCTCAGGCCGGGCGCGCGGATCAGGGTGCTCCGCCGCGACGGGAGCAAGGCGCTGTTCCGGGTGGACGCCGTCGAGCAGATCCACAAGTGGGAGTTCCCGCGCGACCGCGTCTACGGGGACGTCCGCTATGCGGGTCTGCGCCTGGTGACGTGCGGCGGCGCCTACGACAAGAAGGAGCGCTCGTACCGCGACAACGTCATCGTCTACGCCCATCTCGCCGGCGGCAGGTGATCACGGGAGCATCCGCAGCAGATCCCATTCGTTCTCGGCGACCCGGCGTCCCAGCGCGGCCAGCTCGACCGAGCGCTCGCCGCCGCTGAGGTGCCGCTGGGCCTGCATGACACAGATGATCGCCCAGCGTGCCACGCCGAACATCTCCCACCATCGCAGCGCCACGCGGTCCACCTCGGCGCCACCGGCCTTCTCGTACGCCTCGATCAGCTGGTCGTACGTCCCGAACCCGCCGACCGGGGGCTCGGCCCCGAACCGCCAGGCCTTCACGCACAGCCAGCCAAGGTCTTCCAGCGGATCGCCCAGGTGGGCCAGCTCCCAGTCGAGCACCGCCCTGATGCCGTCGGGGCCGACGATCAGGTTGCCGTTGCGGAAGTCGCCGTGGACCACGACCGACCGGTGTGCGGGCGGGCGGTTGCGGGTCAGCCAGCGCAACGCGAACTCGAGCGCGGGATGCGGCTCGCCGATGGCGTCCAAGACCGCCTGCCAAGCCTCCAGCTGGTCGGCCTGCTCCAGTTGCGGAACGCGGGCGACGGGGATGCGGTGGATCGCCGAGAGGACCTCGCCGCACTGACCTGCCAGCAGGGGCCGCACGTCCGCCAGGGCGGGGTCGCGGAGGATCCTGCGCGGGATCGTCTCGCCCTCCACCCGTTCCATCACCACGAACTCGGCGCCGAGCGCGCTGCCCGCGTCCCCGGCGGCGATCACCTCGGGACTGGGCACTCCGGCCGCGCCCGCCTCACTCATCAGTGCGGCCTCCTGCGACAGCGGCCCACCTGCCATCGCGCCCTGGGTGGCGAGCCGGAGGATCAGCGGGTGAGCCTCGCCTGTCTCAGTGACGGCCTCGAATCCGCAGGTCACACGGGAGGCACCGCCACTGCCCCGGCGCAGCCCGCGAACCTGGACACTGGCGCCGTAGCGCTCGGCGAGCACATCGGCGAGCGGGCCGGCCAGCCGCTCCAGCTCCATCCCGGGCCTCCTCCCGATCAGAAAATAAGTGATCGCTTTCCCATCCTGGCAGCGATCGGCCGTACCGGCGCATGTGACCTACGTCATACAACCGTCTCCGCGACCGGCGTGGTCCCCGGGATGTGAACAGAGCCACGGTCGACCTCACGGTGGTCATCCCCGTCTACAACGAGCAGGCCCGGCTGCCCGCGACCCTCGCCGCACTGCGGGACCACCTGGGCGCATGCCCGGTGAGCTGGGAGCTGATCGTCGTCGACGACGGGTCCACCGACGGCACCCGGCGGCTGGTCGGGGCCGCCGCGCGCCGGGACCCGCGGATCCGGCTGCTGGGCACCCCGGACAACCGCGGGAAGGGGCACGCGGTGCGGACCGGAGTGCTGTCCTCCGCCGGCCGGCTCGTGCTGCTGAGCGACGCCGACCTGGCGACGCCCATCGCGGAGCTCGCCCGGCTCCTCGGTGCACTCCGCCCTGGCTACGGCGCCGCCATCGGCTCCCGCCCGCGCGGGCGGAGGCATCCGTTGCGGGAACTCCCCGCGCGCCTCGGCGGCGCCCTGATCCGCCTGCTGGTCGCCCCCGGGATCACCGACACCCAGTGCGGCTTCAAGCTCTTCGACGGCGCCAAGGCCCGCGCGGCCTTCCTGGACGCCGTGATCGACGGCTGGGCGTTCGACGTGGAGATCCTCTGCCTGTTCGCGAAGGCGGGATGGCCCGTCGCCGAGGTGCCGGTGGAATGGAGCCACCGCCCGGGGTCGAAGTTCCGGCCGCTGGACTATTTGCGGATCGTCGCGGAGATCGTCCGCATCCGGCGGTCGCATGGCCGCCCACGCCCCGCTGTGACGGCGCCGGTCCCGCTGCGGGCGGCCGCGTGATCGACCGCATGATCGGACCGGCCGCCGTGATGGCGGGCTATGTGGCGGGGGCCTTCGCGCTGTTCTGGCGGCTGTGGGCCGACGTTGACCGGCGCTACCTCGTCGACGGCGGCCAGGACCAGAACCAGTGGGAGTGGTTCTTCGCGGTGACCGCACGGGCGGTGATCCGCTTGGACGACCCGCTGTTCACCACTCTGCAGAACCATCCCGACGGCGTGAACCTCATGGCCAACACCGTCATGCTCGGGCTCTCCATCCCGTTGGCGCCGGTGACGTTGGTGTTCGGCCCCTCCGTGACGTGGGCGCTGGTGCTGACGCTCGGCCTGGCCGGAACGGCGGCCGCGTGGTACCGGCTCGTACGCCGCCACCTGCACGGCTCCCAAGCGGCGGCGGGGGTGGCGGGCGGTTTCTGCGCCTTCGCGCCGCCGATGGTCTCGCATGCCAACGCCCATCCGAACTTCGTCGTCCTGTTCGTGATCCCGTTCATCATCGGGCGGCTCGTCCGCCTCACCCGGGACGGCCGCGTCCTGCGCGACGGCGCCGTGCTCGGCGGACTTGGCGCCTACCAGATCTATCTCGGCGAGGAACCGCTCCTGCTGACCGCGATCGGCCTCGCGTTCTTCGCAGCCGCTTACGCCGTCCTGCGGCCGGACGCGGTGCACGCGGCGGCCGGGCGGCTGGCGGGCGGCCTGGGGGTGGCCGCGCTGGTCTCCGTGCCGCTCGTCGCGTACCCGCTGACCCGGCAGTTCTTTGGGCGGCAAAGCTACGACGGGCTCGTCCACGGGCCGTGGGGCAATGACGTCCTCCAGTTCACCGCGTTCGCCCGCCAGTCGCTGGCCGGGCACACGGCCGAGCCGGGCCCGCTCGCCGCCAGCCCCACCGAGCAGAACGCGTTCTTCGGCCTGCCGCTGGTGATCCTCGTCGCCGTGCTTCTGATCTGGCTGCGCCACCTCGTGGTGGCCCGGGCCCTCGGTGTCGTCCTGGCGGCCGCCGTCCTGCTGTCGCTGGGGCCGGAGATCATCCTTGACGGGCGTCCCACGGGCATCCCGGGCCCCTGGCTGCCGGCGGCCCGGCTGCCGCTGCTCGAATCGGTGATCGAGTCGAGGCTCGCGATGATCTGCGTGCCGGCGATCGGGCTGCTGCTGGCGCTCGCGATCGACCGCGTCCGGTCTTTCACGCCTGAGCGGTGGACAAGTGCGGCCTGCTGTGTGGTGCTCGCCCAGGCGCTGGTGCCGATCGCACCCAAGCCGCTGGCGGCGAGCGACCGGCCCGAGACGCCGCGCTTCTTCACAGACGGGACATGGCGGCGGTACGTGAGTGAGGGGCGGACCCTCGTGCCAGTGCCTCCGCCGAACGGAGGCGACGCCTCGGCGCTGCACTGGCAGGCGAAGGCCGGGTTCGGTTTCACGCTGCCCGAGGGTTACTTCGTAGGCCCGTACGGCCCGCAGCGGGAAGGCGTGTACGGGGCTCCTCCCCGGCCCACATCGGTCCTGCTGCGCCAGGCCCGCGACGACAAGGCCGTCCCGGTCGTAGGCGACGCTGAGCGCGCGGCGCTCCGGGCCGATCTCGCCTACTGGCGGGCGGACGCCGTCGTCCTCGGGCCGCATCAGCAGTGGAAGGTGCTGTACGAGACGCTCCAGTTGCTGCTCGGACCGGGCCGGTTCGAGAACGGCGTCTGGGTGTGGGACGTGCGGCCGATCACACGCGAGACGGCGAGGTGACCCGGTATGGCGATGGAACATCCGATCTTCGTGCCGCCCGAGCGCGTCTCATGGAACGGCGAGGGCGAGGAGAGGCGGCGGAGGGCCGGTTTGCGGGCGAATATGCGGGCGGAGGACGAGCGGCAGTACGTGGAGTACGTGACCGGCGCGCTGCCGGGGCTGCGCCGGATCGCCCACCTGCTCTGCCGGGACCCGCACCGCGCCGACGACATCGTGCAGACGGCCCTCACGCGCCTGTACGTGCACTGGCGGCGGGCCCGGTCAGCCGACGATCTCGACGCCTACGTCCGTACGATCCTGGTGCGGTCGTTCCTGAACGAGCAGCGCCTCGGCTGGGCGCGCGTGCGGCTCACCGGTGGCCCGCGGGACATGCCGGCCGTGCAGGCTGCGGCCGGACCGGATATCGAAACCCGGACGGTGGTGCACACGGCCTTGGAGAGGGTCCCGCCGAAGCAGCGGGCCGTGCTGGTGCTGCGGTTCCTGTGCGACCTGCCGGTGGCCGAGGTGGCGAGAGTCCTCGGCTGCTCGGAGGGCAATGTCAAGAGCCAGACATCCCACGGGCTGGCCAGGCTGCGCACGCTGCTGGGCGACCAGATCCCCGGCACTCTGGGAAGGGAGGAGCCGCGATGAGCGAGAACGATCACCAACGCGAGGCGGAGGCCGCAGCCGAGGCCGAGCGGTTGCTCGGCGCGCTCCGGGACTTCGCGCCGCAGGGCCTCGACACCGTCGATCCGGCGCGGGCCGTGCGGACGGGGCGGCGGAAGGTCCGCGTCCGTCGCGCGGCGGGTTCTGCTGCCGGGGCCCTGGCGGTCATCGTGATCGTGCTCGTCTCCACCCTGCTCGGGCGGGCGGGCTTCGGCACCGATCCCGGCCCGGAGCCCGGCCCGGCCGGGCCGCCGGGCGAACGGTTCGATGACCGGCGGCAGGAGTTCCGGGTGGGTTCAGGGGGCGGCTTCACTCCGGCTTCGTACGAGCCCGGTGCCTTCGTCCAGCGGATCGTGCTGCGCCCGGAGGTACCGAACGGGCCGTTGCGCGGCGCCGACGGGCTCGTGCTGATGTATCCCAAGGGCCACCTGCCAGACGGCCTCGCCGGTGGTGAGCCCCAAGGCCCGGCCGTCGAAGCCGTGCACGGCCGCCGGGCGGTCCGGCTGGCTCCGGCGCTGCTCCGCCCCGGCGCGGTGGAGTTGGCGTGGGAGTGGAAGCCCGGCGCGTGGGGTTTCGTGTCCCTCAAGGGCCCCGGAGTGACCGAGGTCCGGGCCCGGCACGTCGCTGAGAGCGTCCTCCCGGCGGCCTGAGCACACGATCCCCCTCGGGGGTCGTCATTCGCTGAACAGTTCCAGGACGTGGGGGGACGACGCGGTGGCGGCCGGCAGGCCGCCCAGGATGAGGTCGGCGAGGCTGTCCACCACGGTCTCGCGCGGCACCTCGTCGGCGTGGTCGAGCCACCAGTCCCCGGCGGTCTGCACCATGCCGACGACCGCGTGGGCCCACACGTAGGCGCGGGTGCGGTCCGTCAGCGCGCTCTCGGCGATCATGACCTCGGCCAGCTCCCGGCTGAGCCCCCGGATCATGGTGCTCATCGCGCCGTGCGTGGCGGCGTCCTCGGCGCTGGCCCGGTGCATGAGGAACCGGTAGAGGTTCAGGTTGGCCGAGATCGTCGACAGATAGGTGTCGATCGTCGAACGGGTGCGGGCCCGGATCGAGGTCGCCCGGGAGAACTCCTCCTGCACGCCCTCGATCAGCTTGCGGGTGTGCCGCTCGGCCAGCGCCTGGTAGAGGCCGCTCTTGTCGCCGAAGTGCCGGTAGAGGATGGGCTTGCTGATCCCCGCCTCGGCGGCGATGGAGGCCATCGACGCCCCCGGTCCTTCGCGCTGGATGACCTGGTCGGCCGCCTCCAGCAGGGCACGCCGCCGTCCCCGTAGTCGTCATGGTGAGAACCGTACGCCATGACGGAGCCGAGATCGTCACGATGGTGGCCGCTGCGATCAGAGTCACTGACGTGATGTCCAATACGGTCCGGTGCCGCCTCCGGGCGGGGGCGGCACCGGAGTTCGGGTCAGCCTGCCGGGAAGTCGTCCGGGGTCATGGTGCGCTCCCGCACCCAGACCCCGGCGGGCTTCAGCGGCCCGGTCCCCGTCCAGGGACCGTTCGGGCACGTGCCGCCCTTGAAGACGGCGCCGGACCGGGAGTCATCGGAGTAGTTCCAGTTCGTCCAGCTGATCTTCTTGCTCGCCATCAGGTCGAGGTACTGCTGCGACCGGGTGAAGTTGTTGCCGCCGTCACCCGAGGCCGTCTGCGTGCCGAACTCGGTCACGAAGATCGGCAGTCGGTCCGCCGCCCGCGACAGGGTGCTCAGGTACTCCGAGCCGTGCGAGGCCGCGTAGAAGTGGAAGGTGTACATGATGTTGGACGCGTTCACCGGGCTGTTGACGATCTCGGTCTCGCTGGCCCCGTCGGACACGCCGAGCGACGACCACGCGCGGGTGCCGACCAGGATCGGGGTGTCGGAGTCGTTCTGGCGGATGACCGGGATGAGGTTCTCGGCGTAGCTCTTGATCCTCGCCCAGCTCACCCCGTTCGGCTCATTGGCGATCTCGTAGAGAAGGTTGTTCTTGCCGTTGTGCCGCTGGGCGATCTCGGTGAAGAACGTCTTGGCCCTGGCGAGGTTGTGGTGGGGGTCGCCGGGGCTGAGCATGTGCCAGTCGACGATCGCGTACATGCCGCGCGAGGTGGCCTGTTCGATGAGGTTGTGCACCCGGTCGGTGAACAGGCGCGGGTTGGTCTCGTACCCGCCCTCCTGGATGTACATCGAGATCCGCAGGACGTCGGCCTTCCAGTCCTGCGCCAGCGCGTTGAGCGAGCCGGTGCTGAGGCACTGGTGGTACCACTGGAGCCCGTGGCTGCTCATGCCGCGCAGCTGGATCGGCTGGCCGTGCTGGTTGCACAGCTTGGTCCCGCAGACCTTGAGCTGTCCGTTGGCCTGGACGGGCGTGCCGGGGTTCGGTGTCCCACCCATGTCGACGTCGAGGTAGTCGAGGTTGGGCCCGCCGGTGCTGGTGGTGGCGGTCAGCCGGATGGTGTTGGCGCCCGCGTTGACCGCAGCGGTGAGGGTGGAGGTGGCCCAGGTGGTCCAGGCGCCGGTGCCGCCGAACGCCCGGCCCGCCGACACCACCGTTCCGTTCACGGCGACGTCCATTGGGCGGTTCGCCGTCGTCCCATTGGCATACCGGATCGCGAGGTCGGCGTTTCCGGCCGACGCGGCGTTCACCGTCCATTCCACGTAGCTGCCGGTCGCGTTGGTGCCGTTGACGAATCCGCTCCCTGAGTAGCCGGCGTGGTTGGACTCCACCGCCCCTTGGGAGACGGTGGCGTTCTCCGCCTCGTACCGCGCCGGGGCGCCGGCGGCGTCCGGGACTCGCATGGGCGCCAGCAGTGCCACCGTTGCGAGAACGGCGGTCAGGCGCGCGATCGCTCGCCTTCTCATGATCCGACCTCCAGGGTGTCGAGGTAGTCAAGGTTCGGCAGGCCGCCCGTACCGGTGGCGGTGAGACGGATCGTGTTGGCGCCCGCGTTCAGGTTCACCGTCACCGTGGCGGTGCGCCAGAGGCTCCACGCACCCGTGGGGGTGAACGGGACCGTGCCGGTGGCCGTCCCGTTCACGCTCAGGGAGGCGGGCCTGTCGGCGGTGCCCGCGTTGGCGTAGTCGAAGGCGAGCGTGTGCCGTCCGGTTTGCGTCGCGTTCACCGTGAACTGGGCGTAGCTGCCGGTGGCGTTGGGGGTGTTGACGAATCCCGTGCCTGAGTAGCCGGAGTGGTTGCGGTCGACGGTGCTGCCGCTGACGAACGTGGCGTCCTCGGCTTCGTACCGCTTCGACGTGCCGTCTCGGGATACGCGGTAGAGCACGGTGCCGTGGCCGGGCACGGAGGCGCTGATGGCTCCGGTGCTCGTCCGCGTCGACTTCGTCCATAGATCCTTGAGCGTGTACGAGGCCGAGCCGCCGAGCCCGATCGCGGCCGCCGTCGTGCCGATCGTCGCCGTAGCGGTGGTCTCATTGGAGAGGGCCACGGCGCGATCACCGTTCGCCAGGACCTTGCTGTAGACCACGTGGCCGCCGGAGGCGCTGACGACGGTGGCCTGGCGGCCGAGCTTGTCCTGGTCGACCGCGATGACGTCGGTGTTCTTGAGGATCGTGAACGTGTCCTCGGAAACCTCACGCAGATCGGATCCGATCAGCAGCGGGGCGGCCATGACGGCCCAAAGGCTGAAGTGGGTGCGGTACTCGGCCGGGGTCATACCGCCGTTGCCGACCTCCAGCATGTCGGGGTCGTTCCAGTGCCCCGGCCCGGCGTACCGCGTCAGGCTGCGGTTGGCCTGGGCCTTGCCGATCATGCTGGTCCAGTTGTCGCTGATGTCGCCTGTCGTACGCCAGAGGTTGCCGACGTCCTTGCCCCACTCCCAGACGCGCGGCGGGCCGGTCCTCCCCCACTCGCAGATGGAGTAGACGATGGGGCGGCCGGTGTTGGCGAGAGCGTCGCGCATGCGGGTGTAGCGCAACTGCGCGTCTACGCCCTGGTTATTGCAGTTGTCGTATTTCAGGTAGTCGACGCCCCAGCTCGCGAAGAGATTGGCGTCTCGCTGCTCGTTGTTGAGGCCGCCGGGAAACCCGCCCGCGCCGTTGCAGGTCTTGGTGCCCGCCGAGGTGTAGATGCCGAACTTGAGTCCCTTGGAGTGCACGTAGTCGGCGACGGCCTTGATGCCGTTCGGGAACCGCGTCCGGTGGGGCACGAGGTTGCCGTTCGCGTCACGCTGGGGCTCCGCCCAGCAGTCGTCGATGTTGACGTACTCGTAGCCGACATCCTTGAGCCCTCGCGAGACGAAGATGTCCGCGATCGACTTGACCATCGCCTCGTTGAAGTCCGGTCTGCAGGCGGTGGTGTTCCAGTTGTTGAACCCCATCGGGGGTGTTCGGGCGAGGCCGTTCTCCAAGGCGATCGCCGACTGGGCCGGCGCGCCGTACGCGCTGGCCCTTCCTGTCGTGACCACACCGGAGGCGGCCAGCAGGGTGAGAGCGGTCAGGGCCGCGGATGTTCTCCGGGCATGGGTTTTCCAGGCACAGGGCACGGCGGCCTCCTGGTGGGGGATCAGGCGGGCAGTGTCAGGCGGGGCAGGTGTCAGCCGGGCAGGGCGAGATGGTCGAGGTTGGGTCCGCCGTTGGCCGTCGTAGCGGTCGCCCTGATGGTGTTGGCGCCCGCGTTGAGCGGAACGGTGATGCTCGTGGTCGTCCAGTTCGGCCAGGAGCCGGTGCCCGGGAACGCGAGCTCGTCGGAAGCGAGGACGCCGTTGACGGTGATGTCCATCGGCCGGTTGACCGTCGTGCCGTTCGCGAAGCGGAAAGTGAGCGGCATAGTGCCTGCCTGCGCCGCGTTCACGGTGAACTCCACGTAGGAGCCCGCGACATTGGTGTAGTTGACGAAGCCAGCGCCGGTGAATCCGGCGTGGTTGGACTCCACCACGCCTTGCGAAATCGTCGCGTTCTCGGCCTCGAACCGGTTGCCGGGCGCCGGGGTGCACTCCTGGGTGGAGCCGCCGGCCGTGCTGGTCCGGAGCGTCCCGCCGCCGGTGTTGGAGCTGTCGGCGACGCAGTAGCCGGTGATGGACTGGAACCCCATGTCGAAGGGGCTGTTGCTGCCGCGTTCGGCCGTGAAGCGCTCGAACGAGACGCCGCTGCCGGTGTTGGCTATCACCGCCGGACGGCAGTCGTTGCTCGCGAACTGGACGGAGCTGTCCACGAACCTGATGTCGTGGGCGTTGTGGATGTACCAGCCGTACGCGGGCCGGGTTCCGATGCTCACCGGGTTGTAGTTGTTCGGGTCGTTGCTGGGCACGCCGGTGCCCATGCAGCCGTTCCCACCCGGGACGGTGAGGTCGACGTTGGTGAACGTGACGTCGCGGATCCGGTTGTTCGCGCCCGACTCGCCCCACAGCGTCGCGGTGAAGTTGTTGCTGCTCTGACCGGACGAGGTGACGTTCTCGTAGGTGATGTTCTGGATGCGCCCGACGCCGGGGCCGTCCCCGCATCGCCTGCGGGTGCCGACCTTCTGCATGATCGCGCCGCGCACGTTCGTCATGGTGATGTCCTTGTAGTGGACGTCGGAGATCGTCGTCCCGTCCATCGACACCATGCCGAGACCCGACTTGTTCGAGCCGTTGATCGTGATCCGCTCGAACCGGTAGTCGGTGAAGTCGCCGCAGGTCTCCGAGCCGAACATCAGCGCGTTGCAACATCCCGCCGAGAGCCGGGAGTCGGTGACCGTGGCGTGGCCGTTGTCGTACGTCCGGCCCAGCGCCCAGTCGCTCTTGAAGGCCAGCGCGTCGTCGTCGGCCTCAATGTCGGCGTTGGTGATGGTGACGTTCTGGGCGTTGATGACGTTCCAGCCGTCCCGGTCGCTGGCGGTGTCGACGCGCAGCCGGTCTGAGGAGATGTTGTTGCAGGCGTTGGTGAGCATGGCGAAGTGCCCGCCGCGGCGCAGCGTGATGCCGTTGACGTTCAACCCCTCGCAGCGGGTCAGCGAGATGATCTTGTCGGCCTCGCCGGAGTCCGGGTTGCCGGTGATGAGGTGGCCGCCGCCGTCGATGGTGCCCGAGCCGGCGAAGCACAGGTTGGACAGCCGGTCGCCCCAGATCATCGCGTTGTGGAAGTGGCTGTGGCCGTAGTCCTGGTACTCGTCGTTCGGGTTCGGCTCGGGCGGGTCGTAGTCGTCGTTGGGCGAGCCGAGGATGGTCGAGCCGCTGTCCAGCTGGATCGTGATGTTGCTCTTCATGTGGATGGAATTCGCGGACCGGTAGGTCCCCGCCGGGAACTGCACGACCCCGCCGCCGGCGGCCGACGCGGCGTCGATGGCCCGGTTGATGGCGCCTGTGTCATTGGTCGAGCCGTTGCCGGTCGCGCCGTAGCTCCGCACGCTGTAGGGCCCGCCGGACGGACACGTGATCGGCGCCCGCGCGGAGGCAGCGGGCGCGGCCGAGGCGGTGGCCACCTCGGTCACGGTGATGGCGAGGACGGCTGCCGCGACGAGTGCGACGAGAGCCGTCAGGGGTGGGATGCGGTAGCTGCGCATGGGGGTCACTCGCCTCATCCGATGGTGATCTTGTCGAGGTTGGGCCCGCCGTTGGCGGTGGTGGCGGTGGCCCTGATCGTGTTGGCCCCGGCGTTGAGCGGAACCGTGATGGTGGTCGTGGCCCAGGAGGTCCAGGCGCCCGTTCCCGCGAAGGAACGCGCGGCCGACACCACGGCGCCGTTCACGACGATGTCCATCGGCCGGTCCGTGGTGGTGCCGTTGGCGTAGCGCAATGTCAGCGTGGTGTTGCCCGCCTGGGCGGCGTTGACGGTGAACTCCACGTAGGAGCCCGCGACATTGGTGTAGTTGACGAAGCCGGTGCCGGTGAATCCGGCGTGGTTGGACTCGACCACACCCTGCGAGATCGTCGCGTCCTCCGCCTGGTGGTCGCCGGGGCCGCCCGGACCACCGTTCCCGGCGTACGCCGTGCCGATCCACGCCTCGTCGACCCGCAGACGCGCGACGCCGTGGCTGTTGACCTTCTCGACCCGCACATGCCGGGCGGTGGTGACAGGCAGGTCGATGATCTGCATGCCACGGTGGTTGGGCAGCGTGCCCGTCTTGATCGGGCTGCCCCAGTCGCTGCCGTCGTCGCTGACGTAGACCCGGTAGTCGCGGATGCGGGCCGAGCCCGATGCGGGGTGCGTCGTGGAGTCCTCGCGCTGGTTGATGCCGACGTACCGCACCTGCTTGGCCGAGCCGAGGTCGAAACGCAACGACACCGGCTGCGCCGATGTGGCGTCCCAGTAGGTCAGGTAGTCACCGTCGGCCGCGTGCGAGGCGGGGTGACCGCTCGCCGAGGCGCTCGCGCTCATGGTGTAGGAGGAACGCGGCAGGATCCCCTCGCGCCCGGCCGTGACCACCTTGAACACCGTGTCGTACTGGTCCCAGCTCGACACGCCGCTGAGCGTCAGCGTTCCGCCTGACTGGCCGAAGCTCACCGGGGCGCCGGTCCTCAGGTCGGTCACCGCGGCGACCTTGTAGCCGTTGTCGCGGATCCGCAAGGTGCTTCCGGACGGCCGGGTGATCACGTGTACGTAGTGCAGGTCCGCGTCGGTCTTGCTGATCGTCGTGACGCCGTGCGCGCCGTCGTTCCAGAAGCCGGGCTTGAGACCGCCGTACATGTAACCGCCGCCCTCGGTGCCCTGCAGCGACTCCCAGATGTCCTCCAGGTAGGTGTTGGCGAAGTTGTTGAAGGCCTCCTGCGCGGGCGGCATCCGGCCCGCCTTCATCGGCGTCTCCGCCATCAGCGCCTTGACCGACGATCCCGCGTTGGTGATGAGGCGGCCGAACGTCAGCCGGCGGTCCACCGCGTTGTCCGAGCCCGTGTACCACCACGCGCCGCTGGTGGGCAGTTTGAAGTCCGCCTCGATCAGCCGTGGCGCCGCGGTGTAGACGGCCTGCGGGTAGTCGTACGACGGCGTCATCCCGGTCTTCTGCTCGTTGCTGATCATGTCCATGATCGGCGTGTCCTCGTTGTTGTTGCTGAGCGTGAAGTGGGGCCGGTCGCGCCGGATCCGTTCGTACAGGCCGTTGCGCTCCCAGTAGGCGTTGTCGTTGTCGATCCAGAACCCCGCCAGCTCCGGATAGCGCTGCATGACCTCCACGAAGTTGTCGTAGGAGAACTCGCCGAACCCGTCACGGGTGTGCAGGTCGACGCTGCGGCCCTTGTACGAGGAGTAGGCGGAGGAGTTGAGCCAGCTCTGCCCCGAGCCCAGGCCCTCGTTCCACCACTGCGGGTCGTCGGTCATGTAGAGGATGACCCGCAGCCCCTGTCCGTTGGCCGCCGTGATGAGCTCACCGAGGAAGTCCCGGCCGGTCCGGCAACTGCCGGGGATCGCCGACGGCCAGGGCCGCGCGTAGCCGAGCCTGCTGTGGAACGTGGCGAGCACGATGTACTGCGTGTGCAGCTTCTTGGCCTCGTTCACCCAGTACGAGGGATTCCAGCCACCGTTGGTCACGGCCGCCTCCCAGGCGCTGCAGCTGGTGTGCGCAGGCGCAGTGCGCATGCCCCAGTGCAGGAACAGGCCGCCGACGGAACCGCGCAGGAACGCCTGGCGCGGATGTTGCAGTTCGGCGTTCGCGGGCGGCGCCGCGGTCACGGCGAGCACCGCCGTGACCGCGGCGAGCATCGCGAGCACCCTGAGGGAGAGGCGTCGCATGGCTGGCTTCTCTCTGGCACGTCAGCCGACGTTCGACCGGAAGAGCCGGTCAGCCGTGCCGTTGCCGTTGTTGTCGGAGTTGGTCGTGCCGAACCAGAGGGCGTTGGCCCCGGGCACCTTCTCCACCGCGCGCAGGCGGCCGTACGTCCCGTTCCAGTACGAGTTGACCGAGACGACGTTCGGGCCGTCGAGGACGATCCGCCACATGCGCTGGCCTCGCAGGGCCGCCATGAACAGCGCGCCGTTCACGTAGGCGATGCCGCTGGGCGACGCCGAGGAGACCGACCAGGTCCGCTTCGGGTTGGTCATCCCCGCGGTGCCGCACTCGCCCTCGCAGGTCGGCCAGCCGTAGTTCTTGCCGGGCTCGATCAGGTTGAGCTCGTCGACGGAGGAGTTGCCGAGCTCGGAGGACCAGAGCCGTCCCGCCGCGTCCCAGGTGATCCCCTGCGGGTTGCGGTGGCCGTAGCTGTAGACGCGGCTGCCGAACGGGTTGCCCGGGGCCGCCGCCCCGGACTTGGTCACGCGCAGGATCTTCCCGTTGAGGGAGTTGCGGTCCTGCGCCAGGCTCCCCTGCTGCGAGTCTCCCGTGGCCGCGTACAGCTGGCCGTCCGGGCCGAACTTGATCCGTCCGCCGTTGTGGTAGCGGTTCTTGCGGATCCCGGTCACGATCGCGGTGTAGGCGCTGAGCGCCGAGCCGTTGAAGCTCATCTTCGCGATGCGGTTGCCGTCGGAGGAGGTGTGCATGAAGAACACCTCGTTGTCACTCGTGCCGTTCCAGGTGGGTGAGAACGCGACGCCCATGAGGCCGCCCTCGCCGTCGGTGGTTTGGCTGTTGGGCACGGTGCCGACCTGGGTCTTGCCTGACCCGTCCTTGTTGATCTTGAAGACCCGGAAGGTGTCCCGCTCGGTGACCAGGGCGAACGAGCCGTCCGGTGACCAGGAGATGTCCCACGGAATGTCCCAGCCGCCCGAGACCTGGGCGGGCGTGCCCGGGGTGTTGCCGCAGCCGCTCGTGGTGAACGAGACCACGTTGCTCTTGGCCGAGGTGTTGCCCGCGGCGTCGCGGGCGACCACGTGCAGCCGGTAGGCGGTGCCGCAGGCGAGCACGGTCACGTTCCGGCTGGTCGCGGGCGGGTTGCCGGTGACCTGGTCGACGACCGCGTTGTTGTCGTCGGCGCGGATCTGGTACGCGGTGACCCCGACGTTATCGGTCGACGCGGTCCAGCTGAGGCTGACGCTCGTCGAGCCGACGTTGGAGCTCGTGAGGCCGGCCGGCGCGGTCGGCGCCTGCGTCTCCCCCGGCTTGGTCCTGCAGGTCACCTCGGGACTGCTGGCCGAGACGTTGCCTGCGGCGTCCCGGGCGAAGACCGAGATCGTGTACGTGGTGTTGGCGGTCAGACCGGTGACGGTGTACGGCGGGCCGGGCGGGTTCGGGGCCTCGGCGATCTTCTGGCCGAGGTTGTAGATGTCGTAGGCGACCACGCCGGCGTTGTCCGTGGAAGGGGGCCAGCTCAGCTTGATCGTCGTTTCGCCGATGTCGGCGTCGGTGCAGACCGGCTGGCCGGGCGCGGTGGGCAGCTCGGTGTCGACGGGGGCGCCGACGCGCAGCCGGTCGAGGTTGGGGCCGCCGGTGGCCGTCGTGCCGGTCGCCTTCACCGTGTTGGCGCCCGCCCTGAGCGTGGCGTTGACGGAGATCTCCTGCCAGTTCGTCCAGGCCGAGGTGCCCGGGAACGACTGGCTCGCCACGACGGTCGTGCCGTTGACGGCGACGGACACCGGCCGGTCGGTCGTGGTGCCGTTGGCATACCGGAACGTCAGCGACGCCGGCCCGGCGCTCGCGGCGTTCACCGCGAACTCCACCGACGAACCGGCCACGTTGTCGTAGTTGACGAAGCCCGCGCCGGTGAACCCGGCGTGGTTGGACTCCACCACGCCCTGCGAGATCGTCGCGTCCTCGGCCTGGTAGTCGTTGCCCGGCGCGGCCACTTCGACGTCGAGGCAGTCGAGGTTGGGCCCGCCTGCGTCGGAGGTGGCGGTCAGCCGGATCGTGTTGGAGCCAGCCTTGACCGGAGCAGTGAGGGTGGAGGTGGCCCAGGTGGTCCACGCCCCGGTGCCGCCGAACGCCCGCGCCGCAGACACCACCGTTCCGTTCACGGCGACGTCCATCGGCCGGTTCACCGTCGTCCCGTTCGCGTACCGGATGCCCAGAGTGGCCGTCCCGGCAGAGGCCGCGTTCAGCGTCCATTCCACGTGGCTGCCGGTCGCGTTGGTGCCGTTGACGAAGCCGGTCCCCGAGTAGCCGGCGTGGTTGGCCTCGACCACCCCCTGCGAGATGGTGGCGTTCTCCGCCTCGTACCGCACGGGCGCCGCACCGGCGGGCGCCGCCGCGAGCAGCCAGGCGACGAGCACCATCGCCGTCGCCGCCGCCAGCGCCCGCGGCCGGGTCTTCCACGAAGCTCGGGGCCGCATGATCCCTCCGTTTTCCGACTGCCGGACGGGCGGGGAGCCAGACCGGAAAGGTTGGATCTATGGACCCCTGTCTTGTCATGACCGGGCACGGCTGTCAACGGATTGAAATTTCACATCGGGCCCTTGATGACCTGAAAACGCCGCATCAACAGGGAAGAGTCGGAGGGGTGACATTCGAAGTAAGTTAGAGACCTTTACAAACCAAACATCGGATGTATCTTGGTCAGCTATGACTACACGCCGGACCTTCCTCAAGGGCACCGCACTCGGCGGCGGGCTGGCCGCAGCCGGACTTCCCCTAGGCTCGCGTGCCATGGCGGCGGCACCCACCTGGCAGCTGCGCTGGTCCCCCGTTCCCAGCCGGGACGGGCTGCGCGCCTTCGAGACGATCGAGGACGACCGGGCCGACTCCCACCCCGGAGGCCAGCCGCACATCCTCGTCGAGGGTGACCACTACCGCTGGAACATGCACACGGTCGACCGCGACACGTCGACCGACCGGCAACGCCAGGAGGTCACCGGCGGGCGGAATCCCGCCGGCGGCGCGTACCTCCGGATGTTGCAAGGCGAGACCTGGCGCCTCACCTACTCGATGTTCATCCCGAACTCGCTGCGGGCCACCACCACGTTCACGCACATCATGCAGACCAAGCAGCCCGGCAGCGGCACCGCGCCGATCACGGTCACCTCGCTGCGCCGGGTGAACGGGCGGCAGACGATCGAGCACAAGGTCTTCGAACCGAACATCCTGGTGGGCCGCACCGACCTCGAGCCCCTGCACGACAAGTGGATCGACATCGAGTACGAAATGAAGATCGGCAATGGCAGCTCGGGCTCGGTCCGCTGGCTGATCCGCAGCGGCGGGACCACGGTCATCGACGCCCGGCGCACCGGCGTGGACACCTTCCTCGCCGACCGGGTCCGTCCCAAGTGGGGCATCTACCGCTCCCTCGGCGACACCTCAGGCTCCCTCCGCAACTGCCACCTGCTCATCAGGGACCTCCGCGCCTACCAGCTCACCGGGACCTGAGGGTAGGCGCGGCCCACGTCGAGGTCGCCCAAGGTCGAGGTCGCCTAAGTGGGAAGCCCCCAGGGCGGAGCTGGGGAGCTGGGCGCCACCGGCCCGATCTGGAGAGCGGGCCGGTGCCTGGCGCTGTGCACGACCACTTCTTCGCCGCGGCGCATGCCGATCTCGACGTCGCCGTTCGGCAGGACGCGCCACGGCACGCGGCGTCCCGACGCGCTGCGGACCTTGAGGGGGCCGGGGATGCCGGGGCGGAGGCGGCAGGGGGCACCGGCGAGGCTCTTCAGGCGGACGAACTCCGTACGGCCCGACCGGCGCACTGCCGACAGGAGGAAGGCGCCCTGCGTCCGGAAGTCGTGCACGGCGAGGTCCGGCCACGAGGCGGGCAGGGCCGGGAAGACGCGGATGACGTCACCCCAGCTCTGGCAGACCATGTCGTGCAGGGACTGCGCGGCCGACAGGGGCGTCTCGATGACCGGGCCGGACTCCTTGTACATGGTGTTGGGCTGAACGAAGCGGCGGAGCAACTCCGACAGGTAGAAGGCGGCGTCGTCACCGCGCGACATCTGCGCCGAGATGGACGCTGCACCCGTGAAGCTGTAGCCCTGGAGTGCCCCTTCGAAGCTGATCCAGTGCTTCAGCGAACGGTCGATGAGCTCGCGCTTGTCCGGCTGCTCCCACGTGACCTCGTACAGCGGATAGACCATGAGCAGGTGCGAGTAGTGCCGGTGCGACTTGGCGAACGGCACGCCGGCCCCGATCATGTAGCCGTTCCCGTCGACCGGGTAGCCGGCGAGCGTGGCGAGGATCTTCTTCCACTCGGGGACCAGCGGGTCGTGGGCGCCCAATGCCGCCACGGTGTCCAGGAGGGTCTGGCATCCCCACCGGATCAGGGCCAGGTCGTAGTTGCAGTCGGGCGCGTTGACGCCGTACTCCGGCGAGAAGGTGAACGGCAGGTGCAGCCGCCCGTCGGGGCCGGGAGCCAGGAAGTGCCGGTAGTAGTTCACGGCCCGGCGCAGCAGCGGGTAGAGGACGTCGCGCAGGATCGTGGCGTCCATGGTGTGGCGGTAGGACAGCCACACGTTGTGCAGCGCCCAGACCAGGTTGCCCACCTCGGGAGTGGGGGACTCCTGGCCGGGGATGCCCACCGGGAAGCCGCTGGTGCCGGTGCCGCCGCTGTTGAGCAGGGTCATGTCGGTCGTCCGCGGGATGCCCGCCGAGTCGGCCCGGTACCGCTCGTCGACCTGCTCGACCAGGTTGCGGCGGTACCTGTCGAGACTGCGGGTGACCGCGTCGAGTTCCAGGTGGTTCGAGCCGTGGATCATCCAGTATTCGAGCTGGACGTTGAGGTTCCACCAGACCGCGGGCCAGGGCGTCGGCTCCAGCCAGGGGCCGCTGGTCGCCATCACCGGCGCGTCCCGCCGCGCCGCCGAGGCGATCTTGTAGAGCTGGATCCAGTAGAAGGCCTGCGTCCGGCTGTCAGGCAGGGAGAGGAAGCTCTTGCGGTAGTAGGAGTGCCACCAGGAGCGGTGGGTGGAGGTGAGCGCGGTGAACGGGCTGCGGGCGGCGCCGCGTACCATCCGCACCGCCTCGCCCTCCGCCGTCGTCCCGGGGAACGACCAGGCCACGCCCGCGTACAGGGTGCGGCGCGGGCCGTGGCGCGACTCCTGCCAGGCGGTGACGTGCTGCCCGCCGGACAGCAGCGGCTGCACGATCACCTCCAGGTCGCCGTGCCGGGACACCGACGGGTCCGGGTTGGCGGTGTATCCCTCGGGCGGCGGCTTGTTGAAGACGGGATCCGCGCGCGGACTGATCGCCTTGGCCGGGTGGAAGGCCCAGCGGAAGCCCCGTTCACCCTCGCTCGGATAGACCTCGACGGCCAGCACTGACCGATCGTTGTGCACGATCGCGCGCAGAGTCAGGCTGCCGGCCGCCGTGGTCACGGTGCCGCGCAGCTCGGCGTTCCACAGGTCGAGCCGCCAGTCGACCGCGGTGATGGCGCCCACCGGCTCCAGCGTGAGGTAGCCGATGGGCAGCCGGGCCAGGCCGAACAGGGAGCCGAACTGCGGGCGGTGGTCCTGCACCTGGCTGTGCTGAACGTTGAACCGGATCGCGTTGGCGCCGGGCTCGGCGTAGATGCCCGAGCCGAGGAGCGCGTTGCCGAGGAAGGGCCCCTCGGACCAGGTCTGCGGAAGGCGTTTCCAGATCAGGTCTGCGTCCGCGAGGAACCGTGGCCAGTCGACATCGACGTCCACGAGGCCGTCGGCGGCGCCGTCGGCGGCTGCGGCCGTGGCCGTTCCCCCGATCAGCGTGGCGGACGCCGCGCCGGCGGCCGTGGCGCCCAAGAGCGCGCGACGTGAGAGCGGGTTTTCGGTCATGGGGAGTCATCTCCAGGTCAGGCCCGCGACATGGATGTCGCCGTCGGCGATGGACACGTCCCGGGCGCTCGACGCCCCGGTGATGAGGATCCGGGCCGGGTCGCGGAACCCGGCGATCAGTTCGATGCGCTGCACGGGCTTGGCCGTGGCGATCTGCGTCTCCAGCCGCCAGGAACGGCCGGGCCCGAGGAGGTACGTCGCGACGCCGGGCTCTGCGTCACGCGTGGTGTAGACCCGCCAGACATCCCCGGCCACCGGCTCCATCTCCCGCGTGCGCAACCCCGACGCGACCTCTGCGGTGTGCCATCGGCCGGCCAGCCACCGGGAGACGAAGACGTGCCAGAGCCCGGTGTCGTCGGCTGCGGACCACACGGCGAACGGGCGACCGCTCGCCGTCGTGCCGACGAGCTGGATGTAGTCGGGAGACTTGAGCTGCGCGGGGCGCACGAGCGGCGTGATCGCGACCTTGCAGGTGTGTTCCTGCTCGTCGTCGGTGAGCTGGACACCGAGGTCGCGTCCGCCCGCACCGTGAAAGCGCAGGGTTCGCGGATCGAACGCGGCGTAGTGGATGTCCTTGTGAAAGTAGTCGTGCAGATGCTGGTCGGGGCCGCCGCCCGCGAGCGTCCAGACCAGGTGTGCGCGTTCAGGCCGTCCGCGACCGCCGGGGTCGTACCGGAGCTGGCCGATGTAGATCTCGTTCAGGTTGTCTACGCGATCGGTCGAGCCGAGCGCGTACGGGGCACCGGTGAGCGCTGCGGAGCTCCGCCATGTGCGTCCGTGATCCCGGGAGCGCAGGTAGAGGATCGGCCGGGTGTCGCTCGGCACGCCCGGGTCGATGGTCTTGGTGGTCTCGCGGAAGAACACGAAGATCTCCCCCGACCGCGCCCTGAACGGCATCGGATAGCTCGCCGCCGCGCCCTCGGCGACCGTGCGCACCTGCCAGGGGCCTTCGATCGAGTGCGGGAGGGCGGAGCGCGCCACGACCGTGCCGACGTTGTGCATGCCGACGACGATGAGCAGGTGCCCGTCCCTGGCTTGGATCAGGGTGGGGTAGTTGTGCGAGTCGTGTTCGCCCTCGGTCACCTGAAGCGGCTCCGACCACGTCTGTGAACGGTGGTCATAGGCCTGGACGAAGCCGTTCTCGAACTGCCCGCTCCACGAGATGAAGGTGCGGCCCACGATCGGGTCGTGCACGCCGCCCGCGACAGGCCGCCGGTCGGTGCGCGCCGCCACGGTCGCGGCGGGCGTCATCACATGGAACCCACGTCTGCCCGTCGCCGCACGCGCGCCCTCCGGGGTGAACGCGGAGGTGAGGGCCCCACCGGCGAGGAGGCCGCCGCTGGTCAGCACGGTTCGCCTCTTCATGACGGTTTCTCCAGGGTGAGGGAGAAGAGATGCGGCCGAGGCCGGGTCAGGTTCGGCAGCCGGAGCGCGGTGAGCTCCCTCGCCGGGTCCAGGTCGGCCTTCTGGTGGAAGATCGTGACCGCGATGTCCTTGGCGCCCGTTCGGGTGTGGAACTGCGGCGCTCGCACCGCAGCGGACTCGCCGTAGGCCGGGTTGGACTTCCAGTCGGTGAGCCGGAGCGGGACAGCCGCACTGCTGCCGTCGGCGTAGACGGCCGTCACGGTGGTGTCGGTGTTGCCGTTGTCGCTCGCACCGAGCACATGCAGCCGCGCGTATCGGCCTGCCGGAACGGGGATCGTCTGCCCGGCCGCCGTGACGTTGTTGGCGCTGCCCTCGATTCCATTGACGAACAGGAACTCCACACCATCGGCGGTCACCCGTCCGGTCTGCGGCAGGGCGGCGGCCGGGTAGGTGGCACCCGTGCCGTCGAAGTCACCATCGCCCATGAAGAACTCGCTGGTGATGCCGTCGTTGTCGAAGTGCCCGGCGAGTTCGACCGGCACCGCCTGCCCGGCCGGCGGGAGCGGCGGCAGTCCCCAGGGCGGTGCCTTGGTCGTGATGCGGACGGGCGCGATCACCAGATCCGGGTCGGTGCCGCGGACGTGCACGATGGCCTCTTGTCCCCGCGCCAGGTCGATCTCGATCACGCCGCCGCCGAGGTCGCGCCAGGCAGGCGGGCGGCCACGCGTGCCGCGCACGGCGGGCCTGCCCGGCAGTCCGTGTCGCAGGCGGCAGGTCTCCCCTGCCAGGCTCAGCACACGGACGAACCTCGTGACCCCCCGCTCGCGTACAGCGCTGACCTGGAACGCTCCCTCGGTCAGGAAGTTGTGCAGGGTGACGTCCCGCCAGGCCGCGGGCACGGCCGGGAAGACGCGGATCACGCCGCCCCAGCTCTGGCAGAGCATGTCGTGCAGCGACTGCGCGCCTGACAGGGGCGTCTCGATGACCGGCCCCGCCTCGTAGTAGTGGGTGTTGGGCTGGGCGAAGCGCGCGACGAACTCCCGCAGATACTTCAGCGCGTCGTCGCCACGGCCCATCGAGGCCGAGATCGACGAGGCACCGGTGAAGCTGTAGCCGCGCAGTGCGCCCTCGAAGCCGATCCAGTGCCGCAGCGACCGGTCGATCAGGTCGCGGTCCTGCGGCCGGTCCCAGTTGACCAGGTAGAGCGGGTAGACCGCGAGCATGTGGGAGTAGTGCCGGTGCGACTTGGCGAACGGCACGCCCGTCCCGACCATGAACCCGTTCCCGTCGACCGGCGGGTCCACGAGCGTGTCGAGCACCTCCTGCCAGCGCGCGGCCAGCGGGTCGGCCACCCCGAGGCGCCCGGCGGCGTCGAGCAACGTCCGGCAGCTCCACCGGATCAGCGCGAGGTCGTAGTTGCAGTCGGGCGCGGTCCCGTACTCCGGGGAGAACGTCGGCGGCAGGTGCAGGCGACCGTCGTCACCGGGTTTGAGGAAGTGCAGGTAGTAGTTCATGGCCCGGCGCAGGATCGGGAACACGACCTCGCGCAGGATCCGTTCGTCCATGCTGTGGCGGTAGGTGAGCCAGGCGTTGTGCAGCAGCCATGGCAGGTTGCCTATTTCGGGATCCGGCGATGGATACCCGGGCGCGCCCACGAAGCCCGCGTCGTCGAACTGCGCGTCGGTGCTCCGTCGCAGCCCCATCGAGTCGGCGCGGAACTCCGGGCGCAGCGCGTCGACCAGGATGCGCTGGTACGCCTTCAGCGAGCGCGGTATCGGGTCGAGCTCCAGGTGGTTGGACCCGTAGACCGGCCAGTACTCGAGCTGGGAGTTGAGGTTGTTCCAGACCGAGGGCCAGGGCGTGGGCTCCAGCCACGGCCCGGTCGTCGCCATGATCGGCGCGTCAGCGCGGGCGGCGGAGGCCAGTTTGTAGAGCTGGATCCAGTAGAAGCTCTGCAGCAGCCCGTCCGGGACCGAGATGAAGCTCTTGCGGTAGAAGCGGTGCCACCAGGCGCGGTGCTCCCGCTCCAGGACGGCGAGCCGGGGCGCGGACCGCACGGTGCCGAGCGCCTTTGCCTCGGCGGTGGGCTCCGGATGGGAGTGCGCGACCGTGAGGTAGAAGATCCGCTCACCGCGCTCGCGCTGCTCGGCGTGCGCCGTCACGGTCTGGCCGCCAGCCGCGAGCGGCTGGACGGTGAGCGTGACGCCGCCCTCCACGCGGGTGTGCGGGTCCGGGTTGGGTTGCATCGCCTTCGGCGGGTCCTCACGGATGATCCGCGGGCTGACCGCCTTCGAGGCCCGGTAGACCAGCCGCGCGTCGTTCTCCC
Organism: Actinomadura sp. 6N118; assembly: GCF_044326415.1. Taxonomy (NCBI): domain Bacteria; kingdom Bacillati; phylum Actinomycetota; class Actinomycetes; order Streptosporangiales; family Thermomonosporaceae; genus Actinomadura; species Actinomadura sp. 6N118. Next base: position 43,762 of record NZ_JBIRAZ010000013.1, on the reverse strand, counting down.
CGGCGGTGGTCCTGATCGCGACGGCCAGCAGGGACCGTCCGCTCTCGATGAACGCGCGCAGGCGGATGCGCCCGCGGCTCGTGGTGAGGGTGCCGCGCAGTTCGGCGTTCCACAGGTCCAGGCGCAGGTCGACATCGGTGATCTCACCGGCCGGCTCAAGGGCGAGGTTGCCGACCGGCAGCCGGGCGACGCCCCATTCGTTGCCGAAGGTCGGCCGGTGATCCTGCACCTGGCTGTGGTGGATGGTGAAGCGCAGCGCGTTCCTGCCCGGCTCTTGATAGACCATCGACCCGAGGAACCCGTCGCCGAGGAAGGGTCCCTCGTACCAGGCGCGGGGCAGGCGCGCCCACCGCAGGTCCTGGTCGGCGAGGAACCGTTCCCATGCGCGGTCCGTGCTCATCAGGTCGCGCAGCCCGCGCCTGGCCGCCGCCCTCGGCAGGGGTACGGCCCCAGTCGCGGCGCCGCCGAGGACTCCGCCGAGGAAGCCGCGCCGTGAGGGGGTGAAGGGATTCATCGGCCTGTCACCTCACTGTCCGCAGGTGAGTGTCGGAGCCGCCCAGTCGCCGCGGTCCCAGCGGAAGCCGTCGGGGCCGCCGTCGGTGACGATCCGCACGTACGAGGCGCCGCGCAGGTCGCCCTCCAGGTGCACGGCGTCGTCGCGCCAGGTGCGCACGCCGCTGTCGGCGGCCTTCGTGCCGTCCGCCCAGATCTGGAAGGTCGCCGTGCCCTGGGTCGGATCCGGCCGTGGGTCTCGTTCGTCGTCGATGCCGACGTCGGTGGCCAGCGAGGAGCAGGTGCCGTCGAGGTAGAAGATGAGCTCGGCGGGTGCATGTGTGCCGAGGCCCGTCGCGTACACCTTGCCGTTGATGCTCATCGGGCGGCCGTCGCCGGGCCGTGCGCCGCCCACCGAGGTGTTGCGCTCGACCGGGCCGAGGCCGTTGCGTGCTACGGCCCATCGCACGTCACCGAGGTTGGAGGTGCCGGACGGCACCCGTTCCGGCACGATCAGCTCCTCGGTGGCGACGGACCTGGCCCGCCCGCCCGCGGCCGAGCGGTATGTGAGGGCGCTGGTCAGTTCGTGGCCGCCCGGCGCGAGACCAGCCGGCGGCGTGATCCGGTAGCGCGTGGTGAACCGCCTGCCCGGCGGGAGCACCGATGTGCTCGTCCGGCCGAGCGGCTCGGCCTTCCAGCCGTCCGGCGCGCTGATCGTGTGGCGCACGGCGAGCATCGGCGCGCGGCCCCGGTTGGTGACGGTCAGGTCCGCGGTGAACGGACGTCCCGCCGGGGTGATGGTGCCGGGGATGCCCGCCGCCGGAGCGGCCAGGCTCAGCCCGTACTCGGGGAGCGGCGGCTGCCGCCACCAGTCCCTGGCGCCGGGCTTGATCCGGTACAGGACGGTGCCGTGCGCCGGAACGGACGCGGAGAACGTGCCCGCGCTCTCGAACGAGCGGTGCGCCCACAGGTCGCGCAGCACGTACGACGGGCGTTTCGGCAGCCCGAGCTCCGCGGCCGTCACGCCGAAGGTCGCGGTCTCCTCGGTCTCGTTGAAGAGGGCCACCGCGACGTCGCCATTGGCGAGCGGCTTGACGAGCACCCAGCGCCCGCCGGCGTCGCGGAGCACGCGGCCCTGCACGCCCAGCGCGTCCTGGTCCACGGCGATGACCTCGCGGTTGCGCAGGATCTCCATCGTCTGCGGCGTCGCCTTGCGCAGGTCCGAGCCGATCAGCAGCGGCGCCGCCATGATCGACCAGAGGCTGAAGTGCGAGCGGTACTCCCGGCCGGTCATGCCGCCGTTGCCCACCTCCAGCATGTCCGGGTCGTTCCAGTGGCCCGGTCCGGCGTACGGGGCGAGCGGGGCGTTCTGCTTGAACAGCGAGACCACCGAGGTCCAGCTGTCGGTGATGTCACCGGTGGTGCGCCAGAGGTGGCCGACGTCCTTCCCCCACTCCCAGGGTTTGTTCTGGCCCCATTCGCAGATCGAGTAGACGATGGGGCGCCCGGTCTTCTTCAGCGCGTCCCGCATCTTGGTGTAGCGCTCGATCGCGGGACGGTCCTGGTTGTGGCAGTTGTCGTACTTGAGGTAGTCCACGCCCCAGTCGGCAAAGGTCTGCGCGTCGAGCTCCTCGTGGTCGAGGCTGCCGGGCATCGTCCGGGCGCAGGTCTCAGTGCCCGCGCTGGTGTAGATGCCGAGCTTGAGGCCCTTGGCGTGCACGTAGTCGGCCAGGGCCTTGATGCCGCTCGGGAACCGCTCGTGGTGCGCCACGTACCGTCCGGTCACCGGGTCGCGCTGCGGTTCGGCCCAGCAGTCGTCGATGTTGACGTACTCGTAGCCGGCGTCCTTCAGCCCGGACGAGACGAAGATGTCCGCGGTGTCGCGGATCATCTGCTCGTTGATGTCGCAGCCGGTGGCGTTCCAGTTGTTGAACCCCATCGGCGGCTTCAACGCCAGCCCGTCGGGCAACGCCCGGGACGCGGCAGGCGACACGGCGGGCAGCGCGGCCGAAGCGGTCTGGGTCGCGGCGGCGGGACCGGTCCCGGCGGTCGCGAACGAGGTGAACAGGAGGGTCGACAGAGCCAGGATTCTCAGGCGTGAAGGCCGGCGCGTACGCAACGGGGGGCTCCCTTCCGCGATCCACTGACGGGATACATCGGATCTTTACATGAGATCCGGCGGAGAGAAAGCGCTTTCTACATGAATATCAAGAAATAGGTCTGACCTCTTACTCGGCGAGGTGGTCGTTCTCCGACAGCAGCGCCCCCGGCGGCCGGTGACCACCAGGGGCGTTTCCTTCTCGTGCTCTTCTCGTGCACCGAGGGGCTTGCGCGGAGGGATTATCGGACGGGGAGGCCCGTGATCGTGCGGCCGATGACGAGGCGCTGGATCTCGCTGGTGCCCTCGAAGATCGTGAAGATCTTGGAGTCGCGGTGCATGCGCTCCACCGGGTACTCGCGGGTGTAGCCGTTGCCGCCGAGGATCTGGATGGCCTCCTCGGTCACCCGGACGGCGGCCTCGCTCGCCATGAGCTTGGCCATGGAGCCCTCGGCGCTGGTGAAGTCCTTGCCGGTGCGGGCCATCCAGGCGGCGCGCCACACCATGAGGCGGGCGGCGTCGATCTGGCACTTCATGTCGGCGAGCTTGAAGGCGATGGCCTGGAAATCACCGATCTTCTTGCCGAACTGCTCGCGCTCCTGGGAGTACTGGAGGGCGTAGTCGTACGCGGCGCGTGCGACACCGAGGGCCATCGCGCCGACGGTCGGCCGGGTGGTCTCAAAGGTCTTCATCGCGGCCTGGCCCTTGGCGCTCTTGCCCTCGCGGACCCGCGCGATGCGCTCGTCGAACTTCTCCTTGCCACCGATGATCAAGTGGCTCGGGACGCGCACGCCGTCCAGGACGACCTCGGCGGTGTGCGAGGCGCGGATGCCGTGCTTCTTGAACTTCTGGCCCTGCTTCAGGCCCGGCGTGTTCGGCGGGATGATGAAGCTGGCCTGGCCGCGGCTGCCGAGCTCGGGGTGGACGGAGGCGACCACGACGTGGATGTCGGCGATGCCGCCGTTGGTCGCCCACGTCTTGGTGCCGTTGATCACCCATTCGTCCTTGGCCTCGTCGTAGGAGGCGCGGGTACGGATCGAGCCGACGTCGCTCCCGGCGTCCGGCTCGGAGGCGCAGAAGGCCCCCAGCTTGACGTCGTCGGGGGTGCCGAACATCTGCGGGACCCAGTCGCCGATCTGCTCGGGCAACCCGACCGCGGCGATCGAGGCGGCGGCGAGGCCGGTGCCGACGATCGACAGCGCGATGCCGGCGTCACCCCAGAACAGCTCCTCGAACGCGACCGGGATGCCGAGCCCGGTGGGCTCCAGCCACTGGGTGGCGAAGAAGTCGAGTGAGTAGAGGCCGACCTTCGAGGCCTCCTGGATGAGCGGCCAAGGGGTCTCCTCGCGCTCGTCCCACTCCTCCGCGGCGGGACGAATGACGTCCTTCGCGAACTCGTGGACCCACTGCTGGACTTCGCTGACGTCCTCGCTGAGCTCCAGCGAGAACGGCGTCGCCTCGGTGCTCGTCATCGTTATTGACCCTCTCTCCAATATCATCTGTTACCCACGGTAGCATCGGTGCCGTTACCGGTGGTAACACCGTGGCCAGAGTCACAAACACACGATGAAAAAAGGGTGTTCAGCGGCCGGCGATCAGAGGTTGTGGCGGGGGGCTAGCGGCTCACGGAATCCGAGCACCGCCTCGATCGTCCGCACTGCGGCCACCGTGGCCCGGACGTCGTGGACACGCACGATCCGTGCGCCCTGCAGGACGCACGCCGCGGTCACAGCGAGCGTGCCCTCCAGGCGGTCGTGCTGCGGGCGGTCCTCGATCTCGCCGATGAAGTCCTTGTTGGACACGGCGACGAGCAGCGGGTAGCCGATGGCGGCGATCTCGCTCAGCCGGCGGGTGATCTCCAGCGAGTGGTAGGTGTTCTTGTTGAGGTCGTGGCCGGGGTCGATGACGATGTTGCCCGGATCGACCCCGGCGGCGAGGGCCTGCGCCACCCGGTCGCGCAGGAAGGCCGCCACCTCGCCGACCACGTCGTCGTAGGTGGGCTTCGGGTGCTCCACCCTGGGCCCGGCCAAGCTGTGGGTGACGACGAGGCCCGCCCCGGTCTTGGCCACCACCGGGGCCAGCTCCGGGTCCTTGAGACCGCTGGTGTCGTTCACGACGTCGGCCCCGGCCGCGAGCGCCGCCTCCGCCACCTCGGCGCGGAAGGTGTCCACCGAGATCACCGCGTCGGTCTTGGCCCGGGCCGCCTCGATCACCGGCGCGACCCGGTCGATCTCCTCGGCGACCGGGATCTCCGGGCCCCTGCCGAACGGCATCCCGCCGATGTCCAGCCAGTCGGCGCCGTCGGCGACCGCCTGCTCCGCCGCCTCCACCGCCCTGGCGAGCTGGAACGTCGCCCCCCGGTCATGGAACGAGTCGGGCGTGCGGTTGATGATGGCCATCACCGCGACCCGCCGCGAGAAGTCGAACCGGCGGGCGCCGATGGTGCGATCCGGCTGGATCAGCTCAGGCAGGAACACCGCGCTCTGTCCGTTCCGCGACATGGACATGTCCTCCTCGATACCCTGCGCCGGGCGACGGTGAGTTCTCAGTCAAGCACGCCGCGAGACCGGCCCGTACGACGAGGGCCACACCTGCCGTCAGGCCTCCGCCGGCTGCTCTCCCTCGGCGAGCGGCGGCGGGACGGGCGGCGGCACAGGAGGCGCCGGCGGCGGGGTGCGCTGCGGCGGGAGGGGCGGCTCCGGCGGCGGGGGTTGCCCGGACCGCTCGGACTGCTCGGCGATGGCGCGCCGCAGGGCACGCGCGCGCCGCCTGGCCCGGGGCCCTCCGCGGATCGGCAACCGGCGGGAGAAGGGGCTCAGCGTGCGGGTCACCCGCCGGATCAGCGTGATGGCGCCCGCGAACGAGATGATCATGAGAGTCAGCATGGTCAGCGCGAACAGCCAGCCGAAGTCCTGGAAGACCTTGTCCGGCTCGCGGCCCAGCGTCTGGCTGAGCACCGCCTTCAGCGCCTCCTGGAGGCTGAGCACCATCGCCACGGTGCCGACCGAGGCTCCCACCAGGCCGCCGGTCCAGGCCGAGAGGGTGTCCAGGCGTTCCTGGAACCAGGCGAGGTTGGCCCGCACCTGGCGTTCGAGGTCGCCGAGGTCGCGGATGAGGATCTCGTTGCTGTTGTGCAGGCGGATGGGCTCGATGAGCTGGCCGATGCGGTCATGGAGCACGTAGTCGTCGGTGGTGCTGGCCACCATGTGCTGCCACCGTTCGAGCTGGTAGCGGGTGACCGTGCGGCGTTCGGTGAGCACCCGCTGGGTGTCGCGCTGGACGCACCGCAGCACGGCCCGGCGCAACCCGAGCGCCTCCAGGAGCTGGGTCCGGTCCGGGTCGATCACGTCCATCTCGGCGTCCGGCTCGCCCGCCGGGACCAGCGTGAGCGCCTGGTTCTCCGACAGGTACCAGCGATCGAGCGTCTCCCTGCCCAGGGTGATCGGCACCGCGCGGATGTCGGTGCGGTCGGGGAACATGAGGTAATCGATGGTCCGCTGCCACTCGCCCTCGGTCTCCATGCCCCGGAAGAGCGGGCTGAGCTGCGGATTGACGATCTCGAACTGGGCACCGAAGCTGACCGGGAACGGGTAGCTGATGAATCCCTCGGCGTACATGTCATGCAGGCGGTCGCAACCCTGGATGCCTTCGTGCGCCCACCGCGCTACCTGCTCGGGGTTCGACACACCGTGCACGCGCTCGTAGAGGTCGAAGAAGACCCAGTTCATGACGCACCGGACGCTGCCCTCGATCACATGCCCGCCGGATACGTGCCAGCGCAACGGGTACCCCGTAATCCACATGGCCCGTTCGAGCTGGCTGAGGACCTCGGCCGTCACCCGGCCCTCGGTGCTCAGCCACGCCGACCGTAGGGTAGGTCTGATGACCATGAATCCGGAGGCGTGCACCAGCAGGTGGACCGACACCTTGCCGCTGACCGGACGCTCGCCGGCGCGCAGCCGCAGCACCCCGTCGAACGTGATCGGGGGAAGGCGGTATCTGGCCACATGACCGAGCCGCAGGGTCTGGATGTCGAAGAACGCCTGGGCGTCGGCGTCCAGGAGCTCCCCCGTGCCGTCACTTCCCGCGATGAGGAGATCACGAGGGGCGATGTCGGCCAGGTCACCGAGATCGTAGGTACGAATCCAGCTAATAGTCCACTCTGGAGGGATTTGCCCCGCAATGCTCACTATCGCGATCGTAGCCCACAACGAGGAGCCCTATGTAGAAAATGCGATCCGCCAGGCAAGGGAGGCCGCGGACTCCTCCACTCGCGTCGTGGTCGTCGATAGCGCCTCGACCGACGGCACCGCCGAGCGCGCGCGTTCTCTGGGCTGCGAAGTGCTTCCGGCGCCTTTGGGAAAGGGCGCCGCCATGGTGGCGGTGGCCCGTGCGACGGAAACTCCGTGGTTGTGTTTTCTGGACGCCGATATCGTCGAGAACGGCCGCAACATTCCGTTGACATTGCGCAAGGCGATCGAAGCGGCTCCCGAATCGACGGCCATGGTGGTCGCTGATTTCGACGACCCGCCGCCCCCGCCCATTCTGAGTGCGACGATCTCCATTTACGGCCCGCTGGTCCGCGCTCTGGTCCCCGAGGCCGACGGCCGGTTCGGCGACCGCCCGCTCAGCGGGTTCCGGGCCATCCGCCCCGAACTCCTGGACGACGACGCCCCCGCGGACTTCGGCATCGAGGCGTACCTCAACCTGTCTGCGGCACTCAGCGGCCGGCCGGTGACCCTCACCCATATCGGCCTGTTCAAGCAACGGTTCCGCTACAAGGCCGACATGGGCTGGGAGATCGGCCGCGCGATCCTTGACATCGCCGTCAAGCATGACCGGCTCGATCCCACGCTGCGCCCCGAGTGGGACGCATGGGTCGACCGGATCCTGAAGGTCATCCGCACTTACAACGGTGATCTCAGCCAAGGCCAGGCCTATTTGACGAGGCTGTACGCGGCGATGGACGAGCCAATGCCGCCGCGTTTCCGCTGAACCACCATGCGTCCCTAAGCCGCGTTTGCCCTCAGACCCGTGTCACTCGGCGGCATGCCGGTCCAGGAAGGCGTAGACATCGGCCTCGTCGACTCCCGGAAAAGCGCCGGGTGGCAGGACCGACAGCACGTGGGAATGGGCGCGGGCCGAGGGCCACGCCATTCCCTCCCACCGGTCGGCGAGCTCCTTCGGCGGCCGCTGGCAGCAGTCGCCGTCCGGGCAGGCCGACTTGACCCTGTTGGTGGACTCCCGGCCGCGGAACCAGCGTGAGTCCTCGAACCGCACGCCCAGCGTGATCGCGAAGTCCCGCTCGTGCGACGGGTCGATATGGGAGAGGCACCAGTACGTGCCGGTCGGGGTGTCGGTGTACTGGTAGTAGACCGAGAAGCGGTCGGCGGCGCTGAAGACGTGGCGCCCGGCCCACTCCCGGCACATCCGCTGGCCCTCGATCGCACCGTCCTCGTCCTGCGGGAAGAGCAGGCCGTCGTTGGCGTACGCCTTGTAGATGGTGCCGTTCTCGTCGTTCTTGGTGAAGTGCAGCTGCAGGTCGAGGTGATGGGTCGCCACGTTGGTGAAGCGGTGCGCGGCCATCTCGTACGAGACGGCGAAGACGTCGGCCAGGTCCTCCACCGACAGCTCGCGGGCCTCCTTGGCCTCCTGGAGGTACGGGGCGACCGCGCGCTCGGGCAGAAGGATCGCGGCGCCGAAGTAGTTGGCCTCCACCCGCTGGCGCAGGAAGTCGGCGAAGTCGCGCGGCTGGTCGTGGTCGAGCGCGATGTGCCCGAGGGTCTGCAGCAGGATCGTGCGGGGCGTGTGCATGCCGAGCTGCTCGCGCTCCAGGTAGATCCGCCGGTTGCGCAGGTCGGTGATCGAACGCACCGAGCGGGGCAGGTCCTGGACGTACTGCAGGCCGAAGCCGAAGTGGCCGACCAGCGTCATCAGCATGCCCTGCGACACCGGGCCGCGCCGGTAGCCGATCGCGTCGAGGGTGCGCGCCGCCACCGTCTCGATCTCGCCGAAGTAGTTGCCGCGCTCGTGCATCTGGCGCCGTAGCTCGGCGTTGGCCTTGCGGGCCTCCTCCGGGCTCGCGGTGGGCTTGGTGCGGCTGCGCCGCAGCTCACCGTAGAGGGCCAGGATGTGCTCGATCACCTCGTTCGGCATGCGCTTGCTGACCTTGAGGTGCGACAGGCCGAGCGTCTTGTACAGCGGATCGCGCTGGGCCTCCTCCAGGGCGATCTCGAGCTGGGCGCGCCGGCTGGGCGGCTGCCGGCGCAGCAGCTCCTCCACCGGGACCTCCAGCGCCGCGGCCAGGGACTGCAGGAGCGAGAGCTTGGGCTCGCGCCGCCCGTTCTCCAGCAGGGAGAGCTGGGACGGCGCCCGGCCGACCCTCGCGCCGAGGTCGGACAGCGTCATGCCGCGGCCGCGCCGGAGATGGCGGAGCCGCTGGCCGAACGTGACGAGATCTACGTCACTCGTCAAGTTGAGGGGTTCTTCTGGCCGCAAGGTCGTCACGGGTTGATGATACCGGAAATTTCGACAATCTTTCGTTACTCGCGAGTTCATTAAGGGCTTGATCCAGGGGCAGACTCAGGCTCAAGCACCCAGGGGACGACACAGAAGGGCAAGACAATGAGCGATAGTCGCCTCAAGGGCGCAGCCGACGAGCTGCAGCGTCAGTGGGACACCGATGAGCGTTGGGCGAGCATCGAGCGGACCTACTCCGCCGAGGACGTCGTCCGGCTCCGCGGTTCGGTCCAGGAGGAGTTCACCCTCGCCCGCCTTGGCGCGGAGCGGCTGTGGCAGCTGCTGCACGAGGAGGACTACGTCCACTCGCTCGGCGCGCTCACCGGAATGCAGGCCGTCCAGCAGGTGAAGGCCGGGCTCAAGGCCATCTACCTGTCGGGCTGGCAGGTCGCCGCCGACGCCAACCTGGCGGGCCAGACCTACCCGGACCAGAGCATCTACCCTGCCAACTCGGTCCCGCAGGTCGTGCGGCGCATCAACAACGCCCTGCTGCGCGCCGACCAGGTGCAGTGGTCCGAGGGCTCGGGCGACACGCACTTCCTCGCCCCGATCGTGGCCGACGCCGAGGCCGGCTTCGGTGGTGTGCTGAACGCCTTCGAGCTGATGAAGGGCATGATCGCCGCCGGTGCGGCGGGCGTGCACTGGGAGGACCAGCTGGCCTCCGAGAAGAAGTGCGGCCACCTCGGCGGCAAGGTCCTCATCCCGACCTCGCAGCACATCAAGACCCTCAACACGGCCCGCCTCGCGGCGGACATCTCCAATGTGCCGTCTCTGATCATCGCGCGGACCGACGCCGAGGCCGCGACCCTGATCACGACGGACGTGGACGAGCGCGACCGCGAGTTCATCACCGGCGAGCGCACCGCCGAGGGCTTCTACCGGGTCACCAACGGCATCGAGCCCTGCATCGCCCGCGCCAAGGCCTACGCGCCGTACTCCGACCTCATCTGGATGGAGACCGGTACCCCGGACCTGGAGCAGGCCCGCAAGTTCGCCGAGGCCGTCAAGGCCGAGCACCCGGACCAGATGCTGGCCTACAACTGCTCGCCTTCCTTCAACTGGAAGAAGCACCTGGACGACGCGACCATCGCCAAGTTCCAGCGTGAGCTCGGCCACATGGGCTTCAAGTTCCAGTTCATCACGCTGGCCGGCTTCCACGCCCTCAACCACGGCATGTTCGACCTGGCCTACGGCTACGCCCGCGAGGGCATGACGGCCTACGTCGAGCTGCAGGAGCGCGAGTTCGCCTCGGCCGACCGCGGCTTCACCGCCGTCAAGCACCAGCGCGAGGCCGGTACCGGCTACTTCGACCAGGTCAGCACCGCGATCGCCCCGAACTCGTCCACCACGGCGCTCAAGGGCTCCACCGAAGAGGGCCAGTTCCACTAAGGCCAGTGCCGCTATGGCCAGCTCCACTAAGGCCAGCTCCACTAAGGACGGCCGGTCACCACCGGCCATGAGAAGGTCCCTCCGGCTCCTACACCCCGGAGGGGCCTTCTCGTGTCCGCCGTCCGGTCAGGCCCGTCAGGTCCCCGCGGCGGCCAGATCCGGCAGCGCGCTCGACATTTCTCTCTTATCCGGCCAATGTAGACAGGCTGTTTGATCACTCAAGGGAGAGGATCCAACGATGGCCTTGCGCCACCCTCCGCAGCTTCGCCTGCGCCGTACCCCCGGGCGCGTCCTTCCTCTCGCCCTCGCCGCCGTCAGCGTGGTAGCGCTGGCACCCGCGGCGACCGCCGACCGCACCCGGTACACCCCTGGTGCGTCCGGGGTCGGCGACGAGTACTTCCCCTTGGAGGGCAACGGCGGGTACGACGCCCAGCACTACCATCTCGACCTCGCCTACGACCCCGACTACGACCAGCTCGACGGCGTCGTGACGATGACCGCCCGCGCCACCCAGAACCTGTCCAGCTTCAACCTGGACCTGTCCGGCATGGACGTCGAGCGCGTCAAGGTCGACCGGCAGAAGGCCTCGTTCACGCGGCGCGGCCAGGAACTGACCGTGAAGCCCCGCAAGGGCATCCGGAAGGGCCGGACCTTCAAGGTGACCATCACCTACGGCGGCGTCCCGCAGACCATCGTGGGGTCGCCGATCGTCTTCGGCTCGCCGTACGGGTTCCTCCACACGCCGGACGGCGCGTTCGTCGGCGCGGAGCCCAACGGCGCCTCCACGTGGTTCCCGTCCAACGACCACCCGAGCGACAAGGCGAAGTACGACTACACCATCAAGGTCCCCAATGGCCTGAGCGCCGTCACCAACGGCGTCCTGAAGAGCAAGACGTCACAGGCCGCCTCGTTCAGCCGCCGCCGTTCCGCGACCCAGGCCAACGTCTTCAAGTGGCATGAGGACAGCCCCATGGCGACGTACCTCACCACGCTCGACATCGGCAAATGGCAAGTGAAGACCGGCAAGTCGCCGCTTGGGACGCCCAACTACACCGCGGTCGACCCCACGCTCATCGCGGCCCAGCCGAACGCGGTCGACTTCTTCTTCAACACCACCAACGAGGCCACGGACCTCTGGACCAAGACCTTCGGCCCGTACCCGTTCAACACCGCCGGCGCCATCGCCGACGACGCCCGCTTCAACGACCAGCCGCTCGGCTTCTCGCTGGAGACCCAGGGCAAGCCCGTCTACTCGGCGGTCCGGGACACGACCACCATCGCGCACGAGATGGCGCACCAGTGGTTCGGCAACAGCGTCTCCCCGGCGCGCTGGAAGGACATCTGGCTGAACGAGAGCTTCGCGACCTGGTCGCATCTCTGGTGGAACGAGAAGCAGGGCGGGGCCAAGGTCGCCGACGCGGTACGGGCGACCTACAACGCCAGGCCGTTCCCAGACCCGGCGGGACGCCCCTTCTGGTCGGTCGTCGTCGCCGACCCCAAGCGCGACACCATGTTCAACAACCGCGTCTACAACGGCGGCGCGATGGTGCTGCAGTTCCTGCGCGAACGCATCGGCGACGAGAAGTTCTTCCTGCTGCTGCGCACCTGGGTCAAGAAGTACGCGGACAAGAACGTGACGACCGAGCAGTTCACTGCCCTGGCCAACCAGATCTCCGGCCAGGACCTGACCCAGTTCTTCAAGACCTGGATCTACTCCCCCGGCAAGCACCCGCTGCCGTAAGCGGCCCACTGCCGTAGCGGTCCGCTGCCGTAGCGGTTCGCCGTCGTAAGTGGTCCGCTGCCAAAGAAGTCCCCTCCGTGCTGGCCGGACCGGGCATCGCCCGGTCCGGCCTTCGCGCGCTCCGGGGCTTTCGTGAATTTTGCATGGAGCCGCCTCCGGATCCTCCCTATGCTCCTTGTAAGTGAGCGTCTTTCCGTGGGTGGCGTGGTACGCGCTCCGCCGGTACACCGCCTACCCGCTCAGCTCCATCGCCGAGTCCATCACCAACACCGTCTTCGCGTTCATGCGGGCGTACGTGTTGATCGCACTCTGGCAGGCCCGCCCGGCGCTGGGCGGCTACGACGTCACCGACGCGATCACCTTCTGCTTCCTCACCCAGGCCTTGATCGGGCCGGTGCAGATCTTCCGCGGGCTGGAGCTCAGCGACCGCATCCGCAGCGGCGACGTGGCGATCGACCTCTACCGGCCGGTCGGCCTGCAGGGCTGGTGGCTGGCCGACGACCTGGGCCGGGCCACTGCCGAGTTGCTGCTCCGCAGTGGCCTCCCGATGGTGGCCGGGATGCTGGTCTTCACCCTCCGCCCTGCCGGCCCCTGGGCGCTCGCGGCGTTCACCCTCGCGTTGCCGCTGGCGGTTCTCGTGAGCTTCGCGATCCGCTACCTGGTCGCGCTTGCGGTGTTCTGGCTGCACGACGACCGCGGTCTGCAGGCCATCGCGCTGGTCATGTCGCTGTTCTTCTCGGGCATGATCCTGCCGCTGGTGGTGTTCCCCGGCTGGCTGGGCGACATCGCGCGGGTCCTGCCGTGGGCGGCGCTGGTCCAGGTGCCGGCCGACATCTACCTCGGCAAGCGCACCGGCTCCGACCTGGTCGCGGCCCTGGGGTTCCAGGCCGCGTGGGCGGCGGCGCTGCTGGCGGCCGGTGCCCTGCTCACCGTCGCGGCGCGGCGGAAGCTGGTGATCCACGGTGGCTGAGCCGGTGGTGCCGGGCGGGGTGGTCCGGGTGTACGGGCTGCTCGCCTGGACATGGATCCGGGCGGCGGCGCAGTACCCGGTGTCGATGGTGCTGCTGACCTTCGCGACGGCCGCGGTGAGCATGCTCGACGTGGCCGCGATCATGGTGATGTTCACGCGCGCGCCGCGCATCGCCGGGTTCACCGCGCCGGAGGTCCTGTTCCTGTACGGGACGTCGGCGCTCTCGTTCGCGCTCGCGGACATAGTGTTCGGGACCACCGAACGGCTCGGGAAGCACATCCGGGAGGGCACGCTCGACGCCATGCTGGTGCGCCCAGTGAGCCCCCTCGTGCAGATCGCCACCGAGGACTTCTCGCCCAGGCGGCTCGGCAAGCTGATCCCGGCGTCGGTGGTGCTGGCTCTGTCCCTGCCCCGGCTGGACGTGGACTGGACCGCGGGCCGGGCGGCGATGATCCCGGCGATGGTGCTGGCCGGCGTCGCGATCTTCTCCGGGCTGTGGGTGCTGACGGCCTCGCTGCAGTTCGTGCTGATCGACGGGCACGGGGCGACCAAGTCCGTCACGTACGGCGGCGCTTTTCTCACGCAGTACCCGCTGAGCATGTTCGCCCGGGACTTCGTGCGCGGGGTGACCTTCGTCGTCCCGCTCGCGTTCGTGAACTGGCAGCCCGGGCTGTACGTCCTGGACCGCGCCGACCCGCTCGGCCTGCCCGGGGCGGCGCGTTTCGCCTCTCCGGCGGTCGCCGTGGTGGTCTGCGTGCTGGCGGGGTTCGTCTGGCGGGCCGGGCTCCGCCACTACCGGTCGACGGGGAGCTGAGGAACATGATCGAGGTCGCCGGGGTCGGCAAGTCGTTCACCGTGCGTCGGCGGTCCGGGCGCATCCGCCGGAGCCGGACCACGGTCGCCGCGGTGGACGACGTCTCGTTCCACGTCGCGGCGGGCGAGTTCGTCGGCTATCTCGGGCCGAACGGCGCGGGCAAGTCGACGACCATCAAGATGCTCACCGGGATCCTCACGCCCTCGTCCGGCTCGGTGCGGGTCTGCGGCCTGGATCCCTCCCGGCAGCGCACCACGCTGGCCCGGCGGATCGGCGTGGTCTTCGGCCAGCGCACCACGCTGTGGTGGGACCTGCCGCTGCGCGACAGCCTCACCCTGATCCGGCACCTGTACCGGGTCGACGCGGCCGCGCACCGGTCCCGGCTGGCCGAGCTGACCGGGCTGCTCGAACTCGGCCCGTTCCTCGACACCCCGGTGCGCCAGCTCAGCCTGGGCCAGCGGATGCGCGGCGACCTGGCGGCGGCGCTGCTGCACGACCCCGAACTCCTGGTGCTCGACGAGCCCACCATCGGCCTGGACGTGGTGAGCAAGGCGACGGTCCGGGAGTTCCTGGCGCGTCTCAACTCCGAACGCGGCACCACGATCCTGCTCACCACGCACGACCTCGGCGACATCGAACGGCTCTGCCGCCGCGTCATGATCATCGATCATGGGCGGCTGGCGTACGACGGAGACCTCGCCCGGCTGCGCGCCACCGTGGACGCCGACCGGATGCTGGTGGTCGAGCTCGCCCGGCCGGGCCCGCCGATCTCCCTGCCTGACGTGGTCGTGGAGCGCGTCGAAGGGCCGCGCCAGTGGCTACGGTTGCCCCGTACGGCGAACGCGGCGGCGGTGGTGGCCGCCCTGGCCGACCGCCATGAGGTGCGGGACATCGCGCTGCGGGACGCCGACATCGAGGAAGTGGTCGCCCGGCTCTACCGTCAGGTGGGGACCCTGGCAAAGTAGTCCGGCTGCTCCTCCAGATCGTCGTCGGAACGGCGGCCCGACCACCGGCGCGGCGCCCAGGTGGGGGCCATCAGCGCGAATCCCATCATCGCGTAGACGCCCGTCCCGAGCAGCATGCGCAGGCCGGAGTCGAGCTCGCCGCCGGGCGGCACCTTGTCCGGCAGGTCGAGGACGCGGCCCGGGTCGATCAGAAAGTAGACCGAGAATCCAATAAGGGTCAGCGCGGGCACGAGGGACACCAGCGGCGACGCCCAGCGGGCCACGATGATCACGCCCACGATCAGGCCGACGGCCGCCAGCAGGGCGAACGCCCCGTACATGCGCGTGCTGTCGGTGATCTGCTGGCCCGTGCCATCGAAGGACTGCCCGGCCTGCACATATCCCCAGGCAGAGCCGTACACGAGCGCAGGGGCCAGGAGGACGCCGAGGAGGAAACCGAAGGCGTGGCGCACGCTCATCACATCCCATCAGCACGGGCCCGCGGGAGGCGGGAGGCGGGCTCTCGTCCGGGTCCCATCACAGCACGCACATCCGGCACAGCGCAGCAAATCAGGACATGAGGCTTGGCCGACGACGGACGCGCCTCATCCTAGATGACTGTTTGGATGCGGTTTGTCGGGGCATCGGCCTGCCATTCGTTCCACAAGACCCTCCGGAGGCAACGATGTCGACCGTACTGATGGTCGTCGTAGGCATCGTGATCATCGCGGCCATCGCCGGCGCCGGGTACGTGGCCTGGAACCAGGCCCGGACGCGGCGGTTGCGGCGGCAGTTCGGCCCCGAATACGACCGGGCCGTGGAGCGCCACGGCGGCCGGGCCGCCGCGGAGCGGGAACTGCTCTCCCGCCGGCAGCGGCACGAAGAGCTGGAGCTCCACGATCTCGAACCGCGCCAGCGCGATCTCTACCGCGAGCAGTGGGTGCACGTCCAGGAGCAGTTCGTCGACACGCCCGAGGCCGCCGTCGAGCAGGCGGACCGGCTCGTGACGGTGGTCATGGGCGAGCGCGGCTACCCGACCCGCGACTTCGACGACAAGATCGCGCACCTGTCGGTCGAGCACGGACGCACGATCGACCACTACCGCCGCGCCCACGACATCAGCGAGCGCGCCACGCAGAAGGAGGCCAGCACCGAGGATCTCCGCCAGGCGATGGTGCACTACCGGGCCCTCTTCGAGGACCTGCTCGCCGTGCCGGTGGAGGAGCGCGGCACCGTGCCGCGGCCGGCCGAGCGCCGCGGCGACGAACCCCAGGCCAGGAGCTGATCGACCATGGAGGACCGACCTGCCGACCGCCCCGGCACGCGACCGGGAAAGGCACCCGGGCCCGCCGGGCAGGAGTTGACGGCCGACGAACGCGCGAAGGCGGCGGGCACTGGCGACGCGGCGGTGACCGGGGACACCCGGGTCGCCGGCCCCGCGCCGGAGAGCGACGTGGCCACGGCGTTCCCCAACCCGCGTGACACGGCGAAATCGGAGCCGGTGGCCAAGCCGGAGGCGGCGACCAAGCCGGGGCCGGTGCCGGTGCCCGAGGCCGAGAAGCCGTCCGGGCGGGCGTCCGAGGAGCGCATCGAGCGGCTCATGGACGCCGAGGACGCCGACCGGTTCCACGCCCGCTGGCGCGACCTGCAGTCCGCGTTCGTCGACGACCCGCAGGACGCCGTGCGCAAGGCGGATGAGCTGACCACCGAGGTGGTCGAGGCGATCAAGACGTCCGTCGGCGAGCGCAAGCGGTCGCTGGACGAGCGCTGGCGCACCGAGAAGGACGCCCCCGCCGACACCGAACGGCACCGCCTGGCGTTGCGCGCCTACCGCGACCTGCTTGAGCGCCTGCTTTCCGCATGACCGGGCACCGACCCGGGTGAGCCCCGCCTCCTTACTCCCGCAGGCGGGGCTCATCCGCCTAGCCGTGCAGCTCAGTCGTGCAGCCAGCCGTGCAGCTCAGCCGTCCGGCCGGTGCTGCCGTCAGCCGTTCAGGAACGCGTTGACCGCTTCGCGGCCCTGGGTGCCGAGCTCGCGGTTCTGGATCGAGTGCGATGCGCCCTTGACGATGACGAGCCTGCCGCCTGGCGCGTACCGCAGCTCCTCCCGCGCCCATTCGAGCGGCGTCGACAGGTCACGGTCACCGTTCAGGATCAGCGTCGGGACGCGCGGAAGCCGCACACTGGGCTCGGCCGTGTGCTGTGACCTCGGCCAGTTGAGGCACTCCTGGATGAAGCCGTTGCCCACCGCGGTGTCCGCGGTGAACGGCCACACCTTGCGGGCGGGCAGGGTTCTGCGGGTGCGTTCGAGGATCTCCTGCCGGCCGGCGACGGGTGCCTCCGACGTACCCCAGGGGAACCTGCCGTCCCCGCAGACGGTCGCGATGTGGAGTCCCGAGCTGTAGCGGTTGACCGGATCGCCGCCGGAGTTCAGCAGGGCGAGCTGCTGGTCCAGCCGCGCCGGGTTCCCGTTGCGCGCCTCGTGGATCGCCCCGATCACGTCGCCGGCTCCGGCGGGCAGGCCCGCCGGGTTCGGGTCGCGGTAGGTGGGGTCGAGGAACTCGTACGTGACGATCAAGTCGAAGATCATCACGTGGTCCTTACGGTGCCGGGCCAGCCACGCCAGGTCCTTGGCGGGGTCGAACCCGCAGGCGGGGGCCACGGTACAGGCCTCACGCAGGACCCGGGCGGTGGCGCGCAGGCCGGTGAGGTAGAGCATGTCGTCGCCCTGGGGATCGACGTGCGGCAGCACCGAGTCCAGCACCAGCTTGCTCACGTTCCGCGGATGGGCGACGGCGTACCGGGCCGCGGTGAGGGAGCCATAGGAGACCCCGTCCACCACCCAGCTCCGCACCCCGAGCGCCTGGCGCAACATCTCCAGGTCACCCGTGGTCTGCTCGCTGGTGAAGTAGTGCCGCCGGTCGCCGAGGATCCCGGCGCACTCCTCGATCGCCGCGACCGTCGGCGGCTCGATGTCGGAGCTGCCGACCTGCGCCTGGAGCTGCGGGCAGTTGATCGCCCCGAAGTCGCCGGTGCCGCGCTGGTCGATCATCACGATGCGGTAGTTCTTCGCCACCTCGGGCAGCCGCTGGGCGATCCGCGTGATGAACGGGACGCCCGGCTGGCCGGGACCGCCCGTGAGGAAGAGGAGGGTGCCCTTGGGCGCGCCCGCGTTGTCCGCGGTGGCGACCTGGAGCTTGAGCTCCCCCTTGCCCTTGCCCTTGCCCTTGCCGCGATGGTCGAGCGGCACGGCCAGCATCGAGCAGGTGTAGCCCGGCTGGCCCTCGCAGGGATGGGGGTCGGAGAGCGTGGGGGGTGCCTTAGCGGATGGGGCCGATGCGGATGGGGCCGATGGGGTCGTGGGTGTCGCGGCCACCGCCGCCCCGCCGGATGCGGTGAGGGCGAAGGTCAGGGCGAACACCGCTAGGAGACGTGATCGCATGAGGCGATCATGTATCGGCCCACGCCGCCGGCATGCCCGATCAGCCGGAAGCGGCCGTGGCCCGCTCTGGCCGCCAGGTCCGGGAACAGGCCGCCGCCCGGCTCCCGCCGACAGGCCCCGGGGCTGGTGGACGGCGGTTCCGGGGTGAATACTGAACGCCATTCGGTATGTGCTGCGAAGGGGAGGCTCAAGGGTGACCGGTTTCACGATGACCATCGGCGGGCGGAGCGCGGAGGCGCACGGCACGTTCGACGTGATCAACCCCGCGACCGGTGAGGTGGCCGAGCAGGCCCCCGACGCCTCGCGTGAACAGCTGGACCAGGCCATGGCCGCCGCCCAGGCCGCCTTTCCCGAGTGGCGCCGCGACGAGGAGGCCCGGCGCAAGGCACTGCTGGCCGCCGCGGACCTCATGTTCGCCCGGTCCGAGGAGATCGGCCGGATCCTCACCCTCGAACAGGGCAAGCCGCTCCGCGACGCCACCAGGGAGGTGGTCGGCGCGGGCGTCTGGCTCAAGTACTACGCGGGACTGGAGACGCCGCGCGAGATCATCCAGGACGACGACGCCGCGTTCGTCGAGGTGGTGCGGCGCCCCATGGGCGTCGTCGCGGCCATCACGCCGTGGAACTACCCGCTCCTGCTGGCGACCTGGAAGCTGGCGCCCGCGCTGCTCGCCGGCAACACCGTGGTCCTCAAGCCCTCCCCGTACACGCCGCTGAGCAGCCTGAAGCTCGGCGAGGTCCTGCGCGAGGTGCTGCCGCCCGGAGTCTTCAACGTGGTGACCGGCGGAAACGAGCTCGGCGCCTGGATGACCTCCCACGACGTGCCCCGCAAGATCAGCTTCACCGGCAGCGTCGCCACCGGCAAGCGGGTCGCCGCGGCGGCGGCGCCCGATCTCAAGCGGGTGACGCTCGAACTGGGCGGCAACGACCCGGCGATCCTGCTCGACGACGCCGATCCGGCCGTGGTGGCCGACAAGCTGTTCGGCGCGGCCTTCCAGAACAACGGCCAGGTCTGCTCGGCGATCAAGCGCGTGTACGTGCCGGAGAGCCTGTACGCCGACGTCGTGGACGCGCTCGCCGCCAAGGCCCGTTCAGTCAAGGTCGGAAACGGCCTGGCGGAGGACGTCCAGTATGGGCCGATCAACAACAAGCCGCAGTACGACCGCGTCTCCGAGCTGGTCGCCGAGGCGCTGGCCAAGGGCGCCCGCGCCGCCGCGGGCGGCAAGCCCATCGACGGCCCCGGCTACTTCTTCGAGCCGACGATCCTGGCCGACCTCGCCGACGGCAGCCGGATCGTGGACGAGGAGCAGTTCGGCCCGGCGCTGCCGATCGTGAAGTACACCGATCTGGACGAGGCCGTCGCCCGGGCCAACGGGACGCACTTCGGCCTGTCCGGCTCGGTCTGGGGCGCCGACGCCGATCGCGCCAGTGAGGTCGCGAGCCGTCTCGAATGCGGTACCGCCTGGGTCAACACCCATCTCGCGCTCGGGCCGCACCAGCCGTTCGGGGGCTTCAAGTGGAGCGGCGTCGGCGTGGAGAACGGCCCCTGGGGCCTGTACGGCTTCACAGAGTTGCAGGTGATCCACCGTTCCAGGCACTGACCGTAGGTCACGACTTCGAGTCCGGAAAGTGACACGGCAACTACTGTTCGTTGGCCACCCGGATGGGAGACTCTCTGCGCGGGGGAGCTGAAACGGCACTGATCGGCGACCGCGGAGGCCCGGATGGACAGGTGGATCGTCGTTCGCCAGGACGACCTCGGCAACGAGTTCCCCGTGGCCACGCACGAGTCCCGCATCGCGGCCCTGGCCCAGGTCTTGGCACTGGAGAGCGGCGTTCCGCACAAGCAGCTCTACTGGATCAGCGGGCCGCCGGGGCCGAGCCTGCACACCAACCGCGACCTCTACCTGCACTTCCTTCACCTGGGCCAGGAGGCGCGGGCGAGGTCCTGGTCGCTGTCGGCGTTCCTGCGGTCGTTGTGGAAGGTGAGTGCTCCGCTCCAGACCCGGGAGGTCCTCGAACCGGACGACGTGGCGGCGATGTTCTCGGCGGCCGCCACCACGCCGCCCGCCGAGTTCGACCCGGCGTGGCGGACCAAGGATCTGTCGCTGCCGCGCGGCGAGCCGCACGGGTACGGCGACTGGGAGCGGGTGATCCTCTCCCAGCTCGCCGACCTGGCCGATTTCCTGGTCTCGCCGCCGGGCCGCCAGGCCCGTTTCGGCGTCGACGCCCCGCGCCCGGCGGGCACCGGGCGCCGGGCTACCCCGCCCCGCTGGTACAACTTCGACCCGGCCACGTATTTGGAGTGCGCCGTGGCCGGCAGCCTCGGCGGCTGGGATCCGGCGGACGGCGCCCGCGTACCGCTCACCGCCGGGTCTCCGGGCCAGGGCAAGCCGCGTTCGTATGTTCGCTCGATCACAACGATGACCTGGGCCGACCTGGCCCGGATCGCGGTGTGCGGCCAGATGTACGAGTGACGCCGTCCGCATAGGCCTGTCTGACCCGGATGCCAGAATGGGAGAGTGAGCGACAGGCCCGTCCGGTTCGAGAGCCATGGCGACTTTCGGCTGGCAGAGAGCCGGCCCCATGCGGCGCTGCGCCCGTTCCTCAACATGTACGAGGGTTACTGGGAGTCCCGGGTCGTCCCGAGCCGGATGCGGACCCTGCCCACCCGCCACACGGTCATCATCGTCAACCTCGGCCCGCCGCTCCTCCTGCACGTACCCGACCCGGCGGCGCGCCCCACCGCCTACGACTCGTTCATCGCGGGCATGCACGACGGCCACGGGATGTACGAGCACGAGGGCGGACAGCGCGGCATCCAGCTCGACGTCACCCCGCTCGGCGCCTACACGCTGCTCGGCGTCCCGATGGGCCACCTCACCAACCTGGCCGTCGATCTCGCCGATGTCCTGGGCCCGGAAGTGCCCGCGCTCGTGGACCGGCTCCAGGAGGCGCCGAGCTGGGGCGACCGCTTCGACCTCCTCGACGCGTTCCTGCTCCGGCGGCTCGAGGTCGGCCCCTCCCCCGACCCCGAGGTACGGGAGGCCTGGCGCCTGCTCACCTCGACCGACGGCCAGACGCCGGTGGCCGTGCTCGCCGGTGAGGTGGGTTGGAGCCGTAAGCACCTCACCCACCGATTCAAGGAGCAGGTCGGCCTCAGCCCGAAGGTGATGGCCCGCGTGCTGCGGTTCCAGCGCGCCGTCGAGCTCATGTCCCGGGGCGTGCCGAGCTGGGTCGACATCGCCATCACCTGCGGCTACTACGACCAGGCCCACCTCAACCGCGAGTTCCGCGCCCTGGCCGGGTGCACCCCCACGGAGCTGCTGACCGGTCAGGCCCCCGAATACCTGACCACGACCGCCCGCATGGCACCCTGACCCGCGGCAGGTCTCATTCGTCCAATACGGCCCCGTAGGCAGGCTCCTACCGTCGTCAGCAACGGCACAACAGCGAAAGGAGACAGGAATCATGACGGCACCGACGGTCTTCCCCGCCCTGAGCTACGACGACGCCCCGGCGGCGATCAAGTGGCTCACCAGCGCTTTCGGGCTCACCGAGCACTTCGTGGCGGAGGGCCCGGACGGCACGGTGGCGCACGCCGAGCTGGCCTGGGGCGAAGGCGGCATGATCATGCTGGGCTCGACGAGGGACTCCGAGGACGACACCCTCCGGACAGGGCGCTGCTGGCTCTATCTCATCGTGGACGACCCCGACGCGCACTATGAGCGCGCCGTCGCAGCGGGAGCGGAGGTGGTCCGGCCACTCAAGGACGAGGACTACGGCAGCCGCGGCTACACCGTGCGTGATCCCGAAGGGCACCTGTGGAGCTTCGGCACCTACCGGCCGGCCTCCGGAAATTGACCCGCCCCCGACCATCCGGGTCTGGACGCGGCGGCGCGGCGGGGTGACCATCGGGGTGTGGCACGGCTGATGCTGCTCGGTATCGGGACGGCCAGGTCGCCCCGGTTCGCACCGGCGGGCCTGCTGGTCGAGTACGGCCACACGCGGGTGGGTCTCGACGGCGGCCCGGGCTCCGAGCCGCCGGAGAACGTGCACGCCTGGCTGGTCACCGACGAGCACGGGCCCCTCCGCGACGACCTGCACCGGATCGCCCACGAGTCCGAGATGCTCGAACCCACGGTGGCGCCGTACTGCCACGGCACCCTGCACGTCGATCCGCTGCCGGTCGCGCATCCCCGGGCCGGCGTGCACGGCTACAAGATCACCCGGGGCCACCGGGCCGCGGTATGGGCGCCGGAGTTCGTCAAGCTGCCCGACTGGGCGGAGGCGGCCGATCTGGTGTTCGCCGGGGCGGAAGGCTGCGACGTGGAGGAGACCGCGGAGGCGGCCCGGCGGCTGGGCGTGCGGCGGCTCATCTTCGTCCGCCTGGGCGACGAGGCGTGCGCGGCCATGGACTCGGGGGAAATTCCGCCGTTCGGCGAGTGGGGCGAGGAGGGCGGGCAATACCGGATGTAACTACATACGGTGGTGCCCATGGTCTGGCTCGGTCTTCCCCTTCTCCTCGCAGGCACGATTCTGCTGTTCGCCACAGACCTCGACGTGGCGGGCACGGTCCTGATGACACTCGGCGCGGTGTCGGTCGTCACGGGGATCCTCCGGCTCCGCCGCCGCTCGAAGGACCGCGCAAAGGGCCCTTCGGCGGTCGAGGCGTACTACCGGACGAGCACCGGGAAGATCGCCGCAATGATCGCCGCGGTGGTCTACATCGTGTCCCCGATCGACATCGTCCCCGACCCGCTGCTCCCGTTCGGGATCGTCGACGACGCCACCGCCCTGACGTGGCTGGTCATCGCGTTCAGCCAGGAGGCCGCACGCCGTCGCCGCCGCCGCGAGGCCCTTGACGCGCAGGGCCGCCAGGCCTGAGCACGGCGGCCAAGAAGGGCAGCGGGAACAGCAACAGGAAGAGGTTCGGCAGCCACCAGGTGAGCGAGAAGTCGCCCCGCAACGCCCAGAACGCGATCGCCTGCAGGCCCGCCGTGCTCGTCAACGTGAGCGAGACCGTCATCAGCGTCTGCCAGCCCCGCGGTCGGCAGAGGCTCGCCAGCCCCGTCAGGCTCGCGGCCAGATCGAGCGGGAGGAACGAGGTGTTCCAGTCGCTCAGGATGGGATCGGCGTAGTCCTTGTACGCCAGGTCCTGCGGGATGAGCCCGCCGCACGCGACCACCCAGTAGAGCAGGAAGCCCACATCGGTCAGCAGCATGGCCACCTTGGTCGGCCCGAGGATCCGCTCGTTCATCCGTGGCTCATCCCGCCGCCGAGATTCATCACGATCACGCCGACCACGATGATGCCCGCGCCGATGATCGCCACCGGCCTGACCGGCTCGTCGAAGAGCAGCACGCCGCCCGCGAAGGCGCCCACCGTGCCGAGCGCCGACCAGATCGCGTAGACCGGGCCCACGTTCAGCGCCGTCAGCGCCTTGGCCAGCAACAGGAACGAGACGAGATAGCCGATCACCACGATCGCGGACGGGCCGAACTTCGAGAACCCCTCCGAGGCCCGCAGCGACAGGGTCGCGGTCACCTCGGTGGCGATGGCCAGCCCGAGCAGCACGTACGGCACTTCAGTCCCCTCCAGGGATCAGTTCGCTCAGCCGGGCGCGGACCTCCCGGTGGAGGTCGTCGCGCGGCGGGGCCAGGTCGAGCAGCCGCGCCATCCACCACCCGTCCACCGCGAGGCGCACGAGAGTGGCGGTCGCCGGATCGAGGCCGTCGTCGGCAATGCGGCGCTGCCAGAACTCGTAGCAGCGCCGCAGCGCCCCCAGGACCTCCGGGCCGCCGGACATCCCGGCGAGCAGCGCCACCGACACCTGGTCGAACCGGTCCCGCGCCGGAACGTCGTCCACTGGGATCGTCGCCTCCAGCCAGGCCCGGGTGAACGCGCCCGGCGGGGATCCCGGCGGTGGCAGTTCCGCCTCGAACCGGTCCACCAGCCGGCCGAGCACCCCTTCGACCAAGGCGCGCTTGGACCCGAAGTGATGGAGCAGCCCGCCCTTGCTGACCCCGGCCTCGGCGGCGACGGCGTCCAGCCTGACGGCGTCTGCCCCGCCCGTGACGAGCATTCGTTCGACGGCATCCAGGATCCGGTCCCTCATCAAGCCTCCAAACCGTCTAGACGGTCGGTACCGAGCCTAGCCCAGCGGAGACCGGTGATCCAGTCGTTCACTCCAGCCGTTCACCCAAAGGGCGACTCAACCGCGGTGCGCGCTCGCGACGGCTTCGAAGACCTTCATGTCGGCGTCCCACGTGGTGCCGGGACGCGGCCAGTGGAGGGCGATGTCGGTGATGCCCAGCTCGGCGTAACGGCCGGCGAGATCGGCGAACGCCTCAGGCGACTCCAGCCAGGGCTCCTCGGTGAAGCCGGTGAGGAACAGCCGCCGCAGCTCGCCCGGGTCGCGGCCCTCGGCCTCGCACGCCTCACGCAGGCCCTCCAGCTGCTGGCGCACCGCCTCCTGCGGGTCGTGGCGGAGCTTGCGGCTGCCGGTGGTGACCCACAGGTCGCCCTGACGGGCGGCCACCCGGAGTCCGCGCGGCCCGGTGGCGGCGATCGCGAACGGCAGCCGTGGCCGCTGGACGCACCCCGGCGAGGTCAGCACCTCGCAAGCCGAGTAGTGCGTGCCTTCGAAAGTCACCTCGCCCCCGCGCAGCAGCGCGTCCATGAGGTCCGTCCATTCGGCGAACCTCCCGGCGCGTTCCCGGGGCGTCCACTCCTCGTCGCCGAGGATGCCGGCGTCGGACTTGCGGTTCGCGCCGCCCGCGCCGATCCCCAGCGTGAACCGGCCGCCGCTGATGTGATCGATGGTCTTGGCCGCGTGCGCGGTGGGCACCGGATGGCGGAAGTTGGGCGAGGTGACGAGCGTGCCCAGCCGGATCCGCGAGGTGATCGCCGCCGCGGCGGACAACGTGCTGTACGCGTCGTACCAGGGCGTGATCCCGCGCCAGGCGATGTGGTCGTACACCATCGCGGCGTGGAACCCCAGCTCCTCAGCGCGGCGCCAGAGCGTGCCCGCCTCCGGCCACGACTCCGTCGGCCACATGACCGTGCTGACCCTCACCTGGCTCAAGACGCCCCCTGGAATGTGTGTTGAAGTCAGGATTTCATCAACGGTCGAGCCAGCTGCGCAACGCCCACCACCAGTGCGCGGCGGACTCCACTCCGGCGGCGTCTGACGGCGAGCGGCCCGTCAGCTCGCGTAGGCGCCGGAGCCGGTATTTCACCGTGTTCCCATGGACGTGCAGCGCGCCCGCCGTGTCGTCGATCCGGCCGCCATGGTCCAGATAGGCCAGGGCGGTCTCGGCGAGCTCCCGGTGGAACGGGTCGTCGGCGTTGAGCTCGCCGAGCAGGCCGCCGGCCAGCAGCCGCCCGAGCGCGGGCTCCGCTTGGGTGACCGTGAGCAGCGCCAGGTCGGTCAGGCTCCGCAGGCCGTGCAGTCCGGCTGTGCGGCCCGCCCGCAACGCCCGCCGTCCGAGCTCGTACAGCGGCGCGATCTCGGCGGGAGGCACCGCCGGGGCCGCCACCAGGAGCGGGGTGTCCGGCGGGAACGACGGCAATCGGGTGACGAGTGCCGCCAGCCGTCCGTCGACGAGCCCGCAGAGTCCGTGCCCGGTCGCCGTCAGGGCGGCCTCGATCCCGGCGGCCACGGCCGGGTCGCTGACGTCGGAGACCACGCAGTGGTACGGGACGGCGGGATCAAGCGGGGCGAGGACCGGTTCGTACTCGCCGTGCAGGAGCTGGCGCAACATCTGGATGTGGCTTTCCCGCGCGGTGCGGGCCATCTCCAGCTCGGCGACGCGGTGCGCGTGGACCATGCGGTGGACGAGAGCGGTGGTGATGTCGTCGATCCGGGTGACGCCGTCGAGCAGCGCGCCCGCAGGCACCCCGAGGTCGCGTCCCTCGTCGATCAGCAGGCGGACCAGGTGCGACCGGCCCGCTTGGAAGCCGTCGAGGAGCGCGGCCACCGGGACCCCCTGCCGGGCACGATCCGAGCCGAGCCGTTCCGCCGCCCGGAACACGTCCTCGCCGGGCTCACCGCTGGCCAGGGCGGCCAGCACGCCGCTGAGGAGTGCCTGGGTGTGGCGCTGGGTCTCTTCTTCCGGCAGGGCCGCGACCAGCTCGGACTTGCTCCGTGCGGCCCGGACCGTGGTGTCCAGCAGAGCGGGGTCTTTGCTCCGCTCCAGCAGCAGCTTGAGGAACGGGTCCGGTGACGCCATGGCCGCCCCCTCCTCGCCTCGCTCATTGTCCGCATCGGACAACGGCCACCCTCTTGCTTGGACCAAACCAGCCTAGGCGACGTGGCCGCGGATGATGTTTGGTGGTACGAGACAATCGAAGGAGTGTCCCCGTGTCCGATGAAGAGAAGTTCCTCGACAAGCTGGCGACCGACTTGATCTTCCGGCTGCCCCCGTCCTTCGACACCGTCGAGGACGAGCGCCGGCACCGCAAGGAACGGCTCACGGCCGCGTTGCGGATCTTCGGCAAGTTCGGGTTCGAGGAGGGCGTGGCCGGTCACATCACCGCCCGCGACCCCGAGCACACCGACCATTTCTGGGTCAACCCGTTCGGCATGTCCTTCAAGCACATCAAGGTCAGCGACCTGATCCTGGTCAACCACCAGGGCCAGGTGGTGGAGGGCCGCTACCCCGTCAACGAGGCCGCCTTCGCCATCCACTCGCAGGTGCACCAGGCCCGCCCCGGCGTGGTGGCCGCCGCACACAGCCACTCCACCCACGGCCGCGCGATCTCGGCGCTGGGCCAGAAGCTGGAGCCCATCACCCAGGACGTCTGCGCGTTCTACGAGGACCACGGGCTCTTCGACGACTACACCGGCGTCGTCACCGACCTGGAGGAGGGCAAGCGCATCGCCGCCGCCCTCGGTGACCACAAGGCCGTCATCCTGCGCAACCACGGCCTGCTCACCGTGGGTGAGACGGTCGACGCCGCCGCCTGGTGGTTCATCACGATGGAGCGCTCGTGCCAGGTGCAGCTGCTGGCCAAGGCCGCCGGGCCGGTGGTCCCGATCGAGCCCGAGAACGCCAAGCTGACCCACTCACAGATCGGCAACGACCTCGTCGGCTGGATCAACTACCAGCCGCTGTACGACCAGATCACCCGCGAGCAGCCCGACCTCTTCGACTGACCGATCAAGCGCGGACCCGGACCGCGGGGGCGTCGGTCCGGGTCTCGCTTCTTTGCCGGTGTGAGCCCGACAATCTTGAGCAAATCACAACATCTGGCTGGAGGCTTGTGCGCCTCGGACAGATTCCGCGCGGTGGTTTTCGCTGTGCGCACAACGCGGCCGGATCGGGGCCGGTGAGGCTGGAATGCCGTGCCGGGCGGTGAAACGCTCATGGAATGGGCTACGACATCGACCAGCCATACGGGCCGTTGATCGAGACCACCATGCGGGTGGCGACCTGGAACGTCTGGTCGCGGTACGGCCCGTGGCGCGAACGCGAACGGGCGATCCTCGACGTGCTGAAGGCCGCCGCGGCCGATCTGGTGGTGCTCAACGAGGCCTGGGAGAGCTACGACGACACCCAGGCCGAACGGCTGAAGCTTGCTCTCGGGTTGCCCCACCACGCCTTCCTCGGCTCACCTGAGGACGGCTCGGAAGACGGCGGGATGTCGGGCATCCTGATCATGTCTCGCTGGGCGCTCTCCAGGGTGGGCCGGCAACGGCTCGGCGACCAGGAAGGCTGGGACTCGGGCCTGGCGGTGTACGCGCGGGCCGACGGGCCGCGCGGGCCGGTGCACGTGTTCGGCATCGGGCTCGGCTGGAAGCTGGGGCACAGCGCCCAGCGCCAGGGCCAGGTCCGCGACCTGGGCGCGTACGTGCGGAAGGCGGCCGACACGTCGGCGCCCGTGGTGCTCTGCGGGGACTTCAACGCCGGGCCCGACAGCGACGAGATCCGGATGCTCACGGGCCGCACCGCCGTGTCCGCCCCGGGGCTTGTCTTCTACGACGCCTGGGAACTGGCGGGCGACGGCACTCCTGGGCACACCTGGGCCAACACCAATCCGTGGGCGCGCCCGGTGCTCTTCCCCGACCGCCGGATCGACTACGTCTTCTCCGCCTGGCCGCGGGCGGGCGGCGCCGGTCACCCCGTGCGCTGCCGGCTTCTGGGCACCGAGCCTGTCGACGGCGTCTTCGCATCCGACCACTACGGGGTCCTGGCGGACCTCCGCTACTGACCGGCGACCGGCTCGGTGACCTGGCCGTCCCGGGCCGAACGGAGGGCGGCCTCGATGACCTCCAGTCCGAGGATGGCGTCGGCGAGCGTGACCGGAGGGGGCGCCTCGCCGCGGACGGCCCGTTCGACACCCGCGTAGAACTGCTGGTACGCGCCCAGCTCCGTCGGCTGGGCGCGTTCGTCACCGGGCGTGCCGATCCGCCCGTACGCCTCGGGCGACGTGACGCCCCAGCCCCGGTCCTGCGGAGTCGCGCCCGCGCGCAGGGCGTCCTCCTGGCCGTCCAGCCCGCGGACCGTGTACGCGGCGCGGCTGCCAAGGATCCGGAAACGCGGCCCCAGCTGCGCCGCGGTCGCGCTCATCCAGAGGTGGGACCGCACCCCGCCCGGGTGGGCCAGCGCGACGAACGCGTCGTCGGGGGCCGCCGCGCCCGGCCGTCGGACGTCGATCTCCGCGTACACCTGCCGCGGCCGGCCGAAGAGGTGGATCGCCTGGTCGATGAGGTGCGAGCCCAGGTCGTACAGGATCCCGCCGGCGTCCCTGGGGTCATCGCTCTCCTTCCAGCCCTGCTTGACCTGCGGCCGCCATCGTTCGAAGCGCGACTCGAAGCGCCGCACGTCACCCAGCGCACCGTCCCGGATCAGCGTCCGGGCGGTCTGGAAGTCGCCGTCCCACCGCCGGTTGTGGAACGGGATCACCGGCAGCCCGCGGACGGCGCTCAGCGCGGCGAGCGACCGCGCGTCGGCCGCCGACGCCGCCACCGGCTTGTCGATGACCGCCGGCATCCCGCAGCTGAGGGCCTCCCGGGCCAGCGGCACGTGCAGGCGGTTGGGGGCGGTCACCACCACCAGGTCGTACACCCCGGTGGCCTCCCACAGCCGGTCCGCGCTGTCCAGGATCTTCGTCTCCGGGTAGCGCTCGCGGACGGCCGCCTGGCGTCCCGGATCGGAGGTGACCACGGCGGCCAGCCGCAGCCCGGGGACCGAGGAGATCAGCGGCGCGTGGAAGACCGCGCCGCCGGTGCCATAGCCGATCAATGCAACGCGCAGATCCATGGTCTGATCATTGCCGATGCCGCCTCCCGCGCGTGCCACCGGGGCGACATCGGCCCGGGCCGCCGGAGCGGCATGTGCGGGCCTGCAGGCGTTTGGCCGGGTTCAGGATCAGGACTCCGCACGGATCGTCCGGCGACGTAGGCTTTGACGGGATCGCGGAGAACGCGATCAGGAGAAGACCAGGGAGTTGGGTGTTGTCCAAGCCTGTGCTGCTGACCGTGGACGACGACCCGGGGGTGTCCCGGGCCGTGGCGCGTGACCTGCGCCGCCGGTACGCCGAGATGTACCGGGTGGTACGCGCCGAGTCCGGGCCGCAGGCCCTCGACTCGCTGCGGGAGCTCCGGCTGCGCGGGGACGACACCGCGCTGCTGCTCGCCGATCATCGGATGCCCGAGATGACGGGCGTGGAGTTCCTGGAGCAGGCCATGGACCTGTTCCCGTACGCCCGGCGGGTGCTGCTGACGGCCTACGCCGACACCGACGCCGCGATCCGCGCCATCAACGTGGTGGATCTCGATCACTACATGCTCAAGCCCTGGAACCCGCCGGACGAGAAGTTCTACCCGGTGATCGACTCGCAGCTGGAGGCATGGCTGCGGACCGAGCGGACCACGCCCGGCGAGCTGCGCGTGGTCGGGCACCGCTGGTCCAACCGCTCGTACCAGGTCCGCGACTTCCTGGCGCGCAACCAGGTGCCCTACACCTGGCTGCTGGACACCGCCCCGGAGGCCGCTGAGCTGCTCAAGGCCGCGGGCAACCCCGAGCTCCCGCTGGTCGTCACCGCCGACGGCACCACGCTCTCCGCCCCCACCGACGCCGAGCTGGCGGCGGCGGTCGGCCTGTCCACCGTCCCCGAGGCCGACTTCTACGACCTGATCGTGGTGGGGGGCGGCCCGGCCGGGCTGGGCGCGGCGGTGTACGGGGCGTCGGAGGGCCTGCGCACCGTGCTGATCGAACGGCACGCCTCGGGCGGGCAGGCCGGTCAGAGCTCGCGCATCGAGAACTACCTCGGCTTCCCCGACGGCGTCTCCGGCGCCCAGCTCGCCGACCGCGCCCGCCGCCAGGCCGAGCGGTTCGGCGCCGAGCTGATCACCACCGGCAAGGTCACCGGCCTGGAGACGCGCGGCCAGGCCCGGGTGGTCCGGCAGGCCGACGGCACCGAGATCGCCGCCCACGCGGTCATCCTGGCGACCGGGGTCTCCTACCGGCGGGTGGACGCGACAGGCCTGGACGACTTTGTCGGCGTCGGCGTCTACTACGGCGCGGCGATGGCCGAGACGTCCAGCTGCACCGACGAGGAGGTGTACGTCGTCGGTGGCGCCAACTCGGCCGGGCAGGCGGCTGTCAACCTCTCCCGCGTCGCCAAGCGCGTGCACATCCTCGTCCGGGCCGCAGGCCTGGAGAGGTCGATGTCGCACTATCTGATCCAGCAGATCGCCGACATCCCCAACATCGAGGTCCACACCCAGACCGTCGTCGTCTCCGGCGAGGGCACCGACCACCTGGAACGGCTCACGCTCGCGGGCCCCGACGGCGAACGGATCGTGGACGCCCACTGGCTCTTCGTCTTCATCGGCGCCGAGCCCCGCACCGACTGGCTCGAAGGCGTGGTCGAACGGGACGCGCGCGGCTACGTGCTGACCGGCCCCGACCTCGTCGCGGACGGCCTCCGCCCACCGGGCTGGCCGGTCCACCGCCAGCCCTACCACCTGGAGACGAGCGTGCCCGGCGTCTTCGCCGCGGGCGACGTCCGAGCGGACTCGATGAAACGGGTCGCCTCCGCGGTCGGCGACGGAGCCATGGCCGTCGCACTCGTCCACCGCTACCTGGAGCAGTCATGAAGAGCCCACGACGGCTCCGCCGCTCCCTCCTCAGTCCAGACAAGGCGGCGCCATGACCATCACGCCCGACGACCTGCGCCCGCTTTTCCTCTTCGAGCATCTCGACGAGGAGCAGCTGATCTGGCTCTCCACCTACGGCTCGGTGCGCACGTACGCCGAGGGCGACATCATCTGCGCGCAGGGCGACCCCGCGGAGTTCCTCTTCGTCCTCCTGGAGGGCGAGATCTCGCTCTCCCAGCTGATCCGCGAGCACCAGGCCGAGCTGACCCGCGGCTCCAACCCGGGGGTGTACGGGGGCGCCGTGATGGCGTACCTCGACGGCGGGATCGAGCAGAAGTACGCGCACACACTGCGCGCCATCCAGCCCACCCGCATGTTCGCGCTGCCCGCCCGCAAGTTCGGCAAGGCGGTCCGCGAGTGGTTCCCGATGGCGACGCACCTGCTGGAGGGCATCTTCTTCGGCATGAGCAACGCCCGGCGGATCGTCGATCAGCGGGAACGCCTCACCGCGCTCGGCACGATCACCGCCGGCCTCACCCACGAGCTCAACAATCCGGCGGCGGCGGCCTCGCGCGCCAGCGCCGAGCTCGGCGACCGGCTCGTCTCCGCCCAGAAGCGGCTGGCCGACCTCGCGGCCGCCGGTGTCGACTGCGAACGGCTCGGCAAGCTCGTCCACCTGCGCGAGACCCTGCCGCAGGCCCGCCCCCGCACCCCACTGGAGATCAGCGACGCCGAGGACGAGCTGGGCGACTGGCTGGAGGACCACGACGTCGACGGCGCGTGGGAGCTCGCGCCCGGCCTGGTGGCCAGCGGGCTCGGCGTGGCCGACGCCGAGGAGGTCGCCGCCGTCGCCGGGGACCGCCAGCTCCCCGCCGCCATCCGCTGGCTCGCCGAGATCATCGAGGTCGGCCAGCTCCAGGCGGAGATCTCCGACGCCACGGGCCGCATCACCGCCCTCCTGGACTCGGCGCGCCAGTACTCCCAGCTCGACCGCGCGCCGCACCAGCGTGTGGACCTGCGCCAGCTCCTCGACAGCACGCTCACCATGCTCAAGCGCAAGATCGGCAACGTCCGGGTGGTCACGTCCTACGACCCCGACCTGCCCGAGGTGCCCGTCTACGCCGCCGAGCTCAACCAGGTCTGGACCAACCTGATCGTCAACGCCCTCTACGCCATGAACGGCAAGGGCACCCTCACCATCAGCACCGCCCGGGAGAACGACCGCGCCCTGGTGGAGATCGCCGACACCGGCGTGGGCATCTCCGAGGAGAACCTGGCCCGGGTCTTCACGCCCTTCTTCACCACCAAGCCCGTCGGCCAGGGCACGGGCCTCGGCCTGGACATCTCATGGCGCATCGTCGTCGACCGCCACAACGGCGACATCCGCGTGGAGTCCCAGCCCGGCAACACCCGCTTCCAGGTGCTCCTCCCCCTAACCGACGCCTAGCCCGTGGGGTGGTGTTGCTCGGGGGGAGCAGGAGTAGAGGAATCCGGCCTGTCCAGACATGGGTCTCAGAGGACGGAGACGTGGTTGTGGTCGTAGTGATTGGCGGTGACGCTGCCGCGGTCGGACATGGACTTCCAGCCGCCGCCACCGCGCATGTCGTAGATGCGCTGGCGCCAGATCACGTACTTCACGCCGTAGCGGGAGGCGTTGCTGATCACGAACTGGGCGACCGCGTCACCGTGGGCGCGGGCCCCCGAGCTGGGCATCTGGCCGCCGGTGCTCTCCATGAAGTCGCACGCCCGCCCTGAACCGTGGTCCTGCGGGTCACCGGGGCGGGAACAGCCGATCGCGGGGAACGGGCCGAACCTGCTGTCGATGGCCAGCATCAGTGTGCGCATGCGGCTGGTCATGGACGGGCCGATGAGCGGGGACTTGGTCTTGGGGGCGCCGTCGGGTCGGCCGGGCGTGGTGGGGACCTCGGGCTTGTACTTGACGAGCAGCTTCTTGACCCGCTCTCGCTGCCCTTCCAGCTCGTCGATCTCCTTGCGCACGTCGGCCAGCTTGGCGCGCGCCGCCTGCTGGGACCGGGTGGCCTGGCTCGCCAGGGACTCCAGGCTCTCGAGGCGCCGGACGGTGTTGCGGGAGAGGTGCTCGACCACGGTCATGTCCCGGATGGCCGCACTCGGGTCGCCGGAGGTGACCATCGGGATCGTCTCGAACCGGCCGTTCATGTAGGAGGACGCGGCGAAGCGGCTCAGGTCGGCCCGGGCCGTGTCGAACTCTCGGGTCAGCCGGTCGGACTCCAGGCCGGCCCGCTCGGCGGCGCGCTTGGCCTGGTCAAGGGAGATCAGCTCACCGCGGTACTCCTTGTTGAGGGCGTCCGCGCGCTTCTTGAGCTTCGCGTACTCCTTCTTGAGGTCCTTGGGTGCCGCCGGGACGCTGACCGCGCCGCTGGACGCCGGGGGCAACGTCGCCGAGACCGCCACAACCACGGCGAGGGCCGCGCAGCGTCTGCTCAGCGAACGTCCGCCGGCGGTGCGCCGTTTTCTGCCGAGGGGGTCGAGGGCCGCCACTGATCTCCTCCGTATCGTCCAGAAGATTGGCGGAACGCTACCACAATCGGCCAATTTGCCTCAGGAGTTCCACTAACCACACAGCGTCACATGGACACTACCGAAGGGCGACCCTACCGTAAAAAGACAGCCGGACCGCCCCAAATGGACGCGGTCCGGCCGCTAAAGTCCGACCAGTTCCTCCCAGCGCGGGATGCGCAGCTCCAGATGCAGCCGCATCCCCGCCTCCTCGGGCGTTCGGCTGCCCTTGCGGTTGTTGCACTTCCCGCAGGCGAGCACGGTGTTGTGCCAGGTGTCCGCACCGCCTCGCGACTGCGGGAGCACGTGGTCGATCGTGTGGCCGCGTTTCCCGCAGTAGCCGCACAGGCCCTTGTCGCGCAGGTAGACGCCCCGTTTGCTCCATGGCGGGCGCCTGCCGTGCCGCCAGCGCATGGCGACATAGCGGACGAGCCTCAGCACCCGTGGCACGGGGAAGTGGCCGAACGTCCGGCCCTCCTCCGCCTCCTCGACGACGGCCACCCCGCGCACCAGCATGCGGATGGCGTGCCGCAGGTCGACCTTCTGGAACGGCTCGTACGAGGCGTTCAGAACGAGCACCGTCACTGCCACCACCTCCCCTCCTCTCGCTCCTCCACCAGGATTCGAACCTGGATATCCGCATTAACAGTGCGGCGTTCTGCCTTTGAACTACAGAGGAATGACCAGACAATTCCTGGGGTTCCGGTTTTCCGGCACCACCATTAGGGTGCCCATCCGGACCAAACCCGGCAACGGATTTTCCCGCCGGATCGCGGCAGGCGGGCGGACGGCGCCGTCACTCCGGAGCGGCGGACATCAGTTTGGGCATCGCCTTCCCCGCCTTCTCCTCCCACCAGACCGGATCGCCCCAGCCAGTGGGAGGAACGGTATCTCGGTCCGTGCCGCACCCGATGGACGGGGGCGCCTTCAGGCCTGCGCCCCGCCGGGTGGGTGGGAGGACCGCTAAGGCCGTGCTGCAGTCGGGGCAGTCGGATTCCGCCGGAGCGAGTCGAAGCGGAAGGCGACCCGCTCGGCCGGGACGGGCGCCCCAGAAGCGGAGGAGGTCGCCTGCTTCGAGTGTGAACTTCGCGGCGAGACCGCCGTCGGAGAGGAGCCTGAACGCGAGCGCACGCAGAATGTTGACCGCCGTGAGCATATGCCCATAGGGCACTTCAGAGGCCATGACCTCGGGCAGGCCGAAACAGTGCATGCCCGCGGTGCCGACCCTGATGCAGTGCTCCACATCCCGATCGTCGGCCAGGGACACGAGGACGCCGACCCATTCGTTCCCCAGCACGAAACGCTCCGGCTCAGTGGTGGTCGAGGAGGCGAGCACCTGATGGGAGTCGAGATCGACCAGGCTGCCGCTCATCGCGGCGGCGAGCACCCGCGCCACCAGGCGGGCCGCCTGGGCGTGCCGGGGCTGATCGGAGGGAGCGGCAACAGACGTGAGAAGAACGTGGTGGCGAGCTTCGATCACCTGCTGGAGCCCGTCGGGTGCCCCGCCCAAGTGGAGAAGGCGAGAACTCCACTGGGTGGGAGCGGCCTGCGCACGGTCGATGCTTAGCAGCGGCGAACCCAGGAGGGTACGGGCCGTACGGGCTAAACCGGTCTTGGGCAAGGCTTCCTTGAGATATCCGATGCCGGGCGTGATGCGCTCGTTCGTCACGACAAGGAAACGGCTCGTCACCATCTCGGCCATCGGCGAGGCCTCCTGCTCCTGCGGCGGTCCGCTTGACCGCGGGTAGGACCAGGTTGGGTGACGAGCCGGAGCCCGCGCACTAGAGCGCCGTTCTGGGGATAACTCAGGCTGGGAGGTCGCCGGCGGAGGCTTGGTACTCGCGGGACTCGCGCTGGTGGCGGAAGCCCAGTTCCTCGTTGACGGCGAGCATGTGGACGTTGTCGCCGGAGTTGTCGGTCTCGATCTCGCGGACCTCCGGGCGTTCGTGCCGCAGCCATTCCAGCATGGCGGCCTTCACCCAGATGCCCAGCCTGCGCCCGCGGTGCTCGGGGACGACGGCCGTGTCGTACTGGGCGGCGCGTTCCGGACCCAGCGCGGGCACGACGATCTCCGTGAAGCCCGCGACGGCAGGGCCCTGGACGGCGGCGACCGTGTAGAGGGCGTCACCGCGCTTGTTGACCATCTCGGCCATCTCGCGGACCCGGTCGGCGTCCCAGGGCACGCCCTCGTACGCTGACATGTCGGCCATCGCGTCCTTGGCGCGGGCGAGGGCGGCGGCGTACTCGTCGGGCACGACGCCCTGCCAGCGGACGAGCTCGTAGCCCGCCGGGCCCGCCGCCACGAGCTCGGCGACGCGTTCCGCCGGTACGTCGTCCAGGTGGAGCATGAGCCCGCTGAGGGTCAGGACGCAGCGGAAGCCGTGTGACTCCAGGAACGGGATCGCCGGGGTCCCCGCCGAGACCTGGGCCAGCACGCTGGAACGGCGGTCGGCGCGCAGGCCGCCGGCCGCCTCGGTGAGCAGCCGGGTGCCGAGCCCCTCGCGGCGCCGGTCGGGGCGGACCCGGATGTCTATCTCGCCCGGCCGGTCGGCGCCGGGCTCCCCCGGGAGCCGGAGGACGGCCACGGCGATCATCTCTCCGTCCTCGACGGCCGCCCAGAACCGCTGCCGTGAGCTCTGCTCGGCGCCCAGCAACCGGGCGGCCGTGTGGTCCGGCTCGGGGGCGTCTCCGTCCGGGTCGTCGGCGTGCACCGCGAGGAGCACGGCGTGCCACTGCCGGATCTGTTCGTCCGTCGGATCATCGACCGCGATGACGTCCATCCGCCCTTTGTAGCGGATTCCGAGCGGGCACGAGTCTCTCCCGGCCTAACCCATGACCCGAATCCGTCCAGGACCGGCCTTCAGGACCGCCGAGTGAACGCCGCGAGGATGCGTTCGGCCGCCAGAGCGGGGGTGAGCTTCCCCTCCGCGACCTGCACCTCCAGCTCCGGCGCGAGCTCCCGGACGGCGGGATGTTCGTGCAGCTCGGTCAGCAGGCGATCGCGCACCAGCGCCCAGGTCCAGCCGACCTGCTGCCGCCGGCGGCGCGCGTCGAGCTCGCCGGCCTCCTTGAGGCGGTCCTGGTGGTCGACGATGTGCTGCCAGACCGTGTCGAGGCCGGTGTTCTCCTTCGCGCTGCACGTGAGCACCCGGATGTCGCGGAGGCGTTCGTCGCTGCGGAGGAGGCGGAGCGCGCCGGCCAGCTCACGGGCCGCCCTCTTGGCCTCCATCGTGTGCGGGCCGTCCGCCTTGTTGACGGCGATCACGTCCGCGAGCTCCAGAACGCCCTTCTTGATGCCCTGCAGCTGGTCGCCGGTGCGGGCGAGGGTGAGGAAGAGGAACGAGTCGACCATTTCGGCGACGGTCGTCTCCGACTGGCCGACCCCGACGGTCTCGACGAGGACGATGTCGTACCCGGCGGCCTCCATCACCACCATCGCCTCGCGGGTGGCCTTGGCGACGCCGCCCAGCGTCCCGGCCGTGGGCGACGGCCGGATGAAGGCATTCGGATCAACGGCGAGGCGGTTCATGCGCGTCTTGTCACCGAGGATGCTGCCGCCCGTACGGGTCGAGGACGGGTCGACGGCCAGCACCGCCACCTTGTGCCCGGCCGCGGTGAGGTTGGTGCCGAGCGCGTCGATGAACGTGGACTTGCCGACGCCGGGGACTCCCGTGATGCCCACCCGCCGGGCCTCCCCGGCGTGCGGGGTCAGTTCGACCAGGAGGCGCTGGGCGAGCTCCCGGTGGTCGGGGCGGCTGGACTCCACCAGCGTGATCGCGCGCGCGATCCACGCTCTGGAGCCCTCCCGCACACCCTTGACGTAGTCCTCAAGTGAGTTCACGTGTCGCTCACGCGGCGTGTCCCAGCTTGGCCGACAGCTCCTCCAGCAGTCCGAGCGCCGCGTCCGCGAGCACGGTGCCGGGCGGGAAGATCGCCGCGGCCCCGGCGGCATGGAGCTCGTCGAAGTCCTGGGGCGGGATGACCCCGCCGACAACGATCATGATGTCGTCCCGGCCGAGTGCCGCCAGTTCCTCGCGCAGCGCGGGCACCAGCGTGAGGTGCCCGGCGGCGAGCGAGTTGACGCCGACGATGTGCACGTCGGCCTCGACCGCCTGGCGGGCGACCTCGCCCGGGGTCTGGAACAGCGGGCCCACGTCCACGTCGAAACCGAGGTCGGCGAAGCCCGTGGCGATGACCTTCTGGCCGCGGTCGTGGCCGTCCTGGCCCATCTTGGCGACCAGGATGCGCGGCCGCCGGCCCTCGGCCGCCTCGAACTCGGCGGTGGCGGCACGGACCTTCTCGATGGCGCGCACCTGGCCCGCCTCCTCCCTGTACACGCCGGAGATCGTACGGATCTGTGCGGCGTGCCGCCCGTACACCCGTTCCAGCGCGTCGGAGATCTCGCCCACGGTGGCCTTGGCGCGGGCGGCGTCGATGGCCAGCGCGAGCAGGTTGTGCGCGAGATCATCGGGACGGGTGCCGTCCTCGGCTGCCTGCGCGGCGTTGCTGAGCGCGGCCAGCGCGGCCTGGGTCTCCTCCTCTGAACGCTCCTCGCGCAACCGCCGCAGCTTCTCGATCTGCTGGGCGCGCACCGACGCGTTGTCGACCTTGAGGACCTCGATCTGCTCGTCGGCGTCCGGCCGGTACTTGTTGACGCCGATGACCGGCTGACGACCCGAGTCGATGCGCGCCTGGGTGCGAGCGGCGGCCTCCTCGATGCGCAGCTTGGGCAGGCCCTCGTCGATGGCCCTGGCCATGCCCCCGGCCGCCTCGACCTCGTCGATGTGGGCCCAGGCCCGCCGAGCCAGGTCGTAGGTGAGCCGTTCGACGTAGGCGCTGCCGCCCCACGGGTCGATCGTGCGGGTCGTGCCGGACTCCTGCTGCAACAGCAGCTGGGTGTTACGGGCGATCCGGGCCGAGAAGTCCGTCGGCAGCGCGAGCGCCTCGTCGAGCGCGTTGGTGTGCAGCGACTGGGTGTGGCCCTGCGTCGCCGCCATCGCCTCGATGCAGGTGCGCGCCACGTTGTTGAAGACGTCCTGCGCGGTCAGCGACCAGCCCGACGTCTGCGAGTGGGTGCGCAGGCTGAGCGACTTGACGTTCTGCGGGTCGAACTGCTTGACCAGCCTGGCCCACAGCAGCCGTGCCGCGCGCAGCTTGGCGACCTCCATGAAGAAGTTCATGCCGATCGCCCAGAAGAACGACAGGCGGGGCGCGAACGCGTCGATGTCGAGGCCCGCCTCACGGCCCGCCCGGATGTACTCGACGCCGTCGGCCAGGGTGTAGGCCAGCTCCAGGTCGGCCGTGGCCCCGGCCTCCTGGATGTGGTAGCCGGAGATCGAGATCGAGTTGTACTTCGGCATCCGCTGCGACGTGAACGCGAAGATGTCGGAGATGATCCGCATCGACGGCACCGGCGGGTAGATGTAGGTGTTGCGGACCATGAACTCCTTGAGGATGTCGTTCTGGATGGTCCCGGCCAGCTGCTCGGGCGCCACCCCCTGCTCCTCCGCGGCCGCGATGTAGAGCGCCAGCACGGGCAGCACCGCGCCGTTCATGGTCATCGACACGCTCATCTGATCCAGCGGGATGCCGTCGAAGAGCTGCCGCATGTCGTAGATCGAGTCGATCGCCACCCCGGCCATGCCGACGTCGCCCGCCACGCGCGGGTGGTCGGAGTCGTAGCCGCGGTGCGTGGCCAGGTCGAACGCGACCGACAGGCCCTTCTGCCCGGCGGCGAGGTTACGCCGGTAGAACGCGTTGGACTCCTGTGCGGTCGAGAACCCCGCGTACTGGCGGATCGTCCATGGCTGGGTCGCGTACATGGCGGGGTACGGGCCGCGCAGGTACGGCGCGATGCCGGGGTAGGTGTCGAGGAAGTCAAGGCCGGTCAGGTCGTCGCCGGTGTAGAGCGGCCGGACGCCGATGCCCTCCGGCGTGTCCCACGTCTGGGTGTCCGGGTCCTGCCCGGTCGCCTCGGTGACGGCTGCGCGCCACTGTTTGGCGGCGTCGTCGGCGGAGCCCGGCGTGCCGAGCTCGATCTCGGCGAAGTCGGGGATCATCGGCTGCTCACTCCCAGATCGTGGAGGGTGGTCTCCAGTACCTCGACCGCGTCGCATCCGGCGAAGACGTGCGCGTCCACGCCGTCGTAGGAACCCTTACCCGCGAGCCATATCTTGATTGCGCCAGCGTCCTTCAGCGTACGTGCGGCCTCCTCCGCTTGCTCCGCGTAGAGCTTGTCGCTTGAGCAGATACAGACCACCGTCGTGCCGCTGCCCGCGAACTCCTCGGGCGTCCCGCTGACGGTCTCGATCCCGCCCGCTTGGAAGAGGTTGGCGGCGAACGAGGCGCGCGCGGTGTGCACGGCGATCGGCCCGAGGGTGGCCAGGAAGACCTTGGGCCGGGCGCCCGTCGCCTCGGCGTGCGCGTCCGATCTGTCCCGGAGCGTCTCGAAGTCCTGCGCGTACCGTACGAGTGCCAGGCCGCCGTCCGGCTCTTCGGGGGCCGGAGATCGTTCGGGCAGCTTCTCGTTCAGGTTGGGAAACTCGCTCACCCCGGTGAGCGGGGCCTTCCGGCGCGCGATGTCCTTACGGCGCCGTGCCCAGGTCGCAGCCAGGCGGCCCGCGACCAGGCCCGACCCCAGGGCCGCGCTCAGTCCCCCGGCCTTCTCGATCTCGGTGAACCACGTCCACGCGGCCTGCGCGAGATCCTCGGTGAGCCGCTCCAGGTACCACGAACCGCCCGCCGGATCGACCACGCGCGCCAGGCTCGACTCCTCCAGGAGGAGCGTCTGCGTGTTCCGCGCGATACGCCGGGCGAAGTCGTCGGGCAGTCCCAGCCGGGCGTCGAACGGCTGGACGGTGACCGCGTCGGCGCCACCGACTCCGGCCGCGAACGTCGCCACGGTGGTGCGGAGCATGTTCACCCACGGATCGCGGCGGGTCATCATCGCCGACGACGTGACCGCGTGGATGCGCATGACGGTGCCGTCAGCGGCACCGCTCACCTCGGCGACCCGCTGCCACAACCGCCGGGCAGCCCGCAGTTTGGCGATGGAGAGGAACTGGTCGGCGTTGACCGCCAGCCGGAACTCCAATTGCCCGAACGCCTCGTCAATGCCCAGTCCCGCTTCGGTGAGCGCCCGGAGATAGGCGACCCCGGCGGCCACCGCGGCGCCGAGTTCCTCCGCGTCGCTGCCGCCCGCGTCGTGGTAGACCGTGCCGTCCACGGTGACGGCGCGCAGCTTCGGGAACTCCCGTACGCATCGTGCGGCCAGCTCCGCGACCCATCCGAGGTCCCACTCGGGACCACCCGTGCGGGCCCTCAGGCCCAAGGGATCGGCGCCCAGGTTGCCGGACACCTCCGCCGCATGCCCTTGCTCCTTGGCCAATGCGAGGAATCTCTCGGCCGCCTCGGTGGTGTCTCCGCCCGCGTCCAGCACGACCGGCGCCAGATCAAGGAAGACACCACGCAGCGCCTCAGGCAGCCCCGCCACCGGCAGGCCCGCCGCGCCGAGCGTCAGCCACA
The DNA here is from genome assembly GCF_044326415.1 of Actinomadura sp. 6N118. NCBI lineage: Bacteria > Bacillati > Actinomycetota > Actinomycetes > Streptosporangiales > Thermomonosporaceae > Actinomadura > Actinomadura sp. 6N118. Next base: position 2,184 of record NZ_JBIRAZ010000013.1, on the reverse strand, counting down.
CCGATGTCGCGCCGTTCTCCAGGTCGGCGAGGATCGCCTCCCGTGTGACGGCCGGATCGGGATGAACGTGGCGCTGCCGGACGTCCCAGCCGGCCAGGCCTTCACCCTCCGGGCGCACCTCCCGCACGTACGGCGCCAGCCCGGGACGGCCTGGCGCGGTGTCGTCCCTGGTGTAGAGCGCGGCGATCGGGACGCCGTCGTAGGAGTCGCGGGTCAGGAGCCCCTCGATCTCGTCCAGGGGCGTGTCGTCGGCCGCTGCGCCGGACTTGCGCAGCACACCCTTCACCATCTCCCGCCACCGGTCGCGCTCAGCCGGGGGGAAGGCGGCGGCCAGATCGAGTTCTTCAGGCGGCACCGTCATGGCAGGGATGGTAAGCGAGCGCGTACTTGTCATGTCGAGCGGGGTCCCCTTGACCAGCCAGTCTATGACGTACGCCACAAATGCCCGAACGGCCGTCCGCTAACCCGGGATCGGCGTTCAGGGCGCCCATTGCTAAGGTTTTCCGCAGCAGGGTCCGTTCACAAGGTAATCAGTTCACAAGGTAAGAGGTAGCACGCATGTCGAGTGGCAGCCACGCAGGACGGCCGAAGTCCTGGGTCGCGGTGACGATCATCTTCATCGGTTTCGCGGTCGGCGGCGTGGCGCTCGTCCTCGGCCCCAACTGGCCGATGTTCTGGGGCGGCTCCGCGGTCGTCCTGATCGGCTGTGTGATCGCCTGGGCGGTCGACATCATGAGCGACGTCGTCGTGGACGAGCCGCGGCAGTAATGACCTTCAACCAATGATCTTCAACCGTCCCCCGCTCGAGGAGCGGATCGCCGCCCGGCAGCGCGAGCTGGGGCCGCTGAAGCCCGGCAAGTACTTCGAACACGCCGTGGCCAGGAACTTGTTCATCTTCGGCATCGCCATGGTCGTGTTCACGCACTTCGCCGCGTTCGTCATGATCTTCTTCGAGCCGGGCGGCTAGCGGAGCCCTCCCCCCACCACGTAACGTCGAGAGGGCGTGGCCGCCCGCGGCGACCGGAGCAGAGGTGGTGGGATGGCCCTCAGATTCGGCGTCGAAGAGGAGTACTTCGTCGTCGACCCGGTGTCGAGACGGATCGTTCCCCGCGCCGCCGTGGTCGTGGCACGCGCGTCCGCCGACCTCGGCGACCGCGTCTCCACCGAGTTGATCGCCACTTCGGCCGAGGCGAAGACCTCCCCCTGCGACGATCTCACCAAGCTGGACGAGCAGATCCGGTCGATGCGCGCCGCGATGGCCGCCGCGGCCGCCGCCGAGGACCTGCTCCTCGCCGCAACCGGCACCCCCGTCCTCGGCGAGCCGATCCCGCCGCCGATCAGCCGCGGCCCCCGCTACGCCGACAGCCTGGCGCACTACCGGGCGCTCGACGACGATATGAGCATCTGCTCCTGCCACGTGCACGTCGGCATCGCCGACCGCGCCCTCGCGGTGGAGGTGAGCAACCATCTCCGTCCCTGGCTCCCCACACTCCTGGCCCTCGCCGCCAACTCCCCCTACTGGGCGGGCCGCGACACCGGCCACGCGTGCTGGCGCGTGATGTCATGGGCACGCTGGCCCGTCGCAGGCCCACCACCTTTCTTCCGTTCCCTCACTCACTTCGACGAGACCGTGGAGAAGCTCCTCGACAGCGGCGCCCTCATGGACGCGGCGACCCTCTTCTGGGACGTCCGCCCGTCCACCCGCTTCCCCACCATCGAGATCAGGCTGGCCGACGTCGCGCTGACCTCCGACGACGCCGTGCTCTTCGCCGTCCTCATCCGCGCCCTGGTCCAGCAGTCGGTCACCGCCATCGAAACCGGCGCCACCGCGCCCGACCCCGCACCTGAGATCCTCCGCGCCGCCTGCTGGCTCGCGGCCCGCGACGGCCTCTCCGGAAAGGGCATCGACACGTTCACCGGCCGCCCCGCCGCCCAGCGCGACCTGGCCGCCGCCCTCCTCGTCCACGTGCGTGACGCACTCCAGGACAACGGAGATCTGGACCACGCAGCCACCGGCATGCGCCGCCTCCTGACCACCGGCACAGGCGCCGACCGCCAACGAGCCGCCTACCGCCGCCGAGAACGCCTGACCGACGTGGTGGACAGCGCCGCACTCTCCCCATAAGCCTGATTCGATCCGGCACCTGGCGACGGCTGCGGCGGCGGGGGCGGGGGCGGCGGGGG
>NZ_JBIRAZ010000121.1:0-520 GCF_044326415.1 Actinomadura sp. 6N118 | reverse complement strand
AAATCTACGGTCTGATCGGCCCGAACGGTGCCGGCAAGACCACGTTCTTCAACGTCATCACGGGCCTGTACACGCCCGACGCAGGTGAGTTCGTGCTGGGCGGCGTGCCGTATCAGCCGACCGCCGTGCACGAGGTGGCCAAGGCCGGTATCGCCCGCACGTTCCAGAACATCCGCCTGTTCGGCGACATGACTGCGGCGGAAAACGTCATGGTCGGCCGCCACGTGCGCACCAAGGCTGGCCTGATCGGCGCAGTGTTCCGCACCAAGTCCGCACGCGAGGAAGAAGCCTCCATCGAAGACTGGGCGCACGACCTGCTCGAGTACGTCGGCATCGGCAAGTACGCCAACTACACGGCGCGCAACCTGTCGTACGGTCACCAGCGTCGTCTGGAAATCGCCCGCGCCCTGGCCACGCAGCCCAAGCTGCTGGCCCTGGACGAACCGGCTGCCGGCATGAACGCCACGGAAAAGGTGGAGCTCCGTGGCCTGCTCGACAAGATCCGTTCCGACGGTAAAAC
>NZ_JBIRAZ010000120.1:0-523 GCF_044326415.1 Actinomadura sp. 6N118 | reverse complement strand
CACTTTTCACCTTTCCCTCACGGTACTTGTCCGCTATCGGTCATCAGGAAGTATTCAGCCTTACCAAGTGGTCTTGGCAGATTCACACGGGATTTCACGGGCCCCGTGCTACTCGGGAACACACCCAAGAGACATCGCAATTTCGTCTACCGGACTCTCACCGTCTACGGTCGGCCTTCCCATGCCATTCGACTATCACGACGTTTTATAACTCTTCGCTGGTCTGGCAGAACCAGCAGGATGGTCCCACAACCCCGCATACGCAACCCCTGCCAGGTATCACACGTACACGGTTTAGGCTAATCCGCTTTCGCTCACCACTACTCACGGAATCACTATTGTTTTCTCTTCCTGCGGGTACTGAGATGTTTCACTTCCCCGCGTTCCCACCAACCGGCCTATACATTCAGCAGGCGGCGACACCCCATGACGGGTGCCAGGTTTCCCCATTCGGAAATCCCCGGATCAAAGTCTGGTTGCCGACTCCCCGAGGCATATCGCAGGCTCCCACGTCCTTCATCGG
>NZ_JBIRAZ010000119.1:0-525 GCF_044326415.1 Actinomadura sp. 6N118 | reverse complement strand
ACCGTCAATTCGATGATTGCGGCCACCGCCGGCAGCATTGCGGCATTCCTGTCGCGCAAGCCGAGCTGGCTGTCGATCCAGCGCTATTTGATGGGGACAGTGCTGACCAGCCTGGCGCTGCGCATGGCGATGGAAGCACGCAAGTAACGCGCGAGTTGCTGTTCAAATGACAACGGGGCGATCCAGTCAAACCGGACCGCCCCATTCGTCGTAAGCGCGTTGCCGGATCAGCGGCGGCGCATATAAAACGTGAAGACCTTGTCGTGCTCGCTGTGCTCCAGCAGCTCGTTGCCGGTTTGCTTGGCGAACGCCTGGAAGTCGCGCGTGGCGCCAGGGTCGGTGGCGAGAATCTTGAGCACGTCGCCGCTCTGCATATCGGCAAGCGCCTTCTTCGTGCGCAGGATGGGCAGCGGGCAGTTCAGGCCGCGTGCGTCAACTTCCTTCTGGAACTCCATGTCTTCCTCTGGGTTTCGAGCGAACAAGCTTGGGGGCACTGCTCGCGTAAGTCATTCCGCTATTGTAACG
>NZ_JBIRAZ010000118.1:0-526 GCF_044326415.1 Actinomadura sp. 6N118 | reverse complement strand
CGCTTGTGGATCGCGCCCATACGCCGGATAAACATTTCGGCGAGATCGTCGCGACTGCGCACGCGCATGTGAGCAAGCAAGGCCACGATCAACGTATAGCGCTTCTCAGGCAGCGTTTCCTTGAGGTTGGCTGCGTCCAGGCCCATGGCCTGGTTGGCCAGCGAACGTAGCTTGGTGGCAGGCACGCCTTCCAGGACGCCGGATAGGTCGCCAAAAGAATCCAACCACTCCAGATGCTCGATCAGCAGGTTCAGGTGTTTGCGCGAGGGCCGCCGGGCATGTCGCTTGATGTTGTTGTAGGCGGTCTGCCGGTTGGCGAATTCGCGCGTGAGAAGCTTGTCCAGGCGCTGCCGATCCTCTTCAGAGAGCCGGCGTGCGACCCGCCTGAACATTGCGTTTTGGGTGCGGGCATGGATTTGCTCGACGATGGTGTCGAGCGTTGAGAACGCAGGCAGTTCAACCTGCTGCAAGATCAGCGCATCAATAGTCGCGTTGATAATGTCCACCGGCTGATCCATCGTCTCGG
>NZ_JBIRAZ010000117.1:0-529 GCF_044326415.1 Actinomadura sp. 6N118 | reverse complement strand
ATGTAGCAGCCGAGCAAGGCGGTCGGCACAAAGCTGTAGGTGGTTTCTTCCAGCGCTTCACGTGCAACGGCGTCGACCAGGCTTTCGTCCGGGTCGAGATGGCCGGCGGGCTGATTCAGGCGCAGACCGGCATCGGTGTGCTCCTCCACCAGCAGGAAGCGCCCGTCCTGTTCAATGACGGCGGCAACGGTGACGCTGGGTTTCCAACGAACGGCTTGGCTCATGGCAAAAAGGCAACAAAAACAAGGCGTTATTGTAGCCGCGCAAGGCCGCGTCCGCTTGGAATGGCGGGGGCATCACAAATAGCGCATCCAGGGGTAGCGCCCCGTGCGGCGCAGGCTGGCGAACCAGCGCGTTGGCCAGTACAGCAGCGCGATGGTGGGCAGCCAGACCGCCCACAGTTGCCAGACGGCGTCAAAGCCGAAACGCGCGCCCTGGTTGGCGCCCGCCATCTGCAGCGCAAGCAGATAGGCGATGTGCAGCACATACAGATGCAGCAGGTAAAAGAACATCGGTGCGCTACCCAACG
>NZ_JBIRAZ010000116.1:0-536 GCF_044326415.1 Actinomadura sp. 6N118 | reverse complement strand
ATGGTCTGGCGCGAGGGGATGGGCGCCTGATTGCCGGTGTTCTCGTACAGGGCGTAAAGCGACATCACGAAGCCCGGCGTGCAGAAGCCGCACTGGGATCCGTGACACTCCACCATCGCCTCTTGCACCGGGTGCAGCGTGCCGTCCTTGCCGCGCACGTCTTCCACGGTGAACAGCGCCTTGCCGTCAAGCGTGGGCAGGAACTGGATGCACGCGTTGACGGCCTTCAGGCCGACGCTGCCATCGTCCTGCAGCTCGCCGAGCACCACGGTACATGCACCGCAATCGCCTTCGGCGCACCCTTCCTTGGTGCCTGTACAGTGTGCGTCTTCACGCAGGTATTGAAGCACCGTCCGGGTGATCGGGGCGTCCGTGACGGTGCGGACTTGGCCGCGGTGGAAGAAGCGGATGGGCTGAGTCTCCATGGGGGTTCTACGCCTGTTTGTGTGTGTAACGGAACCATAGCACCGGGCCAGGAATGCAATATTTGGCCCATGTGATAACCCGCATCGGAAAGCCAAAATCCGGGGTATACC
>NZ_JBIRAZ010000115.1:0-537 GCF_044326415.1 Actinomadura sp. 6N118 | reverse complement strand
ACTTAGCTCCAGCCATGCCAGAATCACTGGATGGATATACAGGTAAAGCAGATATTACCCCCAGAACCGGGGAAGGACTACCCCCGTAACTGGAACGAGTTTCTGGACCGGTTCGGGACGGAAGAGGCTTGCCTGTCCTACCTGGAGGGATTGCGGTGGCCGCAGGGGTTCGTTTGCCCTGATTGCGGCGTAGCGGCCGAGCCTTATCGGTCGAGCCGCACGCGCCTGATGTGTCGCAGTTGCGCTCACCAAACGACGGTGACCGCTGGCACGATATTCGACAAGACCCGTACCCCGCTACGTGTGTGGCTGGCTGGTGCGTGGTATCTGACCAATCAAAAGCAAGGCGTCAGCGCCCTTGGTTTGCAACGGGTGCTAGGCCTGGGAAGCTACCAGACCGCTTGGACGATGCTGCACCGGTTTCGCCGCGCTATGGTGCGACCGGACCGCGAACGCCTGAAGGGGTGTGTAGAGGTTGACGAGACCTACCTGGCCATCACGGACCGAGAGGCCCCTATCTCGGCCATCAACCGCAAG
>NZ_JBIRAZ010000114.1:0-539 GCF_044326415.1 Actinomadura sp. 6N118 | reverse complement strand
AACGCCAATTGCAAATAAACCTCGGGGGGTAAGCCCACTGTGCGCTCGATGACCCGCCGCAAGCGGCTGTTGGGTTGAAGCCGGCCCAGCAGGGCGATTTGTCGTGCAAACGCGCCCATGCGCCGGTCCTGTTGATGAGGCACCTGCGCGAGCAGTATCTTGCGCACCAATAAAGCGAGGGGGTTGTGGTTCTTTGGCCATCCGGCCAGGGCATCGATACCGACCCAAGCCATGTTCATGCACTTGAGTAGATCGCCTTGCTGCATGGGTGTGTGGCCATACAGACGTGGCTCGTCGCGCAGCACCCAAGCCGCCAGTCGTTCTGCGACCCAGGGCAGTCGCTTGGCGCGCTCGGCTCCGCGAGCATCTGTTTCGAGCAGGTATTGGGAAATCGCGAGCAGGACCGAGTGGTAGTCGAACTTGCGCATGCGGTTGCGCACGGGCTTGATGGTCTCGCGATAGCTGCTCATCGTTGCAGTCGTTCGTTGGGGTACTCCCATTCTAGGGGCGTCGCGGTCTCATTCAGCGCATGTCAGGAA
>NZ_JBIRAZ010000113.1:0-540 GCF_044326415.1 Actinomadura sp. 6N118 | reverse complement strand
CACCGACCGCATCGCCTCGTTCGTCTTCCGCAGTGACCGCCCGTTCAACTACACCAAGCTGGAGGAATTTCTCTCGGGCGTGCTGAACATCTACGGCGAGAAGCTGCTGCGCTACAAGGGCGTGCTCTATATGGAAGGCGTCGACCGCAAGGTGGTGTTCCAGGGCGTACACCAGCTTATGGGCAGCGACGTGGGCGGCAAGTGGGATGGTGAAAAGCCCAGCAATCGCATGGTCTTCATCGGCGTAGACTTGCCGCGCGAAACCATTCTGAAAGGATTGGAGAACTGCCTGGCCTAGGGCTTGCCCACCCCGGGCCACTTTCCCCCTCCTTTTGGGTGGCCTAGCCCGGCGCTTTCAGGCAGAATCCGGCCCGGGTTTTCTGTCCGTGTTTCTCCGATAGTTCGGGTAAGATCGTTCAGCTACAATAGTTCGATTCAGTGCACGTCGTCCGAGGCACGTCCGATAGGAGGAGCAGGCGATGGTGACCAAGAACAAGGACGGACGCAGCGCCAACGGCGGCGCCCTGCGGTCCAACACGG
>NZ_JBIRAZ010000012.1:0-371814 GCF_044326415.1 Actinomadura sp. 6N118 | reverse complement strand
TTGCGAAGGGGTTGGGCCACTGAAGGGGTGGGGGTCTGGGGGCGGAGCCCCCAGCCTGGGGTTCGGGGCGGGAGCCCCGATGAGGCTGTCCGAGCGTCAGCGAGGGCCTTGTCGGCCGCTTTGGGAGAGGTGTTCTCCAAGAGCACTCAGGCGGACGGCAGGTACACGTTGTGGCTATGGTCCCCGGCTGGCTCTTGGGCCAGCGCAACCTATGAGCAAGGTATGGACACCTACGCAGTGGAGCAGGCCGGAGGCCGGTCCCTCTGGAACGAGGTAGAGGCGGCCTACTTCCGATGGATCGGCTGGCGTGAACCTGACCGGGACCGCTTCGGAATGACCGTGACACCACAGGGACAGACGATCTGGCTCGACTCACCGGACCGCCCGTTCACTCGCTAATGCCGCCTGACAATCGGAGTCCTGGAGAAATGCCCGTCATCCTCGGCATCGACGACCTGCGCCCCTTGCCGCAGGCCACGCGCATTGCGCGCACCAGCCGCGAAGGCGTCCAATTGCTGGAAGAGCATCGTGACCGCCAGATCGACGAACTCTGGCTAGACCACGACCTCGGCGGCGACGACAGCATCCTGCCCGTCGTGACCCTCCTGGAGGAGGCCGCATTCAATGGGCAGCCATTCCAGATCGGCATGATATTCGTCCACAGCGCCAACCCCAGCGGTGCAGAGACGATGGTCCGCGCCCTGACCCGCTGGAACTACCCAGTCCGCCGAACTGTCGCTTGACCAGGGCACCCGCAATTTCGACGCAGTCCCTCTGATGACCGTCGGCTTAAATCACACGACGAGCTGCGCGCGACGGCCCGGCGTTTGGCCCATGTGCGTCAGGAACAGCCGGGCCGGCCTCGACCGCCAGCTGATCCTGCTAGTGGTGGGCTGCCCTATAGCCTCGTGGTCTGATCATCCGGGGTGCGGCGATTGGAGCGTCATGGTCAGTGTCAGCATCGAGACGGCAGAGCAGATCGAAGAACGCCTGGGACGCGTGATCGCTGCGGCCGACTTCGTCCGGCATGAGGGGGTCTGGTGCTTTCGGGAGTCCCCGGCCGGCTCTCCGCCAACGCTCACAGCGGACACGCTGGCCGTGGTACGCGATGAGGACAGCTGGAGCTGTCTTGTCCCGGCCACCGCTCAGGACGGCAGTGACATTGAGCGGTTCGGGGTCTTCTCCTTCCATTTTCCGGGCCAGGCGGACAACAGCGGCTTCGTCGGCTGGCTGGCCACCCACCTCAAATCACGGCTGGGCACAGGCGTCTTCGTCGTGTGCGGCAGCAACCGCTCCCGCGGCGGCATCTACGACTACTGGGGATGCCCCATCAGCCTGATCGACGACGCGATCCAGGTCATCGAGGAACTTCGCGCTCGTTAACCGCCTTGCGCTTCAGCGGTGGGTGGGGAGGACGCACATTGTGTCCAGGCCCAGGACGTGGTTGAGGCGGCCGAAGGCCAGCCAGGAGCCCAGGCTCATGCTCAGTTCGACGATCTCTTGCTGGGTGTAGTGGGTTGTCATGCGGTCCCAGAAGTCTTCGTCGAGGTTGTGGTGGTCCAGGGCGTAGCGTTCGGCGTACTCGGCCGCCAGGCGGGTTCGGTCGTCGAAGGCGTCTGTGGTGCGCCAGTTGGTGACTGCTTCGGGGAAGTCGGCCTCCACTTTCTGGCCGTCGCGTTCCGTGCGCCAGTCGAGGCAGAAGACACAGCCGTTGATCTGGGCGATGCGCAGGCGGGCGGCTTCGAACTCGCGGAGGCCGAGGGTGGTGTGGGCGTAGACGGAGAGGGAGAAGTTCGCGGCGGCGGGACCGATGCCGGGGATCATCTCGCCCCAGACGTACTCGATCGGGTCCCTGCCCTCGGGGATGTCGATGTTCATCAGGTCTTCCTTCCAGGTCCCGGCCGGGGGCCGGCCATTGCACACAGGGGTTGGGGTGATGTGGCGCACTGTTTGGTGACGTTGAGTGATTGTGTCGGTGCTGGTTGCTAACGTGACGGATGTGAAGATCGTGGTTCAGGTGAAACTGCTGCCGACGCCGGAGGAGGCGAAGGCGCTGGCAGCGACCCTGCACGCGGTCAACGCCGCGGCCAACCAGGTGTCGGGGTTGGCGTATGAGAAGTTCGGGCTCAAGGCCCGCCAGTACGACCTGCACCACCTGACCTACCACCAGCTGCGCGCCCAGGGCTTGGGGGCGCAGGCCGCGATGCATGTGATCAAACGCGTCGCCGACGCCTACACCACGCTGCGCGGTCTGATCAACAACGGCCACCTCGGTGGTGAGGGGTCCAAGCGGCGCCGCAAGGCCGAGTCCAAGCCGATCACCTTCCGGCCGCACGCCGCGCAGGCGTTCGACGACCGCTGCTTGACCTGGCAGATCGACCAGCGGACGGTGTCGATCTGGACCACGTCCGGGCGGCTGCGCGGTGTCGGCATTACCGGCTCGGCCGCGCAATTGAAGACCCTGGCCGCCTATCGCAAGGGCGAGTCGGACCTGGTGTTGCGCGACGGGAAGTGGTTCCTGATCGCCACATGTGAGGTACCCGAGGCCGAGCAGTACGAGCCGGTCGACTGGATCGGGGTGGACCGGGGCATCATGAACTTGGCCACCACCAGCGACGGGGACAACCACCAGGGCCGCCGCCTGGAACGCTACCGGCGGTGGCAGGCGCGTAAACGCGCCGAACTGCAGGCCAAAAAGACCCGGGCGGCCAAGCGGCGCCTGGCCCGGCGTGCCAAAAGGGAGGCCCGGCACGCCGCACATGTGAACCACAAGATTGCCAAGGAGATCGTGGCCGTCGCCGAACGCACCGAACGCGGCATCGCCCTGGAGGAACTCGAGGGCATCCGCGAGCGGGCACGGCTTCGCGGCGACCAGCGGGCCCGGCTCTCCACATGGCCGTTCCACCAACTCGGCGAGTACATCGCCTACAAGGCCCGCCGCAAGGGCGTGCCGGTGATCGAGGTGGACGCCCACTACACCTCCCAGAGGTGTCCCGTACCGTGGTGCGGGCACACAGAGCGGGCCAACCGGCCCGACCGGGAAACCTTCCGATGTCGTCGGTGCGGGTTCGCTGGCCCCGCCGACGTCGTCGCCGGGATCAACGTGCGCAACCGCGCACGCTCGGCGTGGGTATTTGTCAACATGCCCGTCCCTCATCCCCCGGCCACCAAGGCCAGCCCTGCCAAGAAGGGGCAAGAGGGGCGAGGGAGATGCGACCCCGGTGCGGCACCCAGGCGCGACGGGGAGCGCAAGCAAAGCCCTACCGGACCGCGCACCAGCTCAGTCCTTCAAGGCCAAGTAGTTGACGGCTTCCTTCCGAGCTTGCCGGTCGCGGGGCGCAGGGGGACGTCGAGGGCGTCGTAGAGGCCCGGCTCGGCGGCCACGAGCCAGTCGATGGCGCTGACCAGACGGCCGACGGCGGTGGCGTTGCCGCCCGCGGCCCGATTGCCGTCCTCGTCGGTGGCCTCGACCGTGACCTCGATGCGCGGGCGGCCCTCGATGATCACGCGGTGCGCGCCGTCGCCGTCGGGCGGGACCGGCCAGTCCGGGGCGCAGGACGGGTGGATGCGGGTGACGTGTTCGATGACGATGCGGGGTTCGCCATCGATGATTCCCTGGACCTCGAAGCGGAGAGCCCCCTGGGTGCCCTTCTCGAACTCGCCCATGGTCGTGGTGCGCACGGTGGTGTCGAGTTCGCGGCGGGCTACGGTTTCGCGGATCTCGTCAAGGTCGGCGTCCAGGGCGCGGGCGATCAGGCGGATCTGACCGCCCCAGACCATCGTCGGGATCGTGGGGGCGACCATGGGGGGCTCGTAGTCCATCGGCTGGCCCATACCGACGATGTAGCGGACCGAGTCCTCCTGGTCGTAGGTGGAGTAGTCGAAGATCTCCTGGCAGCGGATCGCTTCGATGGTGCCGCCCAGGCCGCTGAGAAGGGCGGGGAGGACGTCGTTGCCCCAGCCCGGGTCGACTCCGGAGACGAAGAGCGAGCCGCCGCCCTCGGCGACCGCGGCCAAGATCGGGTCGCGGAGTTCGGGCGGGGCGTTGCGCTGGTCGTAGAGCGCGTACAGGGACGGCGTGACGACTACGGCCCCGGCCCGGATCGCCTTGGTGATGTCGGCGACGGCGTCGTCGGGACGGAGTTCCCCGGACGCCGCGTACACCACGGCCTGGGGACGGCCGGCCAGCACTGTCTCGATGTCGTTCGTGGCTGCGATGCCGAGGTCGCGGTCGAGCCCGCCGAGATCGCCCGCGTCGCGCCCCACTTTGTCCGGGTTGTTGACGAGCACGGCCGTGAGGTCGAGCGCCGGGTGCGCCTCGACGGCGCGGATGGCCAGCCGGCCGACGTTGCCGGTCCCCCAGACAAGGGTGGAAATCATGAGCGGAGCCTAGCAAGCGTTTGGTTGCGATGTGAATGGGGTCACATCAGACGTGCGGTCGTCCCCTGGGCGAGCATGACGAAGGGCAGTGGTCCGCGCTTTCCGCGGACACACTGCCCCTATGCCACTGAGACGGTCAGGCCGACTTTTCTCGGGGTTCGCGCTTGGTGCGTTCGCGCGGGACGAGGGTCGGATTGACGTGTTCCAGGACGGCTTCCCGGGTGATCACGACACGTGCCACGTCGTGGCGGGACGGGACCTCGTACATCACGGAGAGGAGGACCTCCTCCATGATGGCGCGGAGGCCACGGGCGCCGGTGCCGCGGAGGATGGCCTGGTCGGCGATCGCCTCAAGGGCGTCGTCGGTGAACTCCAGGTCGACCCCGTCCAGCTCGAAGAGCCGGTGGTACTGGCGGACCAGCGCGTTCTTGGGCTCGGTGAGGATGTTGATCAGGGCCTCACGGTCCAGGTTGTGCACGCTGGTGATCACCGGTAGCCGGCCCACGAACTCGGGGATCATGCCGAACTTGAGGAGGTCCTCGGGCATGACGTCGGCGAGGATGTTGACCGACTCGTCGAACTCGGTCTTGGAGCGGATGACCGCGCCGAAGCCCATGCCCTGTTTCCCGACCCGGGATTCGACGATCTTCTCCAGGCCGGCGAAGGCACCACCGCAGATGAACAGCACGTTGGTGGTGTCGATCTGGATGAACTCCTGGTGGGGGTGCTTGCGGCCGCCCTGCGGCGGGACGCTGGCCGTCGTCCCCTCCAGGATCTTCAGCAGGGCCTGCTGCACACCCTCACCCGAGACGTCCCGGGTGATCGACGGGTTTTCGCTCTTGCGAGCGATCTTGTCGACCTCGTCGATGTAGATGATCCCGGTCTCGGCCTTCTTGACGTCGTAGTCGGCCGCCTGGATCAGTTTCAGCAGGATGTTCTCAACGTCCTCGCCCACATAGCCGGCCTCGGTGAGGGCGGTGGCGTCCGCGATGGCGAACGGGACGTTGAGAAGTTTGGCGAGCGTCTGCGCGAGCAGCGTCTTGCCGGATCCGGTCGGGCCCAGCAGCAGAATGTTGGACTTGGCCAGCTCGACCGCGTCATCCCTGCTGTTGTCGCCGGACTGGATCCGCTTGTAGTGGTTGTAGACGGCGACCGATAGGGCCTTTTTCGCCGTGTCCTGCCCGATGACGTAGGAGTCGAGGAAATCAAAGATCTCCCGCGGCTTGGGCAGGCTGTCCCACTTGAGGTCGGAGGTCTCGGAGAGCTCCTCCTCGATGATCTCGTTGCAGAGATCGATGCACTCGTCGCAGATGTACACGCCCGGACCCGCGATGAGCTTCTTGACCTGCTTCTGGCTCTTCCCGCAGAACGAGCACTTGAGCAGGTCACCACCGTCGCCGATGCGTGCCACCCAACTGTCTCCTTTTCGTGGGGCCGCCCGCCTGAGAGGATGCGGCGCAGCTCGGTTGCGTCCCGAAGGCTCTCGACGTTGGAATCGACGTTACCGTCTCCAACGGACTTGGTAAGCCCCTCGCCCGGAAGTATGACGACCGGGCTGGGGGTCTCCCTCATCCGGGTTGCCGTCTCAGGACGACACTACCTCGGCCTTGCGCTTCCTGCTGAGGAAGACGTCGTCGATCAAACCGTACGCCTTGGCTTCCTCAGCAGTAAGGATCTTGTCACGCTCGATATCGTGCCGTACCTCGGCCAGGTCCTTGCCGCTGTGCTTGGCGAGGATGTCCTCAAGGAGCTCCCGGATCCGCATGATCTCGCGGGCCTGGATCTCGATGTCGCTGGACTGCCCGTAGGTGCCCTCGGTCGCGGGCTGGTGGATCAGGATCCGCGAGTTGGGCAGCGCCGCCCGCTTGCCCGGGGTGCCGGCCGCCAGCAGCACGGCGGCGGCCGAGGCCGCCTGGCCGATGCAGACGGTCTGCACGTCGGGCTTGACGAACTGCATGGTGTCGTAGATCGCCGTCATGGCGGTGAACGAGCCGCCCGGCGAGTTGATGTAGATGCTGATGTCGCGGTCCGGGTCGATCGACTCCAGCGTGATCAGCTGGGCCATCACGTCGTTGGCCGACGCGTCGTCGATCTGGACCCCGAGGAAGATGATCCGCTCTTCGAAGAGCTTGTTGTACGGGTTCATCTCCTTGACCCCGTACGTGGTGCGCTCAACGAACGACGGAATGATGTAGCGGTTGTCGACGGGGGTCGCGCCGCCCGCCGTCACCAGGTTCGGCCTGATCAAGTCGCTCACTGTGTGCCTCCGATAAGGATTCTGTCGTCAGGAGACGGGGCCCTCGGAGGGCACCTGCGTCGCGCTCTCCACCACGTGATCGACGAAGCCGTACTCCTTGGCCGCGGCGGCGGTGAACCAGCGGTCACGGTCGGAGTCGCGCTCGATCTGGTCCAGCGGCTGACCGGTGTGTTCGGCGATCTTCTCGGCGAGCGTCTTCTTGACGTACAACATCTGCTCGGCCTGGATCTTGATGTCCGAGGCTGTGCCGCCGATGCCGCCGGACGGCTGGTGCATCATGATCCGCGCGTGCGGCAGGGCGAAGCGCTTGCCGGTCGTGCCCGCGCAGAGCAGGAACTGCCCCATCGAGGCGGCCAGACCCATGCCGACCGTCACGATGTCGTTCGGGACGTACTGCATGATGTCGTAGATCGCCATGCCGGCGGTGACGGAGCCACCGGGCGAGTTGATGTAGATCGTGATGTCGCGGCGGCCGTCCTCAGCGGACAGCAGCAGCAGCTCGGCGCAAATGCGGTTGGCGATGTCGTCGTCGACCTGCTGGCCTAGAACGACGATGCGCTGCCGCAACAGGCGCTGGAAGAGCTGCTCACCCAGGGGAAGCAGGGGCGCCTCGGCCACCCGCGCCTGGATCGGCGACGACTCGTCGAAAGTCGGAGGCATGCTCACCGGGTGTTCCTCCGGTCCTTTTATCGGTTCGGATGATTGGACATTAACGCGCTCCCGCCACCGTTTAAGCCGAGAGACCCCCCTTTTCGCTGGGGGCGTAGATGTGTTGGCTGGCTTCTGCGGCCTCGGGCCTTCGCCTGGCGGCTCAGGCCCGAACCGCAAAAGCGGGCGAGCGCGACATCGCTTCGCGATCTTCGCGGGGAGCTTCGCCTTCGGCTCGCTCCCCGCTCAGCGCCGCGCGCTCGCGTGCGGGGCTGGGGTTCCCACGGTCCCGGAAAACAAACCGGGGCCCAGGCCGGGGACCAGGCCGGGGACCAGGTACGCCTGCTCCGGTTGACGCCCGCACCGGTTATTGCGTGGCCAGACTTCCCCGCATCCGGTGGCTTGCGTAGACGCATCCGGTGGCTTGCGCTCCCGCATCCGTTGGGCTTGCGTAGACGCGTCCTGTGGCTTGCGTAGACGCACCCGGTGGGCGCACGCAGACGCCCCGTACCCCCAGGCGGGGGGTACGGGGCGTCTCCGGTGATCTCAGGAGAGGCTGAGAAGGCGTCAGGCGTCCTTCTTGTCCTCGTCCTTGGCCTCGGTGGCGTCCGCGGCCGGGGCCTCGTCAGCGGCGGTCTCAACGGCATCCGCGTCCGCAGCCTCGGCGGTCTCCGTGGCGTCTGCCTCAGCGGTGTCGGTCTCGGCCGTGTCGGCGTCGGTGGTCTCGGCGGCTACGGTCTCGCCTGTCTCACCGTTCAGCTCGCGCTGGACGGCCTCGACGTCGATCACGTTGCCGGCCTCGTCCTTGATCGTGACGTGCTCGACCACGAGGTTGAGGGCCTTGCTGCGCAGCACCTCCGACACGATCGCGGGAAGCTGGTTGTTGTCGGTGAGGTACTGGGCCAGCTGCTGCGGGGCCACGCCCATCTGCATGGCCTGCGTGACCACGTACTCGCTGAGCTCCTCGTTCTCGACGCCCAGCTCCTCCTGCACGGCGAGCTGGTCGAGCACGAAGCCGCCCTTGACGGCCAGCGCGGCGGCGTCGGCCACCTCCTGGTCGAAGTCCTCCTCGGACTTCTCCTCGTCCGCGAGGTAGTCGGCCTTGGTCATGCCGGCCATCTGGAGCTGCTGCTCCAGCTGCTGGTTGCGGCGGCCGATCTCTTCCTCGACGACCTTCTCCGGCAGCGGGATCTCGACCTTCTCCAGCAGTGCCTCGAGCGCCTTGTCACGGGCGTCGGACAGCTGCTGCATCCGGCCCTGGCGGTCGAGACGGGTCTTCACGTCGTCGCGCAGCTCGCCGATGGTGTCGAACTCGCTGGCCATCTGGGCGAAGTCGTCGTCCAGCTCCGGCTTGTTCTTGACCTTGACGCTCTGCACCGTGACGGTGACCTCGGCCTCCTCGCCACTGCGCTCGCCGCCGACCAGGGTGCTGGTGAACGTCTTGCTCTCGCCGGCCGCGAGGCCGATCAGGGCGTCGTCCAGGCCCTCGATGGCCGACTTGCTGCCGACCTCGTAGGAGTAGCCGCTGGTGGAGGCGTCCTCGATGTCCTCGCCGTCGATCGTGGCGGCGAGGTCGACGGTGGCGAAGTCACCCTCTTCGACGGCGCGCTCGACGGTGGTCAGCGAGGCGAACCGCTCGCGCAGGTTGTCGACGGTCTCGTCGATCTGCTCGTCGGTGACCTCGGCGGTCTCGACGGTGACCTCGAGGCCGTCGTAGTCCGGCACGTCGAACTTGGGCCGGATGTCGACCTCGGCGGTGAACGCGAACTGCTCACCGTCGTTGAGCTCGGTCACCTCGACGTCGGGCTGGCCGAGGACGAAGAGCTCCTTCTCCTCGACGGCGCGCCCGTACAGCTCGGGCAGCGCGTCGTTGACCGCCTCCTGCAGGACCGCACCCCGGCCGACGTACTTGTCGATCAGCGGGGCGGGCACCTTGCCGCGGCGGAAGCCCTTGATGCTGACCTGTTGCGAGATCTCCTTGTACGCCTTGTCGAGGTTCGGCTTGAGCTCGTCGAACGGAACCTCGACGGTGAGCTTGACCCTCGTGGGGGTCAGCTCCTCGACATCGGTCTTCACTGGGGTAGGTCTCCTTGGATCCGGCGCTGTCTCGGCCGCGGCGTTCGAGGTTCGACGCGTACTCAGCCAATCAGTCTTAGGGTCTGGCGCGGGCACGCCGAAGAACCGGCTCCGCGCCTCGCGCGCCAAGTCTATGGGGTCCGGACGGCGGGTGAGGACATCAGCGGCAGAGAAGACGCAGGGAAAGCCCGGATGGGGCCCCCGGACGGCTGATCTCATACCGTGACGCGTGTTGCGCAGGGGTGTGACATAGAGCACGTCAGCCCTCATACTCGTTCGGGATGAACGGGATAGTTGCGGCCTTTGGGGCGACCGGGCTCTATTACATCGGCTTCGCCATCTTCAAGCTCGCTGCGGACCGGATGGAGCCCGTCCGCGGTAACCGGATCCCGCGCACGGTGTGGGTGGTCCTCACCAACTGGATCTTCCTGATCGGTCTCGCACTCGTCCTGGGCGGCCTCAGCCTGCAGATCCTCGCGCTCACAAAACTGTCCCTTGGCATCGCCGTCCCGGTCTTCATGTCCGGGGTCATCCCGCTGGTCCTCATCTCGATGGTCTTCTTCGGCGAGCGCATGACCGCCCGCGAGTGGCTCAGCCTGCTGCTGATCGGCGCGGCGATGGTGTTGCTCGCGCTGTCGATCGGCGACCCGCCCCCGCTGGAGACGGTCGACGTGCCGCTCTGGAAGCTCGGTGTGGTGGTCGGCCCGGCCGTGCTGGTGCCGCTGCTGATCATCTTCCTGAGCGACTACCGGCCGGACGGGCGGCACGCGCGTCCGATCACTGGCATCGCGTACGGGTTGAGCTCGGGCTTCCCCGTCGGGACCGCTGAGCTCGCCATCAAGGGATGGAGCGACAACGGCGCCAAGGGCCTGGACATCCTGTCGACCCCGTACCCGTACATCACGGTGCTGTCGGCCGCGCTCGGCTTCGGCATCATGGTCGCCGCGTTCCAGCGCTGCCGGGTGACGATCGTGGCGACCGTGATGACGGTGAGCGCAAAGACGTACCTGCTGCTCATGGGCACATTCATGTACGCCGAGCCTTGGCCGAGCGATTTCCAGCACTTCTCGCTACGGCTGGGTGCGCTTGCGCTGGGCGCGATTGCGGTGCTGCAGTTCCCGCGGCATCAGCCTGTACGCGCGGACGCCGGGTCGGACTACGAGGAGGTGCCGCCCGCCCAGGATCCCTTCGGTCAAGCCTCACCGGCCGCGCGCGGCCCGCTGACCCAGGCTCCGCTCGTCCGCGACCCGCTGGCCGGGATCCCGCTCGCGGGTGCCGCTCCGCAGGCGGCACCGACTCCGCCGCAGACACCCGTTCAGCCGAACGCGCCGCAGCCTGGCCAGCCGCAGGTACCGCCGCCGGCGCAGTCGGAGGAGAAGCCGGCTGGGCGGTATCCCGCCCAGCCGACGCCTCCTGCGAACGGACCCTACGAACGCTAGAAGGGTCTAGCGGCGCTTATCGCGACCCTTGCCGCCGCCCTTGCCTTGGCTGGGGAGGCCCTGGTCCAGCCCTGCCCGCCGCAGCGCGTCCGCCATAGCGCCGCCACCGCCGCCGCCCGAGCCGGAGTCACGGCCACCGCGACCGCCTTGGCCGCCTTGACCGCCGCGACCGCCGCCGCCCCGTTGGCCCTGCTTGCCCTGCTGACCGCCGCCCTGGCCGCCGCCACCACCCTGGCCGCCGCCGCCTTGGCCGCCGCCGCCGCTCTGACCGCCGCCACGCTGACCTCCGCGCTGGCCACCACCGCGCTGGCCACGGTTGTCGCCACGACGCGCGGCGCCGCCGCCTGACTGCTCGCGGTCACCACCGCCCGCCTGCGACGCCTCGTCCTCCAGCCGCAACGTGAGCGAGATGCGCTTGCGCTGCAGATCGACGTCCAGCACCTTCACCCGCACGATGTCGCCGGGTTTGACGACGTCACGCGGGTCCTCGACGAACTTGTTCGACATCGCGGAGATGTGGACGAGCCCGTCCTGGTGCACGCCGACGTCCACGAACGCGCCGAACGCCGCGACGTTGGTGACGACGCCCTCCAGGATCATCCCGGCCTTGAGGTCGGCGAGGGTGTCGACGCCCTCCTTGAACGTGGCCGTCTTGAACGCGGGCCGCGGGTCACGGCCGGGCTTCTCCAGCTCGGCGAGGATGTCGGTGACCGTTGGCAGGCCGAACGTGTCGTCCACGAACTCGGCGGGCTTGAGCGAACGCAGCACCGCCGTGTTGCCGATGAGCCCCTTGATGTCGTTGCCCGCCGCGTCGATGATGCGCCGCACGACCGGATACGACTCGGGGTGCACGCTGGAGGCGTCCAGCGGGTCGTCGCCGCCGGGGATGCGCAGGAAGCCCGCGCACTGCTCGAACGCCTTGGGCCCGAGCCGCGCCACGTCCTTCAGACCGGTCCGCGTGCGGAACGGACCGTTGGCGTCGCGGTGGGCGACGATGCTCTCGGCCAGGCCTTCGCCGATGCCCGACACCCGGGTCAGGAGCGGCGCGGACGCGGTGTTGACGTCGACGCCGACCGCGTTCACGCAGTCTTCGACGACGGCGTCCAGGGAGCGCGAGAGCTTCACCTCCGACAGGTCGTGCTGGTACTGCCCGACCCCGATGGACTTGGGGTCGATCTTCACCAGCTCCGCCAGCGGGTCCTGGAGCCGCCGCGCGATCGAGACCGCGCCGCGCAGCGACACGTCCAGGTCGGGCAGCTCCTTGGAGGCGAAGGCCGAGGCCGAGTACACCGACGCGCCCGCCTCCGACACCATGATCTTGGTGGCCTTGAGGTCCGGATGGCGGGTGATGAGGTCGGCCGCGAGCTTGTCGGTCTCGCGTGACGCCGTTCCGTTGCCGATCGCGATCAGGTCCACCTTGTGCTCACGGCACAGCTTGGCCAGCGTCTCGATCGACTCGTCCCACTTGCGCCGTGGCTCGTGCGGGAAGATCGCGTCGGTGGCCACGACCTTGCCCGTGGCGTCCACGACGGCGACCTTCACACCGGTGCGCAGGCCGGGGTCGAGGCCGAGCGTGGTCCGTGTCCCGGCCGGTGCGGCCAGCAGAAGATCGCGCAGGTTGGCGGCGAACACCTTGACCGCCTCGTCCTCCGCCTCCTGCCGCAGCCGCGTCCGCAGGTCGATGCCAAGGTGCACGAGGATGCGCGTACGCCAGGCCCAGCGCACCGCGTCGCCCAGCCAGCGGTCCGCGGGCCGCCCCTGATCGACGATCGCGAAACGCCGAGCGATCTTCGCCTCGTACGAGCTGCGCCGGCCGGGGTCGGCCTCGTCGACCGGCTCCGGCTCCAGGTCGAGGTCGAGCACCTCCTCCTTCTCCCCGCGGAACAGCGCGAGGATCCGGTGCGAGGGCAGCTTGGTGAACGGCTCGGCGAAGTCGAAGTAGTCGGAGAACTTGGCCCCCGATTCCTCCTTGCCCTCGCGGACCTTGGACACGATCCGGCCCCGCGTCCACACCTGCTCGCGCAGCATGCCGATGAGGTCGGCGTCCTCGGCGAAACGTTCGACCAGGATGGCCCTGGCGCCTTCCAGCGCCGCCGCCGCGTCCGCGACCCCCTTCTCCTCGTCCACGTACCCGGCGGCCGCGGCCTGCGGGTCGTTCGACGGGTCGTTCAGCAGCAGCTCGGCGAGCGGCTCCAGTCCGGCCTCGCGCGCGATCTGGGCCTTGGTGCGGCGCTTGGGCTTGTACGGGAGGTAGATGTCCTCCAGCCGCGCCTTGGATTCCGCCCCCATGATCTGGGCGCGGAGCTCGTCGGTCAGCTTGCCCTGCGACTCGATCGACTCGAGGATCGCCGCGCGCCGTTCATCCATCTCTCGCAGGTAGCGCAGCCGTTCTTCGAGCGCGCGCAGCTGCGCGTCGTCGAGCGCGCCGGTCGCCTCCTTGCGGTAACGGGCGATGAACGGCACCGTCGACCCGCCGTCGAGCAGGTCGACGGCGACCTGTACCTGTCCCTCCCGGACGCCGAGTTCGTCGGCGATGCGCCGGCTGACCGAGACCGGCGCGACGCCGGTGGTGCCTGCCTGGCTGGTGGACGTCTGACTGATGGACGCTGTCACGAGTGGAATCCCGCTCTCTCCCCTGGATATCGCCAGTGCATTGTCCAGGAACGTGCCTCACTTGTCGCGCTGAAGGCGACGGGCGGGGCTGGACAGGCCGCCTGTCAGCGGCGGGCACTGGCCTCAACTCCCCTTGAAAGGTAGGGCTTCACCTCCCTTCTTTCACAGCCGAAGGAGGACCTAGCACCACCCCTTCGCAGCAGCCGACGGACCAGAATGAGCTATCGGCAAAGTCGGACCGGACAGGCCGAGAAGGAGGCAGGGAACAGTGACTGACCGCGATGAGAGCGGCGTCCCCGAGGGGGCGATCCACCGCTGGTTCCTCTCGGGCGTGCGCGGCCTGATCCAGGTGGTGCTCTCGCAGGCCGTGAACATCCCGCTGTTCGTGCTCTCCGTGGTGTCGTTCGTGCTGATCCCGATCGGCGTCGGGATCTTCCTGCTGCCGCCGGTGGTGCTCGCGCTGCGCGCGCTGGCCAACCAGCAGCGGGCGTGGAGCGCCGACTGGTCGGGCGTGGCGATCCCGGTGCCGTACCGGCCCGAGCCGTCCCGGTCGGCCAATCCGTTCCGCCGTCTGAAGTGGCTGCTCACCGACCCGGCGACGTGGCGCGACGTGCTCTGGACGCTGGTGAACGTCCCGGTCGGGCTGCTGCTGGGACTGCTGCCGGCCGCCCTGGTGGTGTACGGGGTGGAGGGCGTTCTCGTCGCTCCGTGGGTCGCCATGATCGCGGAATACGGCTGGGGCCCGTTCTGGCCGCTGGAAAAGTGGGGTCTGTTCGGCATCGCCGGGTCGATCGTCGGGGGTGTCGCGCTCACGGCGGCCGGGCTGCAGCTGGGCCCGCGCATCATCCGGGCTCACGCGCTGTTCAACCGTTCGCTGCTCTCGCCCACGCGGAGCGCGCTGGAGCAGCGCGTCCAGGAGCTGACCGAGACGCGGTCGGAGACCGTGGACACCTCGGCGGCCGAGCTGCGCCGCATCGAACGCGACCTGCACGACGGCGCACAGGCCCGGCTGGTCGCGCTCAGCATGAACATCGGCCTGGCCGAGGCGCTGATGAAGCACGATCCCGAGGCCGCGCAGAAGCTGCTCGTCGAGGCGCGCGAGGCCAGCGGCACGGCGCTCACCGAGCTGCGTGACCTGGTGCGCGGCATCCATCCGCCGGTGCTGGCCGAACGCGGCCTGGACGGCGGCGTGCGGGCTCTCGCGCTGTCGCTGCCGCTGCCCGTGGAGGTCGAGATCGACCTGCCGGGCCGGGCCGAGGCGCCGGTGGAGTCGGCCGCGTACTTCGCCGTCGCCGAGATGCTCGCGAACGTGGCCAAGCACAGCGGCGCGCAGCGGGCGTGGATCGACATCCACTACTCGAACGGCGCGCTCAAAATGATCGTCGGCGATGACGGTCTCGGCGGGGCCGACCTGGACGCCGGTTCCGGGATGCGCGGAATCGAACGCAGGCTGGCCGCATTCGATGGGACGATGGTGGTGACCAGTCCGCAGGGCGGACCCACCGTCGTGACCATGGAGCTTCCGTGCGCGTTGTCATCGCCGAGGACCTTGCCCTCCTCAGGGACGGACTGATCCGCCTCCTGGAGGCGTTCAAGTTCGAGGTCGTCGAGGCCGTCGACAACGGGCCGTCGCTGCTCCGCGCGCTGACCGCCCACCGCCCGGACGTGGCCGTGGTCGACGTGCGCCTGCCGCCGACGTTCACCGACGAGGGGCTGCGGGCGGCGCTGGAGGCGCGCAAGGAGATCCCCGGCCTGCCCGTGCTGGTCCTGTCGCAGCACGTCGAGCAGTTGTACGCGCGGGAGCTGCTGAGCGACAGCTCGGGCGGCATCGGCTACCTGCTCAAAGACCGGGTGTCGGATGTGAGCCAGTTCGTGGACGCCGTCCGCCGGGTCGCGGACGGTGGCACCGCGCTGGACCCCGACGTGGTCGCCCAGCTGCTCACCCGCCGCGCCCGCGAGGAGCCGCTGCAGACGCTGACTCCCCGCGAACGGGAGGTGCTGGGGCTGATGGCCGAGGGACGGTCGAACGCGGCGATCGCCGGCAAGCTGTTCATCACCGAGAAGGCGATCAGCAAGCACACCAACAACATCTTCAGCAAGCTCAACCTGCCGCCAGCCGAAGAGGACAACCGCCGCGTCCTGGCCGTCCTCGCCTACCTCAACACATGAGCGCTCACCGCACCCACGGCGGAACGAGGCGTTCGTCAGCCTTGGGGGCCAGGTCGCACGCGTCCTCCGCGCCCTTGCCGTCGGGGTTGTAGGCCTGGCCGCCGGCGGGCGCGACCACCACGGCGGCGAAGCCATGGTCGGTGAACACCTGGCGGATCACGTCAGCGGGCATCACCAGGCTGTCCCCCACCGTGGCGGTCAGCTTCTCGTCACCCAGCTGAACGGTCGCACCGCCTTCGACGAACGTCCACACCTGCTCGGTGTCGAAGGCGTGCAGAGGCCCTTCGCGGCCGGGCAGCATGTCCACCCGCCACATCACCGTTCCCGCGCCGCCCTGGGTAGGCGAGGCAAGGGTCGTCATGACGCCGTTGGGCGTTTCGGTGCGGCGGCGGTCCTTCGCAAGAATCAAGGTCATGGGATTCTCCTTCAGGCGATCCAGGGCGGGAGCATCTTGTCGGCACTCCCGGGCATCGACGCCTGCGCTCCGGCCGGCGCGGCGACAACAGCGGCGAACCCGTCCGATCCAGCCGACACTTGCCGGACGACATCGGCAGGCATCACCACGGTGTCGCCCGCGGCGACGGTCAAGTTCTCACCGTCCAGCCGGATGGTCGCCGCCCCCTCCAGGAACGTCCACACCTGCTCGGCGTCGATGAGGTGCTCGGGCCCGGCGGCCCCGCCGGCGCTGTCGACCCGCCAGATGGACAGGCCCGCCCCACCCTGGGTCGGAGAGGCGAACGTGGTCATCACGCCTGAGGGAGTCTCGCTACGGCGCGCTTCGGCTTTGCGGATCAGTGTCATCGAGTGCTCCTCGGGTATATTCGTCAACATGGTTGTCCAATATGGTTAACGAGGTTGTCTTTCATGTCAAGTCCCGATGCGCCCGGCTTCGAACTCCCACTGCGGATGTTGCTCGGCTTCCGCGTGATCATCGATGAGCTCCATGCCGAACTGGCCAGGCGCGGGCACCCGGACCTGAAGCCCATGTACGGCTTCGCCTGCCAGGCGATCGGCCCCGGTGTGACCGCCGTCGAGCTCGGCCGCAAGATGGGCGTCTCGAAACAGGCAGCCGGCAAGACCATCGACCAGCTGAAGAAACTGGGCTACGTCGAACGCGCGACCGACCCCGGAGACGCCCGCCGCAAGATCGTCCGCCTCACGCCGCGGGGCATCGAGAGCCTGACCCTGGCGGCGGAGATCTTCGACCGGATCCGGGCACGCTGGGTCCAGACCCTGGGAGCCGACCGCGTCCGCGCGATGGAGCAGGACCTGCGCACGATGACGCCATCAGACCCGTTCCAGCTGGACATGCCCCGATGGTTCGGCACCTTCTGAGCAGGCCAGGAAGGCAGCTCAGACGGTTAGTGAAAAGTCACCAGTCAAACACGTCTAGCGCTATTCATTTGTGCTATGTGGCGCATATCAGTGATATCGGCAGGACTCGCAGTGACCTTGACAAAAACAGGACCCGTGAAACTAATAACGCATCACTGGTAACAAAAAATAGATTGGTGAAACGTCGGTTCACCGAAGCCGAAGCTCGGCGCGCGCACTTCGGTTCGCGTCAGACGACGTCCAGCTCGCCACCCTGGATGCGGCCCGCAAGGACACCCCACTCAGCAGGGGTGATGGCAAGCACCTCTCCGTGCCTGTCACGCGAGTCCCTGAACAGCACAATGTCGCCGAAACGAGCGATTTCGACACAAGCGCCAGTATCGGCACTGAAGCGGCTCTTCCGCCAGACAACAGTGGAGCACCAGTTCGGCCGGGCAACCATCCACGACCTCCGTTCGCCGCGTTGGCCCCGCCCATCGGCAAATCAGGCCTGACCAGACCCGGCCGCAAGAATCAGGCAGGGCACACAGGCCCATGACCTTGTAGGTGATTTTCGACCATAAGTGTAAACGGTTGGACTTTCGCCGCCTACACGCAAGAACAAGATCACGTTGCCGCTCACGCCCGGCCGTCGCTCGGACGCTGGTGAGACAGCCGCTGCAGATCGCGCGAGACGCCGTCACGGCCGAATCAGGCCGTTCAGGACATCTCCTCGGCAGCCGAGAGGAGCAGTTCACGTGACTCCTCGGCGGAGAGCGCCACCTCCAGGAGGGACTCGAAGTCCGCAGCGAACTTGCCGACCTGGGGATCCTCGCCCATGACCATGGAGATGTCGCGACCGGTGTCGAGGTAGAGCATGTCCGACAGGCCGCCCTCGAACTCCAGCAAGGTGAAGGGCCCACTGAGGCCTGCGTGCTCTCCGGCCTCGAACGGAATGACCCGGAAGGTGAGCCGGTCGTCCTCCTCGACCAGGTCGGCGATATGCCTCAGCTGATCCGGCATGATCGCCGGATCGCGGCGTTTGCCGACGTGGCGGCGGATGACCGCCTCGTCCACCACAAAGTACCGGCGCGGTGGTGTCGAACGCTTGGTGAGCTCTTCCTGACGTCGCATCCGCAGGCTGACCACGGGCCCCACCTTCATTTCGGTGAGAAAGGCCGCAGTCTGCGCCTCCGAGTACTCACGGGTCTGCAACAGGCCCGGCACGACTGAGGACTGGAACTGACGGATGAAGGCAGCCCCAGCCTCGTAACCCACATAGTTGAGGTAGGTGGGCGGGCTTTCGCTCTTGAACTCGTTCCACCAGGACTTGGCTCTGGCTCCGCGGTTGAGTGCGTGCAGTTTTTCCCGCTGGCTCTCCGACGTGATCCCGTACAGGGTGAGCAGAGCGTCGAGATCGACCTTGGTGACGGAGCTCCGGCCGCCCTCAACTCTGATCAACTTGGACGGCGACCACTCCAGCTCTTCGGCGACCTGTTCTTGGGTCAGCGATCTTTCCCTGCGGATCCGAACCAGTTCGCTACGGAGCATCGCACTCTGCACGACTGGACCTTGGTCGACCGCCATGATCGTGACCCACCCTCCGTAGTCAGTACCGTCAAACCAGTAGTCTTCCCGGGCGGGTGATGGAGTGCCAGATAGCATTTCGCAGTCTGCCAGAATACCTCATTCAAACCCAAGTGCACCGGCGTCGTGAGTTTAATGATCACAGCATCGCATGTTGCTGGTGTGCGTCGGCCCTGCCCATCGAAGATGCGCGCCGATGCTACCCATCAATGCGCAAGGTGGCAAGTTGGCCGCTTCCAAACTAGTGGGGACCAGTCTGGCATGTCACGACATGCTACGCTCTAAGGTGAGCTTCGCGACCGGATCCCGGCCGTACAACCGGACCGGCTTGCGATCACCAGACGCGGCTGCCGAACAGACCCAGGCAGATCCTTGGTCTGCGGCCACCCGCATCCGTCCCGGATCGCATCGACGACGATCGAGGAGGCGACCTTGAGCCAGGGTCACCGCTCACGGCACGCAAAAAGGGCCGCACCCGCCTCTCACTGATCCGAAGGTGTCCAGCCACGGGATCAGTGCGACGAATGCGACCCTCCACACCGTTCACACATTCGTTTTGGTCAGGCCGGCCACAGGGCGCGCTGGCAGGCGCGCCATACCGGCCGGTTTCCAGTCAACGGAACGGACGGGCGGCTCGAACCGACCATCCGGCGCCTGACAAGGCGAATGTGCATACCGGTTTTCCCATGGTAGCCAGCCTGCGACGGGCTACCAAGAGGGGAACCGACGTGCCGGTGGCATGGCCACCGGACCTGGGAAGACGGCTTGGCAGCTTCTGGCCACCGTCAATTTCGCACCATTTGAACCCTTGCAGAGGTTCCCCCCATGCACAGGCGAAAGCACGTTCCAGAAAAGACCAATGAGACCGTCCAGAGTCCCATCAAGCCCATCAGGCCAGAAGGGCCCGGTATCCATCACTGGAATACACCGGGCGGTATCCGCAAACCGGTTCACGTGCGCGGATCGGTGCTGCATGCGGCGCGTTCGGTGCTGGGGCACCTCGGTCCGTCGGGCGCGCTCTTGCTCGTCCTCGTCCAGGTGCTCGTCCTCGTCCAGGCCGGACGCAGCGATCCCCTCGCCATGGCGGTCCTTGTCTGCGCCGCCGCCTTCCTCGCTCGATCCGACTGGACCCGAGTGCTCGCCGGCGCCCGCGACGGCCGGGCACTCGCGGAGTCGGCCTACCAGGTGTACGGGCCGCATGCTCTGGCATCCGGCTCGTTCGGACCGGGATTTCCCATAATGGAGCCGGCTCGGCCAGATGAGCCGCGGGTCCCCGCCACCTTCTGGGAGTCGCTGAGCGTCGTCGAGCAGAAGGAACTGGAGGAAGGGGCCACGCCTCGCACGTTCGCCCTCGGCGCGACGCTCTTCCGCGAAGGCGAGCACGCCGACTTCGTGCTCATCATCCGCTCCGGCCGGACCAAGATCTATGTCACTGAGAAGGGCCACGAGCGGCTGCTCGCCGAGCGCGGCCCGGGCCAGCTGATCGGGGAACGGGCCGCACTGCGGGTCAACGTGAGGTCCGCGACGGTCGTCGCCCTCGACACGGTCGAGGCCCTCATGCTCTCGACTCTGGACTTCGCGAACTTCATCAGCCGGCACCCGCACGTGCTCAAGATCGTGGAGAGCCAGATCTACAACCGCCTGACCGAGGGTCCGGGGCAGAGCGGGAACGGATGTTCTGAAGGCGGCAGTGAGACCCATCGGCCGGCCGATCCAGGAGAAGATGACAGGGGCGGGGGTCCTGGCTTTCCTCACGTTGACGGGCACCACTGCACCATCCTCAGGACCGACATCGTCGGCTTCGCTTCCAATAAGCGGACGGCGGACGACCGTCTGTTCATCCAGGACATGCACCTGAGGATGACGAGGGAGAGCTTCCGGCGCGCCGGGATTCTCTGGGACAGCTGCTATCTACGGCCCATCGGCGATGAACTGCTCGTCGTAGCGCCGCCGAGCATCGCGACGACCCGTGTGATCGAGGCGCTCGGTGTGCTCTACACGGTGCTGAAGGCCTACCACCGTCGTTCGGCGCCCGCAGTCCAGGTCCGGTTGCGCGCCGCCGTGCACGTCGGTCCGCTGACCACCAACGACGGCGAGCCGGGCGGCGATCCGCTGATCCATTCGGCCCGGCTCCTGGACGCGGGCGTGCTTCGGCGCTCGATGGCCGAAACCGAGGCCCTGCTGGGAGTCCTCGCGTCGACCTATGTCTACGAGAACGTGATCAAGAACATGGACGCGGACGGGTACCGCCAGGTGCGAGCCAGGGTCAAGGAGACCCAGTTGGTCGCGTGGATGCGGCTCAGCGGCCCGGCGCTGACCCAGTGATCAGCCCTAAGATCGCAAGTCCCGGCGGGAGGACTCTCATGACCCAGGTGAAGATCTATGGGCGGCGCGACGTGTGGGTGGAGCGGCGTGGGGAGATCTCTGATCTGGTGCAGGGATGTCTCGCGGCCGCCTGGAAGCTGCCGGATGACAAGCGGTTCCAGCGGTTTCTCTGGCTCGACGCCGAGGACCTCGTCGCGCCCCAGCGGAGCGAGCGGTACCTCATCGTCGAGATCCTGTGCTTCACCGGTCGCGGCGAAGACGCCAAGAGGGAGCTGATCCGGACGGTCTACGACCGCCTCTGTCCCGCGCTCGGCCTCAACCCCGATGATCTGGAGCTCACGATCATCGAGATGCCCACGGTGAATTGGGGCATCCGCGGCGTTCCGGCGGACGAGCTCACGCTCCCTTATCCCGTCACCCTCTGATCGCTTCACGGTCCCTCGTGCGGACAGGTAAGCCGAGGTGAGTCCGCCGCTCTAGACCAGTGAGCGCAGGTTTGAGGACGACCCTTCCATGCATTTCGGATGGTCCGATTTGCGAAACCGGGGCGGCGGGGGGCGAACGTCCGCAGGCAGCCGACAGGACCAGCGGGGCGTTCTGAAGTGCGGTGTTACGGGGCCTTGAAGGCATGCGGAGGCGACGTTACGATCCACCCAATTCTTAGGAAACTTTCCTATGAGTGATGGAGCGCTCCATCGAACGGGGTTTCTGTTGGTTCGGGGTGAACTAGGGAGAACCATGTCCAGACCCCGCGGACGGCGAGCGATCGGGCTGGCCGGCGCACTGATCATCATGATGGCCGGTTCGCTGGTCGCGGCGCCGCAGGCGTCGGCGGCGGCGGTGACCGCGACCTGCACCAAGACCTCCGACTGGGGCACCGGCTTCGGCGGCCAGTGCACCGTCAAGAACGGCACAGCGGCGGCCGTTTCCAGCTGGAAGGTGGAGTTCGACCTGCCGGCCGGGACGTCCATCGGCTCGACCTGGGACGCGGCCAAGAGCGTCTCGGGTGACCACTACACGTTCACCAACCTCGGCTGGAACGGCACGGTCGCGGCGGGAGCGTCGGCGAGCTTCGGCTTCAACGGCTCCGGCCCCGGCTGGATCTCCGGCTGCAAGGTCAACGGCGGTGGCTGCGACGGCACCGGCGGGTCCGGCGACACCCAGGCTCCCGCCGCTCCCGGCAACCTGCGATCCACCGGCAAGACCTCCAGCAGTGTCACGCTGGTCTGGAACGCCGCCACCGACAACGTCGGCGTGACCGCGTACGACGTGTACCGGGGCAGCACCCTCGCCGACACCGTGACCGGCACGAGCGCGACGGTCTCCGGGCTCTCGCCCAGCACCGCCTACTCGTTCACCGTCAAGGCGCGCGACGCGGCAGGGAACACCTCCCCCGCCTCGAACGCCGTCAGCGTCACGACCGCCGCAGGACAAGGTCCGGGCGGTGACAAGGTGATCGGGTACTTCGCCCAGTGGGGCGTCTACCAGCGGGCCTACCACGTCAAGAACATCGACACGAGCGGCTCCGCGGCCAAGCTCACCCACATCAACTACGCGTTCGGCAACGTCCAGAACGGCCGCTGCACCATCGGCGACAGTTTCGCCGACTACGAGAAGGCCTACACCGCGGGCGAGAGCGTCGACGGCGTGGCCGACACCTGGGACCAGCCTCTGCGCGGCAGCTTCAACCAGCTGCGCAAACTGAAGAAGAAGCACCCGCGCCTCAAGGTCATCTGGTCGTTCGGCGGCTGGACCTGGTCCGGCGGCTTCGGCCAGGCCGCGGCCAACCCCGCCGCGTTCGCCGACTCCTGCTACTCGCTGGTCGAGGACCCGCGCTGGGCGGACGTGTTCGACGGCATCGACATCGACTGGGAGTACCCGAACGCCTGCGGCCTCACCTGCGACACCAGCGGCTTCTCCTCGTTCAAGAACCTCATGTCGGCGCTGCGCGCCAAGTTCGGGTCGAACAACCTGGTGACCGCGGCGATCACGGCGGACGGCTCGAACGGCGGCAAGATCGACGCGGCCGACTACGGAGGCGCGGCCCAGTACGTCGACTGGTACCTGCCGATGACGTACGACTTCTTCGGCGCCTGGGCGGCGCAGGGGCCAACCGCTCCGCACTCGCCGCTCACCTCGTACCCGGGCATCCCGCAGCAGGGCTTCAACAGCGACGCGGCGATCCAGAAGCTCAAGTCCAAGGGCGTCCCGGCGAACAAGATGTTGCTCGGCATCGGCTTCTACGGCCGCGGCTGGCAGGGCGTCACGCAGAAGGAGCCGGGCGGGACCGCCTCGGGCGCCGCGCCGGGCACGTACGAGCAGGGCATCGAGGACTACAAGATCCTCAAGGGCCGCTGCCCGGCCAACGGCACCGTCGCGGGCACCGCATATGCCCACTGCGGCAACCAGTGGTGGAGCTACGACACCCCGTCCAGCATCGGCGGCAAGATGACCTACGCCAAGAACCAGGGTCTGGCCGGATCGTTCTTCTGGGAGCTCAGCGGCGACACCGCCAACGGCGAGCTCATCACCGCGCTCAAGAACGGCCTCGGCTGACGACGCGACCCCCACACACGTCGAGCTGAGGCTCGGGCCCCTGACCCACCGCGCAGGTCAGGGGCCCGCCCATTCACTCGCGCAGTTCGGCCAAGATCTTGGCCCGTTCATCGGGATTCCGCCGCAGGTAACCGATCCAGCCGGACCCCGCGCTCTCATAGGCGCGCATCACGAGATCCAGCGACGCCGCGACGTCCGCCGGGCCGCGTCCGAGCAGCTCATTGGCGATCACGACGCCTTCCGCGAACGGGACCTGGTCCTCCACCATCCTGCGCAGTGAGCCGTCCAAGCCCTTCTCCGCCCGGAGGATGTCGTACAGGGCGGTGCGGGGACGCAACAGCTCCGCGCGCCGCGCGTACTCCTGGTCCGGAAGGTCGCTCTCGCTGGTGAAGGTCGGGATCAGTGCCGAGGTGAGCCGGTAGTGGTAGTCCTCACCCGTCCCAGGCAGCCCCGGGTATTCCTTCTGGAACTCCTCCCAGTCCACTTCCAAACGTCCCACGTCCGCGAGGGTGGGCAGGTGCCTTACGCGCGCCGGATCGCCCGCGACCATCGCTTCCACCAGAAGCCTGTAGCCGAGTCGCGTGTCCTGGGCGAGCAGCCATGCGTCGTACAGGTCCTTGCCTTGCGGATACATGTCGTCGAGCAGCCACATCACCTTCCAGGCCAGCGAAAGCTCCGGCGATGCCGCCTGGAGGAGGGCGGGCACCCCGCCGTCGTACCGCGGGATCTCCGTCGGCTCCGGCTCGGCGGGCAGATGCTCGTTGAAGACGAAGTCGAGCTGGACGGTCCCCTGCGGCAGTCCCTCGGCCTTCCATGGCAGAACGAGGCGCCGCCCGGGCACACGGTCATACGTCCAGATGTCATCGCTCACCGCGCCGCTCGCGTTCAGCCGAACGTCATCGGACATGGACTCCGCGACCTGCGCGATGCCGTCGAGCATCTCCCGCGTCCGGTGCTCGGCCATCTGCCATGACCGCGGAACGACCACGAAGTCCAGGTCACCGGGCTCACGTGCAAGGTCCCCGTACCATGCGCGCAACAGGACGCTTCCACGCAGCACGAGATGGTCGGCCCACTGCGACCGCGCGATCGCCGCGAGGACATGGTCGACGGCCTGCCGCCGCGCCGCGTACCACCGCTCGCCCGTCTCCATCGACGCGAACAGCGGCTCACCGGCGCGCATCGCCTTCCGGTGTTGTTTCAGCGCCGGGTCGAACACCGGCCGCTGCAGAGCACCGGATACCGGACGCAACGTCGCGGGCAGCCCGAGCCGCTCGCGCGTGACCGCGTCCGGACCCTCATGCGGCACCTCCGCCTCGCCAGGCCATGGGCCCGACTTCAGCTCGTCCCAGGTAGAGCTCATCGTCCATTCCTCCCTTCGTCGATCCAGCCGTCGTCCAGCGATTCGTCGTCGTCGAAGACCACGTACTCGCGTTCGACCGACGCGATCTCGTGCTCCGCCGCGTTCAGCGCGGTGGTCAGTGCGTCCAGCCGCTCCCCCGCCGTGCCTGCGCCGACGTCGCGGCAGCGTTGCGTGACGAAGCGTTCCTGGCGGCCGTCCGCTCGCACGCGGCGCGCGTTGTGCGACAGGTGAGCCGCGTGCGGGACGACCAGGGCCGTCAGCGCCCCGAGGTCCTCGTCCGCGGCGAGCAGGAGCTTGACGTGGTGCTCGAAGTAGCGGCCAGGGGCGTGCGGCTCGCCGTCGGAGGCAGGTACGCCCGCGTTCCACGGAGCCGCTTCGATCTTGGTGCGGGTGACCGTGAAACCGGCTGCCCGGAGCGCGGCGGCCGTGCTCGCCGTCCGGGCGTGCGCCTCGGACAACGTCCCGGCGGTACGGAGCGTCAACATCGGCTGCGAGGGGGTACGGCCGCGGGCCAGCACGATGTGGGTGAACTTGAGGCCGCGCGACGCCGCCCAGCGCTCGACGGCGGCGGCATGACTTTCCAGCGCGCCGGTCGCGATGGCCCGGGTCGTCACCGTCAGGTGGACCTCGAAGTCACCGGCGAAATCTGCTAATGCGTTCACGAAAGTGATGGTCCCAGACCGTGCCGCGCCGGAGC
Source organism: Actinomadura sp. 6N118 (assembly GCF_044326415.1). Classification (NCBI taxonomy): domain Bacteria; kingdom Bacillati; phylum Actinomycetota; class Actinomycetes; order Streptosporangiales; family Thermomonosporaceae; genus Actinomadura; species Actinomadura sp. 6N118. The sequence goes on along the minus strand of NZ_JBIRAZ010000012.1, from coordinate 346,390 downwards.
ATCCGGGTTTTGATCTCCTTCTGTTCGATAGGCGCCGAGCAGTGCGGCGCCGCTCGCCAAATGGCTCAACGGAGTCACCCCGCAGCCTGCCGCGGCGCAGGCCGCAGCGGAGGCCTTCGCCCGCCTGCTGGACCGACCCGACCTCACACCCGCCGATCTCGGCTGGTCCGAGGCCACCAGCACACGACCGCAGAGTCCCTGGCACGGGGATGTGGTCACCTGGATCACGCACCTGGGAAGAGACGACATGCTCAACCGCCGCTCCGCCCTGACCGCAGGCCTGTACTCCCTGGCCGCCACAGCGCTACCCACGACACCGGCCCAGAACCCCGCGCGGACCGGCTCGTCCCGCAGCGCCGGACCCGCCGACATCGACCGGATCCGGCAGATGGGCAAGGCGTTCAACCTGATCGACGATCAGTACGGCGGCGGCCACGCCCGCACGGTCGTCGCGGCCTACCTCACCCACGAGGTCGCCCCTCTGCTGCGCGGCACCACCGGCAAGGCCCGGCCCGCCCTGTTCACTGCGGCGGCCGAGGTCACCTACCTGCTCGGCTGGATGAGCGCGGACGACGCCAAGCACGGCATGGCCCAGCGGTACTACATCCAGGCAGTCCGGCTCGCCGAAGAAGCCGGGGATCACCTCATGCGCGCCACCGTGCTGCGGTCCCTGTCGGTCCAAGCGATCGAAGTCGGACACAACCGGGCCGGGCTGGAACTGGCCGAGGCCGCCGCCGACGGCATCGGCCACGGCGCCACCACCCGCAAGAAAGCGTGGATCACCGGGATGCGCGCCGAGGCACTGGCCGCCAGACACAACCGCCACGACGCCCTGGCCTTGCTCGGTAAGGCCGAAACCGAACTGGAGCAGGCTGACTCTGTTCCCGAGCATGAATGGACCGGCAACTACCGACGCGAATCCTTCGAGCACCAAGCCGGACTGACGTTGGCCAAGCTCGGCGATTACAACAGCGCCGAAGAACACTACGCCGCCTCCGTCGCCACCCGTCGCCCCCACGAACGACGCGCACGAGCACTCATCGGCGCCGAACTAGCCCACGTGCAACTCCGCCGACGCCACCCCGAGCACGCCGCCCGCACCCTGCTGGATCTCAAAGACGATCTAGGCGCCGTCTCCTCCCAGCGTCTACGGCGCACCCTGGCCAACGTCCGCAACGGCTGGCGGCCGTTCCGCCCAGACCCCACCATCGATGAGGCAGATCGCCTCCTCACCCACCTGATCAACGCCAGGACACCCGCATGAGCTCAACGCCCACGTCAACGAGCTCACCGAGGCCCGGGCCACCCAGCCACCGCAGGCATCGACCACACAAGAGCCGGCGGGCACGGGGTGTCAAGGAGCGAGCAAGGCCTGCAGCAGCGCCATGGCCAGCCTGAAAGCTGAACCAGAGCCCAGATGGGTGTAGCTCGAACGCAGTGGGTGGGTTGATCAGGCCGTGAGTGCGTATTCTGCCTGGTGGCGGGCTTGGTGAAGGCGGTGGCGCTCGCGGTGGGTGTGGAAGGTCCAGTACGCCTTCAGGCCGCCGTTGCTGATGACCGCTCGAACTTGACATGCGGTGGGCCGCGTCCGGAAGAATCGAGGGCCGGCGGGGTTGATCGTGATGTGTGGAGGCTTTCATCAACGAGTGGGCGCGGGAGTGGCTGCCTGTACACCTGGAGCGTATGGAGGAAAAGCTTCCGGATACGGTGACCTCTCGGGAGACCTGGCGGTGGCTCTCCCATCCGAACCTGATCGACCACGTTGTGCGGGCTCCGGTCCCGGTCACGCCCGGGCGGATTGTGCACCACACTCAGACGTTCGGGCAGCTGTTCCTGATGGTCAGTTCCTTCCCGTCGGCGAACTTCCGTAAGATTCGCAAGAAACTGCTTCCGGAGGGTTACCTGGCGATGCTGGACCCGGTAATGCACTCGTCCGGTTTCTCCCGCGGCTCGGTAGACCTCGCGCATTGGCTGCTATTCAAGGACGAGGACGGCAGCGCGCTGGTGCTGCTTTGCTACCTGGCGGCCAACCAAGAGGCGATCCCGCTGCTGCCGTTGGAGTTGCTGTCCTCCAAAGAACGCCGCCAAGTCGGTTCTTACATCATCTGATGCGATGAGGAGCGGGGGCCTCCGCTCCCCGTGACGGTTGCGGTGTCCGGGCGGACACCGGGGTCATTACACCAATCCGCTCAAGGATGGAGGCCGCTGGCCTTAGGGCCCGGCATGACTGTTCCCCCTTGTCGATCCGATGACCTGGGGGGTGGTGCACGGTGATCGGTACCGCGCTCGATCAGGCAAAGTTGCGGCGGCCAGCGCCAGGCGATCGGACTAGCGTCGGTTCCGGCCGCGGTCGCGCTGCGGCTCAACGCCCTGGAGTTCGTCTCGCACGACTGCACGGAGTTGTGTGCGGAGTTCGGTGGTGACGTCGTGGAGGTCGGCGTCGTGGGTGTCCATCCAGTCCTCGGCGAGTTGAAACACACGTTCGCTTCCGAATGTCTGGACGCCGATCAGCACATCGATCGTCCAGTCGATGCGCTTGCTCCAGGGCCACTGCTCGTCGAACTGTTGAAGCTTGTCCTGTTCACCCCTCCTGACGTAGCTCGTCCGCTTGGTCACCAGATCGATCCAGTGCAGGAAGGCGAAGTAGGCGTCCCTGCGTTCTTTGAACAGGCGCGCCCGTTCCTCGGCCAGGCGGTTGTGCTCGACCATGCGTGATGAGGCGTGGGTTCAGCCTGCTCTCCTGGACAGTCTCCGTGCCCATGACGCTCAGGCGTTGTTCTGCTTCTTGAACCAAACGATGGGGTTGAGCCAGACCCGCATCGCGGCATCGGTAGGTATCCCGTAGGGGCGGGTCAGCGAGGTGATCCGGGGGCAGCGGCGGATCAAGGGTCTCGCTGTCTGGGACCGCATCGCGACCGGCCTTCACATGCCTGATCCGGCGCGGGCCGCCCTCGGTCTGGCACCCAGCCAGCGGACCGCGCATGCCGTCCACCCCGTGGCACCCGGTCCCAGCCGTCCGCCGACCACGCGGCCGCTGGCAACGATCACAACGGTCCTCGCCCAGCCTGACCACGTCGCGGCGATCCGGTCGTTCCGTGCGGCCGACCTGCAGGTGGGCGGAGGGCACCTGTATGCGACGGTGGTCCAGTATCCACGTCCTGGGTAGCCGCAGCCATCTCAGCCACCAACGGAACCGGCCCCAGGACGCGCTCCTCCACGTTCACGCGGGCCAGCAGGCACTGAACGAAGCACCGCCCAACCCGGTTCTGCGCTCGAGGCTGCTGGCCTTGGAGGCCCGCGCCTACGCCGCGACGCGTGACAGTGCGCGTTGTGCTCACCTGCTGGTGGAGGCGGAGCGAGCCCTGGACCAAGGGCGCGGTGAGGTCTCGGAATGGGTGAACGGGTTCGACGAAGGATCTTTGGCCAGCGAAGTCACCCGGTGCATGTTCCAGTTGGGCCAGTACGAGCAGGCGCGGCAGACCGCGCAGCGGATCGTTGATCTCAGGCGGGGACGTGTACGCAGCCATGCCCTGGGGCAGCTTGCGCTCGCCCAGGTCCTCGCCGCGCAGCAGGAGCCCGACGAGGCCTGTGCGGTCACCGAAGCGGCCTTGGACGAGACACGCGCGTTGAGCTCATACCCCGTCCTGCAGGAATTCAGGTACCTTCAGCGGCAACTGCGGTATCACCGCAGGAGCCGCCCGGTGGGCGATTTCCTGCCCCGGCTCGAGCTTGCGCTCGGCGACCGCCTCCGCACCTTCCAGTGGCTGGCCACCCACGATCAGCCCCTTGCTGTCACGGAGACTGAGTGAGCTCGGACCGCCCGCTGTATGAGCGCGACCCCGACGCCTGGCATGAGCACCTTGCGGAGGGAAACCGTCGCCAGGCGCGAAAACGTGTGGGAGTCGACGCGCTCATCCGTGACGAGGCCGGCCGCATTCTGCTGGTCGATCCCAGTTACAAGCCCGACTGGGATCTGCCGGGTGGCATGGCCGAGAGCGACGAGTCCCCACGCGACGCGCTGCGGCGGGAGCTGTACGAGGAACTAGGTCTCCAGGTCGCCCTTGGGAGCATGCTCTGCGTCGACTGGGTCGCGCCGCACGGCCCATGGGACGACTCACTGATGTTCATCTTCGACGGCGGCGTCCTCGACCAGACACAGATCGCAGACCTGGAGATCACCGACGACGAGCTGACCGAGTTCCGGTTCTGCGTGGCAGGCGATGCCGCGGATCTGTTGCGTCCCAGCTACTGGAAGCGCGTTGAGGCCGCCTTGGAAGCGCTACGGTCTGGGCGAAGCGTAGATCTTCAAGACGGCGGACGGGCCTAACGCCGCTGCTGGGGCTCCACCGTGCCGGCGAGGTGGGCCAGCATGCTGGCGCTGGTGTCGTGGTGGCCTGGCGGAGGGAAGCCGACCAGCCGGTTGGGGTTCTCGGGGTTGGGCCTGGGCATCGAGCGGGTCGGTCAGATTGTGCGGCGGCCGCACTGGCTTCTCGCTTTAACCGACGGGGGGCTGAATTGTCGTGCATCGAATGCCCCATCGACTGTCGTCAGCGCGATGACCGCCTGCATCGCCAGACCACATGGCCCTGCGAGCTCCCCATGTGACGGTCGCGGAGCGAGGTCGGTTAACGGTGTGATCGTCATCGTTCCGCTGCGCGTCGGTTCAGGCGTTGATATTTGGCCGGTCCGGGTGAGCGCCGGCGGCCACCGGATAGAACACACGTTCGAGGTCGAGGGCATAGGGTGTCGGCTGTGAGCAGCGACGATATCCCCGACGACCTTCTTGATCTGAAAGTGGCGAACCTTCAGGCCGAGGTGGCCCTCAGCGGGCTGGCCGCGCGGATGCCGCGGGCTGTGGACATCGTGGCCGGCACGGCCGAGGCCGACCCCAAGGACATCCAGGGCTGGGACCAGGCCATGGCCACCGCGCGGGACACCGCCGTGAAAATCAGCCTTCACGCCTGGATGCGGGACGGCGGCGACAAGGCCAAGGCTCACCAGGCGTTGCTGGCGGCGGCGAAAGAACGCATGCAGAACTGAACGACGACACTGCCCGCCCTCGCGACGAGGAAAGGGTGGGCCTTCTGCCGCACATCGAAGATCTAGTTGCGGCGGCGGGTGGTGGCCCAGTCGAGGTTTGGCGCTTGGAACGCGGGGCTGGTGGCGATGCCCCAGGCGGCCAGGTCGCGGCTGCGCCGCAGGAATGAGGAGTCGGGCGCGGGTGAGCCGGCCGCGGTCGCGTCGTGCCGCACGAAACCGCCGCTGCCGCCGCCGCTCAGCGCCTCCGAGCCTGGGGACCAGCGGTCATCGCTATTGCGGCGGTAACAGCGCAACATGCCCTTGACCTGGCCCCGGTGGGTGACCAGCCAGATCTGGCGTCGGCGTCGCCATGGTTAGCTGAGGGTTGCCTCGGTCAGCTCCACGTTCGCGGCTTGAGCCCACCTCTGCAGAGCGTCATTGTGGCCGTGCTTCCAGTACCGGATGCGGATCTGTCCCGCGCGGCTCAGCTGAATGATCTCCGGACGACCGAAGGGTTGGACGAGGCCGGTTGCCAGTTCGGAGGCGGCTGCTATGAGTCCGGGGCCGTCCTCGGCGAGCTCGTCCACGTCGAACACTCCGGTGGACTCGGGAGGTTCGGCCAGTACCTGATCCCCCAATCGGTCGCCTTCTCCCCAGCCGCGGTAGTGGCACAGCGCAGCGGGCTTGTCTGGGGACGCAGGCTGGATCGTAGCCCGGACGGTCGCGGTACCGCCGGTGGCAGCGCGGTCCCGTGCATGCCTTGCCAGGAACCGCAGGCCGCTCCACAGGCCGTTGACGACATGCTCATCGTTGATGTCGGATTCAGCGCTGTCTTGCCGCCGTTGGGCAACGATGGACACAAACGACCCGGCGCCGTTCTCGTGCAACTCACAGGCCAGCCACTTTGCCAGGCCAGCATCCGGGCTAGCTCGCTGGCCCAGTTGTTGCCGCTGATTCTCATCGATATGTCTGGTCTGAGGTCGCCACAAGTGCTGTCCAGACCGACCGACGAACGCTGTTCCTCGACATCGTCAAAATCAGCCGCATTCGGCTCACCCCTGCAGGCCGCAGCCTGGCACACGGCCCCTACGGGGCCGGCTAGGCGACGACCGCGAGCAGGGCTGTGATGGCTGTGGTGAGCTCCGGGTCGCCGCTCGCCGTCGATCGCTGACGAGCCTGCTCCACGGTGATGCCTCTGGTCGCCAGCCGCCAGAAGGTGTCCTGGTCCATCGAGACGCGTGCGGCCGGCTCCCCCTGTGGTTGGGCCATCCGCCATCGTCCGTCCTGCCGGACCACGCCCCATATTCCGCCCGCCGGGCCGAGTACTTCCAGGTGAGCCGTGCTTCCTTCGGGTCGGTCGTGCATCCGCAAGGCGTGCAGCAGGCCGCGCGCGAAGATGTCCAGCACTGGAGCCATGAGGTCTGGTTCGGTGGCGCCTGGAACGAAGGTGGCGTCGCGCACCTGCTGCTGGTGGACCCAGAACTCGGTGTAGTCGCGGCCGATGTCCAGCCAGGCGGGACTGTCGATGTCGGTGGCGGCCCAGGAGACATTAAGGTCGGCGGTGGCTTCGAGGTCTCTTGCTGCCCATACGGCGTCGAGCCGCGGCCCCAGATGATCCAGCAGTTCGATCATCAGTTGCGGGCTGAGCTGCCGGGACGCCCAGACGAACTCCTCGTTGGTGCGCGCCAGATAGGCGGGAAGCGTCTCATCATCGGCGAATATCGCGCCGCCGTACCCGTCGCGGCTGCCCGACAAGCGCCGCATGTAGTCGTTGAGCACATGACCGACGACGTCGTGCACGTCCCAGCCGGGGCACACCGTCGGCGTGGCCCACTCTGCGGGGCTCAGGGCGCTGAGCAGGTCGAGCATGGCCTGCCGTTCGCGCGGGAACAGGGGACGAACGTCGATGGCCGGGCCAAAGATCACCATGACGTGACCCTACCGACCGTCCTTTTGTCCTCCACAGGTTTTCCGGCCGGGCAAGCGGACCTCGACGGCGAAGGGGGTTGTGATGTCCGATCGCCATTTCGAGCTGCCGGCGACGCCGCCATCACCCGGTGTGGCGCAACGAGCTCGGCGTCCTGACCTTCCGCCTCCACGACCGGGGCCGACGGCACCAGATACGTGCGGGCTACGGCCGCTGAACCTCGCGCCGTGACGCTCGTCATCAACCGCGCCGCCACGCGACTAGGGCGTGTCTCAAAGTCGGCGCCCGTAGCGAGCGCCCTGTGCATTTACGCCGCCCGAACCCACCTCGTGCGTGCATCGCGGGGGCGGAGGAGGGAGTCGGCCCGGGTTTGGCCGTCGACCGACGCTTGCCCGGGGTCCCCGCCGAAATTCGGAGCTCTGCGGAGCGTTTTGGTGGGGTGGGGCGACAACTCCGCGAGGTGCGTGCCTGGGCGTCGCGCAGTAGGGCAGCTGACTTTGAGACACGCCCAACTCGTGGCCTGTCAGCGGGTGGCTGTGCGGGTGAGGAGTTCGCGGTGTTCCAAGGTCCACAGTGCGGCGCGGGACTGCCAGGCCAGGGTCCACAGTCCCTCGGTGTGGGCGTGCTGCTGGGTGAAGCCCTGGATGCGTGAGTACCAGCCGTTGTCTTTGATCACGAAGTGCAGGATCCGGTCGATCAGGTCGGTGCGCTGGTGGCGGGGCAGCCCGTAGCCGTCCAGGGAGGCCGCGAACCACTGTGCGCGGGTGGCGGCGTCGGGCAGTCCGATCTGTTCGGCGACGTCATCGTCGAACAGCTGCCCGCAGTAGAAGGCGGTGACGGCGACCTCGTCGATCGAGTCGACCGGCCCGGTGTACTCCCAGCCGATCAGCCCTGTCGGGCGATCGTGGTGGAAGACCACGTGCCAGGGCGCGATGTTGCCGTGGCTGATCAATGCACCTGAGGCGTCGGTGTGCAGAGTCCAAGGCATCCACTGCGCGTCCGGCGGCGGGGTGAAGGTACGGCTGAGCTGATGGAGCCGTCGCAGCAACGCGCCGACCTCGTACATGCTGCGCTCGGCATCGGGCCACACGGATCGGGCGAAGATCGTCCCCTCCAGCCAGGTCAGCGTCTCATCGCCTGCCTTGTCGAATCCCGACCCCGCCACGCGCGGTGCGGCCTCGAAGCCCTCGGCCTCCAGGTGCCGCAGGAAAGCGTGCACGGTGGGTGTCCACGGCTGCGCCGGGATGGGTGACCAGCGCGCCGTGACGCCGCGTGGGATTGGTGTGGTCAAGGTCGGTAACGCGGTCATAGTCGTGTCCCATGAGGCGAACCTAGAGCTGCCTCGCTGCGGCGGCCAAGCGCTTTTCCTCCGTCATCGACCCAGGTCAACGGGGGTTATCGCCCGGGGTGCCCAGCCAGCTGGTGGCCTCGGCGAGAGGCAGAAGGCGCGGCGCACGTTCTCGGTCGTTGCCTGCCCATACGAGAGTCGGGTGCACCTGGTATCGGGGCACACATCTGAGTCAGGTGACCGGCAGGCGCGGGTGGGCACGTTTCGTTTTTACGCTGGTCAGATGCGCGACGTTACTGTTGCAGATGCGAGGCCATCTCTCGTACCACTGCCAGGAAGTTTCCGGTTAGCGGATTGTGGGTCTGTCGATCCCAGACCATCCCGGTTCGCCAGGTCGCGGCGCTCCTCCGCCAGAACTGCCATCGGCCATGAGGCGGCGGCTCCCCACGGTGGCGCGCTTCCAATACAACCCCAGAGGGAGGATCAGCGGTTCCCGGCCCACGGTGGCCGACTCGAAGCCGCGCAAAGTATCGGTGTCGACCCTGAACTCCCCGGCGACATCGGGCACGAGTGTCACCACCACAAAGGCCTGCTCATCGCTGTCCAGCCGACCGGCAAGCTGCTGCTCGTACCGCACCAGGCTGTCGAACCTGTTCGCCAGTGCCGCGAACCGGTTCTGGTAGGCGGCCGCCACCTCGGGCTCGGACAGATAGGTGGTGGTGGCCCCGTTACGGCGGGGAAACCGCAGACCTTCGTTCACGCGCACAGCATGCGGAGCCGCAGCACTGTGAGCCACCGCGATCAGCATGAAGCCATGATCGGGCCGCTGAGGGTCTTCGACCTGCCGCACGTCCAAGGCAGGCAACGGAGCGACCAGATCGGCCACGATCTGGCGCATCCGGCCGACCTCGCCATCACTGAGCGCCACCCCAGGCGCGGCGCAGGCGCGAGCCTGGTCGTCCTCACCAATACCCAGAAACAATCACACCGCCAGCGGTGTTGGCGAGCGCCGCGACATCGCCCGCGAGAGCTCGTCGGTCCTTGTCCGCGCGGCCGTACAACTCGACCTTGAAGTCAAGATCGAAATCCTCGGTTACGGCGTTGGTGACGAGGTCGGCGACTTGGGCGTGCGACACCGCATCCATTCGGGCGCCGAACAGACGCTCAAGCCGGCGGGAACGAAACGTGACCATGGCAACTCATTGTGGTCATCCGCGATCGCCGTGTCGCCTTCATTACCCATCCGGCCGTTGCTGCCGACCGCGCTGCCCCACTGCATGTCAAGGAGATCCTGGACAGCACTGTCCTGAACCTGTGCTGCTGTGTCAGGAGAGCCCTGGGCTGCTGAGCCGCATCCATGCGATCAGGTCGGTCTCCTTGACCTTGGCGCGCACCTGGCGGTAGTCGCCCAAATCCATGTTTTGGATCACGTTTTCGTAGACGAAGGTCGACGCGAGTACCCCCAGCAGCGCGTCGGACTCGGTCATCGCGCGCCGGAGCACGTCCGCGTCCAGCAATCGGGCCGAGTAGATCAGCGGATCGCCGGAGGGTTCGCCGGCGAACGTAGTCAGCGGGCCGACGTGGACGGCGGCGCGTGCCCGGATGCTGACGGGAGGCGCGGCACGACGGTTGTGGGACTTAAGCTTGGTGACGAGCGCATTGAGGGCCTCGATGACTCGGCGTCCTCATCCGTCGCCTAGTTGTTGACGCGGCACGATACGCATGCGTGCTTGAAGCTGTACGCATTGAATCCGAGGTTGCCCTCATGGCCCGCGGTGACGGCCCGCGCCGATCCGGTGCAGTTGTTGTTCGAGTAGAAGTAGCCCTCGAAATTGTCGTAGTTGGCGAACGACCGGTATGGCGGGGCGAGGAATCGGTAGCAGCTTCCGTGCGGGCGATCGCTCAGCACCGCGCGGCCACCTTGGAATCCGGTGTTGACCCAGATGCAGAAGTCTCCCCGATTGCAGGGAGCGGCCATGGATCCGGCCGCGTCCGAGGGCGCCGCGCTGGTGCCGGCATACGCCGGCGCCCCCACCGACATGATGGCCGCCGCGGAAAGAGCGGTGATCGCCGGCCTGACGACAGATTTCATGATTCCTCCAGAAGACGCGGTCGAGGCCCGTGGCGCCCAGTTAAGCGATGAGCGGCTTCAGATCGGCTTCATCGCTCGTATGGCACGGCGATGCGAGGCCCACCGAGCCAGAACGGTGTGGGACCGAAGGCCTTCCGGACCTCGTCGTCCAGCCGAATTATCGGCACGTAACGATCATTTTTCGCGAACGGCGTCGCACGCCCGGCCGAATTCAGCGGGTGCCGGGGGTGACCAGGCCGTGTTCGTATGCGAAGACGACGGCCTGGGCGCGGTCGCGGAGATGGAGCTTGGCGAAGACGCTGCCGACGTGGCTCTTGACCGTCGCCTCGGTGACGACCAGGTGGGCGGCGATCTCGGTGTTGGACAGGCCTCGGGCGACGAGGACAAGGGCCTCGCGTTCGCGGGGGGTGAGAGCCGTCAGGAGGGTTTCCGGGGGGCGGAGCGGGGACGTACGGGAGGCGAAGTCCTCGATGAGTCGGCGGGTGATGGACGGGGACAGCAGGGCGTCGCCCGCGTGGACCACCCGGATGGCCTCGACGAGCCGTTCACGCGAGGCGTCCTTGAGCAGGAAGCCCGCGGCGCCCGCCCGCAGCGCGCCGAAGACGTACTCGTCCAGGTCGAACGTGGTCAGGACCAGCACGCGCGGCGGGGGGTCGAGCGGGGCCGAGGTCAGCCGGGCGGTGGCCTCGACGCCGTCGACGCGAGGCATCCGGACGTCCATGAGGATCACGTCGGGGCGGGTGGCGGCGGCGACGTCCAGGGCCTCGTCGCCGTCGGCCGCTTCGCCGACGACCTCCAGCCCGTCCTGGGTGCCGAGGAACAGCCGCAGGCCGGTACGGATGAGTTCCTGGTCATCAACGAGCAGCAGCCGGATGGTCATGAGCAGGTCACCGATCGTCTCCGACCGGAAGGCGGGCGGTCACGGTGAAGCCGCCGCCCGGCTGCGGTCCGGCGGTCAGGTCGCCGCCGAGGACCGTGACGCGTTCGCGCATGCCGGTCAGCCCGTGACCACCGGAACCGGCCGCCGTACGTGGCGGGCGGCCGTCGTCGTGAACGGTCACGGTCAGCCGGTCGGCGGCGAACGCGAGCAGCACCTCCACCCGCGTCGGCTCGGCATGTTTCAGCACGTTGGTCAGTGCCTCCTCGATGATCCGGTAGACCGACAGCTCGACGCCCCCAGGCAGCGGACGCCGTTCGCCCGACTCGGCCAGGGTCACGGGCATCCCGGCGTCACGGTAGCCGCCGACCAGGCCGTCGAGCTGGGACAGGGACGGCTGGGGCCGCAGGTGGGGCGTCCCGCCGGGGTCGCGCAGCAGCGTGAGCATACGGCGCAGCTCGGCGAGGCTGTCCTCGGCGGTCTCCTCGACGCGCCCCAGCGTGTCGGCCGCGACGTCCGGGGCGGTGGGCAGGACGTCCCGTGCGCCGCGTACGCCCAGCAGCATGACCGTGACGGAGTGGGCGACGATGTCGTGGAGTTCCCGGGCGATGACCGTGCGCTCGTTCTGCGCGGCGATCCGGTCGAGCTGTTCGCGCTCGCGTTCCAGCTGCGCCGCCCGTTCCTCCAGGGCCGCCAGGTACTGCCGGCGGGTCCGTACGTACGCGCCGACCGCCCATGCCCCGACGGTGAGCGGCGGCGAGCAGATGCTGGCCAGCTGCAGGAAGAACGCCGTCGGGATGCCGACCGCCACCGACACGCGCCTGTCCCGTGTCTCGGCGACGGAGGCGAGGGCGACCAGGACGGGTGCGCCGCCCGGGTATTCGCCGACGGCCGCCACGCCCCACACCAGAACGGCTGTGACCACCAGGACCTGCGTCGGGAAGCGCCTGCGCGCCAGCAGTACGGCACCCGCCGCGAACGTGAGGGCGATCGGCAGGATCCGCCGCGTGTCGACCCGGTCGAGCTCCACGGTCGTGGTGACCACGGCCAGCGCGACGTCGAACAGGACGGTGCGGCGTGCCACCACCAGGCGGCGCGCCGAACCGAACGCTTCGGGGATTCTCACGCCAGGTCGCGCCGCTTTTCGCAGACGAGCGCCACCGCCACCAGCAGCGCCGTCCAGGCCAGCAGCACCCAGCCCGCCGAGGCGACCGACAGGGTCGTGTTGTGCGACATGCGGGCCAGCACTCCGGCCGCGCCGAACGGCGTCAGGTTGGTCAGCTCCTCATGCGAGCCCGCGACCAACGGAATCACGGCGAAGTTCACGATCAACAGCAGTACCACCCCCAGCACCGGACTGCGCAACAGGGCCCCGATCGCCGCACCCATGACCGCCGAAAGGACGAAGGCGACGAAATTCCCCGCCGCGACCGCGGTGACATCGGCCGCCCCCAGATCCGGGCCGGGGTGCCCGGCGAGGAGCGGGAGCCCCAGGCCGAGCGACACCGCGACCATCAGCCCGCCCAGGACCAGCGCGGTCAGCGCGTAGGCGACGATCCTCGCGAGCAACGTCACCGCCCTGCCGTGCCCGCCGACCAGCGCCGCCGGCGCGGCCGTACGGTGCTTGTACTCCCCCGCCGCGCCGACCAGCCCCCAAAGCAGCAGCAGGATCGGCAGAGCCGACAGGGCCTCCTCCTTCTCGGGCAGCTCGTCGAGCGATCCCGACGCCTTCGCGACGATCAGCACGTTGAGCACAGTGAACGCGATCCCGCCAAGCGCGAAGCCGTACACCGTACGCGTCGTCATCGTCTTGATGAGCTCACCTTTGAGCAGCCCAATCATGCCCGGCTCCCTTCGGTAAGGTCGAGGAACACGTCCTCCAGCGAAGCCGTACAGGGCGTGAGGCGATGCACCGGGATACGGTCGCGGCCGGCCAGATCGGCGATCCGAGCCTCGTCCAAACCCTCGACGAGCAAGGTCCCATCGGCCTGCCGTTCACTTGTGCCACCCGCCGCGTCGAGCACGGCGGCCAACCGGTCGGGCTCGGGCGACAACACCGACACCCCGCGCCCGGCCGCCCGTTCCAGCTCGTCCAACGGACCGGAGTGTACGAGCCGTCCCCGGTCGATCACCACGACATCGTCCACAGTGCTCGCGGCCTCGCTCAGCAGATGGCTGGACAGCAGGACCGTACGGCCGGACGCGGCCCGTTCCCGTACGAGCGTCCGCAGCCAGCGGATGCCCTGCGGGTCCAAGCCGTTCACCGGTTCGTCCAGGACCAGGATGTCGGGATCGCCGAGCAACGCGGCGGCCAGGCCGAGGCGCTGCCGCATCCCCATCGAGTACGCGCCGACGCGCCGCCGGGCGGCCCCCTCCAACCCCACGATCTCCAGCACCTCCGCGACCCGCCGCATCGGCAGCCCGGCGAGCGCCGCGAGGGACCGCAGATGCGCCCGCCCACTGCGGCCCGGGTGCGCCCCGCACGGTTCGATGGCCACCCCGACCGTCCGCGCGTCGAGACGTCCGGGCGGTGCTCCATTGATCAGTACGCCGCCCGCGTCCGCCCGGGCCAGCCCGACGACCACCTTCAGCGCGGTCGTCTTGCCCGCGCCATTGGGCCCGAAGAACCCCGTCACCGCGCCCGCCCTGGCCGTGAACGACAAGTCGTCGACCACGACCGTCCGTCCGTACCCCTTCGTCATCTTCTCGACCGCGATCGCGGTCGTCACACGTTTCGGCATACCGAAAGCATCAGCCGCCGCCTTCTCTCAGTCCTCAGCCCCCAGTCGAATCCCAACTTCACCCCCCAGTAGGACCCACCCAAGGAGGAGAGGTGCAAATACTGCAACGGCCTCTTGTGACTACTGGATGGTGGGACCATCGACGGCCTCGACCGCGAACCCGATCCGGCCAAGGCGACAGTGCCGCCGCATCTGGTGGTGAGGTCCACCGCCGCGATCACGATCACCGCCTCTGGTCGGGCTCGGGACGGCCCGCGTCGCAGAGCACGTCGTCGACGATCTGGTCGGTCATCGTCTGAAGTTTGGGGTAGTCCTCGACGCGCTTTCCCGCCACGACGCTGATGGACAGGGCCACGCTGCGCCTACCGTCGGCGGAGAAGCCCTCGCGGCTGATGTAGCCGTTGCCCCCGTGAGCCCAGTACACACCGCCGCACGACAGCTTGTTCTTGGTAGATGAGTTCGATCGGGACGCCGGCGTCGATGAGCAGGGTGATGCCGGTGGCGCGCAGGCTGTGCGGGGAGATGCCGTGGACGCCGGCGGTGCGGGCGGCCTGGCGGATGAGTTTGAACACCTGGGAGGCGGCCATCGGCTTGCCGGTCGCGGTGGCGAACAGCGGGCCGGGTTCGGTGCCGCGCTCGGCCAGGTAGGCGTCCAGTGCGGCCTTGGCCCACGGCGGCAGCGGCACCCGGACCGTGCGGCCGCCCTTGACGGTCAGGTCGATGGTGTCGTGCCCGGCGTCGGCGCCCAGGTCCTCCAGGCGCAGCGCCCGCAGGCCGGAGGAGCGCGCCAGCGTCACGATCGCCATCACGATCAACGCCGTGGCTCGGGTGCGGGTGCGGTGGTGCCCGTACCGGGCGGCCGCGCCAGCAGCTGCTCCACCTGCTCGCGCGACAGCGACCGGGCGCCGCCGTCGTCGGCGTCGACGGCGGGCCGGTCCTGTGGTGAGCTTCTCGGCGTCAGGCACGCCACATGGACGCCAGCCCAAAGCCTCGCGCACCGACGTACTGGGCCTGCTTGCCGGTACGCGCCGCCCACGCCTCGGCGACCAGGTGTTGCCCAGCCACAGCGCTAGGTCGGGGTCGTCGGGGCTGTCGTGCAGGAGCGCCAGGATGTCCCCGGACTGGCCGATCGCCGCCTGCGCCAGCGCCGCTGCGCAAGGCCTCCCGGCGCAAAGGGTGCGTCCGCCCCAGGGTCGGTCCTGTCCCGAACGCGGTGCTTCAGCGATCCTGCGCGAGCGTGTCCGCGGCGTGGAGCAGGTCCCCCAGCGCGATCTCCTCGTCCTGGTAGCGGCCGAACACCTCATCGGCAACTCCGCTGCCCAGCATGTAATCGAGCACCAGGATGCTCGCCTCGATACGGCGCCGCTTAGAGGTGTTCAACGCCCGGACGGCCGTGACCGCGTCCTGGACTTCCTGCGACGGCTCTCTGGGGGAGATCGGATATGTGCGCCCTTTGATCTCGATCTGCCGCATGACGCGACCGTATCGCTTCATCACAACCTGGTCTTTGACGAGTTCATCCAGGTCGATGAGAACCGGGAACGGTTCAGATTCGGCCAGGAAGCAGATGGCAGCGCCGCCGCCAGGTGGCGCTGGGAGGACCTGGAGTGATCACAACTGGTCCGGGGACTGCGGGGATGTAGGTCAGCTTGATGGACCGGCCCGAGCGCCGGGCAACGCGCGCCGCCGTGGACGCCCAGCGCAAAGGGTTGGACACGCTGTTGGTGGTGGACGGTTGGAGCGATCATGCACTGTACGAGCCCGGGCAGCCGCTGAGCCACCGTCACCAACCTGGAGAACAGCGCAGGGCGGCAGGCGACAGCCTCCTCCCCGCCTGGTTGAACGCCGCCCGGCGCCGCGGCCGTCAACTTAGGGCCGCGGCGCGGCATCGATCAGCCGGTACCCCGCGCGGCCCGGCGGATCCGTACGAACGCGGCCGGAGGCTCGGACGGTAGCTCGGGCAGCTGGCGACGGCCTGCCAGCAGATCGCCCAGCCGGGGGTAGCGGTTGTGCAACTGGCGCAGGTCTGTCCGTTCTTCACCCAGGGCCCGCATCACGTGCAGACACTCGTACGCCAGGGCCAGAGTGGCGTACGGCATGGCCTCGCCGATATCGCCGAACAGCGCCGGCATCAACGCCTCGTTCCAGTCCGGGAGCAGCATCCACGTGATCAGGTACGGCCCCTTGGCAGTCGATATTGTCGGCATCGACAGCAGCTGTTCCCTGCTGGCCACCGGCAGGATGGTGGGCAGCGTGAACTGGACATCGGTGCGCGCGGCCTCCATCAGCATGGGCGCCTGCGCGATCGTCGGGTCTACCAGCCGGCGGAACGAGTTCGCCCACAACACCACATGGCCATCGGTGGTGCCATCCGGCCGGACGATCGGCGGCCGGTCCCACACCCCGATGTCGGCGTACGTGACGTCCTGGCGGTCACGGTCGCCCACCTGCGCGCACGCCGTCATCACCTCGGCGTCGAACCCCAGGTGCGCCAGTGCCCCGGCGAGCTGGTGGCAGATCGGCACGCACGCGTTGGCGTGGGCACCGCTCATGTCGTCGTGTACCACCGCCAGCGCGGTGTACAGCGGCACGAGCTCCACCGACACCTTCGCCAGCATCCCGAACATCACCGGCTCGAACGCGGGCATGCGCGGCATGCTCTCCGGCTGAGGTGTGGCCGTGGCGCGTTCAGCCGTCGCGGACACCTCACGCACCTTGATGGAGTGCCGGACCGGCGGCCGGCGGTTCCGCCGGGAACTGCGCTTGCGATCGCTCATCGGCGCCCGCCTCTTCCAGTCGGGGGAACTCCCGCGCCCCCGGGTGCTGCCCACCGTAAGCCGTGGCACCGACAATCCGTGGCGCGCCCGCCAGGCGCCGGGCCGAGTTGCGCAGCAGCCGATCGGCGGACGGCGCCGGCGCTTTGCATCCCCGCCCGTTTTCGAAAGTCTGGCGCCGTCAACTAGTCCGATGCCTGCGGCCCACCGCTCGCGCTGGGCGTCGGCATCCGCGCGCGTGAGTCACGGAACCTTGACGAGCCGACCGCGACACAGCTCGATGATCGCGATCGCGAACTGGAGGACGGACTCGGCCTCACTCTGGGTGGGCGTCCTTCTCGCCGCGCCACCATGGCGGTCGGGGTTCGGCCAAATGTGGCGGATCATGCCTTCCAGCGTTTCGCCGTTGCTGCGGGCGCCGTTCGCGGGCAGCCCGAACGACCATTTCGAAGGGGTTCGCCTTGAGCTCGCCCGCAACTCCTCCGAGGTTGGCCTTTTGCTGGTTCAGCACGACGATCGGGATGAGGAGTTCCTCGACCGCCTTGATCGCGTGGTCCCAGCCATCTGATGGGTCGGGGTTGCGTCCGTACACCGCCGCCCACGCTGCGGCGATCTCCGCGCTCGCCATGTCGGCAGGTGCTATAGCACGCAAGAACGCGTCCGTTGTCGTCTCGTCCACCCTGCGTTCGAGGCCCTTGCCTGCGCTGTTCACCGTCCACACCGATCCACCCCTGCTTGCCGAGTCAGTATCGCGGGCGGTGATCGGGTTCGCGTCTTGAAACTCTGCGGGTGGACCAACATCGCCCGGGCCGACCGGCGGCATCTCCAAGATGCCCGCCGCTGCCTCGCCAGCCTCGGCCTCACAACCGGACAGCAAGCCCCATAACGCGAGAATGCCGCAGCCGTGCCCATCCCCTCGAACCACGGTGACGCCCCGCCCGCCCTCGTCGACGTGAGGGCGGGCGGGGCGTCGGAGTTCAGCCGCCTACGCCGTCGGGGCCGTTGGTGGGGCCGCCCGGCACCCGCTGGCAGGGCGGGAAGCCGTCGGTCTTCTTGACCAGCGGGCTGAAGGCGATCGCCGAATCCCGACCGGCGGACGGGTCGTACCAGACGCTCAGCAGGACCTGCTCGCCCGGCCTGAGCTTGTTCGGGTGGACGCGTGCGATGACCGAGCCCCTCATGTCCTGGTCGGCGTGGGGATCGGTGGCGGGGTCGCCGCCGAAGACCCCGTTGTCCGGCCCGTCGAGGTTCCAGAAATCGCTGTCGTGCTCACGGCCTCTGCACTGCGTGCCGAACGGCAAGAAGTCCACCTTGGCGGGGACGCCGAACGAGCGCAGTTTCGCCTCCACGCGCTCGGGATGGGAGAAATCCACAAGGGTGAGCTTGATGGAGCCGTCAGGCTCGCGTACCACCGTGTTGGCCCCGTAGGCACGTTCGCCGTTGAAGGCGGGAATGGCGACCACGCCGGCCGCCGCGGCGGTCACGGCACAGGCCGCCAGCCCCAGGCGGAGCCCCTTCTCCTTCATCTTCGTGCGGCGGGCCGGTACCGGGGTGCGTTCGGCGACGATGGTCCTCAGTTCCGCCAGAAGCCGGTCTTCAAAGGTGCGCATGATTACTCCTTCGCGTAGGCCAGGGCGGGGGCGGGGCTGATCTCTTTAATGAGCTTGCGGGCCCGGTGCAGGCGGACCCGGGCGGTGACGGGTCGGATGCCCAGCGCGGCGGCCGCCTCGGTGACGGTGAGCCCGTCCACCGCGATGAGCTCTAGCACCGCCTGGGTGCCCTTGGGCAGGGCGGAGAGGGCCTCGTAGGTGCGTCGTCCCGCGCTCTCCGCGTCGATGCGTTCTTCGAGGCGCGCGATGTCGTCGGCGTCCAGCAGCCGGCGCCCCGCGACACGCCCCGTCGTGTGGTGCTCGCGGGCGGCGCGGCGGCGTTCGCCGGCCAGGACGTTCCGCGCGACGCCGTAGAGCCAGCCGATCTCGGTGCCCGCGGACGGGCTGTAGGTGTGCGCCGAGTCGATGACCGCCAGGAAGACGTCCGCGGTGAGGTCCGCCGCCGTGTGCGGATCGGCCACGCGCCGCGCCACGAAGCGGCTGACGGCCTCGACGTGCCGTCGATAGAAGTCTTCGAAGGCGTCGGGCTCGTGCCCGATTCGGGCCAGGCCATTCTTGGCCACGCGATCACTCCTTTCGCTGTTCACCTCCTCTTGGCCCCGCGGGCGAAAGACGTTACCGGCGCTGGACATCGCTCCCGGCAAGATCGCCCGGGCCAACCGGCGGCATCTCCAAGATGCCCGCCGCTGCCTCGCCCCCCTCGGCCTCACAACCGGACATCAAGCCACATAACGCGAGAACGCCGGAGCCGTGGTCTACACCGGGCCCGGCGGCCCGGGCATCTGGACACAGGTCAACACAGAATCCGCTGGGTTCACTTCGGCACCGGTTTACCTGACCCCATTGGCCGGAGCCTCAACGCACTGGCAGACCACCGGGACCGGCTGAGCCGTCGCCGACCTAGTCGCGCTCATCGCCCACAGGCCCGAGCAATGCGACCGCACCCGTGCCATCGACCAGCGAAGGGTCCAGACGCTTTGCGCCGGGATCTCCTGTCCGGCCAGCCAACCCGACTCGGCGCGAGCGGATGAGCGCGCGGCGTTCACCTCGGAGATGAGCTGGACCGCGAGGAGGTTGCGTGGGGCCGTTTCGGGTGTCCCTACGTGGGAGGGGTGCCAGTTCGCTCATTTGAGGCGGGCGATGACCTGACCGGGGCGAGGCTTGCCGCCGTTGGTGCCTGCCAGGTTGGTCAGGTTCCACTTGGCGCCGTCCCACTCGTAGGGGCCCGGCTCGTGCGGCTGCTTGACCAGCTGGCTGAGCGCCCAGGCGGCCCTGGGGTCAGTGGTGGGCCAGCAGATGGCCTCTGGCACGTTCTGCATCCACCGGCGGCTCCGTTTGACTTTGTCGAACCGGTGATCGAGTGACCTGTATTCGGCGAGGGCTGTCACGGTCTGCGACCTTCGCTGAGTGGAATGATCGTGTTCATGAGCCTGCCCCAGCCGGATGATCTGACGTCGCTCGTCTTGCGGACCGATTTCAGCGACGACGCTCGGTGGGAGGCGCTGCGGTCGGCGCTTGACGGTCAGAGCGAGTTCGACGCGACGTTCGTCAGCGACCCCAACTTCGCTGATGCGACTGTCCAGGCTCTCGTTGAGGATGCGGCAGCAGCGGAGGAAGAGCAGGTGACTTACCTGTTCCTCGCCGATCTCCTTCTGTGGGAATGTTCGCCGTCCGCGACGGGCTGTTACAGGAAGGACTGGTGATCACGATGAGCGGGCGGCAGATCAGTGGCGGACTGGAAACTCAGCGAGACCTATCAGAGCGCCTCCGGAGAGGTCCGGTGGGATGCCTTCGGTGACGGCGAACCGGTCGTCCTGCTGCACGGCACGCCGTTCTCGTCGTATGTGTGGCGGGCCATAGCAAAGGCCCTCGCCGATGGACGACGGGTGTACGTCTGGGACATGCCGGGCTACGGGGCTTCGGAGATGGCCGCCGGCCAGGACGTCTCACTGGGTGCTCAGGGGCGCGTGTTCGCCGAGCTCCTCGCCCACTGGGGACTCGACGAGCCGCAGGTCGTGGCCCATGACTTCGGCGGTGCCGTGGCGTTGCGCGCGCATCTGCTCCACGGCGCCCGCTACCGCAGGCTCGCGATGATCGACCCGGTGGCCCTGGCGCCGTGGGGTTCGCCGTTCTTCCGGCTCGTCGGAGACAACGCCGCGGTGTTCGAGCAGGTCCCGTCCCATTTGCACCGTGCGCTCGTCCGGGAGTACGTGACGTCGGCGAGCGGTCCGGGATTGCACCCGGCGACGCTCGACGCACTCGTCCAGCCGTGGCTGGGGGAGGGCGGGCAGCCCGCGTTCTACCGCCAGATCGCCCAGGCGGACCAGCGTTTCACGGACGAGGTTCAGGGGCGGTACGGGGAGCTCGACCTGCCGGTGCTCATCTGCTGGGGCACGGACGACTCATGGATCCCCGTCGCCAAGGCCCACGAACTGGCCGCCGCGATCCCAGGCGCCCGGCTCCGCCTCATCGAGGGGGCCGGGCACCTGGTCCAGGAGGACGCGCCGGCCGAGCTCACCGCCGCGCTGCTCGACTTCCTGTCGTGACCGGGGGGCACGGTTCGTGCTTCCGGTCGTGCTTAGTCGGGTCGTGCTCAATCGGTCTGCAGGGCGGCCTGGATCTCCAGGATGAGCTGCAGCTTCAGGCCGAGGCCCAGCCCGCCGCCGGGGATGGTGGCAGTGTCCCCGACACCGAAGTCCGTGCGGTCGAGCTCGCCGGTGGCCGTGAAGCCCGCCCGGGCGCCCTTGAACGGGTCGTCCTGCCGGAACGGGTCGGGCCCGAAACCGTCGATCTCCAGCCGCAGCGGCACCTCCTTGGTGATGCCGCGCAGCGTGAGCTCGCCGTTCAACAGGAACGCGTCGCCGTCCGGGCGCAGGCCCGTGGAACGGTAGGTCATCGTCGGGTACGTCGCGACGTCCAGGAAGTCGGCCGAGCGCACGTGCTCGTCGCGCTGGGTGTTGCCGGTGTCGATCGTGGCCAGGTCGATGGTCGCGGTCACGGTCGACTCCAGTGGGTTCTCCGCGGTCACGATGCGGCCCTCGACGCCGGTGAACTGGCCGCGGACCTTGTTGAGCATCAAGTGCCGGATCTTGAAGCCCACATCCGTGTGGGCCGGATCGATGATCCAGTCACCGGCGACATAACCGGGAATCTCGACAATCTCGACCGTCATGGTGTCTCCTTAGGGCATGAGAAGGAAGAGAGTTCCCTTTGGTGTGTCACTCTCAAAGAGGAACCGTCTTCATCCTGCAGAGATCCCTCACGGGGACACAAGAAGGCACTTGTTTCTGCCATGGGCACACGGAGGGAACCTTGGACGTCAGCGCGTTCCGGCAGCATGAACCCGCTCTCTGCGAGACGCACCGGGTCCTCGACCGCATCGGCGACAAATGGTCGCTCTACACGATCACCGTGCTCGGCACCGGCACCAAGCGCTTCACCGAGCTCAAGCGCGAGGTCGAGGGCGTCAGCCAGCGCATGCTCACCGCCACACTTCGCGGGCTGGAACGCGACGGCATCGTCACCCGCACCGTCTATCCGGTGATCCCGCCCCGCGTCGAATACACGCTCACGCCCCTCGGACACACCCTGGTCGACGCGGTGCACACCCTGCTGACCTGGGCAGAGTCACATATGGAAGAGATCGCGCTCGCCCGTAAGAGCTACGACTCCCGCGAGGGCTGACGTCCGCCCGTCCGCCCCGTATCGTCCGAAGCACGACGGCGGAAGGAGCACACCGTGTTGCGCGTGTTCTGTTTCGGCAGCCTCGGGCTGACGGTCGAGGACGTCTACCTCGTCGATCCCGACCCCGACCGTGGCGGCCACGAACGAGGCGTCCGCGTCGAGCTCCGCGTGGTCGAACCCCAACCCTGGCGGGGCACGGGCAACGCCTCCCAGCGGATCGTCGTCGACCAGGCGCTGTGGCGCGCCGACTTCCTGGAATCGGTCGAGGGCGGCCCCGGCACCAAGGACCGCATGCACCACCACCCCGGCATGCACGACAACGAGCCGGGCCGTCGAGTTTTCGCCCCCGACCTCACCGACGACCCGACGGCGTGGCTGGAGAAGATGCTCCGCGACCTCACGCCGCTCCTGGAGGCAGCAGGGATGCCGGACTCCCCCGAGCACCAGCGCGCCGCGAGCATCCTCCGTGACAACCTGCCCGAGGTCGTCGGCACCGTCACGACCGTCCTCAACGAGGTCAGAGCCGGCACCCTCGCCCAGTCCCCCACGGCCTAAATGTCGCAGATCAGACTGCCGACAAGCTCCCGGTACTCCGCCTTCATCGGCAATTCGCGGTCGACCCGGATCCGCCGCCGCGTGGCGGTGACGTCCACGCCCCGCACGGGATCACGTCCCGCCTTCTCGTACGTCTCCCACCAGAGCCCGACGCCACGGCGCTGCCATGCCGGGACCTCGTTGAAGTTGACGCCGCGGGCGTACAACATCTCGTTCTTGGCCGAAACCCGCGTGCCTTCGAGGGCCCGTGTGGCCTGACGGTGCGACTTGCCCTCCTTGCGGAGCGTCCAGTAACACCAGCCGTTGAGTGGGCAGCGTGCCGCGTCGGCCTGCCGCCAGGACAGGTAGTCGATCACGTCCTCGGCGCCGGTCCCGATCCAGACGCGGCTGTCGAAGCAGGCCGGTTCACCGGCGGCGTGGGTGAACGCGGCGGTCGCGATGCTCGCTGAGAGCGAGACGAGCTTCTCGACCTCGCGCCCGAAGAGGTCGAACGCGGGATCCAGCACGACCGAGATCTCGTCGCTCTCGGTGTAGGCGTAACGCCCGCCGAGCTCGGTCAGCAGCACCTCGGCGGCGCCGACCATGAGATCGGAGAACCGCCGGTCGAACGGCTTCTCGAAACGTTCGGCGGTGTAGGAGGAGAAGCCCCGGCCGTCGACCCGCACGACCGTCCACGCGCCCGGCACGAGGGCGAGCGAGTGGAACCACTCGCGGGCCCGCATCCGGGTCTCAAGATCCTTCAATCGCATCCGTCACCTCGAAACCGCCGGCGCCGTCGAAGCGCACGGCCCAGACCTGGTCGAACCCGTGGGACGGGTCCGGCCGCCGCATGCGACCGAGAGTCGCATAGATCCCGACGTCCGGCACCCGGATATCGGGAGGGCGGAGGGCGTTGCGGGCCATGGAGCCTTCGACGTCCAGCGGGAACCAGTACGCGACGACCCGGGCGCCCTGGGCACGCGCAAGATCGATCAGTGGTGTCCAGTCTTCGGGTGAGGGATTGGTGTTGTCGACGGCCACGCTCCGGCCGGCATCGAGGGCCTCGGCGATCAGCCTGAGCTGGCGGGCCTGCTTGCGGCGGGAGCCCTTCCCGAAGTTGTCCTTGCTGACGTGAACGTGGGTGCCGGCGAGCCGCTGCCGGTAGAAGGTCGTCTTTCCCGACGCCTGCAGGCCGATGAGAATCGCCAGCTCGGTGGTCATGCTGGATGGTACGAGGAAACGGGAAGAAATCCTGGACGGGGGCGCGTTACCGTGGATCTAGGCGGGCCGTGAGGTCCGCGTTCACGAGCGGGAAACGTTCACGAGCGGGAGATCTGGCAGGAATCCGATGGCCTTCCACGAGGTGGGGCGGCGAGCTATCCGCGCCGAGCTGGGGAACGAGCAGTCGTTCTCGGCCCGGCTCGGCGGTGTGCGCCGTCATCCCATCGACCTCGTGAGGCCGTTCCATGCGATCACCTGATATCCGTTCGACCTTTCTCGACTTCTTCTCCGCGCGCGACCACCGGGTCGTGCCGTCCAGCCCGCTGATCCCGAACGATCCGACGCTGCTGCTCACGGCGGCGGGCATGAACCAGTTCAAGCCCTCCATGCTCGGCGAGAGCGTGCCCGAGCACAGGCGGGCGACGTCCGTGCAGAAGTGCGCGCGGATGTCGGACATCGACAACGTCGGCCGGACGACCCGGCACGCGACGTTCTTCGAGATGCTGGGCAACTTCTCGTTCGGCGACTACTTCAAGGAGGAGGCAACCGGTTGGGCCTGGGAGCTGCTCACCGGGCACTTCGGCCTGGATCCCGATCGCCTCTGGATCACCGTCTATCTGGACGATGACGAGGCGGAACGGATGTGGCGGCGCCTGGGCGTGCCAGGCGAGCGCATCCAGCGGCTCGGCATGGCGGACAACTACTGGTCCATGGGCGTTCCCGGGCCGTGCGGGCCTTCGTCGGAGCTGCACTATGACCGGGGGCCGTCGTTCGGGCGGGAGGGCGGGCCCGCGGTGGACGGCGAGCGTTACCAGGAGATCTGGAATCTCGTCTTCATGCAGAACCTGCGCGGCGAGGGCCCGGCGAAGGAGGGCTATCCCATCGTGGGCGAGCTGCCCGCCAAGAACATCGACACCGGGCTGGGCATGGACCGGCTCGCGGCGATCCTGCAGGACGTCGACACCGTGTGCGAGACGGATCTCGTCGCGCCGACGTTCCGGCTGGTGCAGGAGCTGGCGGGACGCGAGTACCCGGGCCGTGACGGGAGCGAGGAGTCGGTCTCGTTCCGGGTCGTCGCGGAGCACGCGCGGTCGGTGGCGTTCCTCATCGCGGACGGGGTGCTGCCCGGCAAGGACGGCCGTGGGTACGTGCTGCGCCGGCTGATGCGGCGCGCGATCCGGCACGCGCGGGTGCTGGGGATCGAGGAGCCGGCGCTGGCGGCGCTGACCTGCAGCGTGATCGACAACCTGGGGCCGGCGTGGCCCGAGCTGGAACGGCGGCGCGATCTGATCGGGCAGGTCGTGGCGGCGGAAGAGGAGGGTTTCGACCGGACGCTGCGGCAGGGTTCGCGGCTGCTGGACGGCGCGATCGAACGTGCGCGGACGAGCGGGTCGGGCCTCTCGGGGCGGACCGCGTTCGAGCTGCACGACACGTACGGCTTCCCGATCGACCTCACCGTGGACGCGGCACGGTCGGCGGGGCTGACCGTGGACGAGGACGCGTTCGGCGAGCTCCTCGAACGGCAGCAGCGCCAGGCGAAGAACGCGGAACGCGACCGCAAGGGCGGCGCGGTGGCCCGCCAGGACGCGTACCGCCGGATCGTCGCGCGGCACGGGCTCACCGATTTCGTCGGGTATGACGCCACGCGGGCGGACGCGCGGGTGCTCGGGCTGCTGGACGGCTCCGACCTGGTGGACGAGGCGGTCGAGGGTCAGGAGGTCGAGCTGATCCTGGACCGGAGCCCGTTCTATGCGGAGGCGGGCGGCCAAGTCGGCGACACCGGCCGCGTCACGACGCCGGCGGGGACGCTGGAGATCCTCGACACCCGGCCCGGTCTCGACGGCCTGCACGTCCACCGTGCGCGGGTGACCGGCGGCGAGGTCCGGACGGGCGTGGAGGCGGAGGCGGTCGTGGACGCGGAACGGCGGGCGGCGACCGCGCGCTCGCACAGCGCGACGCATGTGCTGCACGCGATGTTG
The DNA here is from genome assembly GCF_044326415.1 of Actinomadura sp. 6N118. NCBI lineage: Bacteria > Bacillati > Actinomycetota > Actinomycetes > Streptosporangiales > Thermomonosporaceae > Actinomadura > Actinomadura sp. 6N118. Next base: position 320,644 of record NZ_JBIRAZ010000012.1, on the reverse strand, counting down.
CGCCGCGTTCTGGGCGATCATGCGGCGCAGCAGGGTTCGCGGGTCGAGCCTGGGCGGCTGCGGTTCGACTTCGCGCACTTCGGGGCGGTCGGACCGGGCGAGCTCGCCACCGTGCAGACGCTGGTCAACGACTACCTGCTCGACGATCCGGACGTACGGGTCTGGGAGGCGAGCCGGGACGAGGCGGAGGCGGCGGGCGCGATCGCGCTCTTCGGCGAGAAGTACGGCGACCATGTGCGGATCGTCGACATCGGCGACGCGTCCCGGGAGCTGTGCGGCGGCACCCATGTCGGCCACGGTTCACAGGCGGGCCCGGTGCACGTCGTCGGCGAGTCCTCGATCGGGGTCGGCCTGCGCCGGATCGAGGCGCTCACCGGCGCCGACGCGCTGCGCCACCACGATCGGCAGCAGGAGGTGCTGACCGAGCTCGCCGGGCTGCTGAACGTGCCACCGGATCAGGCACCCGAACGCCTGCGCCAGCGGCTGTCGGCGCTGGCGGAGACGCAGCGCGAGCTCGACCGGCTGCGGCAGGCGGAGCGGACGGCGACCGCCGAACGTCTGGCGAGCCGTTCCGAGCGGGTGAACTCCGAACAGATGGACGGCGCGTGGCTCGTCGCCGAGCTCCTCGACGACGTCCCCGCGGAGGAACTGCGACCGCTGGCGATCGAGCTCGCGCGCCGGCCCGGACCGGGGGCGGTGGTCCTCGGCACGGCGAGCGGCGGCACGGCGACGCTGGTCGGCGCGTTCACCCGCGACCTCGCCGACGACGGCCAGCGCGCCCGCGATCTGCTCGCGGGTGCGGCGCAGATCGTGGGCGGCGGCGCGGGCGGCAAGGGCGCGCTCGCGCAGGCGGGCGGCCGGCGGCCGGAGCGGCTGCCCGAGGCGCTCACGCTGGCGGCGGACGCGGCCCGCACTGCGCTACGCGGACCATCCGGCCGGTAGGCGGATCGTCCAGTCGATCGGGTGGGTCGTCCGGTCAGGAGTAGCGCGACACGGTGATGGGCTCGGCGCGGGGCGTCCACCGGTGCCGGGTCAGGGCGGTGAGGGCGCCCGGCCCGGCGAGGGCGACGAAGATCGCCAGGCCGACGGGCAGCACGAGTGCCGTACGCAGCGAGGTGACTTCGGCCAGGTGGCCGATGACGGCCGGGCCTGCGAGCAGACCGCAGTAGCCGAACGTGGTCACCAGGGCCAGCGCGCGCCCGGCCGCCGCCTGGGAGGCGCCGACCGCGCTGAACGCGATGGGCACAACGGTCGCGAGGCCGGTGCCGACCAGTGCCCAGCCCGTCCAGGCGAACACCATCGCGGCCCCGCCCAGCGCGGGTGCCAGCAGGACGACGGCGTACCCTGCGGCGGCCAGGCTTCCGGCCAGCCGCAGGGTGCGGGCGCCGCCCAGCCTGCCGCGCAGCCGGTCGCCGAGAAAGCGCATCGTGGTCATGGCGACCGAGTAGACCGTGAACGCGAGCGCCGCGAGCTCGGGTCCCGCGTCGAGGACCCGGCGGGCGTGCATGGCGGCCCAGTCCACCGCCGCGCCCTCGCTGACCGAGCCGGCGAAGACCACGATGCCCAGCAAGGCGATGGCTCCCTTGATCGGCGGCCGTCGATCAGCCTGCTCGTCGGCCGCGGCCTCCGGCTCTCCGGGCTCGGGCGTGAGGCGGTCGCTCAGGAGAAAACGTCCCGGCAGGAGGAACAGGACAGAGGCCACGAGGGCCGTCGCCGTCAGCAGGGCGGCGACGCCGAGGCCGCCCCGGAGGGCCGCTGCGGTGATCAGGCCGCCGACCGCGCCGCCGAGGCTCCACATGCCGTGGAACGCCGACATGATCGGCCTGACGTAACGTTCCTCCACCTCGACGGCGTGCGTGTTCATGCCGATTTCGAGGAGCCCGAACCCGAGTCCGAAGGCGAACGCCCACACCAGCAGCGCCTCGTACGACCCCGCCAGCGCCGGACCGAGCAGGAGCAGCGCGTGCAGCGGGCCGGAGATCAGGCAGAGTCGGCGGCTCGAAAAGCGGTCGGCCACGCGGCCCGCGCCCTGCATGGAGACCAGGGCCCCGAGTGAGACCAGCAAGAGCACCGTGCCGGTGCGGCCGGTGCCGAGGTCCAGCCGTTCGTCCAGGGCCGGCAGGCTCGCCGCCCACACGCCGATGACCAGGCCGCAGAGCCCGAAGTAGCCGAAAACACCCAACCGGGCACGCTTAATCACCATTCCTCCTAATTTGCTCGCGGCTAAAACATAATCGATGACCCGGGGCTGGCACAATCGCCTCGTGCGGATGACGGGAGCGACGACGAGCGGCGAGCTGCGGCTGCACAACCTGGTGCGGCTGCTCCGCGCGGTGCACGAAGGGGGCGCCGAGGCCACCCGTTCCGAGCTCACCCGGGATCTCGGGTTGTCCCGCGGGACCGCCGCAGTCCTGATGGGCGAGCTGATCAACGGCCGTCTTCTCCGCGAAGAGATCACCCGCCAGGGCACCCGTGGCCGCCCGACCGGCATCCCCGGCCCGCATCCGGACGGCCCGCTGGCACTGGCCGTCGATCTCCGCGAGGACGTGTGGACGATCGCCGCGACGGAGCTGGGCGGGCGGCTGACCGTTCTCGAGCAACAACCGCATCCCGGTACTCCCGCCCCCGACGTGCTCAACGGGCTCGCCACCGCGATCCACCGGCACCGGCAGGTGCTCGCGTCCCGCCCGGTCGGTGTGGCGGTCGCCGCCCCAGGGCCGGTCCGTGACGGCCACCTGCTCGACATCCCGCACCTGGGCTGGCGCGAAGTGGACGTCGTGGAGGCGCTCCAGCCCGCCCTTCTGGACAACGACGCCACCCTCGCGGGCCTGGCCGAGGCGCGGCGCGGCGCGCTCCGCACCCGTGGGCTCGGCCTGCACCTGCACATCGAGTTCGACCTGGGCGGAACGCTCATCCTCAACGGAAACCCCATCCCGGGGTCACGCGGAGCCGCCGGGGAGTTCGGCCACATGCCGTTGATCGGCAGCGACCGGCCCTGCCCCTGCGGCGCGACCGGCTGCTGGGGCCTGGAGGTCGGCGCGAACGCCCTCCTCCGGGCTACCGGCCGCCCGCCCCAGGATCGTCCTCGCGCGCTGGAGATCCTCGGCGACCCCGCCCAGCAGGCCGTCATCGACCAGGCCGCGAGCATCCTCGGCGTCGGCATCAGCGCCCTGGTCAACGCCCTCGACCCGGAGACCGTCACCCTCTCCGGCCTGGGCGTCGACATCCTCGCCCGCTCCGCCGAGGCCCTGGAGACGTCCTACAAGGCCGGGCTGATGGACTTCCGCCGCGAGCAGCCCGCCGCCATCCTCCCCTCCACCCTCGGCGCCGAGGCCACCCTGATCGGCGCCTCTGAGCTGGCATTCGACGCCTTCCTCACCCCGGCAGGCATCGGCGCCTGGCTGTCGGCCCACGAAAAGGGCCCAGCGAACTAACGGCGAACTAACGTCGGACCAACGTTCAAGCGGCTCGAAGATCTCTAGCAGGGTTAACGGACTGCAAGTCGTACTCCGAAGCGGCTAGACTGACGGCCGCTACGGGCTGTAGCGCAGTTTGGCTAGCGCACCGCCTTTGGGTGGCGGGGGTCGCCGGTTCGAATCCGGCCAGCCCGACGCATCCCGGCTAAAAGGCGGAGCCGGTCGAGACAGCAGTCTCGACCGGCTCCGCCTTCGGGTCTCGTCGGCGGCTATCGGTTGCGCCGGTGGCTATCGGTGGCGCTGGTGGAGGCCGAAGATCTCGGCGTACACGTCGGTCATCAGATCCGCTCCCTTGAACTGTGAGGTCGCTTCGGCGTCCAGGATGTCCAGGTGGAGCAGGGAGTTCGGCCGGGCCGCGCTGCGTTGCCTGATCTGCGACACCGCGTCAGCGTCCAGGTAGCCGTGCCAGCCTGGGGCGTAGGTTGCTCCACCCTTCGGGCCGAGAGGGAGGACGATTCCCGCGGGCCCGGGTTGATATGTGGTGAGTTCATCTCCGCCATGCAGGAGTGTGCGGATGTTGGAGGCGACAACGGCGGCGTGTTGTTCGGCCGCGCCGGCCTGCTTGGCTTCTGGGATCGCAGTGATGTCGCCGATGGCGAACACGTTCTGCTGGCCGGCTAGACGCAGGTCGGCGGTGACCTTGAGGTGGCCGTTCTCTTGCCGGGCGGACGCCAGATCGTCGGCCAGATAGCCGGTGACCGGAGCGACACCGAAGCAGCGGAACCAGATATCGACGGTGAGCTGTTGGCCTGAATGCAGGGTGGCGGTGAAGGTCTTGGCCTCACCGGCGTCGGACGGTGGTTGCTCGCGCAGGGATGTACCGAGGATGAGCCTGACGCCCAGCGCGTCGAGCTGGCGGCGCAGCTCCGCTCTGAACTCGTCCGGGTAGTCGCCGGCGACGATGTCGCGGCCCGGGTCGACGATGGTCACTGCCTTGTCCGCCCACGCCGCCTTGATTTCTCCGGCCAGCTCAAGTCCCACAGGTCCCGCACCGAGCAGCAGAACGTTGTCGGCATTGGCCAGGGCGTTGTGGGTGGCGCGGTATTTGTTCTTGGCCGCAGCGCTGTCGTCGACGTCGACCTTTGCCGGGAATGGGAAGGTGGAACCGGTCGCCAGGACGATGTAGTCGGCGGCGATCCGCATCCCTGAGGCAAGCGTGATGGATCTGGTATCCACGCGCACAGCCCGATCCTGGATTACCTGGCCACGGCTCAGGAGGCGATCGTAGGGCAGGAAAAGCCGTTGCTCTGTCCACTGCGGATCGATGAGGCCGCGGAGTGCGGCGGTGTTATGGACGAAGGTGTCTCGCGGCTCGATGAGGACGACATCAGTCACCTCATCCAGTGCCTTGGCGACGGTGATACCGCCGTAACCGCCACCGACGATGGCCACAGTCGTACGCATGAATTCCTCCTTCTACAGCAGGGCGGTCGGGGTCTATGCGGAGCAGCCTAGGAAGGGTCGGAGCGATGATGAATGCGTGAGGGTCGCTGTTTTCTGCGCGATCGTCTCAGGTAGGAGTAGAATGTAGACTCTTGCTTTGGCCGATACGCAGGCCGAGAAGGGGAAGCAGGAGCGTCACCGATGGACATCCTGAGCGACGTGATTTGTGCCCTACGGACCGGCCGACCCGGTGGCGCGCGAGTCGACTGGTACGCGCCGTGGGCGCGACGTTTCCCGGATCAGCCCGGCACCGCGGGAATCCTCGTGGTGCTTCAGGGCTCGAGTTGGCTGATCGATGAGAGTGCCGAGCCCGTTCAACTGGGGCCGGGCGACATACTGTTCTCCCCGCATGGCAGCGGATACGCCATGGCCGACGACCCGGCCACGCCGCTGGCCGCGTGCCGTGAGGCCACCACGGAGGAGGCGGATTCGCAGCCCACGGCTACCAACCCCGCCACCGTGACCCTGTGCGGCGGCTATGAGCTCGATCCGAGCTGGACGCATCCTCTGCTGCGAGAACTCCCCGACGTGATCCATGTGCCCGCGCGCCGGGGACGCCATCCGGAGCTGAGGGCGGCCGTGGACATCCTGGGTGCCGAGATGGAGAGCCCCCACCTGGGCGCGGACGCTCTCATCCCGATCGTTCTCGACATGCTGCTCCTCTACATCCTGCGCTCCTGGTTCGAAGAGCACCCGCGCCGGGCGACGACCACCGGATGGGCGGCGGCGCTTGCGGACGACGCCGTCAGCACCGCCCTCAACGCCATCCACAACGAGCCGGCCCGCCCATGGACGGTGCAGGAACTGGCCGATGAGGCACGGCTGTCACGAGCTGCCTTCTTCCGCCGCTTCGGCGCCCTCACGGGTCAGCCGCCGCTGGCATATCTGACCTGGTGGCGGATGACCATCGCCGCAGGAATGCTGCGCGACTCCGCATCCTCCATCGACACCGTGGCGTCTCGCGTGGGCTATACATCGGAATCCGCCTTCGCCAACGCTTTCAAGCGCCACTTCGGCATCGCTCCCGGAAAGTTCCGCCGCCAGCCCTAGGTGTCTGCCCAGACAGGTTAGGTACGCGGCTGGCAGGTGGGTGGCCGCCGAGTGCGGTGTGGCCGCGGTGATGGTTGTAGGTGTGCAGCCAGGGCCCTGGGGCGTGTCTCAATCTTCCGCCGTGGACGGGAGCGTGTGGGGGGCGGGCTGGACGCCTGCGGGCCAGGGGCTTCACCCGCAGGCGCCTCGGCTCAGGTCAGCTTCGTGGGGCTGGTGACGACGGCCGGTCCTCGGTCGGGCACCCGGTGCCCTCGGGCGACCCGGCGCGGGGTCATGCCGAGGGCGGCGAACGCTGCGACGATCATGAACGCCCCGATGACGAGCCAGGCGTCGACGAAGGACTCGTGCGCGTCCAGGTAGCCGTAGGGGGTGCCGAGCACCGCCACCGCCAGGCTCACGCCCATGACGCTGCCGATCTGCCGGCTCATGTTGACCACCGCGCTGCCGGTCGCGAAGCGGTGCGACGGCAGGTCGGCCGCCGCGGACGACAGGATGGTGGGAAGGGCCACGCCGACGCCCGCCCCGCCGACGAGCCAGCCCGGAAGCAGGTCTGACGCGTACGCCGGGGTCGGGCCGAGACTCGTCACCATGATGCCGATGCCGGCTGCGCAGAGCGCGCAGCCGATGGCCGTGACCACGCCGACCGGGATCCTCGCGCCGATCATCCGACCGGCCACCAGTGCGAAGATCGGTACCATCAGCGGCCCGGGAGCCACGCCGAGCCCGGTCTGGATCGCCGAGTAGTTCCAGACCTCTTGCATCCAGAGGACACCGATCAGCAGGTTGCCGGCGAACGCGACGCAGAAGAGCAGGATCGCCGCGTTCGACGAGGCGAAGGTGCGCACCGCGAGCAACGACGGCTCGATCACCGGTGTGGCGTGCCGCGACGAACGCAGCCAGAACGCACCAAGGGTCAGCATGGACACGGCCAACACGATCGCGGTCCGCTCCCCCGGCCAGTCATTGATCTTCACGAGCCCCAGCGCGAGCAACGCTATGGAGGCCGTCAAGATCACGGCACCCGTGAGGTCGGGGATGCGAGCGGACGCGCCGTCCCGGGAGTCGGGCACGTAGCGCAGCGCGAGCAACGCCGCGACGATCCCGATCGGGACGTTCACCTCGAAGATCCAACGCCACGAGGCTTCAACCAGCACGCCGCCCGCAGCCGGACCCGCCGCGGCCGCCAATGCCGAGGAGGCGGACCAGATCCGTACTGCGGCGGCGCGCCGCTGTGGGGGGAACACGGACAACAACAGCCCGAGGCTGGTGGGGATCAAAGCGGCGGCACCGATGGCCTGCAGGACGCGGAACGCGACCAGCCACCACAGGGAGGGCGCGAGCGCGCAGGCCTGGGAGGCCGCGACGAAGACGAGGAGGCCGATCAGCAGCCCGGCCTTGCGGCTGTAGCGGTCGGCGAGCCTGCCAAGGGGAACCAGCAACGCGGCGAAGACGATCGTGTAGCCGTTGAGGACCCACGAGAGATCGGCCAGGGATTCGCCCGGGTAGTCACGGCCGATGTCGTTGAACGCCACGTTGACGATGAACAGGTCAAGTCCGGCCATGAAGCTGGCCACGGAGAGTACCGCGAGGGCGATTCGCGGACGCACCTGACTTTGATCAGCCATAGTTAGGTAGCGTAGCGATTTCTGCTGACTGCGGTCAATACAAGTCAGCATGTTCTTCGGCGTATAATCGCGTAGGTGACCATCGCACTTCAGGGACACTTCGCCGACCGCACCACCTGGTCGATGCAGAACTGCCCCGTATCCAGGACACTTGCGGCGATCGGCCCGCCGTCGGCCGTGCTGGTGCTGAGCGAGGCGTACCTCGGTACGAGCCGTTTCGGCGACTTCGTACGGAACCTCGGCATGACCGAATCCGCCGTCACCGACCGGCTGCGGCATCTGGTCAACTTCGGCCTGCTCAGCAAGGAGCCGTACCAGGAGCCCGGCCAGCGGACCCGCTACGAGTACCACCTCACCAAGGCGGGCCTCGCCCTGGCACCCACCCTGATCAGCCTCATGGAATGGGGCGACATCTACCTCGAGAGCGAGGAGGGGCGGATGGTCGCCCTCGTCCACGCCGACTGCGGCGAGACGGTCATGGCGGAGGTCCGCTGCGAGGCCGGCCACGACGTCGGCGTGCACGAGGTCATCATGCGTCCGCCGATGGAGCCGCCGGAAGAGAACCAGCAGCTCCCGGGCGTGATCCCGGACCTTCCCGCGATCGATCCGACGGCCGGATCCCCGGTCTCGGAGCCGACCGCCTGACTCTCCGGACGTCCGCCTGACCCGCCGGAAGGGCCGGCACCTGGCCGCGACCTCCACTCGCGCCCAGGCGCTGGCCACAACCGGGCAATTTCGCCAGGTCCCTCGCTCCGCACTCGAACGGATTCGAAAACGAAAGCTGGCCTCTACCGGCCAGCGGGGGCAGCGCTCGCCAGTCGCAGTGCGTGTTCGACCAAACCGACGAGCACCCGCTTGGCCGAGTCGGTCCGCCGCGCGTCGCAGAGGATGACGGGGACGTGCGGATCGATGTCGAGGGCGCCGCGGATCTCGTTCGACTCGTACCGGTCGGCGTCGTCGAAGCAGTTCACCGCGACCACGAACGGCGTGCCCTTCTCCTCGAAATAGTCGATCGAGGCGAAGCTGGCCGTGAGCCGCCGGGTGTCGGCCAGCACCACGGCGCCGAGCGCCCCGCGCGACAGCTCGTTCCACATGAACCAGAAGCGCTCCTGGCCCGGCGTCCCGAACAGGTAGATCGCGACGCCGTCCCGCAGCGTGATGCGGCCGAAGTCCATCGCCACGGTCGTCGTCCGTTTGGCCGCCACGCCCTCGAGGTCGTCGATGCCGACGCTCACATCGGTGAGGGCCTCCTCGGTGCGCAGCGGGCGGATCTCGCTGACCGCGCCGACCATGGTCGTCTTGCCGACCCCGAAGCCGCCGGCCACGAGGATCTTGAGCGCGACACGCGGGCCGTCGTGCTCGTCGCCGGGCTGGCCGTCGTGCTCGTCGCCCGGCCGTCCATCGCCCGGCCGTCCATCGGCCGGATCGTGCAGTTCGTCAGAGCGCGCGGAGTTCATCGAGAACCCTCCTCAGCAGGTTCTGATCGGTCTGGGCGGCCGGTGAGGTCCAGCGCTGGATGCCCACCAGGCCCGAGTCGAGGAGGTCTCCGGCCAGCACCCGGAGAACTCCGAACGGCAGTTCCAGGTCGGAGGCCAGGTCCGCGATCGTGTGCGGGCGGCGGCAGAGCCACAGGATCCGTCGCTGCTCCCGGGTGAGACGGCCGGGCTCGGCGGGGGCACGGCCGATCGCGACGAGGATGGTGACGAGGTCGAGCGGCTCGCCCCGGGGCCGGGTCCGGCCCCGGGTCATCGCGTACGGCCGGACCACGGGCCCGGCGGCCTCGTCGATCCACCGCTCCCTTCCCGGGCCCCGGATGCCACCAGAGACGCTCGGGTCCATCCCGGCTCACCCGGATTCCGTTCCCGGGCCGCGCGATCTCAGCCCCGTGGAGAGCTGCCGGCCGACACGTTTGACCAGCATCGTCATCTCGTACGCGACGAGACCCGCGTTCGCGCCGACGTCGCTCAGCAACGCCAGGCAGCTGTTGGCGCCGGCCGGGACCACGAAGAACAGTCCCTTGTCCATCTCGATGATGGTCTGCCGGATCTCACCGGCGTCCAGCTGCGGCTTGGCGCCGATCGCCAGGCTGTGGAAGCCGGCCGCCAGCGCGGCCAGATATTCGGAGTCCTCGCGGCCGACGTCCCGCGACGATCCCATCACCAGGCCGTCCCGCGACAGCACGACGACCTTGCGCACCTGGGGCACGCGGTCGACGAGGTCGTTGAGCAGCCAATTCAGTTCGGTCCCCACTCCCTGCTGGGTCATGATGTCGGTCCTCCCCTTCCCTCTGCGTAATCGGACGGTCCCTCGTCCTCGTCCCGGCCGCGCATCCAGCCCGCCTGGAGATCGGCGAACAGGTCCCGGGACGCCTCGGCCGAACGTTCCTCCCAGGCGACGAGCGTGTCGTCCGGCTGGTACGCGGCTGACGGCTCGTCGCTGCGCAGTTGCGGCGCCAGGCTGGCTCTCCTGGTCCGCCGCGGCAGCGGGGCACGCGAGCCGGAACCGGGCTGCGCGTGCGGGGTGGCCATCGGTTCACCGAACGACATCGGCGAGGTGAAGGAGGACTCCGGGTCCGCGGGCCCGGCCGCCCACGTCGGTGCCTCAACGCCCCATCTGGGCGTGTCGGGCGCCGACCACGTCGGCGTCTCGGTGCCCCACGCCGGCCTCTCGGTGCCCCACGTAGGCGTGTCGGAGGCCCAGGTCGGGACCTCGGGCGACACGGGTGAACGCGGTTGCGCGGGTGGCACGGACGACGCAGAAGGCGTGGACTGTGCGGGCGGCACGGACGGCGTGGACGGCGCGGACGGATCCGGCGAGGCGGGCGGCCCGGGGGTCCCGAACGACGGTGGTGCGTCCGCCCCCGTCCCCTGAACGGGGGACGCGGGCACGTCGAACGGCGTCGGCGCGTTCAGCATCGCCTTGGACTTGAGAAATGCCTGCCGCTGGCCGTTGCCCTGGTCCGCGGTCGGTTGGGTCGCGGTCGGTTGGGTATGGCCGGAGCCGTTCGGCATCGCGTCCGGCGCCTGCCTCGGGGCGGGCACGCTGTCGCCGGCGGCGCCGACGCCGTTGGAGCCGTTGGTCCCCTTGGTGCCGTTGGCGACGTTGGCGCCGGACTCGCGTTCGTCCTCGGGCTGGTCGATGTCGACCATGAGCTCACGCGGGATCAGCACGACCGCCGAGACTCCGCCGTACACCGACGGCTGCAGCGCGACCCGGATCCCGTGCCGCCCCGCGAGGCGGGCGACGACGAACAGGCCGAGCCGGTCGGTGACGGCCAGGTCGAACTCGGGCGCCCGCGACAACCGCAGGTTGAGGGCGTTCATCTCGGCTTGGTCGAGCCCGATGCCGCGGTCCACGATGTCGACCGCGAAGCCGTTCGCCCCCATCTCGCCGCGGACCAGGACCTCGGTCGGCGCCGGTGAGAACACCGTGGCGTTCTCGATGAGCTCGGCGAGCAGGTGGACGACGTCCGCCACGGCCTCCCCGATCAGCGCGGCCTCGGCGGACAGCACGACGACCTCCACGCGCGTGTAGTCCTCCACCTCGGAGATGGCGGCGCGCATGACGTCCTCGACCGGCACGGGCCTGCTCCAGCCCCGGCCGGGTGAGGCGCCGGAGAGAATGACCAGGCCTTCCGCATGGCGGCGCATACGGGTGGTGAGGTGGTCCAGCCGGAACAGGTCCGCCATCACGTCCGGGTCGGTGGCGCGGCGTTCCATCTCGTCCAGCATGCGCAGCTGCCGGTGGAGCAGGGACTGGCTGCGCCAGGCGACGTTGAGGAAGACGCGGCTGATGCCCTCGCGCAGGTACGACTCGCGTACCGCCGTCTCGATCGCGGTGTGCTGGACGCGGGTGAACGCGTCGCCCACGCGGGAGACCTCCCTGGTCTTGCCGATGATGAGCGGCGGCGCCTCGGCCTCGACGTCCACCTCCTCACCGCGGCGCAACCTGGCGACGACGCTGGGAAGCCGGTCCTCGGCGAGCTGGAGGGCGGCGCGCTGCAACCCGCGAAGCTCACGGGACAGGCTGCGGGCGGCGAAGACCGACAGGAGAACGGACGCCACCACCGCGAACAGCCCGAAGCCGCCCACCAGGACCAGCCGCCGGACGACCCGCTCGCCGATCGGCTTGGCCAACTCGTTCAGCGCGAGGCTGGCCTGGGTGACCTTCTGCTCCCATGCCTGGGACAGCGGCGCGACGGTCGCCGACCACTCGGCGACCTCGGGCGGCAGACGGTCGCCGCGCGAGTTGACCACTGTCTCCTCGATGGCCCGGTAACGCTGGAAGTTCGGGGTCGCGGCGAGCTGCTGCAGGGGGCGTCTGAGGCCGTCGTTCATGTCCACGAGCCCGACCTGGAACTCGCGCCTGCCGATGGCGGACCACTCCGCGAAGGCGAGTTTCTCCTCGTCGCTCAGCCTGCCGCCCTTCGCGAGCGCGGCGGAGATCAGCGCGTCCTGGCGCAGCATGTAGGCGCGCGCGTTGCCCACGCTGATGAGCGCGCGGCCCTGTTCGAAGATGTCGAGGTCATTGACGATGACCAGACCGCTGAAGACCAGGATGACGCGGTCGAGGATGTTGCCATAGGAGTCGATGAGGTCCAGCGTCCCGATCTGCCCCGTGTCGACCTTGGCCCGCAGCGCGGGCAGCCGGTCCAGGGCCTTCATCGCCTCGGCCAGCCGCTGGCCGGTGTCGGCCTTCGCCGCGTCCGTGGCCTCGGGCGAGAACGCCGACTTGCGGAACGCGGCCTGCACGGCGCTCGCGCGGGCACGTTGCGCACCGAGTTTCTGCCGGTCCGCCGGCTTCCGGGTGCTCACCGCGACCACGCTCAGCGAACGTTCCTGCTGGAGCTGGTTGACGAGGAAGAGGCCGGGCAGGCCGACCTTCTCGTATGTGGTGGAGAAGTCGTACTTGTCGATCGCCGGGCCCAGCGTGATGTTGGCGGCGAATCCCCAGAGGGCGACCAGGGACATCAGCGGCACGAGCAGCAGCACCGTGATCCGCAGGCGAATCGGCAGGCCTCGCCTCCTCGTGCCCCCGGGGTTCTCCGGTGCCCTCTGCCTGGCGGCCGCCCCGGGCGGGCCTGGCGGCCGGCTCTTGCTCTTGGTGCCCATCAGATCTCACCCTCATGTCGGATCGGGCCGCAGGGCTCGGCCCGCCCTTCGTCTCGATGTCGGGTATTCGAGGTCGGGTCGTACGTCTTTCAAGCCGGGTCGTACGTCGTCGTACGTCGTTCAAGCCGGGTCGTACGTCGTTCGAGTCGGGTCGTACGTCGTTCGAGTCGGGTCGGGCCGGGTCGTGCGAGGCTGAGCGGTCTCGCCGCCCGGGCGGGTCAGCCGGTGGCGGACCAGCCCTCGTGCCCGCCCGACCAGCCCTCATGCCCGCCCGACCAGGTCTCGCCCGCGTTGGCGCGCGCCACCAGCCGGCGGAGCCGGTCAGTGATCATCACGACCGCCTCCGCGTGCCCGCGGGCCGCCTTCTCCCGCGTCGTGTACTGGCCGATGTCGGCGTGCATCGTGAGATCGGAGGCGATGGTCTGCCACAACAGCGGCCGCCCGTTCGCCGCGAATCCTTGGTCGATCACGGTGAACCAGGTCGACACGACCACCACGACCGGGCCGACGCGGATGACGTCCTGCGCGAGCAGGCGTGATCTCACATCGAGCAGCAGTCGCTGTGCCTCGTCCGATGTCGCGGGTCTTCCATCTGCTCGGTACCAGTCCACAGACATCGCATCCACACCCCTATCGCGGACGGTCAGTGCGTCTGCGGGGGCTTTCGGATGCGGCGTACATCGCCATGTAAACGCGCATGATGCTCTTCCGCTCCAGAACCTGGGCTCCCGTTCAACCGGCAGGGCGGGACCGCTAGCCGGCTTGCGGTGAAGGGCTGACGCGGAGCCTTACGGCCACGCGGGCACTTCACACCAGACCGACTTGCCGGCTGAGGTCTGCTCGATGCCGTGCCGTTCCGTGATGATCGCCACCAGGAACCATCCCCTGCCGGTCTCTTCCAGCAGGTTGATGTGGACGGAGCGCGGAAGGACAGGGCTCGGGTCGTGGACCTCGATCCGGAGCCGGGTGCCGACGCGAAGCATGCGCAGGCACAACGTGGCACCGGACGCCGCGGCGTGCTGCACGGCGTTGGTGACCAGTTCGGAGACGAGCACCTCGGCGTCGTCCCGGACATCCGGGATCTGGCAGCCGGTGGTGATCGAACGGCTGAATCCGCGGGCCAGTGGCACGGACGCGTGCGCCGGCGGCAGGTTCAGCTCGCCCAAGAGCACTTGCTGCGGTTCGAGCAGTTCCATTGGCTGGAGCTCCGGGGGCTCCGCCACCGCGAGCACGGCAGGCGGGGCGGCCGCCGTGACCGTGGGGGACGTGGAGGAAGAGAGGGCCCTGACCGCGGCCGCGGACGGCGCGGTGGGCAGGTGCGCCACGTGGGGCGCAATGGGCGCGGCTTGCGCCTCGGCGGGTCGCTCGGCTGTGTCGCTAGGTCGCTCTATCGTGCGGTGTTCGCCCGTCATGAACGCCTCCTCGGCTGGGGCGTGGCGACCGGTTCCCGCGCGGGCGTGGCGTGGGGCCGGGGGTCACGATGGCTTGCCTTCCTCGGCGTGCGCGATTGCTCGGTCGCGCAGCAGTTGGGCAGTGCTCTCGAACCACTCGCGGTTCTCCTGCTCGAATCGGAGCCCACGCAGACACGTCAGGTAGGGCCCGATTGGAGAACCGGTACGCAGATAGGATTCCTCGTCGAGATCACCACGAAGGTGCTCGAGAGTGCGCTCGAAAATTGCGATCTTGGCGGCGGAGGCCAGAGCGCGGTCTTCGAGCTGGGTGATCACGGCGGACATGGAGATGTGATCCACGGCCTGAACCATGACCAGGAGGTTTTCGCGGATGATCCCCGGCTTGGCCGGTACCGCGGCGAAACGTTCCAACTCGTCGATCCCAGCTTGGGTGACGGTGAACACCCGCTTGTTGGGCCGGTCGTGCTGGATGATCCGCCGTCCGATGATCAATCCCTCGGACTCCAGTTTGGTCAGCTCGGCGTAGAGCTGCTGGGGAACAGCGTGCCAGTAGTTGGAGACGGACAGGTCAAAGATCTTGGCCAGCTGGTAACCGCTGTACTCGCCGTCCAGCAGGGCTGCGAGAACCGCGTGACGTAGCGCCATGGCCCGTCTTCTCTCCACTCTGTGCACCGGGTGATCCGTGACTTTATCAGGCAAAGACATACCTAGTCTCGTTTTTGACTAATTTGTTTTGACACATCCGGTTGAAGATCAGTTGCGAGCGTGTTGATCTTCCCGTCCAGCAGGGCCTGCCGAGTGAGCCCACGCTGGATCTTTCCGCTGGTCGTACGGCGAACCGCGCCTCGTCCGGCGAGCACGACGCTGAGCGCCGGCAGGTCGAACGCGCGGGCGACACGGGCCTTGGTCCGGGCCGCCAACTCGCACAGTGGAGTCTCCCCGCCCGGTGCGGTGCTCACCTCCTGCACGATGACGACCTGCTCCATGCCGGTGTCGATCGAGAACGCGGCGCTGTTGCGCGCCTTCGGATTGGCTGCCTGGGCTGCCTCCTCCAGGTCGTGGGCGTGGATGTTGCGCCCGTTGACGATGATCAGATCCTTGATGCGCCCGGTCACGTACAGCTCCCCGTCCACGACGAAGCCGAGGTCGCCCGTACGGAGGTACGGCCCGGCCCCATCCGCGGTGAACGCGTGGAATGTCTCGCTGGTCTGCGCGGGCCTGTTCCAGTAGCCCTTGG
Organism: Actinomadura sp. 6N118; assembly: GCF_044326415.1. NCBI lineage: Bacteria > Bacillati > Actinomycetota > Actinomycetes > Streptosporangiales > Thermomonosporaceae > Actinomadura > Actinomadura sp. 6N118. The sequence goes on along the minus strand of NZ_JBIRAZ010000012.1, from coordinate 305,290 downwards.
CAACGCTGCCGCCGCGCACCCAGATCTCCCCCACACGCCCCGGCGGCCGCACGACCCCGCTCTCCGGCCCGACGATCTGCACGTCCAGCGTGACCGCGCTCCCGTTGCCGACCAGCCGCCGAACGCCTCGTTCAGCGGGGCTGTCCGCGGTGGGCGGGGCGTCGATCGGACGCCGGACGTCTCGTTCTGGCGCGTCGTCCACAGCGGGCGGGTCGTCCACAGCGGGCGGGTCGTCCGCGCCGGGCGGGGCGTCCGCGCCGGGCGGGGCGTCCGCGCCGGGCGGGGCGTCCGCGCCGGGCGGGGCGTCCGCGCCGGGCGGGGCGTCGATCGGGATCGCCTGGTCGTGGGTCAGGGCGTCGGCGTCGAAGTCGCGGACGACGGCGCCGTTGCCGAACGAGGCGCCGGTGATGAGGAGCGTCGTTTCGGCCATGCCGTAGCAGGGCATCCAGACGTCCGGCCGGAACCCGACGGGGCCGAAGCGTTCGACCATCCGCTGCAGCGTCGCGGCGCGGACCGGCTCAGCGCCGTTCTTGGCCGTCCGCAGCGAGCTCAATTCGAGCCCCTCCAGCTGCCGGTCGGTGATCCGCCGCAGGCACAGCTCGTACCCGAAGTTGGGCGCCAGCATGATCGTCGCGCGGTGGCGGGTGACGAGCTCCAGCCACAGGACGGGCCGCTTGATGAACGTGATCGGCGACGTGAACACGTACCGGCACCCGAGGTAGAGCGGCTGCAGGAACTGACCGACCAGGCCCATGTCGTGGTAGTGCGGCACCCAGCCGGTACCGATCGTGTCGGGACAGCCCCGGATGCGGCGCTTGATCTCTTCGGCGTTGTAGAGCAGGTTGCCGTGGGAGACCATCACGCCCTTGGGTTCGCTGGTCGAGCCCGACGTGTACTGCAGGAACGCCAGCGTGTCGGGGCCGATGTCCGGCGTCGACCAGTCGTCGGGGTGGGCACCCACGTCGGTCTCGGTGTCCAGGCATCCGACGTCGCCCGCCAGGCCCGCCTCCGCGAGCCACTTTTCGAGCGGGCCGCGATGCGCACGGTCGGTGAGGACCCAGTGGATGTCGGCGTCCGCGATGATCCGCCGCGTACGGCCCAAGCGGCCGGCGTCGAGCTCGGGCAGCGGAGCCGGTACGGCGAGGACACGGGCGTACAGGCAGCCCAGGAACGCCGTCACGAACTCCAGGCCCTCCGGATAGAGCAACATGACGGCCTTGTCCTGGAGGTTGTACGCCTGCAGGCGCGCGGCCAGCGCACGGGCGCGGCGGTCGAGCTCGGCGAAACCCAGCTCGGTCTCCCGGTACGTCCGGCCGGGTCCGCGTTCTTCGCTGACGAACGTGAAGCAGCGCCGGTCACCGTAGGACGCCGCGTTCTCCTGGACGACGGACACGAATCCGCCGCTGAAGCCCGCATTGAAGCTCGCGCCGAATCTCCCGCTGAATCCCGCGCTGAATCCCGCGCCCCCGGCGAAGCCGTCGCGTGACCGCACGGCGGATCACACCCCGGCCCGCGGGTCGGGCGCGTCTTCGGCGGCGAGGGAGAGCAGCGAGAACCAGCGGCCCTCACCGAACCCCTTGAACATCGCCGACTCGATCACGGGCAGATGGCCCTCGGTCAGCTCGGTATCGGGCTGGACGCGTTGCAGGAGACGCTGCAGGCAGAGCACGAGCCATCCCCCGTCGGCGAACGCTCCGCCGAAGTCGTCCCGGTTGTGCAGCCAGGTCAGCATGCACGAGACCATCGCGTGGATCTCGCAGTATCGCCGCGCCCTTCCCAGCGCCCCGACCGAGGTGGTGTCGCCCTGGGCTGCCAGGACGCCCTCGTGCATGTCTGCGCGCAGGTCGGCGATGCGGGACACGAGGTCGGCGAGCTCTTCCGCCACTCCCGGTGCCGCGTGCACCTTGGCCTCGGTGAGGACTTCGTACGCAGTCGCCTCGAATCGCTGCCCGATCTCGTCCAGGCCCTCGTTCGTGAGCTGGAGCTGCCGGCCGTCGGGGCGCCACGCGGGCGGTATGCGCGTCCAGCGGAACAAGTCCGCGAGCAGCTCGTCCTCGTCGCCCGTGACCTCGGGTGAGGTGACGAGGTACGGCAGCTGCCCGGCGACGTTCGACAGGTTGACGTGCGTGGTGCCCTCGAAGATGCTCGCGATCGCGTGGTCGCGCTGGAGCTTCTGGAAGACCCCATGGGCGACGCCTTCCCGGAGGTAGCCGCGCGCCGCTAGGACCGTGCCAATACTGGCAACGACCTCTTCTCCCAGGACGGGAACGAAGTACTTGACGATGGACGACCACAGGCTGAGGCGTGCGGGGGCGACGGTCAGACTGCGGGTCACCGGGATCGCGACGCACTCGGCGATGAGCAGATCGAGATGCGCCTTGATCAGATGATCGCGGATCACGGGGATCTGGTAGATGTCGGCGCCGTAGAGCGTGCGCTGGCGCGCGTACTCCATCCCGATCCGTACCACCGCGTCGATGGTGCCGACCGACAGCGCCGCGATCGCCGTCCGCGTGATCTGCAGCGTCTTCAGCGTCTGGACGAGGCCGGAACCCTGCCGCCCGATGACCTGGTCGGCCGAAAGCCGCGCACCCGTGAACACGATGCCGCTGAGGTCGTGCCCGCGCAGACCCACCGTCCTGACCGGCGGGAGCACGAACCAGGTCTCGGGATCGAGCTGGTCCTTGTCGACCAGGATGAGGGAGAAGTCCCGGGAGCCCGTGCGTGCGTACGTGGTGACGAAGCGGCCCCGGGTGGCGTTGCCGACCGGCCATTTGGTGCCGGACAGGATCAGCTCACCCTCCTGCCGCTCGGCCTCCGCCTCGCACGCCATGACATCGCTGCCATGGTCGGCCTCGGAGACGCCGAAGCAGGCGAGGGCGCCGCCGAGGACACCCTCGGCGACGGTCCGCTGCTGGTGTTCGTTGCCCCACAACCACACGGGGTTCACGGCCAGCAGCCCGGACCCGTACATCACCGCGAGCGTGACGCTGCGCCGCGAGATGCCCCGGGTGACGAAGAAGAGCTCCTCCAGCGTCGCCAGGCGCCCGCCGAGATGGCACGGCACCAGGTATGCGGGGAACCCCCAGTCTCGTACCGCCGCGACCGCTCCGGACGGCAGTTCGTCGTGCTCTTCGGCTTCCACGATGGCCTGATATGAGAACGGGGCGGCACCATCGTCCATGGGATCACCGAGGTAGGCGTCCAGATCGGCGGCGATCCGGTGCGCCGGACTCAGCGCCGCACGACCCGATCTCGCGCGGACGGGGACCTGGCTTTCCATCTTTCGACTCCCTCTTGCTGGTCTGAGTCAGGCGGATTCGTGCCGTCAGGCGGATTCGTGTCGCTCCATCCGCCGTCCGACGAGCCGCGCGAGTGTCATCGCCGCGGGCAGCGGCCGGACCATGACGGTCAGGCCGGTGACGAGCCCGGCATCGTTGAACCTGATCAGGTCGAGTCCCTGCACGTGCTTGCCCATGACCCGGGCGCTGAAGATCAGCGCCTGCGCCGGCGGGCCGCCGAACCGGCCCGGCCGGCCGGCCGGGGTGGAACCCACCAGTTCGTCGGTGTAGTGGAAGTCCTCGAAGACCTCGAGGAGAACCTGGATCAGCCCGGTGACCGAGTCCCGGCCCTGGTAGGGCTTCACCATCACGGGACTGTGGAACTCGATGGCGGGGTCCAGCGTCCCGGTGATCGCGGCGAGGTCCTTGGACTCCACCGCAGTACGGAATGTTCCAGGAACGGTCACGTTCGCTGCTCCTTTTGCGTGAAGCGACGCCGTTCGGGTGTGCCGGCACCTCCGTGCCGTGCCGGCACTCGCCAGAGTTCGGACGCCGGCCCCTCCGAGGCACCCGCGCCCTTTCGAGCGCCGGCACTTTCGGGACGCCCGCGTCGTGTGGGCGTGCTGCATCGTTGGGAGACCTGCACATTTGTCGGGGAGCGTCGACGCCGCGGGAAGGCGTCGGCAGTTTGGGGACGTCGGGCAGTTTGAGGAACGTCGGCGCGCCGTTGGGAGCGCCGATGCCTTTCAGCTCGCCGAACGCACTGGATGGACGTGACGTGGAGGCCAAGTGGAACGTTGAGGCCATGGGGCTGGCGGCCATGGAGGGTAGGCCGCGGGCGAGGAAACGGCCAGGGCCAAGTCGCGCGCCCAGACCCGGTAGCCGGCCGGTGACGGATGAAACCCGTCGGAGGCGAAGAGCCGGCGGTCGCGCGCCATTCCTTCGTCCATGGGCACGTGGTAGGCACCGTGCGCGTGCGTGACCTCCCGCATGATCCTGTCCATGGCCCGCGCCTGGGCGCCCAGCATCATGCGCAGCGGTTGCGGGATCGCGGGAAACCGGTGAACGGGCGGCATCCCCGCGACGACCACGCTGGCATGGTGATATCTGCCGCGCAGGGCGGTGATGAGCTCGGACAGGTCGGCGGCCCAGCGTTCCAGGGGGCGGCGCCGGATCAGGTCGTTGATCCCGACGGTGACCACCACAAGGTCCGGACCAAAGCCGTTCGAACCGTTCGAGGCGGAGCCGTTCGAGGAGAAGCCGTTCGAAGTCGGAACCAGATCGGTGATGACCCTGCGGACCGTGGCGCCGTTCTTGCCGTTGACCGACCAGGCGACACTGCGGTGGAGATGATGGCACAGGGCGTCGGCGAGGAAGCCCGGCAACGCTTCGGCATGCGCTGAGGCGCCCACTCCCGCGGCCGTGGACTCACCGATCACGAGAAGGCGGAACGCGGGTGCGGAGCCGGTGGTGACGCCGGTCTCGGCGCCGGTCGCCGGGTCGAGCCGCGGCGTGTTACGGGCCGTCCGGCGAGCCTGCACGAGCAGGATCGGCGCGAGCAGCAGGAACATCATCGACTGCGTGATGCGGGTGACGTGGGCGAAGGAGAATGGTCTCTTCATCTCTAACCCCAGACGGTGACTGTCCCCCGAGGATCAGGTCGTCCGCTCAGCTCGCCGCGCGAAAAGGATCGTGAACACTGATCGTTCGCTCGGATCGTTGTTGAAGATCGGCCAGGCCGGTCATCGATATCGATCGTTCGCGTGGATCGTCGGGTCGATCATCGGTTCAGATCGTTCGCGCGCTGAGCAGGTCTCTGGCGATGTCCGCGATCACCTCCGCGACATAGGCGTGCCCATCAGAATTAAGGTGGATTCCATCTGGACTCCAGAGCGACGGGTGGTCAACTCTGGGCACCGCTTCCGGCGGGAGAAATGTCATCCCGCAGGCCTTCGCACTCCGGCTGAGTGCGTCGTTGAACTCGTGAATTCGTTGCTGCACACGTTTCTTTCTGAAGTCGGACATCAGGCCGCGGTAGAGCAGCGGGGGGTGCGGTACGGGGGCGGCGATGGCCGCTGCGCCCATGCGCGCGGACCAGTCGAAGACCTCCTCGAGGCGGTCCGCGACGTCGGCGTTCTGGAACCCGTTGAGCGCGTCGTTCATGCCGCAGTTGATCACCACCAGGCCGGGCCGGAGGTGCGCGACCGCGGGCAGTTGGTCCCGGACCACATCCGCGATGACCGCGCCCACCCGCGCCGCGTTCGCGATGTGTCCGCGCGGCATGTCCAGGTGAGCCGCGAGGCGGCCGGCCCACCCGATCCAGCCTCCGGACGGGTCTGGGTCGTTCTGCCCCACGGCGACGCTGTCACCGAAGACCACCAGGTGGCGGCGTGCGGTGTAGTCGTCGGGCCAGCCGTTCATCGGCCGATGAGGTCGAGCAGGTAGCCGGTCAGCGAGTCGACCGTCTCCCGGCGGCGCGCCTCGTCCAGATCGACCTCCACCTGGAGGTGGTCTTCGATGTCGCTGATGATGCTGATTGCGTAGACCGAGTCGACGCCGTAGCGGGCCAGCTCGACCGCGGGGTCGATGCTTTCGGCCGGCTTGTCGAGGTAGAAAGCGATCCTGTCAATGAGCCACGTTTGAAGCTCACCGTTGGAAATTGTTGTCGCGTTGCCCACAGCGTTCCTCCTTTACCCGGTACGGGCTTTGAATCGATCGCGGTGGCCACCGGAGGACGAGCACAACGCAACATACAGCCAAACCAATGCCCCGTACACACCCCCAAAGTTAACTACGTGAAACAGCTGTTCTGCCGTCTTGTAAATCGATCCGTCACCGTCGGAATAAAGGGCAGTGGAATATTCCGGGCTCACAGTTCCAATACCTGGCTTGGATCGACCACAGTCAGCTACGAAGCTGGCTAGGCTCGACCACAGTCAGCTACGGACCTCCCGAACGCCACAGAGATCCGGTTGCACACCGGCAGGCCACGTCACCCCACGGACCAGCGATAACCCTCGAATCAAGCGTCCCGATAGATCGGCTCGGAGGGATCTGTAGGCCCCCAAACGGCGTGCCCCACTGGGGGTATTTGGGACACGGTCGACCACGCAAGTGACGGCTACTCCCCGTACCACCGACTGTCTCCACAGTCACAGTCGCCTCGGGCCCTTGGCCGGATCGGGTCGTGTAAGTCTTACGCCTAGGCCATATACGGATGCTGCAATGGGGCGGGTGATGGGGAGAGAACGCGGCCGGGCGGCCGGCCTGTTGATCATCCTGGGGATCGTCGCCGCGTGCTCGACCTCCGGCACCGGATCCGGTAAAAAATCACCGCAACCCGGTCAGCCGGGCGCCGGGAGTCCAGGTGCGTCCAACTCGGGCACGTCCAACTCGGGCGCGGCCGGTGCCGGCGAGGGAGTTGAGGAGCGGCGCGGCATCGTCCTCCCCTCGTGGAACACCGACGACTACGCGAGCCCCGCCGCGCGTTCCTACGTCCAGGCGATCGCGGCGACCGGCGCACGCTGGATCCAGCTCAATCCGACCTGGTATCAGGACTCACCGCAGGCGGCCGACCTGCACACGACGGAGGAGACGGCGAGCGACGCCAGCCTCCGGCACATCATCGGCCTCGCACGGCGAGCCGGGCTCAAGGTGCTGCTGAAGCCGCACGTCAACCTGCCCGGCGACCAAGACCGCTCGGCGATCCGGCCGCGGAAGGGTGACCGCGCCCGCTGGTACGCCGCGTACACCCGGTTCGTCGTGCGCTACGCCGACCTGGCGCGCGAGACCGGCGTCGCCGAGCTGGCGGTGGGGACCGAGCTGGCCGGGATGTCGGGCGACCGTGCCGGCTGGCTCGCGCTGGTGCGGTCGGTGCGGGCGCACTTCCGCGGACCACTGGTGTACGCGGCGAACTACGACGAGTTTGAGAACGTCGCGTTCTGGGACGCCGTCGACCTGATCGGCATCGACGCGTACTGGCCGCTGGCCCCGCGCGCCACCACCGACGTCGCCGCGCTGCGCCGCGCCTGGCGGCCGATCCTCGACAAGGTCGGGCGCTTCGCAGCCGAACGGCGGCGGCCCGTCCTGTTCACCGAGGCGGGGTACGTGAGCCAGCGCGGCACGACGACCGAGCCGTACGCGTGGGATCTGAGCAAGACGAACGGCAACGCCGAGCAGGCGGCGGCCTACGAGGCCCTGCTCGCGAGCTGCGCGGGACGGCCGTGGTGGGCGGGCGTTCATTGGTGGATGTGGGACGACTGGCCGGACGCCGCCGAAACTCCGCCAGACCTCGCGTACAGCCCACATGGAAAGCCCGCCGAACACGTCCTACGCCGCTGGTGGCAGCGCAGTTGAGGTTTGGCGCTTGCTGGTGGCGCGCCAGGTTGTGTTGGTGCGCCACCAGCGGTTGGGCGAGTGGGGTTTACCGGCTCTCGGGTGCGGTCACGGAATCAGGGTTGCGGGATCGACGAATGTGTAGCCGAGGTTGCGGATCCCGCGGACGATCTCGCGTAGCGGTGCCACCGGGTAGTACGGGTGGTAGAAGGTGCTGGCGAAGCCGTCGCGGACGGCCAGGTTGTAGCGGGCCGCGCGGATGATGTCGGCGGGGAATCGGGCCGGATGGTTGTTCTGCGACTCGGGCTCGTAGTTGCCGAGGTTCTCTGGCAGCACGGTCGCGCCGTTGATGTCACGGACGGGGTACGGGAAGAACTGGCCGATGTAGCGCTGACCGTCGATCGGCCCGCCGGAGAGCTGGCCCGAGAAGAAGAGGCTGCGTTCCAGGCGTGCGGCGTAGTGCTGCTTGATGACGCCGTAGTCCAGTGCCGACGCGGCATAGTGCGGAGTCGTCCAGATTGTCGGCACCGGCAGCCCGACCGGCCCGTACTCCGCCTTGCCCGCCGCTAGCCGGCCGTCCACCCAGGTCTCGGAGTCCTCCGGCGCCGGACCGTCGAAGATCACGTAGCCGTCGGCGTTGACGTGCGCCCGGAAGAACTCGAAGTCGTCGCCGCTGACGCCGTTGTAGGGATTGGCCACGTCCTTGTACTGGTGCGTGTAGCCGTGGGCGACGATGCGGCCGCCGTTGGCGAGCATGTATTTCAGCGCGTTCACGACCAGCGGACGTTGCGCCAGCGTGACGGTCTCCGGCACCCCGTCGTTGTACTCGCCGTTCGGGTCGGTGTAGACGGGGATCACCTGGAAGGCGTACGGGATGCGCTGGCCGGCCAGGTAGCGGGCGATGTTCATCAGCTGGTTGGGATCGCTGTTCGGGCTGATGTCCTCCAGCCGGAGGATCGCGCGGTGCCGGGTGGGCGTGCTCGGCGCGAGCGCGTCGAACAGCAGGTCGTGCCAGGCGATGATCCGGTCGGTCTCGTTGACGTAGGAGTACGGGATCTCGCCGAGGTAGGTGAGGTTGGACGACCGCAGCGCCCACGGGAACGTCGTGGCCGGCGTGGTGCTGATGTCGTTGGCGATAGCGAGCGGCGTCACGAGGGACGGGTTGGTGACGTACGGCCGCAGGACGCCGTTGTCGCCGCCGTCCGGAACGGTCCGGGTCAGCGGCTGGGTCTTGTAGTCGACCCGCGTGATGTCTCCGATCGGGTCGAAGTAGGAGTTGGTCGGGTCCCATCCGTACTTGGCCGTGAAATTGGCGGTACCAATCTTGTTGGCCAGCGTCCAGATGTTGTCGTTGATCCAGATGATGGGCTTGGCCGTGGTGGCGACGTCGCTGTAGAAGGCGTCCGGGATGGCGTCGGGGATGGCGCCGCCGTAGTAGGTCGAGCCGATGTAGATCGTCGCGGTGTGCTGTTCGACCTGGCCGGCGGAGTACTGCGAGACCGGCTTGGCGGTGACCTCTCCGAAACGCCCGGCCAGGTTGGCCGTGGCCATCCCGTACAGCTCGCCCAGGAACCCGTACGGCCCGGCCGTGTCGTAAAGGATCAGCGCTGAGGTCGCGTCGGCGGCACGCGCGGTCGGGCTGGCGGCGCGCGCGGTCGGGCTAGCGGCGCGCGCGGTCGGGCCGGCCGCCTTCGAGGTGATCTTCAGACCGGGGATCGGCTTGATCGCCCGGGGATTCCTGCGCCGTTGCTTGTCGGCGCTGATCTGCTGCTTGGCCCAGTCCTTGAGCTTGAGCGCGGGCGACGGCGTCCGCAGCATCTTCTCGCCGTGGCCCCGCTCCCCCCGACGGTCCGCCGCCCCGGCGCCGGAACCGGCCACGATCCCGAACGCGAAGATCATCACCAGGGCCGTCAGCAGCGCCGCTGCTCTCCGGCTTCGCCATCGCATCCTCATGAAGTGCCCCTCCACCCTTGCTGGAACGAGGTAATGAGAAATGTGGTCGGCGGTCCCAACAAGGCATGAAGTTCGGGTTAAACAAAACTCGATCTTGGCTTGCCGAGCCACGCCACCATGTGTTCACTCTCCCCCGACTTTGCACGGACTTTACTTCGGGATACGGTGCCTTCGGAACAGCCAAGAAGCCCCGATTCGGAGCGTAACGGGGAAGTCCTGCATTGGACGTAGACGACCTACGTATTCTGCGGGATTCCAGCTCGATGAAGGGCAGAGGGACCGGGGGAACCGTGCGGTGTACGTCAAGTTGTCGGTCAGTACATTTCTCATCTTCGCGGGAATCGTCGCGCCGCCGGGCGCCACGCCTGCGGCCAAGGTCGCGCGCGTTCTTCTGCAGGTGACCGGGATGGGATTCGGCATCTACTGTGTGGCCGCTATCGGCCTTTTTCTCGCCGGGGTCTGCGTTCGCGTGCGGGGACGGATGACCGGGGATCCGGCGGGGCGCGCGGGCCATGACCGGGCCACGGGGGACCATCCATGACCGGATCCTTGACCCTTACCATCGACAGCCTGACCAGTGTCTTCGAGCCAGTGACGAGCGGGCGGATCGCGGTGGGGGGCAGTCTGGCGATCATCGTCCTCGCCGTCTCGTACAACAGCGGAATGTTTGCGCTGTCGCGCCGCCGCACTGGAAAACCCCTCACCTCGACCGGCTCGCGCACCTATGTTTTCCTGCTCGCCTGCCTGAACGAGGAAAAGGTGATCACCGAAAGTCTGGCACGGATTATCCGTCTTCCGCTGGACGACTGGCTGGTGCTCGTGGTGGACGACGCGTCCGATGACGGAACGGCGGCGGCCGTCCGGGACATGGCGTCACCACACGTACATCTCTACACACGTGAATTTCCGGACGCCCGCAAGGGAAAAGGTGCCGCACTCAATGCGGGTCTGCGCTGGCTCCGTAAATCGGACCTGCTAGACGGCAAAGATCCGAACGATATCATCGTCTGCGTCGTGGACGCGGACGGCCGCCTCGACGGCCATGCGGTGGAACAGGTCGACCCGTTCTTCGACGATCCGAAAATCGGCGCGGTCCAGGTCGGCGTACGCATGTACAACCGTCGCCAGCGCCTGCTGGCCCGCCTCCAGGACATGGAATTCGTCGTCTACGGCGAGATATTCCAGAACGCGCGACGCCATCTCGGCAGCGTCGGGATGGGCGGGAACGGCCAGTTCATGCGGCTCGCCGCGCTGGAGTCGCTGCCGGGCAAGCCGTGGAGCGACTGCCTCACCGAGGATCTCGACCTGGGTGTGCGTCTGCTCGCCGCAGGCTGGGTCAACGGCTTCTGCCCCACGGCAGCCGTTCACCAGCAGGCCGTGCTCACGCTCGGCCGGTTGCTCCGGCAGCGGTCCCGGTGGTTCCAGGGACATCTCCAGGCGTTCCGGCTGGTCCCTTTGATCCTGCGGCGGCTCCCCGCCCGGTCCGCGATCGACCTGATCTACCACCTGTCCAGCCCGGCGCTGCTGCTGCTCACCTCGTTGTTGCCGATCGCATTCATGATCATGCTCGGGGACACGGTCGTCGCGTCGTTCCAGGCAGGGCACAGCCTGCTCTCGCCCTGGTGGCTCCCCTGGTTCTACCTGATGACGTTCAGCATGGCCGCCGCCTATGCGTTCGTCTATCGCAAGCGCGAGCCCGTGAGCTGGGCCTTCGCCCTCATGCTCGGGCACATCTACGTGATCTACGGCTACATCTGGTTCGTCTCCGGCTGGTGGGCCCTGGCACGCGCCCTCACCGGCAAGCACACCTGGCTCAAGACCGCTCGAACGTGAGCGGCCCCTCCCCGGCGCGGCCTCGACCGGCGCCGCGCCCTGACCCCTGCGGTCTTCGCGCTCCCCGCCGCCCTTGTCGAAGAGGAGCCACCTCATGTCCATGATCGAACCTGACCTGAACGTGATCTCCGACGGCCCGATCCGGGCGATGGTCGTCCTCGGCACCCGGCCCGAGGCGATCAAGCTGGCCCCGGTCGTGCGCGCGATGAACGCCTCGTCCGCGTTCGACCCGATCATCGTGAACAGCGGCCAGCACCGCGAGATGCTCCTGCCGATGTTGCGCATCCTCGGCATCGAGGCGGGCACCGACCTCGCCGTCATGCGGGACCGGCAGCGGCTGTCCGAGCTGACCGGCCGCCTGGTGAACGCGCTCGACGCGGCCATCGCCGACCGGCGGCCCGACCTGGTGATCGTGCAGGGCGACACCACCACGGCGCTGTGCGGCGCGCTGGCCGCCGCGTACGAGCGCATCCCCGTCGCGCACGTCGAGGCGGGGCTCCGCACCGGCAACCTCGCCAATCCCTTCCCCGAAGAACTCAACCGCCAGCTGATCGGCCGCATCGCCCGCTGGCATTTCACCCCCACGGCCCGCGCCGCCGGGCATCTGCACGCCGAGGGCATCCCCGAACGCCACGTGATCACAACGGGCAACACGGTCATCGACAACCTGCACTGGATGCTCGCTCAGGACGAGGGCAAGCCCGCCTTCCGCACCGATGGCCTCCGCATCCTCGTCACGCTGCACCGCCGCGAGAGCCAGGGCGCCGGCATGCGCGAACTCGCCGGGGTCCTCCGCAGCCTCGCCGACCGCGGCGACTGCGAGGTGCTCCTGCCGCTCCACAAGAGCCCCGCCGTCCGCGAATCGCTCCTCCCCACCCTCAAAGACCACCCCGGCGTCACCATCTGCGAGCCCCTCGACTATCCCGACTTCGCCGCGACCCTAGCGGCGTGCGATCTGGTTTTGACAGACTCGGGCGGTGTCCAAGAGGAGGCTCCCAGTCTGGGCAAGCCCGTCCTTGTCCTGCGCGCCACCACCGAACGCCCCGAGGCGATCGAAGCGGGAGTCGCCCGCCTCGTCGGCACTGAATCGACCCGCGTCCTGGCCGCCGCCACCCGTCTCCTTGACGACCCCGCCGAACGAGCCGGCATGGCCAGGGCCGTCAACCCGTTCGGCGACGGCAAGGCCTCAAACCGCATCGTCACGACCCTCATCCGCGACTGCCTGCGCCCGGACACCCTTGTCGTCCCGGCCCTCGACTGAGGCATGACGAACCGCCGCTGGCCCCTAGCCCTGGCGCTGACGGCTGCCCTCACCGCCGTGGCCGTCGTCGTCGTGCCCGACTACGGCGACACCGACTTCGTGCAGTGGCGCGACGACACGGTCCACGGTTCCTGGCGAGCCGTCTACGACGGCCACGGCCGCAACGGCATCCGCGACGGCGTGATCACCCTGCGCCCCCAGCCATCGACAACCCCCACCGAGACCCACGCAGGCTTGATCGTCTCCCTGAACTCCTACGAAAACCCCAGCTTCCGCCTCCGCGTCCGCACCGTCGCCCAACTCCGCAACGTCCGCCCCAACCCGTGGGAATCAGCCTGGGTGATCTGGCACTACACCGACGATCACCACTTCTACTACCTGGCCCTCAAGCCCAACGGCTGGGAACTGGGCAAACGCGACCCCGCCTACCCCGGCGGCCAACGCTTCCTGGCCACCGGCCTTCCACCGTTCGCCCTCAAACGCTGGTACGACATCCGCGTAGACCAGAAGAACACGACCATGACCGCCCGCGCCAACGGCCGCACCCTCACAACCTTCACCGACACCGAACGCCCCTACACCAAGGGCTCGGTAGGCCTCTACACCGAAGACGCCGAGGTCGAGTTCCGCAACATCAGGGCCCGCGGCTGACGACACAACCGCCCCGGAAACCCGGTACGCTACGGCATGGTGATCGGGCCCAACACCCGACCCACGCGGGCGTAGCTCAATGGTAGAGCCCCAGTCTTCCAAACTGGCTACGCGGGTTCGATTCCCGTCGCCCGCTCCAGACTCTCTCCAGGTCAGACGCATGATCAGAGCATGAGCGATCTTGCTTCAAGATCAGGAGTCTCGATACCGAGCACGCGGAGCACTCGGGCTCAGGTGGCGGCGTTTGATGGCGCTCGCAACCTGGGCCAACAACTGATTCAGGGAATGCCAGTCTGATTGGCATCCGGTGCACCCGACCTCAGAATCCAGTGTTGGGCAAGCGCGTGTACGCCTCCCCGCCTGCCGACGGCCAGCCGGCGCTGTTTGTGCGGCTCATGGATTGCAACCTGACCTGCGGCCGGGTGACGGCTAATGCAGCTCTTGGACGAGCCGGCGAGGGCGGGAAAGCTGGCCGCGCGCCTGGATCGACTCTTCGATCTTCATTGCGCACGAGGGCAAACCGACAAAGACCGCCCCCTGGACCGCCCCAAGCGCCTTCACCTTCGCCGTCCCGCAAGTCACCACGGCGGACACATCTTCAACGTCGACACTCTGTGAAGTTGCGCCGAACGGCGTGTGCCCTTCTACGGCCGCGCCGTCCGCCGTGCCGCGGTCGGGTAGTCGCGCAGTTCGATGCCGTTGGCCGCTTCCCGGATCGGCCTCGTCGTGGCCTCCATCGTCCGCGCCTGCCCGGCATGTGCGGCGCCATCCGCAGCATGAGGCCTTGGAGGAAGCCACGCCCCTGCCCAGGTCCGGTTCAGCCGACCGGTGTCGTCGCGTCTGTTCCCCAGCTGGCAAGCAGGCGCAGGGCCGCGGCGGACTCTGAGCCCGGTTCCGCGTGGTAAGTGACCAACGTCTGCTCGGGGTTGTCGGCTAGGCGGAACGTCTCGTACGCCAGGGTGAGTTCACCCACCAGCGGATGGTTCAGTCGCAGCACGGCATAGCGCTTGCGACGTACCTCATGGGCGGCCCACAACCGGCGGAACTCCTCGCTCCGCATCGACAGTTCGCCCACCAGCGAGGCGAGCCCTGGATCTTCGGGATGGCTACTGGCGTGCATACGCAGGACCCCGACGATACTGCCCGCCTTGGTCTCCCAGTCGATGAACAGATCACGCATGGTGGGCGAGAGGAAGATCAGCCGTCCCCAGTTGCGCTCCTCGGGCGGCAGCTCTGCCCAGTTGCCGAACAGCGCGGCGGCCATCGCGTTCCAGCCCAGGATGTCCATGCGGAAGCCGTTCACGCACGCGGGCACGTCCGTCATCGTGTCGATAAGCTGCTGAATGGCGGGGCGCAACCGCTGGGGCCGCAGTGACGGCCTGCTCTCCCGCTGCCGTGTGGGCTTTGCCAGGTGCGTCAGGTAGGCATGCTCGGTGTCGGTCAGCCGCAGGGCACGGGCGATGGAGTCCAGCACCTCCACCGACACGTTCGCGCTGTTGCCCTGCTCGAGCTGGGTGTAATACGAGACCGACACGTCGGCTATCTGTGCCAGCTCCTCCCGGCGCAGCCCGGGCACCCGCCGTCGCCGTCCGTAGTCAGCCAAGCCGACGTCGGCGGGCTTGAGCCGGGCCCGGCGGCTGCGCAGGAATTCGCTGAGCTCGGCACGCCGATCGAGGCCGGCCACCGACCGATCGTCGGAGGCACTGAAGCTGGCCATGCCGTTCAGTGTGCCCTACCCGCAACCGCCGTGCCTACCACTGTCAGCAGTAGGAAAACGGGAGGTACCCAAAGCAGCGGATGGCTGATCCCGGGCACGAACGGCAGGCTTGGCGATGTCCCAGCCGGAACGGGAACCGGCGCCGATCAGCGCTGTGCCCGGGTGACCCCAGTCGCGGCCGCATCAGGTCGCCGTCCGCTTGCTTCCGATCAGTGCATCGGGCAGAGCCGCTGTCATGGCCTGTCCGGCCACGCGCCCTTCAGGAGCCTTTCTCGCCGAGCCGGCCCAACGGGCCTCCGTAGAACGGAACAGGCCCTGACACCTGCCCGTGACGTACACCGATCTGAGAGAGCGAATCATGGAAGAACACATACCGGCTGAACTTCCGGACGCGGCCCCCGTACCCACCGCACTACCGCCCGGGCCGACTCGGCGCACGGTCATCGCCGCCATGACCACCGTCGGCGGCGCCGTGGCGGCGGGCGGCTCCGCTGTCGTGACGCCCCTGCTCGGAGCCGAGGAAGCGGTCGCCGCCTCGGCACCGTCGAATGGTCACCTCTCACTGACGGTCAACGGCAAGCGGCACACCGTCATGGTAGACAACCGCACCTCGTTGCTGGACCTGCTGCGTGAACGTCTGGGCCTGACCGGCTCCAAGAAGGGCTGTAACGCCGGTGCCTGCGGGGCGTGCACGGTCCTCGTCGACGGCCGCCGGGTCAACTCCTGCCTGACGCTGGCGGTGCGGCTGGAGGGCGCCGAAGTCACCACCATCGAGGGTCTGGCCGACGGCGACGAACTGCACCCGCTGCAGGAGGCGTTCATCGAGCAGGATGCCTTCCAGTGCGGCTTCTGCACCCCCGGGCAGATCATGTCCGGCGTCGGCTGCATCCAGGAGGGCCACACCGGCTCCAAGGCGGAGATCCAGGAGTGGATGAGCGGCAACCTCTGCCGCTGCGGCTGCTATGTGAAGATCGTGCGCGCGGTCGAGCAGAGCGCGGGGAGGGGCTGATGTATCCCTTCTCCTTCACCAAGGCCACCAGCACCCGTGAGGCGCTCGACGCCGGACTGCGCGGCGGGCGTTACATCGCCGGCGGCACGACGCTCGTCGACCTGATGCGCGAGACCGTCGAACGCCCCGAAACGCTGGTCGACATCAGCGCCCTGCCCCTGCGCCAGGTCTCCGCCACCAAGAGCGGGGGCCTGCGCATCGGCGCCCTGGTGCGAATGGCCGAGGCCGCCGCACACCGCGCGGTCCGTACCGCCTACCCGGTCATCTCGCAGGCGCTGGAGCTGAGCGCGTCGGCCCAGCTGCGGAACATGGCCACCATCGGCGGCAACATCATGCAGCGCACCCGCTGCACATATTTCCGTGACGTGACCGCCGCCTGCAACAAGCGCGAGCCCGGCTCGGGCTGCGCCGCCCTGCACGGCTACAACCGCGGCCACGCGATCCTCGGGACCTCCGACCAGTGCGTGGCCACGCATCCCTCCGATCTCGCGGTCGCCCTCGCCGCCTTGGAGGCCACCGTCCACCTGCTGGGCCCGGACGGCGAACGCACCGTGCCCTTCGCCGGCTTCCTGCTCCAGCCGGGCAGCACCCCCAACCGCGAACAGGCCATCCGCCCGGGCGAATTGATCACTGCCGTGGAGATCCCGGCCCACCCGCGTCCGCTGCGATCCGGCTACCTGAAGGTACGCGACCGGCAGTCCTACGAGTTCGCCCTCACCTCGGCCGCAGTTGCGCTGCACATCCGTGGCGGCGTGATCCGCGGGGCGAAGGTCGCCGCCGGTGGTGTGGGCACCGTGCCGTGGAAGCTGCCCGCCGTCGAGCGCCACCTCATCGGCGAGCGCCCCTCGGACCGTCTGTGGGCCGAGGCTGCCGAGCACGCGGCGGACGGCGCCCGCCCCCTCAGGCACAACGGCTTCAAGGTCGAGCTGCTCAAACGCACCGTCGAACGCCAGCTGAGCACCGTAGGAGGCACCAAATGAGCCGGACACAGGCAGCAGTCGGTGCGGCGGTGCCCCGGGTCGACGCACGGCTGAGGGTGACCGGGAGAGCGAAGTACGCCGCCGACAACAGCCCCGACGGGGTCGTGCACGCGGTCATCGTCGACAGCAGCGTCGGCCGCGGCCGTATCACCGGCATCGACGCCCGCGCCGCCGAAGCCCAGACCGGCGTCCTGAAGGTGATCAGCCACCTCAACGCGCCCAAGCTGCCGCCCATCGGTGGGGGATTCCCGCCGGGTCAACGGCTGCGCCCCTTCCAGGACGACCGGATCCGGTTCTTCGGACAGCCCGTCGCGGTCGTGGTGGCGACCACACTGGAGATCGCACAGCACGCCACGAGCCTGGTGGAGGTCTCCTACGACACCGAGCCCGTCTCGACCGACCTGAGCGTCGCCGACCCCGCCGGCGAACCCGAGACCTATGCGCGCGGCGACGCCGACAGGGTCCTGGACTCCGCCCCTGTCCGGCTGGACTTGACGTTCCGGACGGCCCGCAACCACCACAACCCGATAGAACCGGCTGGCATCGTCGCCCGCTGGGACGGTGACCAGCTGACCGTCTGGGAGAAGACCCAGTTCGTGCGAGGCGCCGTGTTCACCCTGTCCGGCGAGTTCGGCATCCCGCCGAACCGTGTCCGCGTCATCTCGCCATTTGTCGGCGGCGCCTTCGGCAGCGCCGCCCGCACCTGGGTGCACTCCGTCATCGCGGCCCTGGCCGCCCGCGAAGTGAAACGCCCAGTGAAACTCGTTCTCACCCGCAGGCAGTTGTACTTCGGCGTGGGATACCGGCCCGCATACGAGTACGTACTGCGGCTGGGCAGCGACCGGCAGGGCCGTCTGACCGCGTCGGCGCACGACGCCCGCACCGAGGCCTCCCGCTACGAAACGCACCACGAAGAGGTTCTCGATCCCGGCCGGATGCTCTACAGCACGCCCAACGTCCGCCAGGCGTATCGTCACGTCCGGCTGGACGTGAGCACGCCGTGGTTCATGCGCGGCCCCGGTTACTCCAACGGAACCTACTGCGTCGAGTCGGCAATGGACGAACTCGCCCACGAACTGGGCCTGGACCCGATCGAGCTGCGGCTGCGCAACGAACCGGCCGGCGACGAGTCCACCGGGCTGCCGTTCTCCACCCGCCGCCTGCGCGACTGCTATCGTGCGGGCGCCCGCGAGTTCGGCTGGCACCGGCGCAACCCCAAGCCTCGCTCGATGCGTGACGGCGACTGGCTCATCGGTATGGGAATGGCCGCCGGTGTGTACGACACCCAGCGCAGCGAGGCCCAGGCCTCGGTCAGGCTCGATGCCGGCGGCACCGCCGTGGTGCAGTCCTCGACCAGCGACATGGGTCCCGGCACGGCCACGTCCATGACCCAGGTCGCCGCCGACGCTCTCGGCCTGACCATGCGCCAGGTGACCTTCCGGCTCGGCGACTCCCTCATGCCCCCAGCCCCCGTCCACGCCGGCTCGCAGACCATGGCCAGTGTCGGATCCGCCGTCCAGGACGGCTGCGACAAGCTGCGCAAGCAGACGATCACGCTCGCGGTCAACGACGAGGGATCACCGCTGTACGGCGCCGACGCCGCCGACATCCTCGTACGAGGCGGTCGGCTGTATGTGAAGGACGACCCCACACGCGGGGAGACGTACCAGCGGCTCCTGGCCCGCAACGACCGGACCCATGTTGAAGCGCTCGGCTCGTACGCCGGGGCGTCGGAAACGGAGAAGTTCTCTTTCTACGCCTACGCCGCGACGTTCGCCGAGGTGGCCGTCGACGCCCGCCTCGGCCTGGTACGGGTCCGGCGTATGGTCGGCGTGTACGATGCCGCCCGGATCATCAACCCGAGACTCGCCGACAGCCAGGCCATCGGGGCCATGACCGGCGGTATCGGTCAGGCCCTCCTCGAGCACACGGTCACCGACCACCGCGACGGCAGGATCGTCAACGCCAACCTCGCCGACTACCTCGTGCCGACCCACGCCGACATGCCGGAGATGAAGGCGATCTTCATTGACGGGGAGGACTTCGAGGCCGACCCGATCGGGGTCAAGGGACTGGGTGAGATCGTCATCGTCGGCGTGGCGCCCGCCATCGCCAACGCGGTCTTCAACGCCACCGGCCGCCGCGTCCGCGAGTTGCCGATCAAACCCGAAGCCCTGCTCTGAGCTTCCCGGTGATCGGTACGCGGGCCGATCGCCGGGCGCTCCCCAAACGTCCCGGGCTGGGCAGGCCCCTTATCCAGCCCTTTGCGCCCGGCCCTTACCCCGACGCCATGAGACGCGCCGGGCACCGCTCCGCCGACGACCTCTTCACCGCCATCCTGGACAACCGCTCCGGCGTCACCTTCACCC
Source organism: Actinomadura sp. 6N118 (assembly GCF_044326415.1). Lineage (NCBI taxonomy): Bacteria > Bacillati > Actinomycetota > Actinomycetes > Streptosporangiales > Thermomonosporaceae > Actinomadura > Actinomadura sp. 6N118. The sequence goes on along the minus strand of NZ_JBIRAZ010000012.1, from coordinate 285,901 downwards.
TCGGCCTCGACCTGCCCACCCAACCAGCCACAACACGACCCGATCGCGAACCGCTCAACCGAACAGGCGTGGCGCTCAACGAACTCACCGACTCCCAACGACGCGACCCCTTCTCCGCCACTCCCTGGCACAAACACCTGCCAACGCGCATCGAACGGCTCGACCAGCCCCCACCGCCGCCCAAACACCCACCTAGGACGGGCAGCGGGTGCCGCGCTGATCGTTGGGACGGTCAGGGTGCGACGACCGCGGCTGCGGCTGCTTCGCCTGATCTGATGGCGCCTTCGATATAGCCGTACCAGGCGGTGGCGGTCTCGGCTCCGGCCCAGTGGATGCGGCCGACCGGGGGACGGAGCGCCTGGCCGTACTGGGTCCATGCGCCGGGTGGGAAGACGGCGGAGTAGGCGCCGCGGCTGAAGGGTTCGGCGCCCCAGTCCTGCTCGATGTAGGCGGCCGGGCAGGCGGCCTTCGGGCCGAACAGGCGGTTCAGCTGGGCGATGACCCTCGTCCGGCGGTCCTGGGACGGCAGGGCGGCCATGGTCCGGCAGGCGGCGCCCTCGATGAAGCCGAGCAGGATGCCCCGCTCGTCCGAGCGCGGGCTGGCTGTCGAAAACCGCGCTGATCGGGCCGGCCAGGCTGGTGGCCTGGCCGCTGAGCCCGTCCGGGCGCCAGAACGGCCCCGGATACACGGCCATGCACTTGATCACACTGCCCATCGGCAGCCGCTGCGTCAGGCCGTCGCGGGTCACCGGCAGCGGCGGGTCATACTCGATACGCCCCGCCAGGGTGGGCGGGATCGCCACGACACCGTGTGCCGCCCGCCAGGTACGTTCGCCTTCGGCGGTGACCCGCACGTCGCGGTGGTCGTGGATGATGCGGTGGACCGGCGTGTTGAGGTGCACACCGTCGCCGAGCCGGTGCGCGAGGCGGACGGCCAGCTCGTGGGCTCCGCCGTCAAGGCGGTCCTGCTGCGCGCCGCCGTCGACGGCGATCACGGCCTGCAGGCTCCCTGCGGCGCGGGCGTAGAACAGCGCGTGCAGCAGCGACAGCTCGCTCGGCTGGCAGGACCAGATCGCTTCGCACGCCATGGTGAACAGCCGCCGCCCGGCCCGGGTCCGCGTGGTGCGGCGGTAGTCGCGGGCCAGGCGGCGGTGCAGCATCAGCCAGCCGAAGGTGCGCTCCACCACCCAACGTTGCGGTAGCGGGACGAACCCCTTGGTGGCCGGGTCGCGGCGGATGGTCTCCAGGTCGATGTCCAAGGTGGCTGCATGGTCGACGGCCTTGGTGCGGTAGGCGGTGTCGCCCCAGGCCTTGGTGATGGTCGGGTGCCTGGCGGCTACGTCGGTGAGCAGCTGGCGGCCGACGGCGCCGTCGGACACGCTCGCCGCAGTGACCAGGACGGCCAGCAGCAGCCCGAGCGAGTCAGTGACGATGTTGCGCTTGCGGCCCACGATCTTCTTGCCGACATCGGTGCCCTGGCTGGCCAGCGGCACATCGACCGAGGTCTTGACGCTCTGGGAGTCGATGATGCAGGCGGCACCACCCGCTGAAACAACTCCCACAACTCATCCGGCACCAAACGTTCAACCATCTCCACGACCAGCAGGCTACCGCCGCCCCGCCAAATGAGATGGCGTCTAAAAGCGACCAGACCAGCCTTAAGCAAGATTCAGGCTAGAAAGGGGGGAGAGTTTCCTCCCTGGATAGGTTTCATCCGGCATGAAACCCTTACCTTTATGTGCCCCAGCGGACCGAGGGCCCAGAAAAAGGGAAAGAAGCCATGCTCAGGACCGTTTCATTCAAGAACAGAGAAGTGCAGATTGCGGCACACCTGCACCTGCCGGACAATTTCACAGAAGACAAACAGTACCCGGCTCTCGTTGGCGTTCACCCGGCTGGAGGAGTAAAGGAACAGACCATCGGCCTCTACGCCGAGAGGCTCGCTGCGCATGGATTCGTCACCGTGGTCTATGACTCCTCCTACCAAGGAGAAAGCGGCGGCGAACCTCGGCTCCTGGAAGACCCGCCGACCAGAGTGGAAGACGCCCGCTGCGCGGTGGACTTTCTTACCACTCTTCCGTTCGTCGCCCCCGAGCGCATGGGAGTCTTCGGGATCTGCGCCGGGGGCGGCTACGCCATCAGCGTGGCGCAGACCGAGCATCGCTTCAAGGCGGTGGCCACCGTCAGCGCAGCCCCGATGGGCGAGAGCTCCAGGGCCTTCCTGGGGCATGAAGTCCCGGTGGCCGAGCACATCGCAACGCTGGACATGGTTGCCAAGCAGCGCACGGCGGAAGCATGCGGAGGAGAGCGTCTCTACGCCCCATTTGTCCCGGAAAAATTCGAAGACATCGACGAGAACACACCGGACCTCCTGCGCGAAGGATACGACTACTACAGGACCCCCCGAGGCGGGCATCCCAATTCGAAGGGCCGCTTCCTGCTGACCGGCCTGGACAGAATGCTCGCCTTCTCGGCGTTCGACCGAATTCCAGAGTTCCTGACCCAGCCGATGCTCCTCATTGCCGGGAGCAAGGCGGACACCAAGTTGTGGAGCGACCGAGCCTACGAGTTGTCCAACGCACCGAAAAAGTTGTTCGTCGTTGACGGTGCGACTCATATCGCAATGTACGATGTGCCTGAGTACGTAGATCAAGCGATCGCACAGATGGTGAAGTTCTTCGCCGTCCTTTAGCGGCTCTTCGAACCTGCACCATCGCGCGAACCCGGAAAGGGAAGAACTCCATCCTGGGAAGGACTTATCCGGGGATAAATTCCTCCCCCTCGCGAACACTGAGCCTTCATCCCTTGTTCTGATAACGGGCGCTTCCTCCGGCCTCGGCGCCACGTACGCCCGTCTCCTCGCAGGCAACTCGGACTTTGTCCTGGTAACCCGCCGCGCAGACCGGTTGCAGAACCCGGCCGACGAACTCCCAATAGGAGGTGCCGCCATGGAGGCCCTTCCCGCCGACCTCGCCAGGGCATTGCCACGACGACGGCACGATCGTCGCCGTCGCCTAGCTGCTCGCTCTCTGATCGGCGCTTGCAGCCGCCTCAACGCCGTGACTTCCTCCGCGTCCCTACCGTGGTCCGCCGGCGGCTGGTCAGCCGCCATCACGGCGGGGATCGACCTCAGCTGCTTCGCCCCGGCTGTCTGGGACCTGCGGGGATTAGACTGGGAGGTATCTCTCCCCCTGACGGCGCCGAAATTCATTGCGAGGCTGGGGATATGACCGGAAATCCAAGAATGAACGAACTGGGGGAGTTTCTCAAGGCCCGCCGCGCAGACCTGACCCCTGCGGCAGTGGGTCTGCCGGACCTCGGCCGGCAGCGGCGGGTCCCGGGCCTGCGGCGGGAGGAGGTCGCCCAGCTGGTCGCGATCAGCACCGACTACTACGTGCGGCTGGAGCAAGGCCGCATGCAGGCTTCGGCCGCGGTCCTGGACGAGATCGCCCGGGTGCTCCGCCTGGACGATGATCAGCGCGCCTATCTGTTCGTACTCGCGGGGAAGGAGAGCCCGACGCCCCGCAAGCCGCCTCGGCAGAAGGTGCAGCCGCAGCTGCAGCGGCTGCTGGACGAGCTCGCCACAGCCCCGGCCTTCGTCATCGGACGCCGCACCGACATCCTGGCCTGGAACGCTATGGGCGCCGCCCTGATCACTGATTTTGGCCGTATTCCTGAAAAGGAGCGGATGTTCATCCGGCTGCTGTTCACCGACCCGGCGATGCGTACCCTGTACGCCGACTGGGAAGGGGTCACCCGCGCAGCCCTCGCGCAGCTGCGCATGGAGAGCTCACGCTATCCCGACGACGCGCGGCTGGCGGCGCTCGTCGGCGAGTTGTCGGTGACCGACGCCCAGTTCCGGCAGTGGTGGGCGGCTCACGACGTCGCCACCCGGGGAACAGGCGTCAAGAAGCTCCACCACCCCGTCGTCGGCGATCTCACCCTCGACTGGTCCGCCTTCGCCTGCCCCACCGATCCCGACCAGCAGATCATCATCTGGACCGCCCCGGCGGGCAGCCCCACCCACGACGGCCTGCGGCTGCTGTCGTCCTGGGCCGCAGACGCCCACCACCAGGCGCCCAACAGCGTCACCTGACCGGCGCAACCCCCGCGTACGCGACGCGGACGAGGACCTCGTTGGCCGCCAGCGCCTCAGTCGTGAGCGGCTTCTGCTCGACCGGTTCGAGGACTTCCAGCCCGCCGAACCGTGTCTGGACGATCTTCGTGCTCAATGGGTATGCCTTCCCTGTTCGGTAGAGCTGCGGGGGCCTTTACTGCGCTGTTCGGACCGGTTGCACGACCCGGGCCTCCCACACGTTGAGAGCGACCAGCACGGCGGCGAGCGTCGCCATCGCGGCGAGGGCAGGCGCTAGGCCGGCCAGCGGCAGCAGTGCCAGGCACAGGACGGCGGCGCTCAGCCGGGAAGTGGCGATGGTGCGGAACATCCGCCACCTGGTGTAGCCGAACGTGGCCAGGTAGAGCGCGGCACCGCCGAACAGGAGGGCCGCGACGTCGGTGTGCAGGTGCGCGAGCGGGTGCAGGATCACCTCGCCGGTGGCGGCCGCGATCGCGATGATGCTGCCGATGAACGCGAGATGCCCGTACGGGAGGACCGGCCGGATCACTTCGATGGCGACCTCGGCGGTGCGCACCGCATGCCGGATGGCGTCGGCGGCGAACACGAAGTACACCCACCAGAGCGCGCAGACCAGTGCGAAGGCCATGGCGACCACGGCGAGCCGGGCCGGGGTCGCTGGTTGACCGCCGGCCACCACGCCTATCTCTGCGACGGACTCGCCGAGCGCGATGATGAGGAACAGCCCGAACCGCTCGGGCAGGTGTGACGGCTCGTAGGCGATGCGGGCCATACGCCGACGCGCCAGGAACGGGACGAACAGGTCCACACCGGCTGCGAGTGCCCACAGCGCGACCCGTGCTGTGCCATGCGTCAGGCCGCCGAGCGCGAGAAGCGGACCGCTGACGAAGGCGGCCGTGGAGAAGGGGTTGAACCCGATGCCGCGGTAGCTGCGCCACATCAGCGCGTACAGCACCAGGCGTGCGGCCCAGTAGCTGGCCCCGAACAACAGGCCGAGTGAGCCGTACGCGTCAGGCAGGGCCATGGCCATGAACAGGCCGCACAACCCGACGGTGAACACGCCCAAACGGGTGCGGGTCTGGTCGACGTCGTGCAGGTTGGCGTGCATCGTCATGCCCACCCACGCCCAGTAGATCGGAATGAACACCACCAGCGCCTGCGCGGCACCCGACCAGGAGTGGTCGGCGTGCAAGAGGCCGGTCACCTGCGTGACCGCGACGACGAACACCAGGTCGAAGAACAGTTCGACCCAGGAGACGCGTTTCTCCTGTCCGGGCATCGGGTTGTCAACCATTGAGCGCGCGGTCGACGACAAGGCTGTCGGCGGCCTGTTGCATCCGGGCGAGCTTTCCCTCACGGACGGTCCAGAGATGGATGAACCGCACCTGAACGTTCTTGCCCGTTTTGGTCGATCCCTGGTAGTCCCCGAGGGCGATGACATGGTCGCCGTCGGCGTAGAACTCCTCGGCCACCGGGTAGAAGGTATCGAACCGCCCGAAGAGCGGCCCGAAGAAGTCATTCACGACGCTGTCGAAGCCGTGGTACACGCCGCCATTCGGAAAGCCAGGAGTGATGTCCCAGACAATATCCGGGGCCATGATCTCCTGGCTGACAGCCGGGTCGCCCTTGGAGTCGTACAAGCGGCGGACGACCGCGACACTCGGTGAGTCGGACATCTCATGCTCCTTGACACATTGCGTTGACGTCCCAGCAGCATGGCACCCGAAATCGGTGTTGTGAGGAGGAGAGTTTCCTCCCAGGATGGATCGCTCCCATTTACCGGTTCACTCGGAACACGGAAGGTCGAACGATGCGACTGTTCACGCTCTTGGCTGGGGAGTTCCTTCCCAGGAGAAAACTGTCCCCTTTTAACCTCACGGTCGGCCTGGCAGCGTGGAAAGCGCCGACAACGTCGGTACATCAATGAATCCGGCAGCTCGGTCGATGAGCATCTCCGCATCAAATGATATTCAACAGGTGCGAGGGCTGGCCGGAGAATGCACACCCACCAAAGGAAAAGCGATGCCGAATATTCTGTTCGTGATCACCGCTGCCGACCATTGGACCCTGACCGACGGCACCAAACATCCGGCCGGCTTCTGGGCCGAGGAGGCGATCGGCCCGTATGAGGTGTTCAAGGCGGCCGGCTACGAGATCGCAGCGGCGACCCCGGGCGGCGTGCCGCCCACGCCCGACGCGTTGAGCCTCACCCCCGACTTCAACGGCGGCCACGAAGGCGCGGAGCGGATGAAGACCGCACTGCGCGAGGCCACCGAACTGGCGAACCCGATGCGCATCGAACAGGCTGAACTCGACGACTACGACGCCGTCTTCTACCCGGGCGGCTGGGGGCCCATGGAGGACCTGCCCGACAATGCCGAGTCCGGAAAGCTGCTCACCGAACGGCTCGCCTCCGGCAAGCTGTTGGCCCTGGTCTGCCACGGACCCGCGGCTCTCCTGGCAACAGTCGACGCCGACGGCAGGTCCCCTTTCGCCGGCTACCGCCTGACCGGTCTCTCCAACGCTGAGGAGATCCAGAACGGCCTCGCCGACCGGGCGAAGTGGCTGCTCCAGGACCGGCTGGTCGAACTGGGCGTGGACTACCGTGAGGGCGAGCCGTACCAGCCGCACGTCGAGATCGACCGCACCCTGTTCACCGGCCAGAACCCTGCCTCTGCCGTTCCCCTGGCCCAGGAAATCGTCAAAGCCCTGAGCTGAGACACAGGGACATTGACGCCTCGGCGGCCGTGGGCATATGCCCCCGCGCCGCCGAGCCACTCTCAAGGGCGCGAGAACGTAGTGTGCGGGGCGGCGCAATGCGCCGTTCAACGCGGGCGCACGCCCGACCCTGAGCGCGGCCACCGACCCGCCGGCCAGTACTACGGCCCGGACCGGATGGGAGGGTACCGAGGACACCCGCAGGTCGTCACGTCCAGCCCTGAGTTTTGCGACGTGACAGTCCAGCAACGACTGTGGGCAGTCTCCGAGAACCTCACCCGGCGTGTGGTGCCTAGACCCGGCCGCGGTCTTAGCGCGGAATTGCTGGTGGGTGTTGGGAGGACTAGAGGATCGCCGCCGGTTCACATCCGAAGATCGACTCACCCTCACCGGCGTGGGGGGAAGGGCACCGGCGCTGCTTATACGACGTCAGGTTTGGATGTGGCGGTGTGGTGGTGTTCGTTCTCCGACAGGAGGCCCTCGATGCCATCCAGGATCCGGGTTAGGCCGAAAGTCACATCAGTGTCTTCGATATCGTCTGAATAATCATTGCCCACCATCAAGGCCGCCACAATGGGATATCCGTGCTCGTGCAGCAATGGCAGCAGGAAATCCTGCACAGCGGTCGATTTAACGGAGCCTGCGCTGCTCTGCCTGAGGTCGCGGCGCATGCCGGCGATCCGGCGCGCATACACATCGAGCAGCAACGCGCACTGAATTGCCTCCTTGGGGCTGAGCCCGGCGCCGGTAAAGGATTCCAGAATGACCTCGGTCCAGCGCAGCAGGTTCGGCGTCATCGGCGCACCCCGGACGGGAAGGTCCACCAGCCAGGGATGGACATCGCACCGGTCGATCATCGCCTGGGTCCAGGTTGTCGCTGCGGTTCGCCAGCGGTCGGCGCCGGACACCAGATCCGGTGCGGGACCCCACCCGGTCTCGGCGACCAGCACCAGCAACTCATCCCTGGATCTGACATATCGGTAGATCGCGTTGGCCGTGAGGCCGAGTTTCCTGGCGAGCTTCGGCATCGACAAGGCCGCGAAGCCATCCGCGTCGGCTAGGTCGATAGCCGCCTCGACGACCTGCTCGACGCTTTGAGATGGCGTCCGCCCGAGCTTGCTGGTCTTGGTGGGCAGGCCCCAGGCAAGGGCCAACCCCGGTGGCAGCTCCTGCGGATCAACGCCAGTCGACATCAGTGGATCTTCCTCACACGTCTCGCCGAACGCTTGACTTTGTGCGTCCCTTACACTTTTATTCGTGTGTACCTTACACAAAGAGGATCGGGGATGTGAACACTTGAGACAGCTCGTGCAGGACCCAACATTAGGGCGCGACCGGTCACGGCCCACCATGCCAGGTCACCTGCGGACACTACTCGCCGCAGCGGTGCTCTTCGGCGCCTCGGCATGCGCCGGCGCGGCCGGTGCCGCGTCGGCGAACCATGCCGAGACGAGCCACGATTACTCCACGGTGATTTCAACTGAAGCCGGCGCCGTACGCGGCACGCTCGCCGCGAGCACGCGGCTGTTCCAGGGAGTCCCGTACGCGGCCCCGCCGACCGGGCCGCTGCGCTGGGCATCCCCCCGGCGTACCGCATCATGGTCGGGAATCAGGGACGCGACCAAGCCCGGCAACCGGTGCGCGCAGGCGGAGGGGTTGATCGACAAGGCCAGCAATACTGAGGACTGCCTCTACCTCAACGTCACAACGCCCCGCCACAGCAGCGCTCGCAAACTACCGGTGATGGTGTGGATCCACGGTAACGGCTTCATCAACGGCGCCGGCAGCCTCTATGACGCACAGCGCCTGGCGAGCACGGGCAACGTGATCGTGGTGACACCCAATTACCGTCTGGGCATCTTCGGGTTCCTTGCACATCCCGCCCTCGATCACGGTGCGGCCCGGCATCGTTCGGGCAACTTCGGGCTCGAGGACCAGCAGGCTGCGCTGCGATGGGTCCAGCGTAACGCCTCGGCATTCGGTGGTGATCGGGCAAACGTCACCATATTCGGCGAGTCAGCCGGAGGTACAAGTGCCTGCTCCCATCTGGCGGCCCCCGGCTCGGCAGGGCTCTTCCATAAGGCGATCCTGCAGAGCGCGGAATGCACCGGGAGGAAATGGTCACCGGGTCCGCCGACGTGGTTCCCGCTACCGCGCACGGAGCGTGAACAGCACGGACTTGACGTCGCCTCCAAACTCGGCTGTTCCAATGTCCGTACAGCCGCAGCCTGCCTGCGCGCCAAACCAGTGGAGGAACTCGCCAAGTGGTCCGACGTCGGCCTCGGATCCGGGCCTACAACGGGTGGCGGCGTGCTTCCCCTCAGCCCGCAAAAGGCATTCGCCACAGGCCGTTTCAATCGCGTGCCGATCATCCAAGGAACCACGCGCGATGAACATCGCCTCTTCACCGCCGCCATCGAGGTCGCGACCGGCAAACAGACGACCGATGCCGGCTACCAGGATGAAATGCACACGCTCTTTGGGCCGACCGACGCCGCGCAGATCCTGGCTCGATACCCCAGCGATCATTTTCACTCCGCTGGTGAGGCGTTGTCCACCGTCGTGACGGACTGGGCATGGGCCTGCCCCGTTCTTGATCGAGACCGCGCACTGTCCGCGCGGGTGCCCGTCTACGCTTATGAATTCAGCGATGAGAACGCCCCATGGTTCACCACCCTGCCGAAGCCGAATTTTCCCACCGGCGCATTTCACGGTGGCGAACTGCAGTACCTCTTCGACGACGAACAGCTTCCCGGCCCGGCAACAACAGCGCAACTCCGGCTCGCCAATCAGATGATGCGTTACTGGACCCAATTTGCACATACGAGCAACCCGAATGGTCACAATTTGCCGAAATGGTCGCCATTCAAAGCGGGCGAGCACGTTCAATCGCTGGCGCCGAACGCAATCGGGTCAGCAGATCTCGCCCAGGAACACCGGTGCACATTCTGGGCGTCAATCGGTAACTGATCGCGTGATGCGACCCGCGCACGCCGCAACCGCGACCCGCGCACCGGAAAGTACCGGCCCTTCACGCCCAGCGGCGTGCGGCGGGCGCGCTCCAGGCGGGACAAGATCCGACGCGATCCGGAGCTGAACCCCCAGTGGCACTCTCCCCGGCGCGCCGAGCACTAACCGCGCCCAGCCCATCGCGGGCCGACACAACGCAGCGGCACCTGGCTGGTGCAGTTGAGGCGACACCGACGCCGACCTCACCACCACCCCGGGCCCCGCAACCGAGGGGGCGACCACCGCCGAGCTTGACCTCGAAGCCGCTTTTGAAGCAGGTAGTCGCGGGTTCCTCGCGGGCCGACCGGAAGCGGGCTAGGGCTGTGGCCTGCCCGGACCGGTGATGACGAAGACCGCGAGGGCGGCCAGGCACAGGAACCCGGCCGCCCCCAGGCCGGCCACGTTGAAGCCATGGACGGTGGCCTCGGCGGGCAGGTGATGGTGCCGGGCAGCGGCCGTCGCGGCGATCGTGCTGAGCAGCGCGGTGCCCAGGGAGGCGCCGACCTGCTGCGAGGTCATGACCATGGCTCCGGCTACGGAGCTGTCGGCGCCCGCGCCGAGGGTGGCGGTGCTGTTGGCGGTGACCAGCACCCACCCCGTACCGAGCCCCACCAGCAGGAATACCGGCAGGACGTGCAGCCAGTAGTCGCTGTCGACCCGCAGGAGACCGAGCAGGGCGAGCCCGGCCGCGATCGTCAGGAGCCCGGGGCTCAGCAGCGACCGGACCGGGGCGCGGGCCAGCAGCGGGCTGACCGCTCGCACGCCGACCATGAGGCCGGCGGTGAGGGGAAGGAAGCCCAGGCCCGTCTGGATCGGTGTGTAGCCGAGCACGTTCTGCATGTAGAACGTGAGGAAGAACAGCGCGGCGAACATGCCCGTCGCCAGGCTGAGAACCGCCAGGTACGAGCCGCCGCGGCGGCGGTCCAGGACGACCCGCAGCGGCAGCAGAGGGTTCTTGGCGCGGGTCTGGACCCAGACGAACGCGGCCAGTGCCACCAGTCCGGCGATCAGCGGGCCGAACGTGATCGGCGCGTCCCACCCGTCGGGTTCGGAGCGGGCGAACCCGAAGACCAAGGCCATCAGTCCGGCGGTGGCGAGGACGGCCCCGGTGATGTCGATGCGGACGCCGGCGGTGCGGGGCGCGGGGCGTACGGCGTAGAGCACCCCGGCCGCGGCCAGGGCCGCGACGGGCAGGTTCACGTACATGGACCAGCGCCAGTCGAGGTAGTCGGTGAGCACCCCGCCCAGCAGCACGCCCAGACCGGAGGAACTGCCCATGACGGTGCCGTAGACGCCGAACGCCTTGCCGCGCTCGGCGGGCGAGGGGAAGGCGGCGGCGAGGGTCGCCAGCACGGCCGGGGTGAGCAGCGCGCCGCACACGCCCTGCAGGGCACGGCCGGTGAGCAGCATCGCTGGGCCGGTGGCGGCGCCGCCGAGCGCCGAGGCGGCGGCGAACCCGATCAGCCCGGCGAGCAGGACGCGCCTGCGGCCGATCAGGTCCGACAGCCGCCCGCCGAGCAGCAGCAGGCCGCCGTAGCACAGGGCGAAGAGCGTGATCACCCACTGGCGGTCCGGGTCGGACAGCTGGAGGGAGCGCTGCACGGAGGGCAGCGCGATGTTCATGATCGTCAAGTCGATGCCGACCATGAGCTGGGCGGTGGCGACCGTGGCCAGCGCCCACCAGCGCCGGGGGTCGGGTGGGGCGGCACTGGCGGAGGGGCGCGTGGGGCCGGTTGCGGTGGTCACGGCTAGAACATCCCGTTCTGGTTCTCGGCGGTCTCCGGGATCGGCTGCATGACGTCCCAGTGCTCGACGAGCTTGCTGTGCTCGTCGAGCCGGAAGATGTCGACGATCGCCGTGCCGAGCTGTCCGGGCACGCGTACGCCGTGCACGTGCGCGATGACGAAGTCGCCGTCGGCGAAGAGCTTCTTGACCTCGGCGCGCAGTGCGGGGAAATCCGTCCGCAACTGGCCGAGGAAGGCTTCGAGGCCCTCGATCCCGTCCGCGATGCGGGGGTTGTGTTGGACGTACCGGTCGCCGATGAGCTTGGCGGCGGCGGCGAAGTCCTTCTGGTTCAGGCCTGCCTCGTAGAAGTCCAGGACGGTCCGCTTGTTGCTCTCCAGCCTCGAATCCATGAGATCTCCCTAAGTGAACAGCTGTAGGGCTACGACTGTAGGGCAACGTTTGTTGTCCTACAATACGGATCATGGATTCGACTTCCTCGCCCTCGCCGACGCGGGACCGCAACCCGCGCGGCAAGGGCGAACGGCTTCGCCGCGACATCATCGACGCCACTGTGCGGATGCTGGACGAGCTGAGGGACGATGAGGCGCTGTCCCTGCGCGCCGTCGCGCGCGAGGTCGGCATAGCAGCGACCTCGGTCTACATCCACTTCGCCGACCGGGACGCCCTGGTCTTCGCCGCCCTGGAGCAGTGCACCCGCGACCTCGTACGGGACCTGGACCGGGCCGAGTCGGCCGAGGGCGACCCGGTGGCCCGGCTACGCGCGCGCCTGCTGTTCCTCGGCGCATGGGTCCGCGACCACCCGGGCCTGTACAAGGTGCTGCACGAAAGCACCCTGAACCAGCGGACGCATCTGGCGTTCAAAGAGGGACTGGCGGCGGGCACCACCGCCGCCGTACAGCGGTGCATGGACGCCGGCCTCGCGCCCGCCGATGATGCCGCCACGGTCGCGCTCGACCTGCGTGCGGCCGTGCACGGAGCCGTGTCCATCCGGGTGAACGAACCGGGCCTGGCGCTACCGCCACTGGACGATCAGATCGACCGGTTTCTCGTCAAGCTCGTCGGCGTGCACCTCACCAACAAGTAGAGACACAGCCCCCGGAGCGCGGTAACGATCATGATCGTCCGGCCGGACCGGGATGGCTGCACCGACGGAAGCCGCGCCGCGCGGTCTTCGGGCTCGACCCCAAGACCGCGATCCGCTAGGTCGATAACGCCCGAATCCTCCTGACCACCGCCGAGGAACAGGCCCTGGCCGTTGATCGACGATGCGGCTCGATGACGGCGGCATGCCCGGCCGATCCGCGTCTCTGCCAAAGGCAGAGATCAGGCCTGCCCCAGCAACCGGTCGACCAGCCCGGCGATGTAGTCCGGGGTGAGCGGGCCCGCGCCGAACAGGACGCGGATGTACATCGGGGCCATGATGTGGTCGAGCACGCCCAGCACGTCGGGTGGATGCTCGCCGCGTTCGCCGGCGCGGTCGAGCATGGCCTGCACGAACCGGGTGCGCTCGGCGAGAAAGTCGTCACGCGCCCGCAGACCCCGTTCGCCCCTGTTCGACAGGGCGACGGTCAGGCGCAGCACCGCCAGGCCGTCGGGTCCCGTGATCTCGCGCGCCACCTGGGCCGCGTAGGCGTGCAGGTCACCAGCCAGGCTCCCGGTGTCGGGCATCGGCGACTGCGCGTTCAGGCGCGTGAGCGCCACGTCGGTGAGCAGGGCCTCCAGGGTGCCCCACCGGCGGTAGACGCTGGTATCGGCCACGCCCGCGCGGGCCGCGACGTCACCGACCGTGAATTCGAACCCCGAGTACAGGTTCACTCCCGAGGAACTGCGGACATGGATCGCCAACTATGGATCCTGGGAGGCTGATCCGAACGGTCGACTCATGCGGGTCACGTCCCCTGACACGGCCGATGGCCAGCGTCCCGGAATCGCAGAGATCTTGCGCGACGACGACATGCTCCCGCACGTCGAGTTCGATCTGCCTCTCAACGGAACATGGAGCGACCTGACCGCCATATTCGACATCGGCGAAGACACAGGCCGCTGGGTGCTCATTCTCGATCAAGTACGAGTCATGTAGATGGCGGCTTAGGCCAGCCCCGGGAGCCATGAGGGTCCCCATGACAAAGTCACCAACGGCAGTGCGGTCACTCGCCGACGCGCAACCGCAGGCCCGGAGTCCTCGCGGAACGAGCGATCCCGGTCATGCAGTGTGGGGACGCCCGTTCGCAGGTCAGAGGCTCAAGTCGCTCCCAGGAGTCTTCTGCTGCACGTGGCCTGGGCGATGTTGAGCCTGTACCTGCATCGCTGGCGCCCACACTGGCCTTCACGTCGACTACCAGGGCGCCGGCTCCTGCGTCTGCTGGCCACTCGGATGAGAAGCGCTGATAATGCTGCACGACCACGACGCCAAGGCGTCCCGGGATTTCAACCGAGCGGAGATCGGCTCTGTGGACAGCCGCCGGTGCCGTCCCTGCCAGATCCTGCTGTGACATCCACCTGGAGCGATAGCGCATGACCGCAGAAAGCGCCGGAGAGAACACCGCGAAACTGGCGGTGCTGATCGACGCCGACAACGCCAAGCCGACGGCGGTGGAGGAGCTGCTGGCGGAGGTCGCCAAGTACGGGACCGCCCACGTCAAGCGCGCCTACGGCGATTGGACCGGCACGCAGCTGAAGGGCTGGAAGGACCAGCTGCTCTCCCAGTCGATCCAGCCGATCCAGCAGTTCGCCTACACCATCGGCAAGAACGCCACCGACGCCGCCATGGTCATCGACGCGATGGACCTGCTGTACTCAGAGCGCTTCGACGGGTTCTGCATCGTCTCCAGCGACAGCGACTTCACCCGCCTGGCGGCCCGCATCCGCGAGTCCGGCCTGACCGTGTACGGGTTCGGTGAACGCAAAACCCCCAAGCCGTTCGTCGCGGCGTGCGACAAGTTCATCTACATCGAGAACCTGCAGAGCGCCACCGCCCCCGTGGAGGCCAAGCCCGCCCCGCAGACCTCTACGGCCAAGCTGAAGAGCGACACCGCCCTGGTCAACCTGCTCCGCCACGCCGTCGAGGCGGCCTCCGACGACGACGGCTGGGCCCGCCTGGCATCGGTGGGCCACATCATCACCAAGCAACGCCCCGACTTCGACTCCCGCACCTACGGCCACACCAAGCTCAGCGACCTGTTCGCCGCCACCACCCTGTTCGAACTGGACCGACGCACCCCCGGTGACGGGAAAGCGGCCATCATCTACGCCCGCGACAAGCGCCACGCCGACAGCCCCAAGCAGGCAACGACCAGAGCCTGAAACAGTCGGCGCCGACCGATACCGCTCAGCCGTGCACACCTGCACGGGACATCTTGTGCAGGCGACTTCGGGAAATCGACACAAGGATCCCCCCATGTCAGTGCCCACCAAATAGATCGAGCACTGGGAGTACGAGGTCGTCGACGTCGCCAAGCTGCCGCTACCTCCCGACAGATTGAACTGGGCCGGCGGTTCAGCGCCGGATACGTCGACGGTTTCCCCTCAGCTGCTGTCTTGGGGTGTCACGGTCCGGCTTGAGCAGCCCGCCTGGCCCGGTAGCCAGTGGGGTGACCACTCACGTTCACCGGGTTGAGACAAGCTGGGGGCAGGTACGAGCAGGATCGGCCGGGCGCGATGGAATGATCAGGACATGGCTGATCCGGAATCGCTCTCAGAAGTCCGTGCTCGCATCGACGACATCGATGCCGACCTGATCCGCCTGCTGGCCGACCGGCAGTCCCTGGTACGAGCGGCCGCAGCGTTCAAGGCTGATGAGCAGGCGGTTCGCGCCCCCGCTCGGGTGGAGAAGGTGATCGCGATGGCACGTCAGCGCGCCGTGTCGGCAGGGCTGACCCCCGCGGTCGCCGAGGCGGTATGGCGGGCGATGATCGACGCCTTCATCGAACTGGAAATTGCCGAGCACTCCGGACGTGGCAGCCATGTGGCAGAGGGCGACCGACCCGGTGAACGTTCATGGTCACCCCACTAGCGAGACTGAGGGTTACGCCATGCAGGCAGAAGCCCCGCTGCCTTCCGCCCCTGATAGGAGGGCTGCCTCTGCCGTGCGCAGCGACCACTGTGCCATGTCGGAGGCAACTCGTGATTCCTTCTGGCGTCGGCCTCGCCTCCAGGCAGGAACGGCTGGTGGATGTCGGGCGCGGACCTCTAGGGGCCGCGCAGGCGGCGGAATCAGTCGATCACGCGTTCCAGCATGCAGCGGCGGACGCCCAGATTGGCGTTGTTGCTGGATTCCTCACCGGAACGGGCCGCGGCCCGCCACCTGGAAACCCGCGACGTCCCCGTCATAGCCGCCGCGCTACGTCCTGCCGAGGTGGTCATCCATCACTACGACGCCGCCTACTCCACGTTCGAGGACCGCATCGCCCATGCCGTCTGGCTGGCAACGCGACCTCGACCGCCGCAACCTGCCCACCCGAGTCCTGCCTTCGGCCAACGGCATGCGCCTGGCCCTGACCGATGGTCGCCTTACCGGCCACCACATCGACATCGCCACTGACGCCGGCGCAGCCGTCGCCGACCACCTGCACCGCACTCCCGTCAGGCGCCAGACCGACCACGGGTGAATCCGATCGTGTGCCGACGTACGGCAAAGCGGCATCAACCGTGAGACCGGCAAGGCCAAAGGACCGTCGCGGGACGAGTCACCGACGGCTGGACGAGACTGGTCGGACCGCTTTCGTCGTAGGAGATCCCGCACACCGGAGCTGAAACGCAACCTGCTCGCCTACTCCACCACCCTGGGCATACCTGGCCATGCCACCGACATACGCCCACACCACCAGCTCGTCCCCCCACCCAACCGCCATCACCCGCAGTATCCGTCACATGGCTTAAGCCAAAATGAACCGCAGCCTCTTTCTGAGTATGCGCAGCCCGTCCAGTTTTTGCATCGGTACGGAAATTCGCAATAGTCATCTGTCATGTTGCAGTGGCAATCAGCGGCCGAACTTTTTGCGTTGGAGAGTTTGGCGTTCGGTCCCAGGTCGTCCAGCAGGAGTGCCGCCTCGGTCTCACTGAAGGCGTCGGTGACAGTCTTGCGCAGGTCCGAGGTGTCAGGTTCGGGGCCGGTCAGGTCGAAGACCGAGTCGTGGGCGATGAAGCGCTCGACGTGCTTGAGCGCCTGGTCCTGGGCACCCGTCAGTGACCTGTGCGTGTCGCGGTAGTTTTTGATGTGTTCGCGCCACAGGCTGGCCCGAGTGGGTGCCGGCAGAGCGCGGAAGATCTCGCGTCGGAAATGGATCTGGTATTCCCCGAACGCTTGGTATGTCTGCGGCAGGCGGTCCCTGTTGGCCGTGACCCATGCCTTGGCGGAGGTCTGGCTTTCCTGTGCGAACGCGGGCGTCTTCCCGAGCAGTACACCACCGGCGACCGCTACACCCAGACCGAGAAACTGCTTACGGTTCATTCCCGGGCGTGGCGACTGCGCGCCGGCGACCTTGGGCTGGCCGGCTTGTGCTCGCAGGCGGCCCAGTGCGGTGAGCACGCGCACGGTCGTCCGCAGGCCCAGGTGGCGGATCAGCGGGACGGCCATGCGGTGTGAGGCCCATGCCCGCACGTCGCGCGCCTCGTCGCGGATCCGCAGAAGGGTCGGAGCGAGCGCCGGGTTGTCACCGAAGACGTGTGTGCGCCATTGATGCACGTCCTGGTGGGTCAGGGGGAGGATTTCCAGCCGACCGGCGCAGGCTTCACCCACCGCGTGGGAGATGTCCCGACACGTGCCGCACGACGCGTCGAAAGCGAGCACCCACCGTTCCGTACCGTCCTTTTTCGACATGCTTCACCTTTCCCGATGAATGGACTGTGACGTCTGTTAGGCGTTCGGATTCGTTTCGGTTGTGCGCGCGGGCAAGCGGGCATACGCACCCGTCGCCCATCTGGCATTGCGTCGGCGGCGAGCGTGTGGTGGGCGACCCGACTGACGGACTGTCCTGATCATCACGGATCTGGCATAGCGATACCATCCGATTGGCCGCCACATTTCATCTGATTACTGCCAACGCCGATGCTGAACTCCATGCGCCATGAGGCGGATGGAGTAGGCCTCATAGTGTGATTAGTTTTACTAAAAGTGACGGCGACTCTGGCTGGGTTGGAGCGCCCGTCCCGCACCGCAGACAGGCTGATCAGCCTCCGCGCCGCCAGGCCTCGGACCGCCATGTCCGGAATCTGCAAACCAGAAGGTCTCTCACGGGAAAGACAGCCGTGACCAGGCGAGGTTCACTCTCCGAAACGCGTTCGTGAGGAGAACGCGTTCGTGAGGAGAAGGACACATGCCTGAAGAACCCGGCTCGGAGTTCTGGAAGGACCTCAAGCCGATTGAGAACTCGGCCAAGCCCGACGCGCTGCCCGAGGTGTATCTGTCCAAGGTCGCCACCGACGACGACCGCTACTACGTGCCGTTCACCGAGACGGTCGGGTCCCGGCCGTTGTGGATCAACGTCAAGGACAACAGCTGGTCCGACATCTTGCGGTCAAAGGAGGCCGGGCTCGTCAACCGGCACTACCACCCGCACGAGGTGTTCGCCTACACGATCTCTGGCAAGTGGGGCTACCTGGAGCGGCCGTGGACGGCGACCGCGGGCGACTTCGTCTACGAGGCGCCCGGCGAGGGCCACACCCTGGTCGCCTACGAGAGCGACGAGCCGATGAAAACGCTGTTCATCGTCAAGGGCCCGCTCATCTGGCTCGACGAGGACGGCGACGTCACCGGCTACTTCGACGTCCACGACTACATCGCGATGTGCCGCGAGCACTACGAGAACGTCGGGCTCGGCGCGGACTACGTCGACTCCCTCTTCCGCTGACGATGAGGGCGGCGATCTGGCACGGCGCGCGGGACGTGCGTGTTTCGGACGTTCCGCCGGGCGAGCCGGGCCCCGGGGAGGCGGCGATCGCCGTCGCGTATTGCGGGATCTGCGGGAGCGACCTGCACGAATACGCCGACGGCCCGCACGCGATCCCGGTGGGCGCGCCGCACCCCGAGTCGGGCCGGACGGCGCCGCTGATCCTCGGCCACGAGTTCTGCGGCACGGTCATCGAGGTCGCCCCGGACGTCACCGGCGTCGGGCCCGGCGATCGCGTGGCGGTCGAGCCGCATTACCGTTGCGGCACATGCCCGCGCTGCCTTGCGGGCGAGTACAACCTGTGCCGCCACTTCGGTTTCGCCGGGCTGATGGGCGACGGTGGCCTGGCCGAACGCGCCGTGGTGCCCGCGTACATGCTGCACCGGCTTCCGCCCGAGGTCTCGCTGGAGCAGGCCGCCGTTTTCGAGCCCGCCGCGGTCGCGCTGCACGCGCTGCGCCGGTCCGGGCTCGCGGAGGGCGACACGGTCGCGGTCGCCGGTCTCGGGCCGATCGGGCTGCTCGTCGTCCGGCTCGCCGTCCGGTACGGCGCGCGCCGCGTCGTCGCCGCCGACCCGTCCCCGGCGCGCCGTGAGGTGGCCCTGCGGCTCGGCGCCGACCGCGTGGTGGACGACTCCGCTCTGCTGCGCGAAGGGGAGGGCGCGGACATCGTGTTCGAGGCCGTCGGCGCGGAGCGGACGCTGCACGACAGCCTGGCGGCCACCCGGCGCGGCGGCGGGGTCGTCCTGCTGGGCCTCGGCGGCACTGCCGCGATCGACACCTTCGCGCTGGTCAACGACGAGAAGTCGATCATCGCGAGCGTTGGGTATCGCGACGTGTACCCCGAGCTGATCAGGCTCGTGGCCGAGGAGGGCCTGGACCTCACCGCCATCGTGACCTCGACCATTCCACTTGCCGACGTCGTCCACGACGGCTTCCAGGCGCTGCTGAACGCCAAGAAGGAGATCAAGGTGCTGGTGCGTCCATGACCATGCCTATGAGCGAGGGTTTCGCCGACCGGCTGTTCGAGGGCAGGGCGGTGTTCGTCACCGGCGGCACGTCCGGGATCGGCGCCGCCACTGCGACGCTGTTCGCCGAGCTTGGCGCCGAGGTGACCGCGCTGGGCTTGCGCCCGTCCGACCAAGCCGAACTTCCGGACCACCCGCGGGTGGCGGTCGTCGAGCACGACGTGCTGGACGGCGCCGGCCTCACCCGGCTGATCAACGCCGCCGGCCGGCTGGACGCCCTGGTGAACTGCGCCGGAATCAGCCACGACCGCGACGAGTACGACCTGGACCCTTGGCGGCGGGTCCTGGAGGTCAACCTCACCGCCACCATGGTCGCCTGCCAGGCCGCGCGGCCCGCGCTCGTCCGGGACGGCGGCGCGATCGTGAACGTGTCGTCGATGTTCGCGTTCACCGGCAGCCGGGACCGGCCTGCCTACAGCGCGAGCAAGGGCGGGATCTCCCAGCTCACCCGGTCGCTGGCGGCCGAATACGCCGGGGACGGGATCAGGGTGAACGCGGTCGCCCCCGGCTTCATCGTGACCCCGCTGGCGCGCGGCCTGCTCGACGACCCGCACGCCGCCGCGGCGGTCCTGGCGCGCATCCCGGCCCGCCGCTACGGCAAGCCGCGAGAGATCGCCGCCGTGGTGGCGTTCCTGTGCTCGCCCGCCGCGTCGTACGTGACCGGGGCCGTGCTGCCAGTGGACGGAGGCTATCTGACGGTGTGATCAGCGTCACTGGGCACTAGGCTTCAGGGAATCGCCCAGAACGGGAGGAGCAGCCCATGTCAGCACCCGCTCTGCCCGTGATCTCCCAGGCCTCCACCGAGGCCGTCGACCCCCGCGACCGCATCGACTACTGGGAGGAGTACAACCGCAAGGCCCTGGTCGGCCTGTCGTGCACCTCCTATTCGGAGCGGGGCCTGCTGGCCCGGGAGACCAACTTCCAGCTCGACGATGTGCGCCTCGCTGACATCAGCGGCAACGCGCACGCCATAGAGCGGTCGCCGAAGGTCGCCAGGTCCGCTCCCAAGGACTCGGTGTTCGCCACCCTCCTGCTCAAAGGCGACGCGGTCTTCCTGCACGAGCACGGCTGCCTGGCGGCCACCGCAGGCGACCTCGTCCTGTACGAGACCCGGCTGCCGTACCTGTTCGGCTTCTCGTCGTCGATGCGGCAGTTCCTGGTCGACATACCCCGGGATCTGTTCGTCCGGGAGTGCGTGACCGGCGGCGTTCCCGCGCCGATGCTGTTCGGCCGTGCCACCGCCCACGAGGGCGAGCTGGTCGGGGCGCTCCGTTCCCTGCTGACCGGGGGAAACGGCACCGGGCGGGACGTTCTCGACGTGCTGGGGCTGCTGGCCGCGGAACGGTCCGGCGGCCGTCCCGCGCCGCCCGCCTACCAGACCCAACTGATCATCGCCACGGACCACATCGAGCGGCACCTGCACGACCCGAACCTCACCGTCGGGCAGGTCGCAGGCGTCATGAGCGTCTCGGTCCGGCATCTGGGCCGGATCTTCGAATCGTCCGGCACCACGCCGTCCAAGCACATCCTCGAACGCCGCCTCCAGCGCGCCTATGACGATCTGACCGCTCCCGCCGCCACCGGAACCACCATCGCCGACATCGCCTACCGATGGGGTTTCTCCAGCCAGGCGCATTTCGCCCGCCTCTTCCGCGCCCGGTTCGGCCACACGCCCACGGAGGCGCGCGACCGTACGGATCAGGCGTAGGCGATGAGGCCGCCGCAACGACTGCGGCGACAGGCTGGCCGCGTTCAAGGAGATGGCGGGGTGCGGTGGGTCAGGGGTGGAGGGTGGCCTGGCCGGTGGCGCGAACACCGATGCGGTCGCCGAGGTGCGGGGCGACGTGGTCGGTGATCCGGATGTTGACGGGGACGTCCAGACCGTCGACGGTGACGGTCACCATGGCGTCGTGGCCGAAGTAGCGGACGTCGGTCACCTTGCCGGAGGGCGTGCTCTCGCCGGGATCGGTGAGGCGGAGTTGTTCGGGCCGGAGCAAGACGGTGCCCTGGCGCGGGGTTTCGGCGGTCGCGCCGGTGGGCGTGCGGATCTCCACGGTGCCGAGGGCCGTGGTGGCCGTGCCGTTCACGACGGTGGCGGGGAGCAGGACGGCGTCGCCGACGAAGCCGGCTGTCCAAGGGTCGGCCGGATGGTTGTAGACGTCCTGGGGGGTGCCGCACTGGGCGATGCGTCCGTCGCGGACGACGGCGACGAGGTCGGCGGTGGAGAGGGCTTCCTGCTGGTCGTGGGTGACCAGGAGGGCGGTGGCCCCGATGGCGTGGAGGGCGGCGCGGACGTCGGCGCGCACCCCGGCCCGCAGTGCGCTGTCGAGGGCGTTGAACGGTTCGTCGAGCAGGACCAGTGCAGGTTCGGGGGCCAGAGCGCGGGCCAGGGCAACGCGCTGCTGCTGCCCACCGGACAGTTCGTGGGGCATCCGGTCGCCGTAGCCGGCCAGGCCCACGAGTTCGAGCATCTCCTCGGTGCGCCGACGGCGGGTGGTTCGGTCGGTGACGCCGAACGCCACGTTGGCGGCCACGCTCAGGTGTGGGAAGAGCGCGCCCTCCTGGGGGACGATGCCGATGCGACGGCGTTCGGGGGGAACGTGCGTTCCGGGGCCGGTGAGAGTGCGTCCGCCGACGGTGACGGTCCCGGCGCGGGCGCGCAGGAACCCGGCGATGACGCGGAGCAGGGTGGTCTTGCCGCAGCCCGAGGGGCCGAGCACGGCTGCCAGTGACCCGCTGGGGACGGTGAGGTCGATCCCGTGCAGCACGGTCGTGTCCGGACCGTATCCCATGGTCAGGCCCTCGATCCGCAGGTCGGTCATGTGCGCCTTCCAAGGAGGTACGAGGGGACGGCGGCGAGCAGGATCAGCACGGCGGCGTACGGTGCGGCGTCGGCGTAGGATCCGACGCCGGTCTCCGTCCACAGCCGGGTGGCGAGGGTGTCCATGCCGGTGGGACGCAGCAGCAAGGTCGCCGGCAGTTCCTTCATGCAGACCACGAAGGTCAAGGCGGCACCGCCCGCCACACCGGGGGCGGCCAGCGGCACGGTCACCTCTCGCAGGACCCTCAGCGGACTCCGGCCAAGGGATCGGGCGACGTCCTCCAACACGGGTGGGGCTTGGAGGACGGCGGCGCGGGTGGCGGCCACCGCGACCGGCAGGAACAGCACCGCATAGGCGCACACCAGCAGCGGTAGCTCCTGGTAGAGAGGGTAGGCGTAGCGAACGGCGAAGAAGACCATCGCGAGGGCCACCGTGATCCCAGGGAGGGCGTGCCCGGCATAGGCGGCATGTTCCAGCAGGTCGGCGGTCCGTCCTCGGTAGCGGGCGGCGACCACACCGACGGGCAGCGCGAGCACGGTGGTGAGGGCCGCGCCGAGAGCGGCCACGGTGAGCGTTACGCCCGCTGTGTTCAGCAACCCAGCGGGATCCCAGGTGTCGGAATTCCCGACCGTGAGCCAGTAGCCGAGCGTGGCCAGAGGGAAAACGACCGCGGCGGTGATGACGGCGGCACACCAGGCCAGCGCGGGGATCGCCATTCGCCCGAGCGTCGCGGGGACGATCGGGCGAGCCGTGCCGGTTCCCGTCCTGGAGTGCCCGCGACGCCCTCGGGTGCGCGTCTCCAGGGCGACGAGGACGACGGTCATCACCACCAGGACGATGCTCAGTGCGGCGGCCGGAGTGCGGTCGAAGCTGGCCCGGTAGGAGGTGTAGATGCCACGGGTGAACGTGTCGTAGCGCATCAGCGACACCGCGCCGAAGTCCGACAGTACGTACAGCGCCACCAGCAACGCGCCGCCGGCCGCGGCCGGACGCAACTGCGGCAAAGTGACGCGGAGGAACGTCCGGACCGGCCCGACGCCAAGGGATCTGGACACCTCCTCGTGCGCGGGGTCGGTCCCGCGCAGGGCGGCGGCGACCGGAAGGTAGACGTACGGATAGCTGACCAAGGTCAGCGCGATCGCCGAGCCGGTGAAACCCGCCAGTTCCGGCATCGCCGACAGCCAGGCGAAGGCCGCCACGTAACTGGGCACGGCCAGCGGCACGGTCGCCACCACCGACCAGACACCGGCCCCGGGCAGCGCCGTGCGCATGGTCAGCCAGGCCAGGGAGATGCCCAGGACCAGGCAGGCCGCCACGACCACGACGGCCAGGGCCAGGCTGCGGGCCAGCAGCAGGCCGGTGCCCTCAGTCGCGACCACCCCCCAGGCGAAGCCGGGCCCCCGCTCCAGCGAGCGCACGGCAAGGTAGCCGAGCGGCAGCAGGGCGAAGGCCCCGGCCAGGCACGCCGGTCCGAGCAGCCCCCAAGGGGCACGGGGCGTGCTCATGCCAGGTCAGACCATCCCGGCTTCACGCAGCATCGCCAGAGTCTGCTGCAGAGAGTCGAGCTTGCCGAGGTCGACGGCGGGGGCCTTGAGGGACTCCAGCGGCGGCAGGCCCGGAACCGTGCTCTGGACGCCTGAGGCCAGCGGGTACTCCTTGGTCTTGTCGGAGAAGTAGGTCTGGGCGTCCTTGCCGAGCAGGAAGTCGACGGCCTTGAGCGCCGCCGCGTGGTGCTTGGCGCCCTTGAGCACGCCCACGCCCGCCACGTTGATCAACGCGCCGGGGTCACCGCCGGGCAGGTAGTGGAGCTTGGCGGTGACGTTGTTCGCGCCCTTCTCTGCGACCTTCTCGTACCAGTAGTAGTGGTTGAGCAGGCCGAGCGGGACCTGCCCCTTGTCGACGGCGTCCAGCAGGGCGAGGTTGTCGTCGTAGGCCTTCACCCCGTTGGCCTTGAGGCCCTTGAGCCACTCCCGGGTGGCCTCGTCGCCCTTGAGGACCCGCATGCCGGTGACGAACGCCTGGAAGGAGGCGTTGGTCGGCGCATAGCCGACCTTGCCTTTCCACTCCGGCTTGACCAGGTCGAACACGCTGTTCGGCGGCCGAGTGATCTGCCTGGGGTCATAGGCCAGTACCCGGACGCGGCCGGAGAGGCCGACCCAGTCGCCAGAACTGGAGCGGAACGACGCGGCCACCTTGTCGAGCGACGGCTGGGGCAGCTTGTCCAGCCGTCCCTGCTTGGCCAGGGCTCCGAGCGCTCCGGCGTCCTGGGACAGGAACAGGTCGGCCTTGGTCTTGTCGCCCTCCTCCAGAAGCTGCGCCGACAGCTCAGAGCTGGAGCCGTAGCGGACCTCGACCTTGGTGTCGACGGCCTTCTCCAGCTTCTCCAGCAACGGCTTGACCAATGCCTCGTTACGGCCGGAGTAGATGATCAGACCGGCGTCCGAACCGAAGATGCCGCACGCCGTTCCGAGCGGCAGCAGGACGACCATCAAAACGGATACGGAAGCGAAACGGGCCAGCGGGTATCGCATGATCATCCTAGGGATATGTCCTTCAATCATCTTGGCAGATAGGTTAGCCTTACTTAAGATACGCCGCGTGAGCAACCCCCAGCCGGGCCACAAGGCGGTCCTCTTCGCCTGTGATCTGGCCGATCACGCCGACCGGACCGCGGTCATCACCGCCGGCGGCGCACTGTCCTACCGCGAACTCGCCGCCCGGGTGGCCGAGACCGTCCAGCGCCTGGGATCCGAACGGCGCCTGGTCCTGCTGGCCGGCGCCAACACCGTCGACGCGCTCGTCGTCTACCTGGCGGCGCTGGCGGGCGGGCATCCCCTGCTGCTGGTCCCCCACGACCGTCCCGAATCAGTGCGGTCACTGATCGACAGCTACGACCCCGACATCGTGGCGTCCCCCGATGGCGCCCTCGACGAACGTCGCCAGGTCTCCGCGCACACACTGCATCCAGACCTCGCGCTGCTGCTGAGCACCTCCGGCTCCACCGGCTCGCCGAAACTCGTCCGCCTGTCACACGAGAACCTGCAGGCGAACGCGGCGGCCATCGCCAACTATCTGGGCATCCACGACGGTGACCGCGCCGCCACGACCCTGCCCATGTCCTACTGCTACGGCCTGTCGGTCATCAACAGCCATCTCCTGCGCGGCGCCGGACTGATCCTCACCGAACTGTCGGTGACCGACACCGGACTCTGGGACCTGTTCCGCAAGGCGCGGGGCACGACGTTCGCGGGCGTCCCTTACACCTTCGACCTGCTTGACCGAGCCGGTTTTGCCGACATGCACCTTCCCCACCTGCGGTACGTCACCCAGGCGGGTGGCAGGCTGCCCGCCGACCGCGTGACCCGCTACGCGGCGCTGGGCCGCCGGCTCGGGTGGGACCTGATCGTCATGTACGGCCAGACCGAGGCGACCGCCCGCATGGCCTACCTGCCGCCGGACCTCGCGGTCTCCCATCCCCACGCGGTGGGCATCCCCATTCCCGGCGGTTCCTTCCGGCTCGAACCAGTACCGGACTGGCCAGACCCCGACACCGGCGAACTGGTGTACTCCGGGCCGAACGTCATGCTCGGATACGCCGAGAACCCCTCCTGCCTGGCGCTGGGCCGGACGGTGGAGGAGTTGCGCACCGGCGACGTCGCCCGGCTCAGCCCGGCGGGGCTGTACGAGGTCGTGGGGCGGCTCAGCCGATTCGTGAAGGTCTACGGGCTTCGGATCGATCCCCAGCGCGTCGAGGCGGCGCTCGCGCGCCACGGCCTGACCTCCTGCTGCACCGGCGACGACGAAGGACTGGTCGTGGCGGTCACCGGTGACGTGAAAGCCGGGAGCATCCGACGGCTGGTGGCGTCCGAATGCGGGCTGCCCGCCCGGGCGATCGGCGTTCATGTCGTGACCGAGTTGCCCAGGCTCCGCACGGGCAAGCCCGACTACGAGGCCGTTCGCCGGCTGGCACGGCCCGAGCCGGTGTCGGCCACGGATCTGTGCCGCCTGTACGCCGAGATTCTGGACCGTTCCGACGTCACCGCCGACTGCAGCTTCGTCAGCCTGGGTGGCGACTCGCTGTCCTATGTGGAGATGTCGCTGAAGCTGGAGGAGGCGCTGGGTGTCCTGCCCTCCGACTGGCCCAGCCGGCGCATCCGCGACCTGCGGCCGCCCGTCGGCCGCCCACGATGGCGGACCGTGGAGACGGGCATCATGCTGCGCGCGGCCGGCATCGTCCTCGTCGTCGGTTCGCACATCGGGATCTTCACGATCCGAGGAGGTGCGCATTTGCTGCTGGCGGTCGCCGGCTTCAACTTCGCGCGGTTCCACCTCACCTCGGCCGGTCGGCGCGAACGCCGCCGGCATGTGATGGGCGCGCTCACCCGGATCGCCGTGCCGAGCGTCGCGTGGCTCGTGCTGATCGCGCCCGTCACCGCCGACTACCACCTGTCCGACGCCCTGCTCCTGGACAGCGCGCTCAGCCGCAACAGCAACTACTGGTTCGTCGAAGTCATCGCCTACATCCTGCTCGTCATGATCATCTGGCTGAGCATCCCGGCACTGGACCGGACGGAGCGGCGCCTCCCGTTCGGGTTCGCCCTCGGCTTCCTGCTGCTCGGCCTGGTCGCCCGCTTCGACCTCCTCGGCTTCCGCAGCCTCCTGGACCTGCCATCCGCGATCGTCGCGTTCTGGATGTTCCCGCTCGGCTGGGCCGCGGCGAAGGCCGGCACCCGCTGGCAGCGGCTGCTGGTGACCGCTGCCGCCGTGACCACGATTCCCGGCTACTTCGGTCCCGGAGAACTGGTCCGGGAGACCCTCATCATCACCGGCCTGGCCCTGCTGATATGGCTACCGGCGCTGCCGAGCCCAGGCCTCCTCAACCGCCTCATCGGTCCGCTGGCCGCCAGCTCCCTGTACATCTACCTCGTCCACTGGCAGGTCTATCCGCTGATCGAGAACCATGACCAGCTCCTGGCCCTGATCGTCTCGCTCGCCGTCGGCATCGCCTACGCCGCACTCGCCACGAAGGTCATGCGGCACTACCAGCCCGTCTTGCGGGCGTGGTTGCGGCTCAGCCCCGGCGCCGTACCTCGAGGTGCGGAGCCGAGTCGAGCAGCTTGCCCAGAGCTGAGGTGATGGCAGCGCGCTCTTCGGGTGTCAGGAGCTCCGCCCACATGCGTTCGCGGACGTTGTGCTCGTGGTAGGTGTCCGCGATGGCCTTCTGCCCCGCTGCGGTGAGGGTGAAGGCGACCGCGCGGCCGTCGTGCGGCGACTTGGTACGGCGGAGCAGGCCTTCGCGCTCAAGGGTGTTGGCCTGGCTCGACGCGGCCTGGCGGCTCATGCCCGCGATCCGGGCGGCGTCCTTGGCGTCCATCGTGCCCACGATCCACAGAGCGAACATCAACCGGAAACCGGCCCAGCTCCAGCCACGCGGTCTGTGCACGGACGATTCGAGGTCGTAGACGACGGTGCTCGCCGCACGGTGCAGGGCCAGGACGAGTGCGGCGGCTTCGGTGTCGACCGGGGGCTCCAGCCGGCCGGCGCGGTCGAGGGCGAACCTCACGAACGACTGAAAGTCGAGTTCGTCGATCGGCGGCGGCTCGCTCTTGTCCAGGGTCATGGGCTCAGCCTGCCAGCACCTCGAGGATCGATGTCCACCTCGATTCTCGAAGCGCATGGTCGTCGTCGACTTGGCCCGGCGTGAACGACTCTTGGCGTAGTGCGAACAGTCCGAATGTGGCTCTTCCGGCACCTCCTGGGCGCTCCCAGAATGAGCGCAGGCTCGGTCGAACGACCAGGGCTCAGCCAAACGACCTGACCGGGAGGACTCACCATGACGCTGCAGGCCGATGTGATCGTTGTCGGAGCCGGCTCGGCGGGCGCCATCCTTGCCCGCCGGCTCGTGGACGCGGGACGTGACGTGCTCCTGCTCGAGGCCGGTGGCGAGGATTCCAATCCTGCGATCCACGATGTCCTCCGCCTCGCCGAGCTCTGGTTGAGCCCCCAGGACTGGGGCTACTACACCGTGCCCCAGAAGAATGCGGCGAACCGGTTGCTCCACCTTCCCCGCGGCAAGGTGCTGGGCGGGTCCCATGCGCTGAACGCCGCGATCTGGGTGCGGGGCTGCGCCGAGGACTTCGCGCACTGGGAGAAGCTGGGAGCGAGTGGGTGGGGCTGGGCCGATGTGGCGCCGGTCTACGACCGGATTGAGGCGTACGACGGCCAGTCGGCCGGTGCTCGTGGCACTTCGGGGCTGCTCGACGTGACCGTCGGCTACCAGCTGGATCCCGTCCAGCAGTCGATCATCGACGCCTCGGTGCAGGCGGGCCTCGCGGTCAATCCGGATTACAACTGCGGCACGCTGGACGGCGTCGCGAAGATGCAGTTCAACATCCGGGGGGTCGAGCGCTGGAACACCTACAAGGCGTACCTGAAGTCCGTACGGGACCGGAACAACCTCCACATCGTCACCGATGCCCGCGTCAACCGGCTGATCGTCGAGGACGGGGCCGTTGTCGGCCTCGAGGCCGACGTGGAGGGCATCGCCATGGAGGCGTACGCCGCCGAGACGGTCCTGTGCGCCGGTGCCCTCGACTCCCCGCGCGTTCTGTTGCGCAGCGGAATCGGGCCGGCCGCAGAGCTTCGGGACCTGGGTGTTGACACGATCCTCGACCTGCCGGGCGTCGGACGCAACTTGCAGGACCATCTGCTGTCGCCCGCGATCTTCGAGACGACAACGCGCGACGTCGGTCCTCCGACCCCCGGTCTGGCGGCAGCCCAGACCCATCATTTCTGGCGCAGCCGCGAGGGGCTGGACTCTCCCGACACCCAGCCGATCAACTTCAGCGTGCCGATGTACTCCGAGGAATGGATGAGCGGCCCTGATTCGGGCTTCTCGCTCATGGCCGGCCTCGTCCGGCCGGAGAGCCGCGGCTCGGTCACGCTGACCGGACCCGGCGCCGATGACCCGATCGCCATCGACCTCAACGTGTTCGACGTGGACACAGACCTCCAGACGCTCGTCGCCTCGCTGCGCAAGTGCCGCGAGATCGGTCAGCAGCCCGCTCTGGCCACCGAATGGGGTGCACGGGAGCTCTACCCCGGCCCTGACGTCGAGACCGACGAGGCGCTTGCCGACTATGCGCGCAGAACGGTGATCACCTACCACCACCAAGCCGGCACGTGCGCCATGGGCACCGGACCCGCTGCGGTGGTCGACCCCGCGACCCTGCGGGTCCACGGGTTGCGCGGGCTCCGCGTCGCGGACGCGTCGGTGTTCCCCCGGATCACCAGCGGCAACACCAATGCGCCTGCCTGCCTGGTGGGTGAGCGCGCCGCCGACTTCATCCTGGCCGAGGAAGCCGGCTGAGACCGGCCTGCCCGCCAGAGCCACCTGGCGCTCCCGCCGGAGCCACCTGGCGCTTCGGTCAGGTGGCTTCGGTCAGGTGGCCGGCATTCCCGCCGAACGGAAGTGACGCGGTGAGACGCCGTAGGCGATCTTGAACACGCGGGAGAAGTGCGGAGCGTCGGGCAGGCCCCAGCGCGCTCCGATCTCGGACACCGACCGGCCTGCGTGCAACGGGTCGACAAGCATCCGACGGCAATGCTCCAGGCGCCGCGTGCGGATCCAGGACGACACGCTCATGCCCTCCTCGCTGAACAGCTGGTGCAGCTGCCGCACCGAGATGTAGTGCGCGGCGGCGATCTGAGGTGGCGAGAGCGATTCGTCGTCGAGGTTCGCCTCGATGAAGTTCTTGATCTGGTTCAGCAGCCTTCGCCGGGGCTCGTTCGTCCCTTCCAGCCTGACGTCGAGCTCGTTCGCCAGCAAAGTGGTGACCAGGTCGATCGTGGTGTGTGCGAGCCGCAACGCGGCGCCGCCGTTCAGCGACTCGAAGTTCTTCGCCATGCGGAGCAGGAACGGGCTGATCACCTGGCACATCGCACGGTTCGCCGGCAGTCTGGTCGCGGTCAGCTCGCCCAGGTCCGTGGTGGTCAGGTCGATCGAGGAGCGGGGGAACATCAAGACGATGTGCCGCATGTTGTCGTCCGATACGAGGGTGTACGGCCTCGTCGTGTCGTAGATGGCGATGTCACCGGGGGTGAGCAGCGCTTCCTTGCCGTCCTGGAGCAACAAGCTGCTGCCGCGTAGCTGCATCGAGAGTTTGTAGTAGTCCCGGCCCGAACTCGCCACCAGTTCCGGGGTTCTGATCACCGAGTGCTGGCTGACGCGGACGTCGAACATGGCGAGCCGGTCGATGCGCTTGGCGCGCAGCTGCCCATGGAAGGCGCCGGGCCGGTCGGTCTGCACCTCCAGCGGAACGAAGCTCTCGGAAACGTGCCTTCGCCACTCATGGAAGTCCGAGGTGAGGTAGCTCTCGACTCCATGTCGTGAGCGCGGCGCGGAATCCACCGTCATGGGAACCTCCCGGTCTGATTGCTCGACTCGATGGTGCACCCTCGATGTGACCGGCGACACAATCTGGCGCAATTTGCTCCCTGCGTGCCAAGAATCCTGCACGGTGAGACAAGTTCCCACGATCAAGATACTGTTGTCGGCCCAACGTCAACTACGATAAGTGATCGTTTGTCTACTTTGGGAAATGCGGGTGGCAACCGATCAACGATCCGTCCCCAGATACGTGCGTTGGAGCCGTTCGGGGTCTTCCAGCAGAACTGATGCCGGGCCCTGGTAGGTCAGCCGGCCTCCGGTGATGACGGCCGCCTCGGTCGAGATTCCAAGAGCGAGCTGTGCGAACTGCTCGACCAGCAACACACCCATACCGTCCGCGGCGAAGTCCTTCACGAGCGGCAGGAGCCGTCTGAAGACCGCGGGGGCCAGTCCCAGCGACATCTCGTCGACCAGGAGGAAGCGGGGCCGGGTGACGAGCGCGCGTGCGAGCACGAGCATCTGCTGCTCTCCGCCGGAGAGCAGGGTTGCCGCACTGTCATGACGCTTCCGGAGCTCGGGGAACAGCGTGAAGGCGCGCTCGATGTCTGCGGACGAGCGCGTGGCGACGCGAAGGTTCTCGGTCACCGTCAGTGAGCCGAACACTGTCCGCCCCTGCTCGACGTGCACGATCCCCAGTTTCCGTCGACCGACCTTGCCATGCCGGGTGATCTCCTGGCCGTCGCAGGTGATGGAACCCCGCGCGACATCGACCAGTCCGGACACGGCCTCGAGCAGGGATGTCTTCCCGGCTCCGTTCGGGCCGATGAGGGTCGTCACCTCACCGCGTCGGACAGTGAGGGACACGTCGGTGACGACGCGGCCACCCGCCCGGTCGACGCAGACCTGCTTCAGCGTGAGCTCGCTCATGTTGGATCCTCCCCGAGATAGGCCCGCATCACTTTCGGGTCACTGAGGACCACGTCTTGCGCCCCGGCAGCGATCACGCGTCCGAAGTCGAGGACGACGAGTGACGTGCAGACCGATCGGACCATGTCCAGGTCATGCTCGATCAGGAGGACCGCCGTGCCGAATCGTTCGGGGACCGCCTGGAGGTGGCGCCCGAAGCGGATGTGCTCCTCGTGCGACAGGCCCGCGGCGGGCTCGTCGAGCAGGAGCACCCGAGGACCGCTCAACACGTGCGCGGCCACCTCCACGAGGCGGCGTGTGGCCAGGTCGACGTCGGAAAGGAGGGAATGCGCCGGCGGGCACTCGAAGTGCTCGAGCGTCTCATCGATCGCCGCACGATCAGGACGCCCGTGCGCGACCATGCGCACGTAGGCGCCCACCCGGAGGCCCGGCGGAACGCGATCCTGCTGGAACGTTCGACGCAGACCTGCCCGTGCCCGCGCCGTCGGCCGCAGGCCGGTCACGTCACGGCCACCGAGCTCGACCACTCCGCGCTCGGAATGGGTGAACCCGGTGAGGACATCGACCATGGACGACTTCCCGGCTCCGTTGGGGCCGATCAGCCCGACGATCGTGCCGGTGGGTATGTCGAGGTCGACATCGTCGAGGGCGGTCACCGCACCGAATCGCACGGTGATGCCGCGAGCCGACAAGGCCGGGCCATGCGTCGCCGACCGCCCGGTCGGCATCGCGGGAGCCGGACGAGTCACCTCGGAGTCGGTGGTCTGCGCGGGTGCTGCCGTCTGCGCGGGTGCCGCGGTCGCGGGTGCAGCGGTCACCTCGGAGTCGGTGGTCTGCGCGGGTGCTGCGGTCGCGGATCCTCGTTCGGTCAGGTGCGTTGCCATTGGAGCTCGGCGTCTACGGAGCCGGCTCAGATTGTCCCCGAGGCTGTTGCCCGATGCGACCGCCTGGATGCCGGCGAGCCCGAACACCACCAGGGCCCAGTCCTGCGGAACGCCCCAGGTGCGCAGCAGTTCAGGAATGCCGACCCAGAGCACTCCACCGACCACCGCTGCCACGACGGCCTGCGCGCCCACCACCACCGCCAGGACGTACAGCGCGAGCGATGCGGTCGGTTCGAAGCTGCTCGGGTAGAGGACCCCGACCTGTCCTGCGGTCACGCCGCCACTGATCCCGGCCAAGAGCGCGCTGAGACCGAACGCCGACGTCTTGGCGAAGGGCACGTTGACGCCGGCCGCCGCAGTGCCTCGCTCGGAGTAGGCCACGGCGCGCCAGCTCGAACCGAGGCGCGTTCGCCCGAGATAGGCGACCAGGACCCCTGAGGCAATGAGGAAAGCGGCCGCCAGGACGAAGTAGTCCGGGTCGGATGCCGCCGCGCTCGGCCGACTGATGAAGTGCCCATCGTTGGTCCCCGGGAACTGGGTGAGCCCTAGGGTCTGTCGAACTGCCGCTGCGAAACCGAGAGTGACCACGGCGAGGTTGACACCGCGCAACCGGAGGGCCGGGAGGCCGATGACCACGCCGACGAGCCCCGAGGCCATGCCGCCGATGGCGATCCACACGACGAGCCCGCCGGGTGCCTGCCAGATGCTCAGCTGGGCCACGACGACCGCGCCGACCGCGGCGAACGAGAGCTGGCACAAGGAGATCATTCCGGCCCGTCCCGAGACGACTCCGATGCCGACCAGGGCGATGGCGGCCGCCACCACGGTGATGCCCAGAAAAAGGAGGTACGGCGAGAGTGCACGACTGGCCACGATCGCGAGGAGCAGTGCGACTATTGCGTATGCGGCCGGCATGAGTGGGTGCTGGCCGAAGTCGAAGGTGCCGACGAGCCGCGCCAACGGGTTGCGGCCCGGCTGCGCGTCGCGAGACTCACGTCTCACCTGGACGGCCGCAGCGCGACCGGTATCAACGGGCGACATCCCACGCCTCCTTTCTCTGGCTCCACAGCAGGAGCACGAGGATGACCGCGAACGGAATCCAGAACTTGAGGACCGACAGCTGGTTCGACTGGGCGAGGGCGCCCTGCAGCATGCCGAGCCCGATACCGCCCGCGACTGAGAGCCAGGTCGACCGGAAGGCGCCGACCAGCGCGGCGGCGGCGGACGGCACCACGAGCATCGTCAGTGAGTACTGGTCGTTCGTCTGGGTCGGCGCGACGAGGGCGACCGCCACCGCCGCCACCACGCCGGTGGCCAACCACACCACGACGGTCAGAGACCTGGCGGGGACCCCCAGCAGCTCTGCTGTCGACGGTCGCTCCGACAGCGCCCGGAGCAGCACTCCGGCATTCGTCCTGCGCAGCACCAGGTGCGCAGCACTCGCGGCCGCGACCGCCAGCAGGCACATCACCACGGCGATCCACGTGACCACCGTCCCGCCGAAATCGAACGCCGAACCGTGCACGAGCGGCGCGAAGTTCTTGGGCTTCGTGCCGAAGGCGATGAACGACGCTGACAACGTGAGGAGCAGTGCTGCGATGGAGACCGCGGAGCGGTGCGTGATGTCCGCCTCCGGCATCCAGTGTGCAAGCACCGCACCGAGGATGCCGGAGGCCGCCGTTGCGACGACCACTCCGAGAAGCACGGCCAGGAAGACCGGCATTCCATGGTCCGCCAGCGTGACTGCGGTGTAGGTCCCGAACATGGCCAACGCGAGCTGGGCGAAGTTCACGACCCGGATGAGCTGCGCCATCAAGGTCAGGCAGACGGCGATGGTGGCGTAAAAGCCGCCCAGCGCCAGTCCGCTCAGAGCTCCTGAGATCATCGACTGCTCAACTCAGCCCTGGTCGACAATGAGCCATTTGTCCGCGGCGTTCTTCCACGAGCCCTTGTCGAGGACGATCGGCCAGCCGGCGTGGTTCGGCTGGTGGCTGTTGCCCGGCCCGAACTGGTACGGCGTGCCGACCATGGCGTTCTCGATCGGCGCCATCTTCTTGAGCGCCTCGGTCACCGACGTGCGATCGATGTCGCCTTTGATCGACTTGAGGACGTCGACGAAGTACGTGGCTGCGAGGTACCCGCCCTGCGAGAACGACGTCAGCGCGAGACCTTGCTTGGTCATGAGCTCGCGCCAGTCCTTGTTCGCTGTCGCGGTGGCGTCTGTGAAGGGGAGGAACTCAGCCGGCACGTAGACCTTCTGCCCTGCCGGCGCCGCCTTCGCGAACTGCTCGGAGTACACCGAGGTCAGGAACAGCCAAGTGATCCCGGTGACGTTCTGGGCCACCGCGGCCTTGAGCAGGCCCAGGGCATCCGGTTCGACGAAGTTGGCGAAGACGGCGTCGCAGCCCTTCTCCTTGACCTTCACCGCCTGGGGCGTGTAATCGGCGTTGCCGTAGGGCACGGTGTCGTCGAGGTAGGTCAGCTTCGCGCCACTCGCCTTCGCCCAGGCGTCGATCGCCGCCTGATAGGCGGGCTTGGAGGCTCCGCTGATCGCGAGGAAGGCACAGATCTTCTTAACGTGCAGGTTCTGCGAGCCGAACGTCAGCGTCATCTGCGAGTCGAGGTAGGGCCCGGCGTTGACCGGGGCCATCACCGGGCTGTTGAAGCATCCCGGCCCGACCCCGGTACCGACGACGCTCATGATCTTCTGCTGCTCGTAGAACTTCCCGTTCACATCGCAGTCGACCAGGCTCGCACCACCCACCATGGCAACGGCCTTCTTGCTGGTCACGATGTCTCGCGCCGTCTGAGTTGCGGTCGCCGGGTCCGCCTTGTCGTCAGCGACGACGTACTTGATCTGGCGTCCGTTGATCCCACCCGCGGCGTTGACCCTGTCGAACACCGCCTTCGCCGCCGCAGATGCCTCGGGAAATGTCGCCGGACCGCTGAGCGCGTTGATGGAGCCGACGACGATGGGCCCGTCCGCGGATCCTGAGCCACCGCCACCGCCGCATGCGGCGAGAAGCAAGGCTGACGTCGCAGCAGCGGCAAGGGCGAAGACCTGATTCTTCATGTGGAGCCTCTCGACAGGACGCCGGATCCATCGCGGCCGGCGTCGCCGCAACGTTAGGAACACGGTGCGCTGTCTGGCTTGGCTCAGCGAGCAGGGAACTTGACCCAGCGGGCACGACCTCCCTCTGCATGTCTGCCGTGCTTCCAACGCCGACGACTCGTGGTTAGGGTTCCAACTCATAAAAGGTTTTACGAGTCGGACGGCGGGTGCCGAGGTGCCCGCCGTCACCCGAACAGATGGGATCGGCATGGCCGGCAAACCCTTCGCGTCCTCGGCGGACATCAGTGCGAAGCAGCAGACGCTCGAGGTGCTCGCAGAGGGGGTCTACGCCCTGACTGCGGAGGGCGACCCCAACGTCGGCGCCATCGAGGGCGAGGACTTCCTGGTCTGTTTCGAGGCGCTGGCGACGCCGACCGCAGCACGAGACTGGCTGGCGGAGCTCAGGAAGCACACGGACAAGCCCGTGAAATACCTCGTCCTGTCGCACTACCACGCGGTGCGCGTCCTCGGTGCAAGCGCGTTCGACGCCGAGGTGATCGTGGCGCACGAGAACACCCGCCGGCTGATCGCCGAGCGCGGCGAGCAGGACTGGGCTTCGGAGTTCGGGCG
Source organism: Actinomadura sp. 6N118 (assembly GCF_044326415.1). NCBI lineage: Bacteria > Bacillati > Actinomycetota > Actinomycetes > Streptosporangiales > Thermomonosporaceae > Actinomadura > Actinomadura sp. 6N118. Next base: position 249,716 of record NZ_JBIRAZ010000012.1, on the reverse strand, counting down.
GATGCCTCGCCTGTTCAAGGATCCCGGCTCGATCCCGGGGCTCACCTGGCCGACGGCGACATTCACCGACCGGTTCACCATCGATCTCGGTGGTGATCGCGGTGACCTCGTGTTGCAGTACTGCGGGCTCGGCCACACGGCTGGCGACATCGTCGCGTGGTTGCCCTTGCAGAAGATTCTGTTCGCCGGTGACCTCGTGGAGGCCCAGGCGGCGCTGTACACCGGAGACGCGTTCCACCGCGACTGGGCGGCGGCGACGCTCGACAACGTCGCTTCCTTCGGAGCCGAACAGCTGGTGGGTGGCCGTGGGGCTGTCGCGCGCGGTGCGGAGGCCGTCAGCGCGGCGATCGAGCAGACGCGCGGCTTTCTCACCACCATGATCGAGCACGTCGGGGCCGTCCAGGAGCGTGGCGGCACCCTGAAGGAGGCGTTCGAGGCGACCCACACCGCGTTGGCGCCGAAGTTCGGGCACTGGCCGATTTTCGAGCACTGCCTGCCCTTCGACGTCGCGCGGTTGTGGGACGAGCTGTCCGGCACCGACTGGCCCGTCATTTGGACCGCCGAGCGCGACCGCCAGGTGTGGGACCTCCTCCAAACCTGACGGGACGCACACCATGAATCAGCACCAGCCCGTACTCGTCCTCGGAAACGGGCCCGTCGGTCAGACGGCGGCCCTTCTTCTCGCTCGCTGGGGGATTCCCGTCGTCGTGCTCGACGGCCGCCCCGCTCGCGATCTCATCGGATCCAAGGCGATCTGCCAGCAACGCGACGTCCTCGACATCTGGGAGAGCGTCGGCGCGGGAGCGACCCTTGCGGCCGAAGGCGTGACATGGACCCGGGCGCGCACGTTCTACCGCGATGACGAGCTGTTCACGATCGACTTCGAGGACCCCGGCGCCTCGCCGTTCCCCCCGTTCGTGAACATCTCCCAGTGCCGCACCGAGGAGGTCCTCGACGATCAGATCGATGCCCAGCCACTGATCGAGGTGCGCTGGGGCCACCGCGTCATCGCGATCGCGCAGGACGCCGAGGGCGTGACCGTGACCTGCGAGACGGAAGCGGGAGAGATCGAGGCTCGCGGCAGTTACCTGCTGGCCTGCCCCGGAGCCCGTGGTGATGCCATCCGGGAGATGCTCGGGCTCTCGTTCGAGGGGCACACCTTTGGTGACCAGTTCCTCATCTGTGACCTGCGCACCGACCTTCCGGGGTGGCAGCGCGAGCGGCGGTTCTACTTCGACCCGCAATGGAACCCGGGCCGGCAGGTGCTGATCCATCCATGTCCGGACTCGACCTTCAGAATCGACTGGCAGGTGCCGGAGAACTTCGAGCTCGCGGAGGAGGAGCGCACCGGAGCGCTCGATGCCCGCATTCGCCAGATCATCGGCGACCGCGACTACGACATCGTGTGGAAGTCGGTGTACCGCTTCCACTCGCGCGTGGTGAACCGCATGCGAGTCGGTCGTGCTCTCGTGGTCGGCGACGGAGCACACCTGGTGGCTCCCTTCGGCGCCCGGGGCCTCAACTCGGGCGTGCAGGACGCGGAGAACGCCGCATGGAAACTTGCCTACGTGCTCAACGGGTGGGCGCCTGAGTCACTCCTGGACACCTACCACCACGAGCGACACGCGGCTGCCCTGGAGAATCTGGAGGTCACCGGAGCGACCATGCGCTTCCTGGTTCCGCAGACCGAGGAGCAGTGGGAGGACCGCAGGCGGACTCTCGACGCTGCGCGTCACGACACGGACGCCCGTGCCCAGGTCGATTCGGGCCGGCTGGCCGAGCCGTTCTGGTACGTCGACTCGCCGCTCACCACGCCGGACCCCCGCGGCCCGTTCGCCGGCCGGCCGGCCAAGGGCGCGATGCCCACACCGGCGCCCGGTGTGCTGATGCCGGACTTTCCCGTGCGTGGCGCCGACGGTGGCGAAACGCACCTGCGCCGACTCCTGCGCGACGGAATCACGGTGCTCGTTGGCTCGGAGTGTTCGCCGTCGGTACTCAGCCAGGCCCGCGAAGGCTCCATGGGGCCGGTTCACGCCTATGCGTTCGCCGACCTGTCGCCCGCCTTGGCGGGCGTCGTGGGCGCAGAAGCCGCCGAGGTCTGGGTCGTACGACCCGATGCCCACGTGGCCGCGGTCCTCCGTGACCCATCGCTAGTCGAGCTCACCCGAGCGCTCGACCGCGCACTTGCACGCGGTCTTCCCATCACCGCCTGACCATTCCCGCCTTTGCCCGACACATTGCGGCCATTGCCAACAGGTCGGCACGCAGATCCAAGCCTCCACGTTCGCTGCCTACCGATACTGAGCCGGACATCAGCGGCTGTGGGCGACAGGAGAGCATGATGACCGAGAAGCTGTTCATCGAAGGTGAGTGGGTTTCCGCGTCGGGCGGGTCCTTCGAGACCCTGGATCCTGCCACCGGCGAGACGATCACCGAGCTCGGAGTCGCATCGCGAGGCGACGTCGACGCGGCCGTGGCGGCCGCGCGCGCCGCGCTGGGGCGCGCCGATTGGGCCGGGCTCCTTCCGGTGCAGCGTGCAGCGCTGCTGTTTCGTCTCGCCGCCCTGATCGAGGAGAACGCCGAGGAACTGGCCCAGCTGGAGACGCGGGACCAGGGCCAGCCGATCGGTATCTCCCGATCGGTCTCCGTCGCCGGCGCCGCGGAACACTTCCGCTACTACGCCGGGTGGGTGACCAAGGTGCAGGGGACCGTGAACCCGGTTTCCTTCCCGGAGACCCTGCACTACACCAAGCGCGAGCCCGTCGGAGTCAACGCGCTCATCACGCCCTGGAACTTCCCGCTGATGATCCTGGCTTGGAAGCTGGCTCCGGCCCTCGCCACCGGAAACACCGTGGTGATCAAGCCTAGTGAAGTGACGCCGCTGACCAGCCTCCGGCTTGTCCAGCTCTGCGCCGAGGCGGGCTTCCCCCTGGGGGTGGTCAACATCGTCACCGGCGACGGATCGGTGGGCGAACTGCTGAGCCGGCACCCGGGCGTCGACCACCTGTCCTACACCGGCTCGACGGCGGTCGGCCGGCGGATCACGATCGCCAGCGCGGAATCCAATCTCAAGCGGCTCACGCTCGAGCTCGGCGGAAAGGCGCCGAGCATCATCGCGCGCGACGCGAACATCGACGCGGCTGTCGGGGGGAACCTGCTCGGCGGAACGCTGAACACGGGACAGGTGTGTGCCGCGTACACCCGGTTCTACGTGGACAAATCACGTGAGGGGGAGTTCGTCGACAAGCTCGCCGCGGGCATGGGTTCCCTGCGCCTCGGACCTGGGGCCGACGAGTCCACGGCTCTGGGGCCACTCGTTTCCGGCCGGCACCGCGACCACGTCGACCGTCTCGTGCGCACAGGTGTGGAAGAGGGTGCTGAGTTGGTCACCGGGGGGAACCCGGTCGACGGCGACGGTTACTTCTTCGAGCCGACGCTGTTCTCCGGAGTGCACGACGAGATGACGATCATGCATGAGGAGATCTTCGGCCCAGTGCTCGCGATCACGACGTACGACGACGCCGCCGAACTCGACCACCTGCTCGCCCGCGCGAACGACACCGAATATGGCCTTGCCGCAACGATCTGGACGAACGACATCGCGACCTCGCAGCGGCTCGCCAACGGCATCAAGGCCGGTGCCGTCTTCGTCAACATGCCGCCGATCCCGGACATGGCTGCACCGTGGGGCGGTTACAAGGCCTCGGGATGGGGCCGGGAGATGGGTCCCTGGGCGATCGACGCGTACACCGAGCTCAAGTCCGTCTGGCTGCACTACGGAGGTTGACGCCAGCTGGTGGTTCCGGCCTCGCCACACAGGCCGGCGAGGCCGGACCCGGCTAGCTCCGGCCCCTCTCAGCTCCCTACCGAGGATCGGGCGGCCGATGGCACTCGAGAACGACAGTGGTCCCGGACGGCCCGATGATCGACTGGTCGCGCAGGACCATCCGATCGACGTAGGTTCCGGCGTCCGGTGAGGCGTGGGACGACCCGGCGACCTCCCAATGGCGCACGAACGAGGACTCGCCCATGGCCAGGACGCGCTTCACCGTCCGACCGCCAAGTGGCCGCGCCGGTGCGTTGTTCGCTTTGAGGGAGGCCGCGACCTGCGTCATCACGTCCCAGGACAGGGGGTCGCCATGGGGCAATTCGCCGCGCCGCACACGTCGACGGGACCGTTCGTGGCGGGATCTGTGTTATCGGCAGTCACGTCGAGGTCACCGTATTCGCTGGTGTCACTGGCGTTCGCTGTATCCCACTGCGAACGTCAGCTTGAGGTAGTCCCACGTGTCGGTGTCCAGGATGCCGTTTGTGGCGGCTGCCGGTCCCTTGCCTTCGATCTTTGCGTAGATCGCCGACAGCATGCGCCTGTCGCCCTCGGTCATCTCGTACATCGCCTCGGTCCATTGCCGGGCGAGAGCCTGTGCCGCCGGGTCGGCCGGGTCGGTTTCACGTTGGATCTCGGCTTTGATCGCCTCGGTGAGGTGCGCGCATCGTTCTTGCCAGTCAGTGAATTTCGCGGCGAAGCCGGGCTCCTGGTGGCGCTGCCGTGCCCGCGCCAGTTCTTCGGGTGTGAAGTAGCCAGCCTGCATGATGGCCCCCATCGTGTCGATGAGCTGGTCGATCGACGGTTCTTGCGCGTGGTGGACGGTCTGCCGTAGTGCCAGGAGTCGTCGACGCACCTGGCCCTGTTGCATGATCACCCGATCGACGTGCTCCAGTTGGCCGCGTACGGCTCGTTCGAGATCGTTGACGTCCCCGTCGAGGGTCTGGTCGATCTCCCGCAGCGGTATTCCGAGGTGACGCAGGGCGATGATCTGGTAAAGCCTGCGCACGTCGTCGGCGGTGTAGAGACGATGTCCGGCTTGCGACCGGGTGGGGCGCAAGAGTCCGATCTCGTCAAAGTGGTGCAGCGTGCGAACGGTCAGCCCGGTCGCGTCCGCCAGTTCACCGACCTTCCAATGTCGCTCGTCCATGTCATCACCCACTCCGGACGCTACGGCCTCACGCGGCGTGAGGTGCAAGCCGTGCATGCGAGGTCATGAAGGAGCTTGGGAGGGTTCGGCGTAGGGAGTGCCGGGGGCGGGGCAACCCTGTCCTACCTATGATCAGCAAGAACACGGCCAAAGCACAGAACCACTGGAGGCGAACGCAAGTCGTCATTTCGCGGCCAATGCCTCAGATGGGCAGTAATGTGTGCCGGTGCCGACTCCGCCCTCCAGCCACCTCCCCAACGTCTCGACCAGGTAGACGAGCATGGGTGCCGAACACTCACACGGCCCGACGACCCCGTCCTCCCCCGGCGCCGTCCGCGCGACCCTCGCCGTCCTGATCCCGCTCGCCCTGGCCACACTGGTGGCCCTGGTCTGGCTGTGGCCGGATGACCGCGACCCCGGTCCGGCCAAATCAGGCGCTCAGCAGCAGCACGTCACCGGAACGATCATTTCCGTCACCTTCAAGCAATGTCCTGTGGTGGGCGCCCCGGAGGGTGACACGCCGCCCGGGGCGGAGGGCTCCGGCGACGGCAAGCCCAAGGGCCGTACGCCCGCCCGGTGCGGCGACGCGAAGGTCGAGCTGACCTCCGGCGCACAGTCCGGGCAGGTCGTCACCACCGAACTGCCCAGTGGTCCCGGGTCGAGCAGGTACGGGCCCGGCGACGAGATCGTGCTGATCGCCATGGCGGGCGACGCCGGCGCCGGCACCTACCAGATCTCCGACCACGAACGCTCTGTCCCGCTGTGGATCGTCGGCGCCGCGTTCATCATCACAGTGATCGCGTTCGGCCGCCTGCGGGGACTGACGGCGTTGATCGGCCTGGGCATCACCTTCGCGCTGCTGCTGACCTTCCTGATACCGGCCATCCTGGCCGGCAGCCCGCCACTGCTCGTCGCCATCGTGTGCGCAGCGGCGATCATCCTCGTCGTGCTCTTCCTCACCCACGGCTTCACGGTCCCCACGGCGATCGCCGTCGTGGGGACGATGCTGTGCCTCGCGCTGACGGGCCTGCTCGCCACGGCCGCCATCGACCTGACCCACCTCAGCGGGATCACCGACGACAGCTCGCTCTACCTGGACATCGACTACAACATCAACACCAAGGGCCTGCTACTGGCCAGCATCATCATCGGGTCACTCGGCGTGCTGGACGACGTCACCGTGACCCAGGCGGTCACCGTCACCGAACTCGCCCGCGCCAACCCCTCGTACGGCTTCTTCCAGCTCTATCGCGCCGCCACCCGCGTCGGACGCGCGCACATCGCCTCGGTCATCAACACCATCATCCTGGCCTATGCCGGCGCCTCACTGCCGCTGCTGCTGATGTTCAACATCGGGAACATGCCGCTCGGCCAGGCCCTGACCAGCCCCGTGCTCGCCCAGGAAATCGTCCGCGCCGTCGCCGGAACCCTCGGCCTCATCGCCGCCGTGCCCATCACCACCGCTCTCGCCGCACTGGCGGGCTCCCGCCGCTCCGCCGACGTCTCCGACGCGACGCCAGACGACATACCGGCCTCCGCGCCGTCCCCCACCGCCACCCGCGCCCGCGCGATGGCACTGTACGAGGACCCAGACGAGCCGATGTGGCCAGCACCAACAAGCAGCCCGCCCCCGCCTGATTCGGCTACGTGACCTGTCCGCGTTCGACGCCGCCCCGCCGCCCCGGAACCGCCACGGCGAAGGGGACCTCGGTGTCAGCGACCCCAGCGGCTGCCGCCTGTGCCCGGCGCACCTCCATCGTCCACCGCAGGACGCGACCCGGTTGCGTCCACCGGGGTGGTGCCAGAGATCGGCCTGCACGTGATCCCAACACCGAGATCTACCCGACAGGCCCTAGGTCGGGCGAAGCACTTCGTCCTTCACAACGAGCGGCTGTACGGACTGGCCGACCGGACCCTGCGCCGCACCGCCCGGTGGCGGTCCCGCAGCTGAACGGCTGGTGACCCAGACACGCCACTCCCCCGCCTAACAGACCGTCACCACACAAGTGTGGCGGCCAGGCCGAGGGCGGCGCAGGCGCCGAGGGTGCGCAGGACGCTCCACTGCAGCCGGAAGATCATGATCAAGGCGGCGAGGGTGATGATCAGTGCGGTGGGGCGCCAGGTGCTCAGGTCGGGGATCTGGAGGTGAACGGGTCCCCAGTCGCGGTCGTCGGTCATGCGGAAGAGGGTGTGGACGGCGAAGTAGAGGGCGAGGTTGGCGATGACGCCGACGACGGCGGCGGTGATGCCGGTGAGGGCTGCTGAGATCGAGGTGTTCCCGCGGAGCCGTTCGACCGATGGGGCACCCAGGAAGATGAACACAAAGCAGGGCACGAAGGTGACCCAGGTGGTCAGCAGCGCGCCGAGGAGGGCGGCGATCCAGGGGTTGAGGTCGCCGGGGTCGCGGTAGGCGCCGACGAACGCGACGAACTGCACGACCATGATGAGGGGGCCAGGGGTGGTCTCGGCCAGGGCCAGGCCGCGGACCATTTCGCCCGGGGCGAGCCAGCCGTAGGTGTGCACGGCGCTTTGGGCGACGTAGGCGAGCACGGCGTAGGCGCCGCCGAAGGTGACCAGGGCGGCGCCGGAGAAGTACAGGCCCTGGGTGGTGAACACGCTGCCGGTGCCGGTCGCCGCGGCGACGATGGCCAGCGGGATGCCCCAGGCGGCCAGCCCGATCGTCAGGACCTTGAGGGCTCGGCGCCAGCTGGGCGGTTGGTGGTGCAGGGCGTCGTCGGAGATCAACGGTGCCGGGCCACCGTCACTGCCATGGCCTTTGTTGAGGGTGAAGATGTGCGGGCGGGCGCGGGCCAGCAACCATCCGGCCAGCGCGGCCGCGGCGATGACGATGGGGAACGGAACGGCGAACACCGCGAGCGCGGCGAACGAGGCGACCGCCAGCACGATCAGCGCGGGATGGGTGAGGGAACGGCGCCCGACGCGGATGACGGCCTGGGCGACGATCGCGAGCACGGCCGGGGCCAGACCCGCGAACAGGCCGGTGATCAGAGTGGTGGTGCCCCAGCCGACATAGATCGCCGACAACGCCAGCAGCGCCAGCACACCGGGCAGGACGAAAAGGGTGCCTGCCACCAGGCCGCCGCGGGTGCCGTTGAGCAGCCAGCCGACATAGATGGCCAGTTGCTGGGCCTCAGGGCCGGGCAACAGCATGCAGTACGACAGGGCGTGGTTGAAGCGTTGCTGCCCGATCCAGCGACGCTCCTCCACCAGGGTGCGTTGCATAACGGCGATCTGCCCGGCGGGACCGCCGAAGGTCTGCAGCGAGATGGCGAACCAGGCCCGTACCGCGTGCCGGAAGGGGACCACGTCGACTGCGCCCTCAGGACTGATCGCCGCGTTGGACGCCGTCGATCCGGAGTGTGTGGGCTCGGTTGTCATGCGGGGTCTCGTCCCAGGAGGGTGGCGCGGCGGATGTATTCGTACAGGCCGTCGAACAACGGTTTGGTGAGCTCAACGATGCGGTCGTCGTCGCAGACCATCAACAGCCCGCGCAGCGCGACGTCGAATCCCACCGCCTCAGGAGCGTCGTAGCGTTCGTCGTCCAGGTCGGCCTCGTGCACGATCTCAGCGATCCGCCACAGCACCGGGTCGGCCAGGTCGTAACGCCGCAGGATCGTCTCGAAGCTGCAGTCGGCACCGTGGTGACCGAGGTCGGCTCCGCGCATGTCGAACGGCGTCGCGTCACCAGGCACCTCGGCGGGATCGGTGACGAAGACGAACTCGGCCGACTCGTCGAGGTGACGGCGGATCAACCATGCGCACGCGGCACGGTCGATATGAATCCCGGCACGGGTCGCCCATCTCATGATGGTGGTGTCTCCTGGGACGTGGGGACTGGCGGGGAGAGCTCGGCGGACGCCGCGCCAGCTGGGGTGTCGTTGGCTGGGGTGCCGGTGGCTAGGGTGCCGGTGGTCAAGGCCTCGACCGCGGCACGGGCGTGCTGGCGTTCGGCGGGCGGAAAGTAGTCGCGCCGCGCGATCCGCCGCAGCTCAGCCCGCAGCCGCCGCAGCGCCGCCAGCCGGGCTGCCGAGCCGGGCTCGGCGGCCTCGGCGGCTTGGCCGGCCCGGGCCGCTACGCCGGAGTATTCGGCGGCGCGGGCGGCCGCCATCTGTGTGGCCAGCTCGCGCTCTTGGGCGAGGTTGGCGGGGCGGGCGAACCAGATGGTGGCGTTGCCACCGGCATCGGTCACCTCATCGGCGATCCACTCCAGGTGCTCGCGGGTGCGCGCATCAGCGGGCAGCGCCACCAGCCCGTCGGAGATCTGCGCGACCCCCAGCCGCTTGAGCTTGCGCCACACACTGATCCGCGGCGTCGATGGCTCGCGCGGCAGCCGATAGGACAACAGCACCCAGTCCCCAGGACCGTGCTGCCCGGCCGCGTGCGCGGATGATGGTGGTCACTCGAGTGCGAGCCGCCGTATCCGAGACAAGGACATGTAACCATGGTTTCACACCTCCTCCACCACCTGCGAAACCAGGGCCGTCTTCCCCAGGGTTTCGAAGCCGGTGCCTCAGTGCAACCGTGGTTACATTAGGCGAGACGAGGTCATCGACCGCCCCGGTGCAACGCCTAGAGGCCTAGAGGCCTTTGATGCGGATGTTGCGGAACATGACACGTCCGGTATGGGCCTGTAGGCCGAGGTAGCTGGGTGTTTGCGCGGTGGTCGGCAGTCCGCGGGCGAGGTCGATGTTGGTGTAGGTGGTGCTTTGCTGACCGTTGAGGATCACGGTGTAGCGCTGGCCGCTGACACGGATCTCGTAGTCGTTCCATTCGCCGGGTTGCCTGACCAGTGGCCGGGTGTAGGTCTGACCGTCGACGCCGTAGATGGCGCCGGTGCGGTGCACATCGGCGCCGTCGGGTCGGGCCAGGTCGTCGATCTGGATCTCGAAGCCGAAGTGCACCGCGACCCAGGCGGTGTTGTCGTAACCCTTGCTGGTGGGGTCAGGGAAACGGATGAACACCCCTGCGTTGTCGTCGGGTCGAGTCAGCCGGTACTGCAGCCGCAGGGAGAAATCGGCTGGGGTGGGACGGGTGCACCACAGCAGGCCAAGGCCGTCACCGGGAATGGCCTGCAGCGCTCCGTCCACGATCTGGAACCGGCCTGCCCCGGCCATCTGCCAGGCGCTGATGTCGGTGCCGTCGAACAACACCTGATGATCGTCAGGCGCGGCGAAGCGGCGGGTAGGAGTGAGGTGCCCGGCGAGCCGGCGGGCGAGCGCGACACCGGTGAGCATCGGGTTGGGCGAACCCAGCCGAGGGAACAGTGCCGGGCCCGCCACGTAGGCGTTGTCCACACCGCGCACGCGGCAGTCCGCGTCGGTGATCGAGGTTGCGGGATCGTCGCCCATGCGCAGAGTCCCGCCCTCGTGATGGGTGGTGCCCAGCCCGTCACGGCGGCGGTTGAACGGCACCACATCGGAGGGTGCCTGCCCGGCGGCGGCCGGGCGGAACCTCGCGCCATCCAGGATCTCGAACGCTGCGCCGCCGGTGAAGGCCAGGGCGGCGTCATCGGCGCAGGCGTCCATGTCGTCCCACAGTTGCCGGTCGGCCTGGCTGGCCGCCAGTTGCACCAGCGCGCGGGGAACGCCGTACTCGTCGCGTTCGGGATCCAGACGGATCTGGCTGGCCGGGTTGTCGGGATCCATCTCGCCAATCCCTCGCAGGGTGATCACCACGTGCGTGTCGTCGGCGGAGCGGAATCGGTTGAAAAGATCGATGTCCGGCAGCTTCTTGAACAGTTCGGCCTCGGAGTCCCCGCCCCGGGGCCCGAGCCCGGCGGCGGTGATCTGCAGGTGGAAGAAGCGTTCGGGTCCGTCGGCGACCACCGATCGTCCCTTGAGGAACAAGGCTGCGGCCATCAGTTCCCGCTGAGCGATGCGGCCCAGTGCCTGGCGCGGTATCCGGATGGTCAGGTTGGAGCGCAGGTGCGCCATCAGCCCGCTGCCGATCGGGCCGGTTCCGGGCTGGGCCCCGAAGGCGTCCAGGGCCAGCCGGGTGCTCTCGATCGCGCCCAGCGCGATCACTACCGAGCCGCCGGGCGCCACCGGCACATACCCTTGGCCGGTCTGCACCCCGATGACCTCGCTGCCGCGCGTATCCAGGCCGATCACGTGGCATCGAGGGACGATCATCAACCGCTTGTCGGCGTCGTTGCCGCTCGATTCGGCCCAGGCGGCACGAGCGGCCTGCACCAGCAACGGCCCCGCGCTGTACTTGTTGTTGGGGAAGAAGCCAGACCGCGTGCTGGCCTGCACCGCCAGCGGCGCCTCCAGCTTGAGCAGATCCGCGAGCTCTTGCGCGCTACGTCCGCTGGCGGCCTCACGACTGATCCCCAGAAGGCGGGTCAGCTCCGCCACAGAGGGAAGGCCGCCGCCCGCTGCCGGGTGGTCCGGCAGCGGCCCCAAGTCCAGCGCCCCGGTAATGCCCCCATCGGTCACCGCCTCGTACAGGCGCTCCCGTAGCGCGTTCTGCAGCGCACCGAAGATGAAATCGTTGGTCTGGTCGATCCCCAGCTGCTCGCCGGCGGTATCGAACTGGTCGCCCTGCAGGTCATCCACCACGGTCTTCGGCCACACTGCCGGTGACAGTTCCTCAGGCAGCGGCCGGGGTGCCCAGCCACCCCAGTACAGCGACCGGCCGCCCACGCAGTACGCCAGTCCTGGGAACGGCACCGGGGAATGCCAGGCCAGCCCCCACACCTCGCTGCGCGGCACGGTCGCCTGCCCCACCTGCCGCAGCGCCGCGATGCTGGTCGCACCGGGCACGTTCAGACCCAGCATCGGCAGGTTCTGTACGTGCTCGGGGAGCAGGAACGGGCCGCCCTCCAGGACCAGGACCCGATGCATCCGCGAGGCGTCCACGTTGAACAGGTGGGCGGCCACCGCCGCACCGAAACTGCCACCCCCGACGACGATGACATCGAACGGACGAGCACCCGGTGAGGCCTGCCCGTCGGTGCTGGCCACAGCCTCGGCCAAGGTGTTGCACACATACCGGCCGAGCACATCACGGGAAAAGTCGGTCACTTGCGGCTGCACAGCCATGAGTGACTCCCCTCGCTGACGCCCCGGAACGACCACGCGGGCAGCCAGACGAATCGATACTTTGTGTATCGAAACTAACACTGATAGTGATCATCAACGGACGCGGATCCGGCCAAATTAGGCCAAACCGGACCATCGCCCGCACGTGCTCACCTTCCTGCGCGGTCAAGTGGGTCGAGGAGCCGCTCCGCGAAGGCGGCGGGCTGGGACAGGAAGCCGAGATGACCGCCAGGTAGCTCGGTCAGGTCCCGGTCAAGCCTGGCCGCCAGCTTTGCGGTCGCCTCGTGAGTGGGGCGGCCGTGCGATTCGGCGCCGACGGCCGGGAGGATCCGGTCGGCGTATCGGACGAGGGTTCCCAGGTCGAGGTCCACGGCGGGATATTGACGCAGTTCGCGCTCGAACCAGTAGGTGGTGTTGACCAGGATGGGCTCGCCGTTCCCGGGTGGCGGGGGCAGGCTGGCCCGGTCCGACTCGGTCAAGATCCGCTCGGCGAATTTCTGTTGCGCGACAACGGTCCCCGAACGGCGATACAGGTCGTAGATGGCGAAGAAGAAATCGATCCAGGTGCGGCCGTCTGGCAAAAGCCTCATCGCGGGCGGCTCGTACGGAACGACCGTGCGGATGGGCGACGCGTCGCGGATGAGCGCCTCCAACGCCACCAGCGCGCCGGAGCTGCTTCCCACGACGGTGGCCGGTCCGGTGCCCACCTGCTCGATCAGGCGGAGGGCATCGTCGGCATCGGTCTCGAAACGATGGCGGTAGTCCTGCGCTCCGCGAAGCTGACTGCGGGCGAAGCCACGGCGGTCGTAGACGACGACCGTGTAGCGCGCCGCCAGGTACCCGATCACTTTCCTGAAGGTGTCGGCGGTGCCGCTGGCCCCCGGGATCATGATGAGCACCGGTCCGCTGCCGTGCACTTCGTAGTACAGCGCGGCGCCAGGCACCTCAAGGACATCCGCCTCAGCGGCCGCGGCGCTCGCCGCCGACGAAGCACCACCCATGGAGCCGGCCAGCACCGCGCCGGCTGCGGTCCCGCCGACCGCGCGAAGGAAGCGCCCTCGTGAAATCTCCGCAGCCATCATCGTCCTTCCATGTGGGGAGTGAACGATCAGGACGCTACGACCCGGCCGGACCAAGGCGCGTCCCCACGGAAGCGGAAACCCACCGTCCACATTCAGCGCCGCAAGGTCCCCCCAACAGGGGACGAGAGCCCGTTCGGTTTGGGCTAGGCGATCATGCGGGATCGGTGAACGTGATCCACCAGGCGGATCAGCGTTCCGGACAAGTCTCACCACGCCCGCTGCCGCCGGCCGGTCCACATTCCGGGGCCGTGTCTACTAAGCTGTCTAGTTAACGGATCTTGGTGATGCGCTAACGGCTGGAGGGGCGAGAAGGTCCATGCAGGGGGCACCCGTGCAAAATCGCACGGCCAGGGCTGGCGCGAGGTCCCGTCCGCCAGAGGTGCACGCCCAACTGCCGACCTCGGTCGTCAGTCCACAGCGCGAGTGCCACAGTGGCGCTCCCCCGCTCCGCGAAGGGCGGCTCGGCGTCTCATGGACGGCTCTCCTCGGACTCCTCCTGGTCTCTTGCGTGATGGCCATGCACGGACTTCAAGCATCCAGCAGCCCTGTGGACGCCTCAGGGGTGCCGGGCATCAGCGCCGAGCATGGGCTCGTCGGCCACGCGGACTCCGGTCACGCTGACGCCAGCTATGGCGGGTCCGGCCACGGTGGATCGCACAGCAACGGCTCGCATGATCCTGAGCATCACTCAGGCGGCGAGATCTGCTTGGCCCTGCTGACGTTGGTTTCCTTCGTCGTGCTCCTCCTTGCCGCGTGGCGGACATGGAGGCCTGCGTTCCTCGTTCCCCGGAGCACCGTGCGGCCCCGTCCCCGGGACGCGGGCCGCTCGCCCCCTCCGCTGGCATTCCGATCGGCCGTGTTGCGGCTGTGACGGCGACCGCGCGGCGCCCTGTGGCGACCGCGTCCCCCGTCATCCCTCACAACACGGAAGGTCCATCATGAAACGCACGATCCCGCTCATCATCACGCCCGTCCTGGCCTTCACCCTCGCCGCGTGCGGCGGAGACGACAAGGAATCCGGCAGTTCACAGCCGGGCCACTCGATGTCCACCAGCGCCACGCCGGCCACAGGTCAGCAGCCGGGCCAGCACAACGACCAGGACGTCATGTTCGCCCAGATGATGATCCCGCATCACCAGCAGGCACTGGAGATGGCCAAACCGGCCAAGACCAAGGCCTCCATGCCACAGGTGAAAAAACTGGCCGCCGACATCGAGAAGGCCCAGGACCCAGAAATCAAGCAAATGACCGCCTGGCTCACCAGCTGGGGCGCCTCGATGCCATCACCGGGGGCCAGCATGGACCACAGCGGTCACGGCGGCGCGGAAGGAATGATGTCCGCCCAGGACATGACCAAGCTCAACAAGCTGTCCGGCATGGCCTACGACAAGGCCTTCCTCGACATGATGATCAAACACCACCAAGGCGCCGTCACCATGGCCAAAAAGGAACAAACCTCGGGACAGTTCCCCGCCGCCAAGACCATGGCCGGCGCCATCATCACCTCGCAAACCGCCGAGATCACCACCATGCGCAACCTGCTCAAGAACATGTGATCACCAGCGGCCCGGGGGTCAGCTTGTGATGGCCCCCGGCTTCGCGCCGCGATACCCGGTCGGACCGTGACAGGCCCGGCGTCGCAATCGACGCCGGGCCTGTTGGTTCGTTGAGCGGTGTCGATATCCGGTCTGGCCGCCAACCTCCTTGGTCTCCTCGGAACGAGGACTGAGCGGGGTGGCCATGCGAGAGGCGTCCAGGCACGCATCGGGACGAGGACGTGAGAGCGTCGGGACCCTGCTCCTCGATCTCGGGCGGTAGCACCGGCCCGTCGTGCCGGCCGCGCTCGGGCCCGGCCGACGCGCGCCACCCAACCTCCTCTACTATTCAGCATAGTGAAAAGAACCCGGCCGTCTGGGCCGATAGCGCGCACCCCTGGATGCGTGCCATGAGCGGAGGCACTGCGATGTCCCGGACGACTAGACGTTCCCGGCGGGCAACCCTCGCGGTCTCGCTCACCGCGACGGTGTCACTCGTCCTGGCGGCCTGCGGCGGAGACGACACCACATCGACCACGGCGTCCTCGCCTGCCGGTGCCGACCCGGGGATCGGCCACATTCACGGTCTCGGCGTCGACCCGGCGGACGGCGCGATCTATGTGGCCGCGCACTACGGAGTGTTCCGGATCATCGGCCAGGACCGGGCGGCCCGCGTCGCCGGCCGGTTCCAGGACACCATGGGCTTCACGATCGTCGGCCCGAAGACCTTCCTGGCCAGCGGCCACCCGGCCGCCGCCGAAATGGCCAAGGGGGCCCGGCCGCACCTGGGCCTGCTCCGTTCCGCCGACGCCGGGGCCACCTGGACGGAGGTCTCGGAGGGCGGCAGCGCGGACTTCCACGGCCTGCAACCCGCAGGCACGAAGCTGTACGCCTTCGACAGCCAGACCGGGCAGGTCCGGCGCAGCGACGACGAGGGCCGTAAGTGGATCATCGGGGCGCGGCTGCAGGTGGTAGATCTGGCGGCCCATCGAAACCGGCCGGATCGGGTGCACGCGACGACCCCAGAAGGGGTTCAGGTCAGTGACGACGGCGGCGCGACGTTCACGAAAGCTTCCGGCACGCCCCTGCTCAGCCACCTCGACGCCGTCGACGGCGGGGGCCTGGTCGGCGTCGGCGTGGACGGACAGGTGCACAGCGGCCGTCCCGGTGATGGATCCTGGCAGAGGCTCGGTCGCCTTCCCGGCGGGCAGGCGACCGCGTTCACCGCAGTGGACGCCCGGCGGCTGCTTGCCGCAACCGAGGACGGCAGCGTCCACGAATCCCGGGACGGCGGTCGAAGCTTCACCATGGCCTACCGGCCGGCACCGAACTGATTCACAAGAGCACCTACGAGCTCACCGGCTCACAGACTCACTCCCTTGCTACTAAGACCTGTAGTATCGAGTTGGTTGGCTGCGGGAGTCGACGACGAAGGTGGTGGCGCATGGCCGGGCAGCGCTTCGGCGACCTGGAGGCCGTCGTCATGGAGCGCATGTGGTCGTACGGCCACTCCGCGAACGTCCGCGATGTCCTGGAGGACTTGCAGCAGGAGCGGACCATCGCCTACACGACGGTGATGACCGTGATGGACAATCTCCACAAGAAGGGCTGGTTGCGCCGCAAGCGGGTGGGGCGTGCCTACGTCTATGAGCCGGTCGGCTCCCGCGAGGGCTATACCGCCAAGCTCATGCGTGAGGCCCTGGCTACCAGCGACAACCAGACCGCCGCGCTCGTGCACTTTCTCACGGAGCTCTCCCCTGCCGAGGCGGAGGCCCTGCAGACCGCACTCAAAGTAGTGCCGCCCAAGGGTTCCAAGTGACCGCCACAGCCGCGCTCCTTGTTTACGCCGTCGTTCTCGGCACGCTTGGGCCGAGGTTGCTGCGGTTGGGGAGCTGGGCGGAACGGGCGCCGCGGCTGGGCGTCATCGCCTGGCAGGCGGCCACCGCATCGGTTCTGGGAGCGGTGATCCTCGCGGGCCTCGCCCTCGTCGTACCGATCGCACAGGCGCCGCACGGCTTGGCGGATCTGCTGGCGGCCTGCCGGATGATGATCCGGGCGCACTACGAGAACACGCCTCAGCCGATCGGCGCCTACGGGGGCCTCGCGGTCGCCGGCGGCATCACGCTTTGGATCATTGGCCACGTCCTGGTGATGGTCGTCACCATCGTGGTGCAGCGGCGGCGCCACCTCAGGGTCCTCATGATGGTGGCTCGTCCCCGTCCCGACCTCGATGCCATGGTGATCGAGCATGATGAGCCGCTCGCCTACTGCCTGCCCGGCCGTCACCGGTGCGTGGTGGTGAGCAGCGGCGCCCTGGCCGGACTCGACGCGGACCAACTCTCCGCCGTGCTGGCCCACGAGAGGGCTCATCTTCGTGGCCGCCATGCCATGGCCGTCAACCTCGCCATGGCGGTGAACCGGGCCTTTCCCGCCGTCCCGCTGTTCCGGGCGGCGCGGGCGGAGATCAGCCGGCTCATCGAGCTCCTGGCCGACGACGTGGCCGCCCGGACACATGACCGGACCACCGTGGCCGCGGCGCTGGTCACCGTCGCGAGCGGCCGGACTCCCGCCGCCGCGCTCGGCGCGGGAGGCGGAACGGCGTTGTTGCGCGTCCGCAGGATGCTGGCTCCGTCCAACCCTCTGTCCCGTACCGCACGTCTGACCGGAGCGATCGGCATCGGCCTGCTCGCGGCCCTGCCGCTGACCCTGGCCCTCAACCCTGCCATTACGGCCGTCATCGAGCAGCACTGCCACCTAACCTTCTGACACGGTGCCGATCATCCGCGAGCTGAACGGATGCCGGGCAGCCCCATGTCTCTCACCGCCCGGCGACTCCAGCCGCTGACTCCTCCTTGACGCTGGCCTGCGCATCCACGCGATCAGGGAGCGGCACGGTCTGCTGCGGATCATCAGCCGGGTCCACGTCATCGGGTATGGCCACGAGCTGTCGAGTCATTGCGAGCCCGGTGCGAGACCTCGCGGCGGGCCTGTCAGCGCTTGAAACCGAGATGCAGGTGATCTTGGTGAACCGTGTTGGTGAACGACGTTCCACGGCTGCTTGACACGACCCAGGGCGCGCCGACCTCGGTCGCACCGTTGGCGAGCGCCTGGACCGCGATGAGACGGGCCGGGGCGCCGGTGCCGCGGCGCTGTTCCGCGACGCGGCGGCCGTCGACCGCCCAGATGTCGACCGCTCTTCCTCGTTTGTGGTTGCTCACAGATTCGCTGCCATAGACCTGAAAGGGATGGCCGGTGGAAAGGACGGTGACGGAGATGGTGTGCTTGGCTGCGATTCCGAGCATCAACCGCAGAACGCGCGCATCCAGGCGGCCGGCTTGGATGTCCCAACGGGCAGTGTCGGGCAGCACGATGCGATCATTGGCCAGGACCCGGGCGGCAAGTGGGCTCGGAGCCCGGCCGTCCCCCAGGCGCAGTCCGCCGGTGGAGGCGATTCGCGCGACCACCCAGCCCGCCGCGCTCCTGGCGAGCCTGACGTCGATCGTGCGTATGGACGTCGAGATGTTCGCGCCCTGTCTCGTGGTCAGCCGTACCACGGCCATGATCGACGCCGATGATCGTGTCAGGCCACCGAGCTGTGGATAGACGACCTCCCCGGCTCCGGCCCCTGACGGTGTGAGAAGAACTCCGGCCTGCCCGGCGAGAGCCGGTGACAGGCCGGCCGCGGCGAGGCGTTTCCTGGTCGCCACGGCGAGCCCGCCGCCATCGTCGTAGTTGGTCAGCACCTCGATGAAACGGACGGCGGCGCGCTTCACTTCGGGCGCCGGTTCATCGGCGGCGATGACGTACGGCCTCACTCTCGGCAACTCGGGCAGGGCCGACGCTGTCGCGGGCCCACGAGCCGGTGTGGTCTGACGAGTCCCCGCGGCGGGAGACCCGATCCCGGAGCACGCGGCGACGGAGACCAGCGCCGCCATCGCGGGAAGCCCGCGCAGGTTCTTCACCTTCACAGGTCCAGTCCGTAAGTCAGCCATTCGCCGCCGTCGACGCCGGCGTGCTTGTCCCGCGGAGTCCATCCGAGATCCTCGTAGAACCGCTGGGCCCCGGGATTGTCCTCGCGCGCCTCCAAGGTCAGCCGACTCGTGCCCTGCGTCCGCGCGAGAGTGGCATACCCGTCGACCAGCATCCGCCCGACTCCGCTGCGACGAGCCGTATCGTTCACCGCCATGTGGTGCAGGACTCCCGTGGTCTTGCTCGGCCTGGACTCCGTTCCGGACTGGCGAGCCCTGTCCAGCCCCTGGGCATAGCGGCGCGCACGAGTGCGCACGAACTTGGCCGTCAGCCGGGGACGCAGCGTGAGCGACAGCGCACCGGCCCGCGCCAGCCGTCCCCGATCCAGACGTGCCACATGACGTCGATGGACGCGTTCGTCCACCGTGCCCACCAGAAAGCCGGCGAAGACGCCTTCGCGTTCCGCGACGAGTGTGACCGCCGCCGGGCTGGTGACGAACGTCCGGTAGTAGTGCCCTAGGAAGCGCTCGCCGAGGTCCACGAAGAACCCCTGATGAAGGCAGCGGCGATGGAGCTCAGCTACGAGCGGCACGTCACTCAGTTCCATGACGCGCAACATCACCGTTGTCGCTTCCGGCTTGGGTGCATCGGTCATGCGCCGCAGATCACCGTCCAGGTAGCAGTCCAACTCCCAGAGTTTAATACTACCCAACATAGTAGTTAGTCGAATCAAACCAAGCCTGACCGGCCGTCATCGCCTGAGATTGGGCAAATAGAGCCATAGAGCTACTACTATCGACGATAGGAAGACTTATCGAGCAGGGCCCGCATGACGCCCGTGCTCTGGTGGAATCATCCGGTGTGGGCGGTCACCGCTGTGCCGGGGGGCTACTTCGCGTCCGGAAGGGGCCAGGAGTGGACGAACGCCGCGGCAGTGTGAGCCGGGCCGGCCAAGATTTCGCGGACCAGTCTGGCGACATAGCTCTCGCGAGCGGCGACCACGGTGTACAACCGCGAGTCGCCGGCCGGCTCTGACGCCAACCAGCCCTCCCTCTGCAGCAGATCCATGCGCGTCGCAACGGTGTCGCACTCGACATCCCGGACTTGGGCCAGATCCTCGAAGACCCGCCGCGCGTCCACGGGGCACCCGTACGACCACATTCGCTCCATGATCAAAGCCTCAAGCTCCCCGGAGGGCGGGAGGGGCATGATCACATCACGTCCTTCACAGGCAGGCGGAACGCCCAGCGCCGCACGGACTCACGACCTCTACCGCGAGCCAGTTACTACGAATGATAGTAGATGATGGAGTTGCGAAGGAAGGACTCCGTCGCGGCGGATCCCGACACAGCCGGCCACCGGATGAGCGCGTTCGGACGAGGTCCACAAACGAGAGGAGGCAGACGATGGGAATCCGATTCAGGCCCACCGCCTTGTCCGCGATAGCCGACGTCACGCTGCTGGCGACCGCCTGTGGCGGCGGAGAGTCGAACGACTCGGGCACGGGCACCAAGACGCCGGGCGCAACGACCCAGACCACGGCCACGGCCACGGCTTCACCTCGGACGACCATGACCATCACGGCGACCGAGATGAAACTGTCACTTCCCCATCAATCCATGGCCCCGGATACCTACACCTTCCTTCTCGACAACGCCGAGACAGACTCATCGGCTACTATTAACGATAGTAGTTTGCGCCCGCGGTGATCACCTGGTGCGCGACGACGGACTGGAGGCGACGACATGCCGAATTGGATGCGGAGCCGTACCGCCGACTCGTTGCACGAGCACACGCCCTCGTCCGAGACCGACGAGCTGCGCGAGGAGATCCTCAGACTGGCCGACCCTCGACCGGACGACCAGTGCATCGATCTCGGCGCGGGCGCGGGGCATCTCACTCGGCGCTTGGCAGAACGGACGGAACGGGTGTTCGCCGTCGAGGCCACGGCCGCGATCTCGGAGATCAGCGCGCTCGGCCTGAACAACGTGGTGACGTATCCCAAGGACCTGATGGCGCTGGCCTTGCCGTTCGAGTGCACCGACCTTGCGGTGTCCGGCTATGCCTTTCACCACGTCCACAACGCGGACAAGCGGGTGCTGACGGCTCGCATCCGTCGCTGGCTGCGGCCGGGAGGAAGGCTTGTCATCGGCGACCTGATGTATTCGTCTGGCTCGTTCTCCCTCGGGAGCCTGTTCCGGCCCGGCTCGCTGCCCCGCGGTGGCCAAACGGCGCCTCCGGAGTTCTGGGTGGAGGCGTTGCGGGACGCCTCATTTGAAGATGTGGAGTACGTCGCGGTGTCAGCGAAGACCGGCATCGTGTACGGCCACGCGTAACGAGCGGATCCCAGTGGGTGGCACACCGACCACACCAGCCCCTCCCATGCCCTACTATCGCCAATAGTAGATTTCCCCATGGGTGGAGCCGCGTCCAGCTCCGCTACCCGAAACACCCCCCACAGGAAGGAGACGGCGTGCGGCTGGGCAAGTCGTCGCGCAGGGCTCCCTGGATGGTGCGCGGTCTTCTCTCGGCCCTGACCATCGCCGCGTTGGTCGGCGCCACGCCGTCGTCCACGCTCGGCGCCACTTCCGCGCCGGACAAGGACCCGGAGAAGCAACTCGCCGCGCTGAGCAAGCGGGCCGCCGCGCTGGAGAAGGACTACCGGGGACGGATCGAGATCCTCAGGGACCTGAATGAGAGCGCTGCCCGCGCGACCGCGGACGCCGCGCGGCGCAACGGCGAGTTGGACGCCGCACGCGTGCAGATCCGCGGGCTGGTCGCCGGCTCGTACATGAGCGGAGGTCCCGCCTCCATGCCTGTGGTGCTCAACAGCGATGGCTCATCCCTCCGTGAAGCCGTCGCACTCGAGTATCTGGCCCGCAACAGCGATCGTCGCGTAAGGGACATCGCCACGCTGGCCGTGGCGGCCCAAAAGTCGCGCCGCGCCGCGCAGTCGAAGATTGACTCGGTCCGCCGGGAGATCGCCGCCCTTGAGGGCAAGCGGGGCAAGGTACGAAGGCTGCTCGCCAAGTACAAGGCCGAATCGGCCAAGGCCGGTCGACCGGACGGCGTCGGAGGCAAGACCAAATCCCCGCTGGTGGGAAACTACATGACCCCGCGGATGCGCAAGGTGCTGCTGGAGATCGACGGAAAGTTCGGCCCGTTCCCCACGATCGGCTGCTATCGAGCTGGCGACCCGCAGGACCATGGCTCCGGCAGAGCCTGTGACTTCATGGAGAGCACAGCCGGTCGTATGCCGTCCGCGTCCGCCACCGCGCATGGCGACTCCGTCGCGAAATACGTCGTCGCCAACGCCTCCCGGCTGGGAATCAAGTACATCATCTGGCGGCAGCGCATCTGGGACTCGCGCAGCGGCAGCGGATGGCGGCAAATGGAAAATCGCGGCGGTATCACGCAGAACCACATGGACCACCCGCACGTCTCCGTCCTCTGAGCCGCAAATTACACGTATAGCCGTCATGAAACCGCTGTGGCATACGCAAAGGGCTTTTACCTTGCAAAACCGTGTCCTGCGTGAGCGCGGAGGCATCATGCCGGCGCTGGCCGGGCTGCTGATCACTGTCGCGGCGCTCTACTTCGCTTTCTGCCTGCCGGGACTCCAAGCCAACGAGGCAGATCACGCGGAGGGATTGGTCACTCCGGTCGCCGCGGGCACCGTCGTATCGGCTTTTCACGTCCACGGCGATACGACGCTCATCCATGTGGCGGCCACCGATGGAAACACATCGCCCTTGCACACCGAGAGCGCGCACGGGCTGCCCCATGGGCACCCTGCCGGATGCGACGCCTCGGTCGTGCTTCGAGCGGCCGAGCTCGGTGGCTGGCTCGCCTTCCTCCTCGCCGCTCTTTCCAGACTATTTCTCTGGCGATCTGCCAACACCCCCTTGGCGGTAGTGCGGCACGCCTTCGAACGCGATGGCAGACCCCCCTCCATCATCAGCGGAATCGCTCTGCTGAACCTGCTCTGTCTGGCACGCCTGTAGCCGGTCCGGTCATGCATCGGGGCCCCGCCACCACCGATCATGACCCGCTTTCCGCCATCACCTCACGCCGTTGGGCCATGTCGTCATGAGCCCTGCCACCCCAGGAGCAAACGATGGAAACAACCGGACTGCGCGACCGCGAACTGCTCGACAACACCACCCCCGGCCGCCTGGTGGGGGGAGCCACATGCCAGTCACCGGCCGGAATGGTCGGCAACACCCCCGTCCTGTGGATTCCCGATCTGTTCGGCCAGACTCCCAACGGGTTCTGGGCGAAACTCGAAGGCTGCAATCCCGGCGGCATCAAGGACCGCCCGGGCATGCACATGATCGCTCGCGCGAGGGAACGGGGCGATCTGTCCCCCGGTGAACCGATCATCGAATCCACCAGCGGCACGCTGGGGCTCGGCCTGGCGCTCGCCGGCATCGCGTACGGGCATCCGGTGACGCTGGTGACCGATCCCGGAATGGAGCCGATGATCCGCAATCTCCTGCGCGCCCACGGCGCCAGAGTCGAGGTCGTCGAGGCGCCGCATCCGGTCGGCGGCTGGCAGGAGGCTCGGCGGCAGCGGGTGCGGGAGTTGAGGGCGCGAGAACAGCACTCCTACTGTCCCGACCAGTACCACAACCCCGACAACGTGGCCGCCTACGAAGGCCTCGCACTGGAGTTGGCCGGGCAGTTGGGACGGGTCGACGTCCTGGTCTGCAGTGTCGGCACCGGCGGCCACAGCGCCGGGGTCTCCCGGGTGCTGCGCCGCTTCTATCCGGATCTGCGCCTCGTGGGAGTCGACGCCGCCGGGTCCACCATCTTCGGGCAGCCCGCCCGCCCTCGCCTCATGCGAGGGCTCGGCAGCAGCATCTACCCGAGCAACATCCACTACGACGCGTACGACGAAGTGCACTGGGTCGCGCCGGGCGAGGCCGTCTGGGCATGCCGCGCCATGGCCGGCGGGCGATACGCCAGCGGGGGGTGGAGTGTCGGCGCGGTGGGCCTGGTCGCCTCCTGGCTGGCAAGGGCAGAGCCCGGCCACCACCGGATAGCCGCGATCTTTCCCGACGGTCCCGAGCGCTACTCCGGGACGGTGTACGACGACGCGTACTGCGCCGAGCACGGCCTCCTGGACGTCGTCCCGGCCGAACACCCCGACCAGATATCCCACGCGTCCGAACGCGAAGCCACCCGCTGGACCCGCTGCGGCAACGTGACCGCGCCCGCGGCCACCACGACGGGAGCCACTCCGCGATGAGGGAGACCGTGACCCAGTTCCGGTCGTTCAACCGGCCGATCCGGCTGTTGATGATCAACCAGCTGACCATCAACCTGGGCTTCTACATGCTCATGCCCTACCTGGCCAACCACCTGTCGGGGAATCTGGGCCTGGCAGCCTGGCTGGTCGGCCTCACGCTCGGGGTGCGCAACTTGAGCCAGCAGGGCATGTTCCTGGTCGGCGGCAGCCTGGCCGACCGCCTGGGATACAAACCGATGATCCTGATCGGGCTGGCGCTCCGCACCGTCGGATTCGCTCTGCTCGGGATGGCCAGCAGCCTGCCGGTCATCCTGGTCGCATCCGCGTTCACGGGGCTGGCCGGCGCCTTCTTCAACCCGGCCGTACGCGCGTACCTGGCACAGGAGGCGGGCGACAGGAAGGTCGAGGCCTTCGCCGTCTTCAACGTCTTCTACCAGCTGGGCATCCTGGCCGGACCGCTCATCGGACTGCTCCTGGGCGGCATTGCGTTCCGCGTCACCTGCCTGGTCGCCGCGGGACTCTTCGCGGTGCTGGCCATAGCCCAGGCCAGAGCCCTGCCCGCTCGGCGGGGAAGCCGCGCCGGCGCCACCGAATCGGTGCTCCGAGACTGGCGTACGGCACTGGCCAACCGCGCCTTCGTGCTCTTCTCGCTGGCGATGATCGGCTCGTACGTCCTGAACTTCCAGGTCTACCTGGGCCTGCCGATCGAAGTCCGGCGGGTCACCGGCGGCGAACTCGGGGTGACGCTCCTGTTCGTGGTGTCCGGCGCGCTCGCGGTCGCCGGCCAGGTACGCGTGACCGCATGGGCCAAAGCTCGATGGACCCCGGGCCAGGCACTCGCCCGCGGCCTGGCGTTGATGGGCCTCTCGTTCATCCCGATGGCTCTGGCCGCCTCCTTCGTCCCTGCCACCGCCGTGGGCGCAGAGTTGAACGCGCCGCTGGCGTACGCCGTCGCGCTCGGCCCCATCCTCCTCAGCGCTGCCCTGCTGACCCTCGCCACGATGGTCACCTATCCGTTCGAGATGGCCACCATCGCCGCCCTCGGCGGCGACAAGATGATCGGCACCTATTACGGGCTCTACAACACCCTGTCCGGCATCGGCATCGCCATAGGCAACCTCCTCACCGGCGCCGCCCTCGACGCCGGCCGTGAAACAGGTCTGCCAAGCCTGCCCTGGTGGACGCTGGCCGCCGTGGGAGCGGCCTGTGCTCTGGCCATCCACGCACTGGCCCGCTCCGGAAGCCTCACGGCCGCCCCCGAACGTCCGCGGGAGGCGGTTCCCGCATAAAGGAAACCGCGCCCGGGCATGGCAGGTGGTCACCGTGCCCGGGCGCGGTTCTCGCGCTCGTTCACGCTTCCTTCAGACCAGCTCTCTGGGAGCGACGAATTCAGCGTGCAACGAGTCCCAGAAGGCCAGTTCCTGGTCGTCCTCAAGGTGGGAGACCCGCCCCCAGAACTCGCGATCCTCCACCTCGGCAGCAATAGCCGCGCTGATCACGGGCATCACGGTGGTGGACTCTTCGGCCGCGTGGAGATCGGCCGGGGTGACGTCGGCGGGCAGTGCCACCGGCGTCCGGTGGTGCTTGCCGCGCTTGCGGACACGCACCGGTGCGGCCGTGGGCACCTTCGCCGCCGTGGACTTGCCCACGGCCAGTGCCACCGTGCCCACAAGGACGAGCGCAAGTGTGCCGGTGAGCGCAGCCTCCTGCATCGGAAGCGAAGCCGAAGGCGCGCTCTGACCGGTTTGCCCAGCCTCGGCCGTGGTCGACGGCGGGGCCGTCACCGTACTGACCGCCGGCGGGGGTGCCGCGTGTTTGGGCACGTACTTCGGCGCTGGAGTGGCCTGCGCGGTGACCTCTGTCGGCAGGGACTTACCCTTGACCTCGACCTTTGCGGGGTAGCCGTAGCCGACGACGTCCTTCACATCTCGCGTTTTGCGCTTGAGGTAGACCGCGTCGGTGTTGGCTTCGATCGTGGTGAGCGTGCGGCCGTCGACCTTTTCCACCAGGCCGACGTGGCCAATGGCGTCGATGTCCTTGGACCCCGACCAGGCGAAGAACACCAAGGCGCCGGGCTCAGGCTTGGTCCCCCAGGCATCCTGCTTCTTGAACCACTTGGCGTGCTCGATGGTGGCGGCGAACTCGCCCACCCAATCCTGGACCCCCACCTGGTTGGCAGCCCAGGCGATGAACATGTCACACCACGGCGCTGTCTTGAAGTAGGAGTCGTTGTCCTTGTCGACGTTCTCGGAGTACCAGTCGCCGAACTTGGTGTAGCCGCCGCCCTTCTCGCGATAACCGAGCTGGGGCTTGGCGACGTCGAGCAGCATCTTGCCAACGGGGTCCATGAAGTCTCCACATACGGCCTACCGGGTTAGCTGACGGGTTCGGGCCAGGAGTCGCCCTACCGCGCATGGCGGATTCACCCCGAATGGCAGATGGGTCCCCGGCTCCCGCGGCGCCGGCTGCGGCACGGGACTCGGCGGTCGGTCCGCGACCTCCAGGGCGGAGGTCGGTTGGTCACGAACGAATTACGAAGCAATGTAGTAGCAAATCCGACAGAACGGCAACTGGAACCCAAGAAGACGTATAAACGATCTACCCTCAACGCCGGACGCCCATGATCACGTGGGCCGGGCAAGCCTTCCCGCTCATCCATCCACGGCGTCGGCAGCGAGACGCCGCCGACATCGCCCGCCCGGATGACCTAGTACTATCGTGCATAGTACTTTTGGCCGGTGACCTGAAAGGCCACGATAAGGAAAGGCCTGAGGCGATGACGGCAGGGCAGCGCGCCGCGGAAGCGACTTTCCGATGGCTGCTGCTCATGGCTGTCTTCGTCGGGCTGACCCTGATGCATACGCTGGGCCACACAACTCATCGAGAGCACGTCCCAACACCGTCAGCTGTCGTCGTCAGCCCGATCGCCGGGACTGTCGCCGAACACGCCGCACATGGTCCCGCCGCGTTCTCACCGACTACGCCGGTGATGATGACCGGCGACAGGAACGCTGGGATGCTCGACCCGCTGCCGGTCTGCCTTGCCCTTGTCACTGCAGTCATGTTGCTGCTGCTGGCGGGTTCCCGGTGGTGCGCCCTTTCACTGACGGAGCGGCGCCAGTCCGTTCTGCACCTCGCCCGTTCGAGCAGCCGAAGCCCTCCGCTGTTCGGCGTCCATCTCACTCGCACAGCGATTCTGCGGATGTGAACACGCGTCACCGAGTCCAGTGCTGTCCAGCAGCACCTCCCCTCGGTCACGGTCCGCAATCATCCATGTGAATTTGTGTGAGGTAGTTCGATGACGACTTATTTCGACCGGCGCGCGTTCGACCGCCGCGCGTTCGACCGCCGCGCCCTCCTGCGAGCCGGGCTCTTGGCCGTCGGCGGCGCCGCATTGGCGGGATGCAGCAAGCAGGGCGACAACGGCCAGACCTTCGTCTCGCCCACCGGGCGACAGGTCAGTGACACCGAGGCCCGACGGCGTCCCGGCACCGTGCGCGATTTCCGGCTCCTGGCCGTCGAAGGCCCTGTCGATCTGGGCAGCCGTACGGTCCGGACCTGGACGTACGGCGGCGCGCTGCCAGGTGCCGCGATCAGGGTCAAGGCCGGTGAGGTGGTCCGGGCCCGTCTGATCAACCGCCTGCCGCAGGCCACCACCATCCACTGGCACGGCATGGCACTGCGCAACGACGCGGACGGCGTTCCCGCCGTCACCCAGGACGAGATCAAGGCCGGAGCGGACTACCTCTACCAGTTCACCGCGCCCGATCCGGGCACCTACTGGTTCCACCCGCACTCAGGCACGCAACTCGACCGCGGTCTCTACGCCCCGCTGATCGTCGACGACCCGCACGAGCCACTCTCCTACGACGCCGAATGGATCGTCATCCTCGACGACTGGCTCGACGGCGTCACCGGCAACCCCGACCAGGTCCTCGCGGAGCTACGCCGGGGAATGGGCGGGATGAACATGGACGATGACAGCAGCGGCGGCGGACACGACATGCCCGGAATGGAAGGTATGGGCAGCGGAACGACGCCCTCCCCGGCACCGCGCCCGACTTCCCACATGCTCATGGGCGCCGAGAGCAAACTGCTGGGCGGCGACGCCGGTGACGTCCGCTACCCGCACTACCTCATCAACGGCCGCACCGCCCGCGCACCGCAGACGTTCAAGGCCAAGCCGGGCGACCGCGTTCGCATCAGATTCATCAACGCCAGCGGCGACACCGCATTCCGCGTCGCCCTCGCCGGACACCGGATGACCGTGACTCACACCGACGGCTTCCCCGTGCGTCCCACCCTTACCGACGCACTGCTCATCGGCATGGGAGAACGCTACGACGTCATCGTCACCGCCAAATCCGGCGCCTTCCCGCTGACGGCCCTCGCCGAAGGCAAGAATGCGGCCACGCGTGCGGTGCTCCGAACGAGCACTCCCGCGCCCGCCCCTGCGGCGAACGCACGCCCGAGC
The DNA here is from genome assembly GCF_044326415.1 of Actinomadura sp. 6N118. Taxonomy (NCBI): domain Bacteria; kingdom Bacillati; phylum Actinomycetota; class Actinomycetes; order Streptosporangiales; family Thermomonosporaceae; genus Actinomadura; species Actinomadura sp. 6N118. The sequence goes on along the minus strand of NZ_JBIRAZ010000012.1, from coordinate 221,365 downwards.
GAACTCGACAAGAAGATCGTCACCTACCGGGACCTGCACCCGGCCGACGCCGTACGCCTCCCCACCAAGCAGCCCGACCGGACGATCCGGCTCGAACTGACCGGCAGCATGATGAAGTACGACTGGGCGATCAACGGGCGCAGGTACGACCCGAAGGATCTCCAGCCGATCCGCTCAGGCGAGCGCGTGCGGCTCTCGTTCGTCAACCGCACCACGATGTGGCATCCGATGCACCTGCACGGCCACACCTTCGCACTCACGGCGACAGGCCTGCGCAAGGACACCGCGATCGTCTTGCCGAAGACCACCCTCGAAGCCGACTTCGACGCCGACAACCCCGGCCGCTGGATGATCCACTGTCACAACGTCTACCACCAGGAGTCCGGAATGATGGCCCTGCTCGGCTACCGCACGTGACCTGACCTGTGCACGGACCTCACCGCTCAGGACGGACCTCACCGCTGAGGTACGTGGATCAGGCCAGGCCAATAGTGAGCAGGAAGGCCTGACCAAGGCACATGGACAGGCTCACGACCAATGTCAGGCCACTGGCTGATGCCAAGATCTGAGCCCGGGCCGGGCGGCGCCGGGGAACGTCGTCCCCGAGCAGCTGCGCGGCCCGGGCCTGCGCCGCGCCGTCCCAAGCCGCTGTCGTCTCGGGCAGCCGGCCCCCATCGGCGGACATGAGAGCCACGGCGACCGCCTTGCGGGCCACACGGTCGATCGCGGCGCGGTCGGCGAACAGTTCCGAACGCTCGATCTGACGGTTCCTCCACCAGAACGCGAGCGGCAAGTAGAACAGGACATCAGCGGCGGCTCTGCTCACCAGACGGCGCAGCGGGTCACGGCGACGAGCGTGGGCGGCTTCGTGGGCCAGCACCGCATCGAGCTCCGGGCCGCTCAAAGCCGTGGTCACATAGACCCTCGGACGGACGAGGCCTGCACAGAAACCTGTACGGTCCTCACCTGGGACGCATACGACGTCGCGTGCTCCCGCTCGTTCCGCAGCCTCGGCGACCGTCGGCGGAGTCGGCACGCGACCGAGCGCGGCGACCGCGCCGGCCGTCCGGAGGGCCAGGAAGGTCGCCCGGGCCACGGCCGCCGCCAGACTCGCGGCGGCGACGACGCCGACGGCCACGGCGAGACACTGCGTCATCGACATCATCGGGCAGGGCAGCAGGCCCACGCCCATCGCCCCGTGTGCCGCCCCCAGTCCGCCCAAGGCGCCCAGCGGCACCCAGCGTCGCCCTCGCACAAGGGAGATGATCACCGTGCCAGGTCCTCCAGACGTCGGCGCTGCTCCGGTGTCAGATCGGCCAGCCTGGCGGCGAACGCCGCGAGGGCGGCATCACCGTAGCGCTCGACCACGTCGGCGGCCTCGCGTGCGCTCGCGGTGGCGAGATACTCACCTGGAGCGCCCGCGACCCGATACTCGTGGGCTTTTCGTCCGGGCTGAGCTCTCGACGTGAGCAGCTCCTTCTCCGCGAGCCGCCGCAGTGTGGTCATGACAGTGGTGTAGGCCAGCTCCGGCATCAGCCGGAGAACGTCACGCACCACGAACTCCTCGTCCACCTGGCCGGTCCATACAGCCCGCATGACCCGTCCTTCGAGCGGCCCCAGGAGGGCAACCGCCCGATCAAGCTCGTCGCCCACGTATCCCCCTATCTATTACAGGGCGATAGTAGCAACCCGGAACTTCTACTATCCTCCCTTCGTACTATTCATTGATAGTAGACACGAAGGTGGCCGCGGCAGCCCTGATCAGCCAAGACCTTCTCTACCCGACCTGACCGACATTGACAGGAGGCACCTCCATGAGCGATCTCTCAAAATTCCAACACCCCCGCTTCGCCCGCATGTATGAACGGATCAGCCGCGAAGCCGAGGGCCGGGGCACCGCCGGTCACCGTGACCGGATGCTGGCCGGACTGTCCGGCAGGGTCATCGAGGTCGGCGCGGGCAACGGCATGAACTTCCGCCGATATCCGGCGACCGTCACCGAGGTCGTCGCCGTCGAACCGGAGGACCTGCTCCGCGCCTCCGCCCTGCGGGTGGCCGCGAGCGCGACGGTGCCCGTCAGTGTGGTGCCCGGTCACGCCGGTGCACTCCCTGCTGGCGACGCCAGTTTCGACGCCGCCGTACTGTCTCTTGTCCTGTGTTCCCTGCCGTCTCCCGCCGAAGCGCTCGCGGAAGTGCGGCGGGTCCTGAAGCCGGGCGGCGAGCTGCGCTTCTTCGAACACGTCCGGTCGGAGCGGCCAACATTCGCACTCAGCCAGCGTGTCATCACACCGATTTGGCGACGAGCCACTGGCGGCTGCCACCTGGATCGCGACAGCACCAGAGCCATCCGGGAGGCGGGCTTCGACATCAACGAAATCGACCGGTTCTCTTACGCTCCGCTCCGCTTCGCCCCTCCTCAGGCGCACGTCCTCGGCACCGCGCAAGCGCCTCAATGACCATGCTCGGCAACCCGAGCGGCGCCCCAGGAAAATGGGCGGACCGCGGCTCAAGGTGAGCCGTGGTCCGCCCATTCTCAATACGGGTCAGTGTCCGGCCGGGATCTCGGTGGCGGTGGTGACCGGCTGTCATCGGCGCGCGCCGCCTTGGGCGGCGCCGGCAACTCGGCGGTGTAGCCGGACTTCTCGACCGACGCGATCAGCGACGAGAGCCAGGCCGAAAACGAAGGCCCCCGGCTTGGCTGCGGCGCTCAGACATACCTCTGCAGGGTATTTGAGACGGCGATCACATTCCCGATATACCCTTCGGGGGTAGTGTATGTCGCTCAAGGCCATGTCGACAGTGGAGGAGTGCTGAGATGGGATCGTTCAGCCAGATCGTGGTGGTCGGAGCGTCGCTGGCGGGCCTGCGGGCGGCGCAGACGTTGCGGGAGGAGGGGTACACCGGCGAGCTGAGCCTGGTCGGCGCCGAGCCGCACCTGCCCTACAACCGGCCGCCGCTGTCCAAGAGCGTGCTGACCGGGGACGACGACGTCGCGCTGCCCGGCGCCGATGACGTGGACGTCCACTGGCGCGGCGGCCGCCGCGCCGTGCGGCTGGACACCGGCGGCCGGACGGTCGCACTCGACGACGGCACATCCCTCTCCTATGACGGTCTGGTCATCGCCACCGGGGTACGGCCGCGCCGCCTCCCCGAAGAACAGATGACGCTCCGCGGAGTCCACGTGCTGCGCACCATCGACGATGCCACCACGCTGCGCCGGGCGCTGGCCACGGACCCCGGCCGGGTGGTCATCATCGGCGGCGGCTTCATTGGCGGCGAAGTGGCCTCCACCGTCCGCCACCTTGGCCACCAGGTCACCGTCGTGGACGCCGGCGCGGTGCCCATGGACGACACGATCGGCGAGCGAGCCGGCCGATGGCTGGCCGTCCACCACGGCAAGAACGGCGTCGAGCTCATCTCCGGAGTCCGCGTGGTCGAAGTGACCGGCAAGGACGGCCGAGTGAGCGGCGTGCGGCTGAGCGACGGCCGTACGGTCCCGGCCGACCTGGTGGTCGCCGGCATGGGCGTCGTGCCCAACACCGACTGGCTGAACGGCAGCGGCGTCCACGTCGACGACGGCGTGGTCACCAGCGCGGAACTGTTCGCCGACGGCGTGTCCGACGTCGTCGCAGCCGGAGATGTGGCCCGCTGGCCGCACGGTCTGTTCGGAGGTGAGCTGGTGCGTGTCGAGCACTGGGCCAATGCCAACGAGCAGGGCGCCGTCGCCGCCCGCAACCTGCTGCGCGGCCCCGGGCAGGCCGAGCCGTTCGACGCCGTGCCCGCCTTGGGCACGCGCGTGCACGGAACGCGCATCCAGTGGGCCGGCCTGCCACGCCTGGCTGACGAAAGCAGCATCGTCACCGGTACGCCTGAGGACGACAAGTTCTCTGTCGCCTTCACCCGCGACGGAGTGCTGGTGGGCGCGGTCGCGGTCAACTTCCCCAAGGAGATGATCCGCCTGCGCAAGGCCATCGCCGCCCGCGAGCAGCTAGCGGTCACCATCTGAGCTGTGGAGCACGGCTGTGGGATCTCGACGGAGCCCACAGCCTTCCCACGCTCACTTTTACAGCCCTCAGCGAGTCCGGGGCGACCTGCCCCCCGATTGACCCCAAACCTCCTACAGAACGTAGGATCTCGTCGCCCGTTCCCACGACGCGAAGGCTCGCCATGACGACAGATGAACACCAGACGGCTGCCCACAGCGCAGGCGAGGAGGCCGTTCACCACGACCATCACCATCAGGATCACGGGGCCCATGGCCACAACGCGACGGTGACGTGGGGAATGGCGGCGCAGGCCACGGCACACTGCCTGACCGGCTGCGCCATCGGCGAAGTGCTGGGGATGGTGATCGGCACCGCACTGGGACTGAACAACCTGGCCACCGTGGCGCTCGCCGTCGCTCTGGCCTTCGTGTTCGGGTACGCGCTGACCATGCGCGGAGTGCTTCGTGCCGGCGTCGGCTTCCGCGCGGCGGTCGGCGTCGCCCTGGCCGCGGACACGGTCTCCATTGCCGTAATGGAGATCCTCGACAACGGCGTCATGCTCGCCGTCCCGGGGGCGATGCACGCGGGCCTGGCCAGTCCCCTGTTCTGGGGCGCGCTGGCCTTTGCTCTGCTGGTGGCCTTCGTGCTGACCACGCCGATCAACAAATGGATGATCGGCCGAGGCAAGGGACACGCCGTCGTTCACCAGTACCACCACTGAGCAGTCGGCGCCCGGATACGGCGGCCACGACGGCTGCCGTATCGGGGCGCCGCACCTCGCTCTGAGACCACGGCTGGGGCCGCAAATGGGCGACCTCAGCGCGGGAAGGGCTCAGGCTTTACCGATTCCGCCTGATTCTGATCAGGGCCAGCCCCAGCCGGAGATAGACGCCGGGTAGCCCTTGTCGACGGTTCCGGGTCCGGTGTCGCCCCGGGTCACGCGAATGTACTGATCGCCCTTGAAGAAGTAACACTTGGCCCCGGAGTAAAGCGCAGCATCGATCCCTGTCGCACCGAATGCGAGGGGCTCATCGTCGTAGCGGTAGCCCAGCATGTGGTGATTGAGCACCTTCCGCGGCGTGGGCGGCGAGGACTCTTGTGCCCAGGGCGGCATCGGGTCGTCCAGGCTGTGGCCAGCCACCACGCCAGAGGTACCGCTCGGGGGAACGTACACCCGGGTAGGATGCGCCCGCTGCCAAACCGCCCAGAGCCGGTCGATGTTGCAGTGATGCAGCCAGAAGACCGGGTCGTTGGGCGAGGACATGTTCATCATCGACCCGCCGGTCCACATGTGACCGGGATTATGGATCACGCGTTCCAGATGATTCCGGAAGCTCGTGTTGACATCGCTGTTCCGGTTCCAGGGCGCCAAGTCGTACGGAACAACGCCGATCGCGGTCTGGACGTCCGTGGGTGTGGGCAGTCTGCCCATGACACCGAACTCCCGCCGCAGGTAGTTGCGGGTCTCGCCGGAGTCGAGGACTGTGAGTGTCCACTTCCCCGTCGAGAATGCGAAGGGTCCGGTGGTGACCTGCCCGTTGCCGCCACTGCCGTTGCCGCCCATGAACGCGCTGTCCCACAGTGACGCCGACTGCGAGTTGTCCACCGTCCAGTCCCAGTACGGAAGGGACACGGTGGGGTCTACGGCCTGCAGAGCGCGTTCGAACCTGGCGAGGTATTCGCGGTGCCATGGCAGGAAAGCGGGCCCGCCATGCGCCGGGTCGTTCGGGGAGGACATGAAGGCGGTGAGGTGCTGGTCGACGAAGGTGTCGTAGGCACCGCTGGCTTTGAGCGCTTTGACCGCGGCGACGAAGGCGTTCCGCTCGGCCGCGGTCAATATGGCCTGGTTCTTCCGTATCCCCATGGTCATTACCCCTGTCGCGCCGCTTCGCGGTAGTCGATGATGCGTCGTCCGAGGTCCTTGAGCGAGTTCTGCGGGTCGTAGGCGTAACCAGCCGCGACGTACATCCCCGCGCTGTCACGGACGGTAGAAATGGGCTCCTGGTCGATATAGAGCTCCGCCTCTGCGGCCTCCGCCCCTGCCCGCTCAGTCATCGCCGATTCGCGCGCGGCCCCGGCCGCACGCGGCCTGACAATGATCTCCCGCCCTTTGTAGGTTTGGCGTTCCTCAGCCATGGCGCTACCTCCACATGGGTATCGTCGACATTCGTCACTCCAATCGATTTCACGCGAGTGACGATTTTGGTACATATTCCACTGATGGCCACAAGCGGGCAGGTCATCATCGATAAGATCACCGCCGTTTTGGCGGTGGAACAGGCCCAAGACCCGTTGACCGAATTCCTGCATCAATAACCACCAGAGTCAGGTGGTCTCTGCACTTATCCCATAAGTGCCGCCTTCGATGAGCCGAACCTGGTGGCCGGTGCGGCCGGCAGTCACCGCCGGAGGCCGCGCTCTCCGCATCCGGCTGACCAACGCCTACGGCACCGCTCCGCTGACCGTCACCAGAGAACGTTCTGCTCAGACCCGTCCGTCCAGATTCGGACGCTTTCACGACATTCAAGCGATGCCCGCCTAGCGTGTCCTACGACATGTAGGAGGCAGTGCTGAGCCTGCGTTCCTCTGAGGCTGGTCTCGGCCGCTGCGCCGTGGTGCAGGCCATGCACCCGGAGGTGAAGGTGTGAGAGTCCATCGCCTGCTGGCCATCCCCGTAGTGACGTGCCTCGTCGCCCTGGCGATCCCAGGGGCCGGCGCTGCGCGGGTCGAGCCGCCTCGGCCTCATGTCAACGGCATCGACTCCACCGCGCAAGACGCCGCATCAGCCCGAGCCGCCGTGCAAGGCCAGGACGAACACAGTCCGAACGCAAGGCGCCTTGCCAACATCCCCCGATCCAGTGAGTTCCGTTTCAACGACCCGGCACAGGGCGGCAACTTCCAGTCCGACCTGGCGTTCAAGGGCAACCTCGCGGTCGCGGGCAACTACAACGGGTTCCGCGTCATCGACATCAAGAACCCGGCCAGGCCAAAGGTCGTGCGCGACGTCTGGTGCCCCGGCCCTCAAAACGACGTGTCGATCTGGGGCGACGCGATCGTGCTCTCCGTCGACACTCCGCTGACCGGCACCGGCTGCACGGCCGGACCGGCGGCAGCACCGTTCCAGAACGCATGGGAAGGGCTGCGCATCTTCAGCCTGAAACAGATCCTTGCGGCCAAGCCCAGCTCCGACGGCTTCACCCGGGTCGAGCCCAAGGGCGCCGTCTACACCGACTGCGGCTCGCACACCCACACCGGAATCCCGGCCGGCGACAAGGTGCTCCTCTATGTCGCCTCGTACCCGCTGCGGTCAGGACCGACGTGCGGGCCCCGCACCAGCCCCACCGACCCGTGGGACCCGCTGCACAAAAAGATCTCGATCGTCGAGATGCCGCTCACGAACCCGGCGGGCGCGCGCCTACTGAAGTACGTGCCGGTCAACGTCCCGACCTGGAACCTCCTGCCGGCACCGTTCAACCCGATGCAGGGCTGTCATGACTTCCAGGTCTACCCGGCCAAAAAGCTGGCCGCCGCGGCCTGTTCGAGCGTCGGCCAGCTCTGGGACATCTCCGACCCGCGCAACCCCAGAACACTGAGCTACAAGTGGCAGGTGGACCAACCGCAGGTGGAGTTCTACCACTCGGCGGCGTTCACCTGGGACGGCAAGGTCGTCATCTTCGGCGACGAGTCCATCAACCAGACGTGTGACGACGGCAGCGGCTCCGGGCGCCTGTACTTCCACGACGCCAAGACCGGAAGGCTGCTCGGCACGTTCAACATCCCCCGCAAGCAAGGCACCTACTGCTCGGCGCATCTGTTCCAGGTGCTGAAGACCGCCCGCGGCTACCGTCTGGTCGCCTCCTGGTACACCGGCGGCGTCACCGTCGTGGACTTCACCAATCCCGCCAAGGCGAAGGAGATCGCCTACTACGACCCCGCGCTGCTGTCCGCGACGGACGAGGGCCTGTGGTCCGCCTACCCGTACAACGGCTTCGTCTACAGCAACGGCTACGAACGAGGCTTCGACAGCTACCTCATCGGACCCGCAATCCGCGGAGCCCGCTTCTCCACCCTCAACCCCCAAACCCAGTAACAGGCCAATGAAAGTCGGCGAGGCGGGCCGTATGGCAGCCCGCCTCGCAGGCGCCTTTTGGTCTCGCTCGCGGGTTCCTATGAGCTGTAGTATCGCGGCGGTCCTGAGGCAGTCCGTGCGGTGAAGGTGGGTGGGGCATGGCGGGTCAGCGCTTCGGCGATCTGGAGGCCGTGGTCATGGACCGGATGTGGTCGTACGGTCGCCCCGCCACTGTCCGCGAGGTCCTGGAGGACCTGAAGAGGGAGCGGACGATCGCCTACACGACGGTGATGACCGTCATGGACAACCTTCACAAGAAGGGGTGGCTCCGCCGCAAGAAGACGGGCCGCGCGTTCATCTACGAACCGGTCGGGTCCCGGGAGGGCTACACCGCCAAGCTCATGCGTGAAGCCCTGGCGACCAGCGACAACCAGGCCGCCGCCCTCGTGCACTTCCTTTCCGACCTGTCGCCCGAGGAGGCGGAGGCGTTGCGGACCGCCCTCAAGGTGGTGCCGCCCGAGGGCGGAAAGTGACGGCTCCCGCCGCACTGCTGGCCTATGCGGTCGTCCTCGGTGTCTTCGGCCCTGGGATGCTGCGGGTCCGCGCCTGGACGGAGCGGGCACCCCGTCTTGGCATCCTCGCGTGGCAAGCGGCCACCGCCTCCGCGCTGGGCGCGATGGTCCTGGCGGGCCTGGCACTCCTCGCACCGTTCGCGCGAGCCCCGCACGGACTTGCGGAACGTGCCTCCAGGATCACCCTGGTCAGATTCGCGTCGTAGCCGGTGTGCCATGACAACACCCGGCCCGTGGAACGGCGTCGGCTCCAAGTCGGGTTGGAGCACGCCGAGCCGGGTCTTCACAAGGAGGCGGGCTGAGATCTAGTTCGGTTGTCAGGCCGGCGCGGCTGTCGAGAATGCCTGCCTATCCCTGGTTCGAGAATGCTTGCCTATCCCTGGTTGGTGCAGGTGAGCTTGGGTTCGGGCTGGTAGACCGTGTGGAATTTCTGCCGGCGCACGACCTGGCCGTCTTTCTTGAAGATGCGCCAGACGTCGATCGAGAACCCCTGCGCGCCGGGCATCGGGATGCACTTGGGCCCCGAGTCGGTCGTGGTCTCAAAGCTGCGGACGGCATAGCGAGCCGAGCTCTGGGATTGGATGTCGTACCGCTTGGTGCTCCAGAACGTGACGGTGATCGAGGTACTGGTGTAGGACGTCTTGACCAGCACGCCGTAGGGCGAGTCGTTGCGCCACCGGAAGTCGGGCTCGGGGTAGGAGACGGTCGACTCACGACCCGCCGGATACCGGGAGATGTAGAACTGGTGGGGCGTGTGCTGGACGTCCTGCAGGCCGCCGAAGAACACGGCGTTGAACATGGTGGTGGCGAACTGCGACACCCCGCCGCCCACATCGTCGACGAAACGCCCGTTCAAGATCATCGGCGCGGGTACGAAACCCCGGGCGCGGTCGCGCTTGCCCACCAGCCCGTTCAGCGAGAACGTCTCCCCCGGCTTGACGATGTGCCCGTCCACGATGCGGGCGATGGTCTGGATATTCTTGACGCGCGGAGCGCAGCAGGGATGCCGGCCGGTGAAGCTGCTGATCTTCTGCTTGATCCCCAGTGAACGCGCCTGCTCGGTGCTCACCCGCGGCGGGGTGGTGACGAGCTCCACCGCAACGGTGCGCTCCCCGCCGCTGGAGATGACCTTGTTGACCGCCGGGGCGAGCTTGCCGGGGTCGATCCCCTGGCCGGTCCGAGCCTCCACCAGCCGCAGCCGGCCCTTGACCACTTCGAACGTGGCGTCCCTGGGCGCCTGCGCAGCCTTGACGAACGTCTTCCCGACCTTCCGCGCCACCGGAGCGGCGTCGAATTCGGGACGGAGCGAACCTCGCCCGTCCGCGACGAACGTCAGGTTGCGCGCGATATCAGCGGGCTGGACGGAAATCGTGCGGCCCGCGCGCGTCAACGTGAGAGGACGCTTGACGGCATCTCGCGCCACCGTCTGCACGACCCGCCTGACCTCCGCCGTCGCCACCGTCGGCGCGGTAGGCCGAGGCGACACCGCCACCTGCGGACGCGGATCCAAAAACGCCTCGGTGATCGCCCGCTCGGCCGCCGCACGGTCGATCTCCTTGCCGGGCTTGGGCAGCACCGGCACCGGCCGCGTGCCCGCGTACCGAACGCCCCCTTCCCGCGCGGGCTTGTCGACCTGTCTGGCGATCCCCGCCACCACCGACCTCAGCTTCGCGGCATCGACCCTCACCCGAGGCCGCAGATCCCGACCACCGAAAACAGGCCGGACGAGCTCAGCCGGAGACGGCGTCCCACCTCCCGCATCGGCCACCGTCGACTTGACGTCCACCGCCAACCCGGCTTCAACCGGCACCACGCCGAACCGGCGCTCCCCAACCATCACCGCGATCGGCCGTTCGGCATCGTCAGCAAGTTCACGGCCCAGCTTCGCCTCCGCAGCAGCCGCAGACAGCCCGCCGATGGCGATGCCGGCCACCCGAGTCCCACCCGGCACCTCACCCGCCACCATCACCGCCCGGAAACCGACCGCCATGGCGCCCGCTATCAGCACCCCGACCAGCAGCAGTACTATCCGACGGTTCTTCAAGAGGATGAGCATCTCAACCGCTCACTCACTTCCACACCAGAAGGCACAACAGTCTCCTACGAAACATCGTAGATAACCAGAGCCAGTAATCACTCCGGAACGACGATCAATCTCTTACCGGGTCGCTCCCAGCCGGCCCAGAGGCGCCGGACTCGACGGCGTCAGGCAAAGGCAGCGTCCGCTGCGGATCCACAGCTGGGTCGACCTCGTCGGGGATGGCCACGAACTTCTGCGTCATCTGGGAGCCACGTGCGATGACTCCGCTAGTGAGAACGGTGTTCCGATGCCGGAGCTTCCCGTTCTCTCTCAAGAGGTCGTTGACCTCCGAACGTGCCCTGGTAAGGCGCTTCGCCGTCCGCAGGTGAACCAAGAGGACACCCAGCCCCGTACCCAGAATGAACGCGGCCAGCGGCGGGTGCCACGTCACCGACGCCGTGGCGGCCGCCAGCACGACCACCACCCCGGCCGTGCCCAGATGCCGTGCGACCCAGTCCAGGCTCGCATCGAGACGCTTGGGAATCCGCACTCCGCCCCTCCCAATGAAGGCTTGTCTACTATCTATCTTAGTAGACAAACAGAATAGGCGATCCAGGCATCACCTGTGGGCGGTCTCGTGAATCTGGTCGTGCAGCGGTTGACCGTGCCGCAGCCAGAGGCGGGGCGGGCTTCTGTACGTCGCGTTCACCCGCCGGGTTGTGGCCGCGTGCCGGACTGGGGCAGACCCTGTTGGTCGCAGCCATCACCTACGCCACCCTCCTGGGGAGCCACGCCACCCGCGCCCACCGATGGCCCTCAGGTTGACGAGGACTTGGAGATGCAGAGAGGGATCCCTGGATTCCAGGAAGCTACTACGTTGGGCCGTAGATATCTTCCAGGCGCTCGGAGTGAATAGGCCTAGCTCTTGAGGGGACGGATACCGTCGCACACCCACACGTCTACTAGAAGTAGCAGTAGGCGTGATCGCACCTCTCCCTACTCCTGGGATGGCAAGAATGTGGTTTTCGGCCTACGGAAATCCCTGGATGCGTGCAGTGGCCCCAGCATCGGCAGGGGTCGTCATGGCCGTCCTTGTCGGTGCATGTCAATCCGACGGCGGAGATGGCGGCAACTCGAAAGAAGGCGGGGTCAGGGTCTCCATCGCACCGACCGGAAAAGCGGTGCGGCCCGATCTCCCGATCACAGTCCAGGCGGTCGACGGCAAGATTCGGAACGTCACCGTCACTGCCAAGGGCCGCAGCGTCGAAGGTGTTCTCAGCGAGGACGGAACCGTGTGGCGGTCTCGCTGGACCCTGGCGCCCGGGACCGCCCACCAGGTGGCTGCGACAGTGCAAGGCCGTGACGGCGAACAAACCACCCGGCGCGCCTCGTTCATCACCCTGAAGCCGGCCCAGACCGTTCACGCCGACGCTCAGGCTCCCTCCAGCGGCGAGAAGGTCGGCGTGGGAATGCCGATCATCCTTAACTTCAACCGGCCGGTCTACAACCAGGCCGAGGTGGAGAGGGCCCTCCAGGTCAAAGCGTCCAAGACCACCGAGGGAGCATGGCGCTGGACGAGCCGTCAGGAGATCGTCTACAGGCCGCGCCGCTACTGGACGCCTGGCGAACAGGTCACCGTCAACGCTCGGCTGACCGGCGTGCGCGCCGCCAAGGGCACCTACGGCGACCGTGACCTGAACTTCCAGTTCGCCGTGGGCGACGAGGTGATCAGCACGGTCAACACCAAGGCCTACACCATGACCGTCAAGCGCAACGGCAAGGTCACGCGCAAGGCGCCGATCAGCGCGGGAAGGGCCACCAAGCGCGCCTACACCACCACCAACGGCGTGCACCTGACCATGTCCAAGGAGTACAAGGTCGTCGCCGACTCGGCCACGGTCGGCATCCCCAAAGGAGACCCCGAGTACTACAAGCTGGATCTCTACTGGGCCATCCGGATCTCCAACAGCGGAGAGTACGTCCACAGCGCACCCTGGTCAGTCGGAGACCAAGGCAAACGCAACGTCAGCCACGGCTGCGTCAACGCGAGCCCCAAGAACGCGAAGTGGTTCTACCAGCAGGCCCAGCGGGGAGACGTCGTGATCGTCACGGGCACTGACCGCGAGCTGGAATGGAACAACGGCTGGGGCTTCTGGCAGATGCCATGGGAACGATGGAAGAAGGGCGGCGCAGCCCCGGAGTCCGCAGCTCCTGTGCAGCCGCCAACGGGCTGATCACCGATCGAGAGCCCTCATTGAGGAGTCCCCGGCGATCTCGTTAGGAGAGGTGGTGTACCTCTTGCAGGCCGTAGACGGGGGTGTGGATCTCCTCGTATCTGGCTTTCAGCTGCAGGGCCAGGTAGAGGGAGTAATGGCGCGACTGGTGGAGGTTGCCGCCGTGGAACCACAGTCCTTCCTGTTGGGTGGGCTTCCACATGTTGCGCTGCTCCCCCTCCCAGGGGCCCGGGTCCTTGGTCGTGTCTGATCCGAGGCCCCAGCATTTGCCGACCTTGTCCGCTGTGTCTTGGCCGACGAGGTCGGCCACCCAGCCGTTCATCGAGCCGTAGCCGGTCGCGTAGACGACGAGGTCCGCCTCAAGTTCGGTGCCGTCGGACAGGACGACCGAGCGTGCGGTGAGGCGCTCGACCTGGCCGCTCGCTATTTTGATGTCGCCGTTGGCCACCAGTTCGGACGCGCCGACGTCGATGTAGTAGCCGGAGCCCCTCCGCAGGTACTTCATGAACAGGCCTGAGTTGTCGTCGCCCCAGTCGTGCGCGAAGCCGGCCTTTTCGAGGCGGGCGTAGAAATCGGCGTCGCGTTCCTTGATCTGCTCGTACACCGGGATCTGGAAACGATGCATGATCCGGTATGGCAGCGACGCGAACGTCATGTCGGCCTTCTCCGTGGTCATGCCTGCCTTGACCGCGTTCTCCGAGTAGAGCGGGCCGAGCCCGATCTCCATCAGCGAGTCGGACCGTACGACGTGGGTGGAGGAGCGCTGCACCATCGTGACGTCCGCGCCGTGCTCCCACAGGGCCGCGCAGATGTCGTGCGCGGAGTTGTTGGAACCGATCACCACGGCCTTCTTGCCCGAGTAGGCGTCGGGGCCCGGATGTTGCGACGAGTGATGCTGGTCCCCTTGGAAGTCCTCCATGCCCGGGAACGACGGCATGTTCGGCTTCCCGGACATGCCGGTGGCGAAGACCAGGTGGCGCGGCGTCAGGGTGACCTCCTCGCCGTCGCGATCGACGCGGACGTTCCATCGCCGGGCCGTCTCGTCCCAGGACGCGGCGGTGACGTTGGAGCGGGTCCAGCACGGGATCTCCATCACCCGCACGTACATCTCCAGCCAGTCCGCGATCTTGTCCTTGGGCGAGAAGACCGGCCAGTTGTCGGGGAACGGGAGGTACGGGAGGTGGTCGTACCAGACCGGGTCGTGCAGGCAGAGGCTCTTGTAACGCTTGCGCCACGAGTCTCCGGGCCGTTCGTTGCGTTCGACCACGAGGGCGGGCACGCCGAGCCGGCGGAGGCGGGCGCCGAGTGCGATGCCGCCCTGGCCGGCCCCGATGATCACGACGTACGGCTGCTCATCGACACCGAGCCGCGCTGTCTCCTTCTCGCGTTCCTCGGCCCACGAACTGCGGCCCCGCACGATGCCGTGCTGGACGCCCTTCGGCCGCCGTTCGCCCAGCGGCTCCTCGTGGCCTTTCAACTCGCGCAGAGTGGTGAGCAGCGTCCATGCGCCCTCGTCCGTCAGGCGCAGGTGGCCGACACCGCGCCCGGTCGTCGTTTCGAACGTGATCCACGCCTCTGTCACGCCGTCGGCCTGGACGGGCTCTTCGGTGGTGCGGAACTCCCGTGGATCGGCGCCGGCCAGGCAGGCGCTGAGCAGGTCGGCGATGCCGTCGCGGCCTTCGACGGTCGTGATGTTCCAGGTGAACGAGACCAGGTCGCGCCAGTAACTCTCGGGCGCGAACAGGGCCGCGGCCCGAGGAACGTCGCGGGCGGCCAGAGCGGCCTCGAAGTCGGCCAGCCAGCCCTCCACACGCGCTCGCGGCACGCTGACCTGCGCCGCCGGTGCCGTGCTTTCAGTCATCTGCCTCTTCCCTTCTGGGCCCTGCGGCCTCGGTGAGACGACGAGGTGCAACCCCGATCACATGCCGGGTCTGCACGGGCGGCAAGGGTTGCAGCGGATTGCATGGGTGATGGAACGGTCCGAGGCTGACGTGTGGCCACGGTCACAGGCACGACCTATGCTGCGGTCATCACCCGTTCACGCTGCGGGAAGGTGAGGTCGTGCGCGTGCAGGGAGCCGTCCACCCCGGGACCAGCCTGCCCGACTACGCACGCGAGCTGGTCCGCGTGCACGACGCCGTGATCGGTGGCGAGTCCGCGCCGCCGCTGCGGCCCCGCGCGGTCGTGTCGCGGTCGTGGACGCGGGTGATGCGGCTCGGCCTCGACCCTGACGGCACCAACCTGCGCGACCCGCTCGATGCCGACGAGGTCGCCCGGCGGCGCGGCGCGTCCCCCCTCGGGCAGATGATCGAGGAGCTGCGACTCCTGATCGGGTCCGTCGCCGACGCCTCACACAACCTGATGGTGATCACCGACGCCGACGGGGTCATCCTGTGGCGCCAGGGCGCCTCCGCCGTCCGCCGCCGCGCCGACCGGCTGGGGTTCAGTGAGGGCGCGACGTGGACAGAGGCCAAGGTGGGAACGAACGCCATCGGGACCGCGCTCGCCGAGGCGGCACCGGTGGAGTTGTTCTCGGCCGAGCACTTCGAGCAGGCACAGCATCCCTGGTACTGCACGGCCGCACCGGTGCACGACCCGCGTACCGGCGCCATGCTCAGCATCATCGACGTCAGCGGGCCCGCACTGACCCTGCACCCTGCCATCGGTGCCCTCGTGCAGACCGCCACACGGCTCGCCGAGGCCCGCATCCGCGACCACCACGCGCAGCGCCTGGAACGGCTGCGGCGTTCGGCGGCGGCACTGCTCGCCACGACCACCGAGCCCATGCTCCTGGTCGACGACGACGGCTGGGTCGCCTACAGCTCGGGAGTGGCCGCGACCGCACGGATCGCGGCGCCGGAGGCAGGGCACGCGCTCGCCGTCCCCGGCCTGGGGCTGTGTGTGCCCGAGCGCCTGCCGGACGGGTGGCTCGTCCGGCCCACGTCGTCGCGCGACCGTCCGATGGTGCTCGAACTGGACCTGACCGGCACGCCGGTCCTCGACGTTCACGCGGGCGACTCGCGCTGGCGGTGCCCCTTGACCAATCGACACGCCGAGATCCTGCTGCTCCTGCATATGGCCGCGCCCGGTGGCCTGACGGCGGGGGCGCTGAGCCGCGCGCTGTACGGGGACGCGGAGCACGTCGTGACCGTACGGGCGGAGGTGTCGCGCCTGCGGCGGTCGCTTGGAGCGCTGGTCGTGTCCCAGCCGTACCGTCTGGCCAGCGGGGTGACCCTGCTCCTTCAGCTGCGGCCGGGCGAGGAACTCGCGCGATGCCGCTTCGTTCAAGAGTCCGGCCTCCGGACGATCGCCGGGCGGGAGGAAGCCGATGGCGCCACACGGCCTGCGTGACCGGCGGACGCGGCTGGTCCGCGAATGGGGCCGGCTAGTGGACGGAGGCGGCTCCCCGGTGCGGCCGCCCGACCCGGACCTGCGCGCCGAGATCGCCGCGTCGTGGGACCGGTCGCGGATCGTGGTCGACCCGCACCGCGACAGCGCGCCCGCCGACCCCGGCGCGGTGGACCGCTGGCAGACGTCGGCGCTGGCCGGGCCCGTCGGCGATATGGCCGGCGAGCTGCGCTCCATCGCCGACGACGCGGGGTTCGTCGCGGCTGTGACCGACGCCGAGGGCACGATCCTGTGGACGTACGGCGGGCGGGTCATGCGGCACCGCGCCGAACAGGTCAACTTCGCGCCGGGCGGCCGGTGGGACGAGACCGCCATGGGCACCAACGCCCCCGCGCTCGTGCTGCGCGACCGCCGCCCGGCCACGGTGTTCTCGGCCGAGCACCTGGTCGAGGCGCTGCACGGCTGGGTCTGCTATGCCGCGCCGCTGCGTGCTCCTGACGGACGGCTGCTGGGCGTGCTCGACCTGTCCAGCACCTGGGATCGTTCGCACCCGATGGTGATGCCGACCGTACGGACGCTCGTGGCAGGCATCGAGGACCGGCTGGCCCGGTTGCCGGCCACCGTGCTGTCGCCCGCCTTGTCCGCGCCGCGCGTCGTGCTGGAGTGCCTGGGCGGCGGACGGGCCGTACGGGACGGCGCCGCCCTGCCGCTGCGCCCTCGGCAGTTGGAGATCCTCGCCCTACTGGCGCTGGAGCCGGACGGCTTCACACCCGACCAGCTGCGCGAGGCTCTGCATGGCGACCGGCACGTCTCCGTCTCCTCGTTGAAGGCGCAGGTCTCTCACCTGCGCAGCGCGCTCGGCGGATCCTTGGCCCAGCGGCACTACGTGCTGACCGAACCGGTCCGTTGTGACGCGTCCGCCGTACTGGACGCTCTGGCCCGCGGCGACACCACGATGGCCGTACGGCGTTACACCGGCCCATTGCTGCCCGAGTCCGAGGCCCCCGGCATCGTGCGCTGGCGCGACTACCTGGAGGTCGCGGTCCGCAAGGCGGTCCTGGCCTCGCCCGTACCCGAGCACGCGCTGGAGTACGGCGACCGGCACCGGCACGACCTGGAGATCCACGAGCATGGGCACCGGCTGCTGGCTCCGTCGGACGGCCGCCGTGGGATCACGGCCGCCCGCATTGACGCCGCCCTCCGCGCCTGAGCCGCCCACCGCGCGGCTGACCGGCCGGTCTCCGCGCAGCTGACCCGCCCTCCGCGGCTGACCGGCCGATCTCCGCGGCAACCTTTCGACAACCTCCCCGGCGCATCGTGGCCTTCATCGCATCGGCTCACCCCACCGAGGAGGACCCATGGTCTTTGCCAAGCCGGGCACCGAGGGCAGCGTCGTCTCGTTCGCCGACCACTACGACAACTTCATCGGCGGTGAGTTCGTCCCGCCGGCCAGCGGCGAGTACTTCGACAATCCCAGCCCGGTCGACGGGCAGACGTTCACGCGTGTGGCGCGTTCCGGCGCCGCCGACATCGACCTGGCCCTTGACGCCGCGCACGCCGCCGCCGACAAATGGGGCGCTACGTCCGCGGCGGAACGGTCACTGCTCCTCAACCGCGTCGCGGACCGCATCGAGGAGAACCTCGAGCGCCTCGCGGTCGCCGAGTCGTGGGAGAACGGCAAGCCTGTGCGCGAGACGCTGGCCGCCGACCTGCCGCTGGCCGTCGACCACTTCCGCTACTTCGCGGGAGTGATCCGCGCACAGGAGGGCGGGATCAGCCAGCTCGACGAGGACACCGTCGCCTACCACTTCCACGAGCCGCTCGGCGTGGTCGGGCAGATCATCCCCTGGAACTTCCCGCTGCTGATGGCCACCTGGAAACTGGCCCCCGCGCTCGCGGCCGGGAACTGCGTCGTCATCAAGCCGGCCGAGCAGACCCCGGCCAGCATCATGCTGCTGATGGAGCTGATCGCCGATCTGCTGCCGCCCGGCGTGGTGAACGTGGTCAACGGCTTCGGCGTCGAGGCGGGCAAGCCGCTGGCCGCCAGCCCCCGCATCGCGAAGATCGCCTTCACCGGCGAGACCACGACGGGCCGCCTGATCATGCAGTACGCGTCGCAGAACATCATCCCGGTGACGCTGGAACTGGGCGGCAAGAGCCCCAACATCTTCCTCGCCGACGTGATGGCGGCCGACGACGACTTCCTCGACAAGGCCGTCGAGGGCTTCGTGATGTTCGCGCTCAACCAGGGCGAGGTGTGCACCTGCCCGTCCCGGGCGCTGATCGACGCCTCGATCTACGACGAGTTCATGGCGCGATGCCTGGCCCGCACGGAGGCGATCGTCACCGGAGACCCGCTCGACCCCGCCACGATGATCGGCGCGCAGGCGTCCAACGACCAGTACGAGAAGATCCTCTCCTACATCGACATCGGCCGTAAGGAGGGCGCGGAGGTCCTGACCGGCGGCGGCCCCCGCACCGTGCCCGGCCTGGAGGGCGGCTACTACATCGAGCCGACGATCTTCAAGGGCAGCAACGACATGCGGATCTTCCAGGAGGAGATCTTCGGCCCCGTGGTCTCGGTGACCACGTTCGACTCACCCGACGAGGCCCTCAAGATCGCCAACGAGACCCTCTACGGCCTGGGCGCCGGGGTCTGGTCCCGCGACGCCAACACCGCCTACCGGATGGGCCGCGCCATCAAGGCCGGCCGCGTGTGGACCAACTGCTACCACGCCTACCCCGCGCACGCCGCGTTCGGAGGCTACAAGCAGTCGGGAATCGGCCGCGAGAACCACCGGGCGATGCTCGACCACTACCAGCAGACCAAGAACCTCCTGGTCAGCTACTCCCCCAAGCGCCTCGGCTTCTTCTAATGGTGGAACGCGTCGCGCTCACCCAGGCGGCCGCCGACATGCTCGCCGACCTGGCCGGACGGCACGGGCCGGTGATGTTCCACCAGTCGGGCGGCTGCTGCGACGGCAGCTCCCCGATGTGCTACCCCCGTGGCGAGTTCATGGTGGGCGCGGCCGACGTCCTGCTCGGCGAGCTTCCCGACGGCACCCCGTTCTGGATGAGCGCGTCGCAGTTCGAGTACTGGAAGCACACCCATCTGACGGTCGACGTGGTCCCGGGCCGGGGCAGCGGCTTCTCCCTGGAGGCCCCGGAAGGCGTCCGCTTCCTGATCCGCTCGCGCCTCTTCACCGACGAAGAGGCCGAACACGTCGAATCCGAGCCACCCCTCCATACCGGCGACACCTTCCAGGCCTAGACCGGCCGGTGTTCCAGGTTGGACCTGATGCGGTGCTTCACACCTCTCCCCACAAGTGCACCGCCTTGGACATGGCGGACAGCCAGATCGGAGACCCTAGGCCCTCGGCATGCAGGCAGCGAGCCACCTGCACTTCTCGGCGAGCCGTCTCCCACAGGTCCAGGCTCCGGCCCACACGGACGATCACCTACCCACCGTCCAACCGCAACACCGCCCGGTCACCCACCCGCAGCAATTCCAAGTCCTGGGCCCGCACACCGACCCGGCGAGCCGCCTCGCGAGCAGCCTCCACCGCCACCTCGCCGAACGATGCAGCTCGCCCCATCCAAACACCCCTCCCTCGATCAAACGCCGATCGAGCATGTGTCCGGTGATCGGCCTATGGCCTGGCCAGGCGCTTCGCGGCCTCTTCCGCCGAGTCGGCGGACAGCGAGGTTGCTGGGATCCTGCTTCCCATCTGTTCGAACGGTGTGACCCATTCGGCGTTCACCCGTGCGAGCACCTGATGGCGGCGCCGCTCGGCCCGGCGGTGCTGGCCGATCAGATTGGTCGCGATGCCGTACAGCCACGGCCGCGCGTCCGCACGCGTCAGGTCGTACCGCGCGCGGCCACGGAAGGCCACGGTGAAGACCTCCGCGCTGACGTCCTCGGCGTCCTCCGGGCCCAGCCGCCGATAGACGTAGCGGTGGATCTCCTCCCAATGCCGATGAAAGATCTCGGCGAACCTCTCCGGGGCCGCGACCGACGCACCAATGGCCGCATCGTCGGACACCTCCTCGGCACCGAGCGGGTTCCTCGTCGCCACCGGCGGTTTCTCCCTTCAAGCGGACAATTGACATCCGGTACTTGGTACGGCGACGCCCCGCTGTTCCCTCTTTTTCTCGGGACGGCGACGCTGTGCATGGCCAGCGGCCCGAAGCCGAGCGGGCGGTGGCCCGCTGAGGGGTGTGGCAAACTCGCGGGAATGGCCAAGATGACGTCCAGGCGCGGCGCGGGCTGCCTGCTTGTGGTTCTTGGGGTCTTGGGATGGTCGGTGACAGCCGTTGCGTGTGTTCCGGCTGCGTGGTTTCTCGGGATTTGGCTGTCGGGTTGGGAGGAGCCTGGCCCCGGCATTATCCAAGGGGCCGAAACGAACCCGCTTTATAGCGGCGCCGGATCAGCGATAGCACTCAGCTATGTGGGGCTCTTGGCGCTGAACTCGGTCTTCTGGGGCGTCGCGTTCGAGGTGGCCAGGCGGGCACCCCCTCGGGGCCTCATGTGAGGGCGCGATGGCCCGGTCCTGGCGAATCGCCGAGGACCGGGCCTGCGTTCAGCTGATTTCACTCTGCGTTGTAGGAGGCCGGCTCACCGGTCCTAGTAATTCACGGTGATGTTGAAATCACGCCAGGCCGTACCGAAGTCCTGGTAGACGATAACGGAGCGTCCGCCGCTGGCGCTGTGGATTCCCTTGGCGACCACTCCGTCGCTCCTGAGGCCGAAGATCGGCGCGCCGCTGTCACCGGGTTGGGACGCTTCCCTTCCGTCATTTTGATAGGCGAGCAGCAGGTCGTTCATGCACGTCCAGTCGCCGTCGGAGTCCCAGTCGCAGTAGGCAAATGTATAGCCGTTCCCCTGGATGATGTTGCAGACGACACCGCTGACGGATCCCGAGATGCACAGGTAGTCGCCGGTGTAGACCCAGTCCCAGGCGCGCACGGGCTTGGAGAATTCTCCGGAGCCCACGCCGCCGTCGTAGATTCTGGTTCCGGCGTCAGTTGGAATCATGATGAGGTCATGCCAGTAAGCCTCGTGGCTGGCAGTACCGATGTATCTGCGGGAGTCATACGTGCCGACTTGGTCCGGAGCGGTGTAGCAGTGGGCGGCGGTCAGCATGAACTCGGTTCCGGCGCCGTTCTTGACGCCGAAACCCGACGTGCAATAGCCGCCCTTGGTCAGGTTGCGGAAGCGGGCCCCGCCATAGTACGGGGCACTGTCCTCCAGACGACTGGTCATCTGAGGGGCTTCTTTGCGTACGACCTTGACCGGGATGTTGGACTTAGGGAGATCTGCGGCGACCTTTTGGAGGTCGGCGGTGGCGCTTCCCACCTCGATGCTGCTGCCGTCCTGCTTGATCCCGACGCTGTGGACGGGGCCGCCTGGATGCTTCTTCATGTACTCGTAGATCGGTGTGATGGCGGCTCGCAGATCGGCCTGGGAGTGGGTGGCGGGTACGACACGTACCGGGGCGCCGGCGGTGCTCATGGCCGTCTTCATCGTGGCTGGCACATCGCCCTTCCAGTGCAGCGCGACGCCGTTCCCTTCCAGGGCGATATCGGCGTATCCCGCGTACCCGCTCTTTTCAACCTCCCAGCGGAGCACACTGGCCGCCTTGGTCAACGGCTCCTGCGCGCGCATCTTCTTCAGCACATCCGGATCGATATACCTGAAGAACCCGTCTTCTTCGTTGACGGGCTTGCCGTCTTGAAAGGCGGCCTGTGCGTGAGCGGTTGTAGCCATCATTGTGAACATCAATGCGGCGATCGCCGCTCCTAGCATCCGGAAACTGCGAGACTTCATCGGTCTCCTATTCTGCTCGATGCGGGAGCCGGGGTCAGTCAACAGGTCGGATGGGCCAATTGCCGAGTACCGGTGATCAGATTGGCGGAGTTCCTGCGAAGTTTGGCAGTCCCACTACGCGTCGCCAATCTCAGCGGCGGGTGAACACCGGGACCCATGCGCCGTCCCGGTCGGATCGGCGATATCCGGTGAGAGGCGTGATCTTCCCTTGCAGGGTCACCAGCAGCAGCCGATTGCGGAATTCGCCCTTGCCTTTGCACTTTTTCGGGTCACATCCGATCGCGAACAGCTGGCCGTCATCGGCCCAGGCCTTGGCTTGCTCGATCGGCAGAACCGCCACCTTCTTACCGGTGACCACGTTCGTGACGGTGACGGCGGGGCCGGGTTTCGGCCCGAACTTGGGCAGCAGGGTGCCGTTCGGGGACAGCCCGGCCTCCTCCCTTTCCTCGTAGTCGGCCTCGTGCGCCGGCGCGGGCTGCTGCTCACCGTCCAGGTTGTAGAAGACCTTGGTCGGCATGGTCGCGGTGGGCGCCCAGATCAGCTTGCCGTCCCGGCTCCATCCCATGTCCTGCCGAGGGCCCAGGTTGCTGCGAAGAGCGGGCATGGGGTGGAACGCGCCTCGTTCGCCCATGCTGTTGACAACGTAGTAGCCGGTTCTTGATGAAATCCCGGGGAGCGCCTCCGTGTCAGGGTTCTTGTCGTAGGCCGTCAGGAGCAACCGGCGTCCGTCCGGTGCCCAGGCCATGCCCCCGACGGGCCGGTCGACCGAGATCCAGCGAGTGACTCTCTGCGTCTTCATGTCGAGCACCCCGACCCGGGAGGCGGGCAGGGGGCCCTGCAGCACGGCCGCTTGCTTCATGCCGGGTGCGACGCTGGCATACGCCCAGCGCGTCTGCTCGTACACGCCCGTCGACGGGTTGTACAGGTGCCAGGTGCGCTCGCGCATCCGCTGACCGTTGATCGAGCGCTCGTGGCGGGTGTAGTAGGCGGCCACGGCCATGCGCCCGGCGGCGACGAGGCGGCGCGGGAACGCGCTGTCCGGATCCGTGCGCAGCGTCGTGTCCGACGACAGAGACACAGGTTCGAACGCGGGCTCCACCTGCCGCGGGTGTGCCGAACCACCGCCGGAGACGATGGCCACGGCCGCCGCCCCGACGAGGAGTGCGGTCGACCCTCCAGCCAGCGCGAGCTTGAAGGAACGTCGCCGGGTGCGTCCCCGCAACGCGCGGTCGGCGAGGTCGCCGGGGACCCGCACCTCCGCGGCCCATTCCTCGCACGCGCTCTTGACGATCATTTCCGGCTTCACCGCTGGACCTCCTTGACGGCTTTCAGGTCGTTCAGTTCGGGGGCCAACTCACGGAGACGCGCGAGCGAGCGATGTGTCGTGCTGCGCACCGTGCCGACACTGCAGCCGAGGATCCGCGCGACCTCCGCTTCGGGCAGGTCCTCGAAGAAGCGCAGCACCAGCACCGCCCGCTGCCTGGCAGTGATGCGGGCCAGGGCGCTCCGGACGGTGAGCTTGACGTCCACTGCCGACGTGTCGTCATCCCTGGACTCGTCGGGCAGGACGGGGACCTGCGTCTCGCGCCGTCTCCATTTGAGCCGCCACGTATTGGCCTGCTGGGTGTACATCACGCGCCGGATGTACGGCTCCGGGTTGTCGATGCTCGCCCAGCGCGCGGCCGTCTTGGTGAGCGCGACCTGCAGAATGTCCTCTGCCAGGTGCTGGTCGCCTCCCGCGAGCAGATACGCCAGGCGCATCAGGGCGGCCGACCTCGTCTCCACGAACTCACGGAAATGTCGCTCAGCTGCGGCATCCATCGTCACCTCCGAATTGCTGTCCCCCTCAGACGCCTCCAGACGACCATCGCTATGCCTACGCCGGGAGACTTTCCGTCGGCCCAGACATTGTTGAGGATGCCTACGGCTTCAGTAGCTGGAAGCCGCCGTCGATGGGGATGTGGGCGCCGGAGACGGCGTGGAAGCCATCGTCGGCAAGGGCGGCGATGAGGGCTGCGACGTCGTCCGGTTCGGTCACGCGGCCGAGTACCGAGTTCTTGGTGAGCAGCTTTTGGCGTTCCGGGGTTCGCGCGGCGGCGGACGCCTCGGTGCGGACCATGCCGGGGGCGACGGTGTTGACGGTGATGCCGTGGTGACCGGCCTCGGCCGCGACCTGCCTGGCGAAGGTGTTGAGTGCGGCCTTCGCGGTGGCGTGCGAGACAGCGGCCGGCATGGTCACGTCGGCGATCACGCTGGAGACGTACACGATCCGGCCGGACCGCTGCCGGCCCATCAGCGCGAGTGCCCGCTGGGTGACGTGGAAGACGGCCGCCAGTTCACCCATGACCTTCTCGGAGAAGTCCGCCCAGCTCATCACGCTAGGCGGAGCGAAGGTGGGCGCGATGTTGGCGTTGCAGACCAACAGGTCGAGCCGGGTGCAGGCGGCGACGAGGTCGGCCACCTGGGCGGGATTTCGGATGTCGGCCTGAATGGCCTCGGCCGTGCCTCCGGCCGACGCGATGTCCTGGACCACGGCTCGGGCCGCGGCCTCGTTGCGGTGGTAGTTGACGATCACGTGGTATCCGCGCCTGCCCAGCCGGGCCGCCGTCGCGGCGCCGATCCCGCGGCTCGCGCCGGTGATCAGAGCGACCTGGTTCATGTGCCACCTCCGTGTCGGGGTTCGTCGCCGCCGACCGTACGGAATGTGGCTTACTGTTGGTAAGGACGTACCTTTAGGTAAGCTCCTGAGCTGAAGGCCCGTTTCCAGATGAGGAGAAGGCGGTCAGGGGTATGAGTGACGTATTTCATGTCGACTGCCCGGCCCGTGCGGTCCTTGACCACGTCACCAGCCGGTGGGCCACGCTGATATTGACCGGCCTGCGCGACGGGCCCCTTCGGTTCTCAGAGCTCCGCGCCAAGATCGAGGGCATCAGCGAGAAGATGTTGTCCCAGACGCTGCGCACGCTGGTGGAGGACGGCCTTATCGTGCGGACGGTGCACCCATCCACACCGCCGACGGTCAGCTACGGCCTCACGCAGCTCGGCGAGGGCCTCACGGGGCTTCTGCACGAGCTGATGAGCTGGATCGGTGAGCATGCAGCCGAGGTCCAAGCCGCGCGGGAAGGCCTACGGGCACGTTGACGCGAGGCCAGCGCCGTGCCGACGGGGGGCGTGCTGGTCCAGATGGTGTTACTGGATGATGCGCTGTGCGATGGCGTTCGCGCGTTCCGCCGGAATGGCGAAGCCGATTCCGATCGAGCCCGACCCACCGCCGTCCGCCCCCTGTCCCAGCGTCGCGATGGCCGTGTTGACCCCGATGACCTGTCCGCGGGTGTTGACCAGTGGACCGCCGGAATTGCCGGGGTTGATCGACGCATCGGTCTGCACGGCCGCCTGGCGCCTGCCGTTGCCGAGAGACACCTGACGCTGGGCGGCGCTGACGATCCCGGACGTGACGGTCCCGGCCAGCCCGAGAGGCGAGCCCACCGCGAGCACCTGGTCGCCGACGCGCAGGCTCGAAGAACGGCCCATGACCAGCGGTGGCGGGCTCGCGGTCGTCCCGACCGACAGCACCGCGATGTCGTTGGCCGCGTCGGCTCCGACGAGACGCGCCGGGACGTTCGTGCGGTCCGGCAGCATGACGGCGAACGTCTGTCCGCCCTCCACTACGTGGGCGTTGGTCAGGATGTGGCCTTGACGGTCGATCGCGAAACCCGAGCCGGTCGAACGACCTGAACCGCCGCGTACGTTGATCGAGACCACGCTCTTCTGGACTCTCGCCGCCGCGCTCCGGAGGTCCCCGGTCTGCGTCACCGCGTCTGAGCCCGCCTCCGCCTCGACCGGGCGCCCCGTTCCCAAGAACTCCGCCTGCTTCGTTCCCACCAGGCCTGTGGCGACGGCGCCGCCGACACCCGCCACGGCACCGCTCAAAGCGGAGATCAAGGCAGCGGCGACGAGAATCCCACGAGATCCTTGATTTCGGCGCCGACCGGTCTCGCCCACATACGGGAACTGCGGGACCCGCGGGTCCCCGACCCGCGGGTCCCCCTGCCACGGGGCTTCGAGCGTGCGCGTAGCCGTACGAGCGCGATCACCCCAAGGGTCGTCGTGGTAACGGTAGGCCGGATCCAGGCTCACGTCGGCTCCTCAGCTCGTCGGCGAGAGTCACGCTCACCCAGCACTACGTGCAGGAGCAGCCCCAAGGGTCAACCAACGACAGAAGTCATCGGCTTTCCGGGGGCGATGACGTCACGGGCACCGCACTCGACCACATGTCGAAGAGGCGGCGGGCCGAGCCGCCGATCGGGCCGACCGCGTCTCGGAGGATCCGTGCGTCAGGGAGATGGGCGTTGTCGATTGCCGACACAGCCTGGCTGGCGAGCTCCCTGGATCCGGCCTGCGCGGCACCATAGAATCCCCGCCGTGAACGCCGCTCGCCTCGATGCGATCCTCGTCGCGGGGCTCGGGGGCGCGGCCGTCCTTCAGTTGGTGTCCGAGCACGCCTCACCGGTCGTATGGCTGGTCGCCGCCGCGGTGATCGCCCCGCTGGGCGTGCGGCGCAGGTTTCCCATCGCCGCCTGCCTCGCGGTGCTGGCCGCCGACGTGGGCATGTGGGCACTGGGGTGGCATCTGGTCGGCGACGCCGCAGCCGGCCTCGCCGTCTACAGCGGCGCCCGGTATGCCCGGTGGCCGAAATCGCTGGCCGCGCTCGCCGCCGCGCAACTCTGGGTCGGCGCCGTACTGCTGGCGGGGAACGTCGACGACTGGACCGACGTCCTCGGTGCGGCGCCCGTCATGGCCGGGATCTGGTGGCTCGGGGTCATGGTGCACCGCAACCGCCACCAGACGGCCCTGCTCCGGGCCCTGGCCGACCGGCTCCGGCATGAGCAGGCCGCGAACGCGCGGCGCGCCGTGGTCGAGGAACGTGCGCGCATCGCCCGGGAGCTGCACGACACGGTGAGCCACCACCTCACGGCGATCGCCGTCCAGGCCCACGCGTCGCGGCTGAGCGTGGCCGAGGAGCCGGAGTGGGCGGCGGGCGGGCTGGAGCACATCGCGCGTTCGGCCGGTGCGGCCCTGGACGACATGCGCCTGATGCTGGACCTGCTTCGCCCTGACGAGAACGACGCGCAGGCCCCCACGCTGGCCGATCTGGACGGGCTGTTCGCGGACGCGCGGCGCGCCGGGCTACGGCTCGAGACGGAGACCGGGCCGCCGCCGGCGGACCTGTCCGGCGCGGTACAGACGTCCGTCTACCGGGTCGTCCAGGAGTCCCTGACCAATGTGATCAAGCATGCCGGGGCGGTGGCCGTGCGGATCCGGCTGGCGTACGGCGCGGAGGAGGTCGTCGTGACCGTCGAGAACGATCCGGGCACCCCCGCAGGCGGCCCTGCGGGCGCCGTCCCGGGCGCGGGTGCCGGGCTCGCCGGGATGCGCGCCCGGGTGGCGGCGTTCGGCGGGCGGCTCACCGCCGGGCCCGGCCCGTCCGGCGGATTCCTGGTCAGCGCGGTCATTCCGGTGCGCGGCGGGGAGGCGCACCCGTGACCAGGGAGGCGCACCCGTGACCATCCGGGTGCTGGTAGCTGAGGACCAGGAGCTGGTCCGCGGCGGCCTGTGCCACATCATCGATCGCCAGGACGGGATGCGGGTGGTCGCCGAGGCGGCCGACGGCGAGCAGGCCGTCGCCGCCGCGCTCGGCCACCGGCCCGACGTCGTGCTGATGGACGTGCGCATGCCCGGCGTCGACGGCGTGGCCGCGCTGGAACGGCTGCGCCGCGCGGCGCCGGAGCCCTTCCCCGCAGTGATCATGCTCACCACGTTCGACCTGGATGAATACGTGCTCACCGCGCTGGCCGGCGGCGCGGCCGGCTACCTGCTCAAGTCGATCTCCCCGGAGACGCTCGCCGCGGCGGTCCGGACAGCCGCGGCCGGCGGCTCGGTGCTGTCCCCGGACGTGTCCGCCCGTCTGGCCGCCCGGCTGGCCGCGGCGGTCCCGGCGTCGTCGGGAGTCGCACCCGAACAGCTCGGCGGGCTCACCGACCTGGACCGCGAGGTCCTCGTCCTGGTCGCGCACGGGCTGTCCAACGCCCGGATCGCGGCGCGGCTGGGCTGCACCGAAGTCACCGTGAAGAGCCGTGTCGCCCGCGTACTGGGCAAGCTCGGCGTAGACAACCGGGTCCAGGCCGCGATGGTCGCGTATGAGAGCGGCATGGTGCGCCTCGGCCAGCCGTAGCACGGCACTGCCCCACCCGTAGCCCGGCCCTGCCGGTCGCAGCGCTGCGCAGCGCTGCGCTGCGCTGCGCTGCCCCAAGCCTTAGCACGGCACCTTAAGCGTCGTCGGCGGCGACGCTTTCGCCTCGTCCGATGCCATGCCGGAGGAGGAGGTGGTGATCAACCGGAGTTCCTACCGTTGCCTGGTGCGGCAACGATCTTCAGAACACGTGCTCCAGACGGACGCGCTCACCAAGGCATACGGCAGCGGTCCCGGCGCCGTCCACGCCCTGCGCGGCCTCTCCGTCGTCATCCCCGCCGGGACGTTCACCGCGGTGATGGGACCGTCGGGGTCCGGCAAGAGCACGTTCCTGCATTGCGCGGCGGGGCTCGACCGGCCCACGTCCGGCTCGGTGCTCCTGGGCGGAGTGGACCTGGCGGAGCTCAGCGAGGCCCGGCTCACCAAGCTCCGGCGGGACCGGATCGGGTTCGTCTTCCAGTCCTACAACCTGGTCTCGTCCCTGACCGTCTGGCAGAACGTCGGCCTGCCGCTACGGCTGGCCGGCAGGCGGATCGACCAGGAGTGGACCCGGGAGGTCCTCGCCCACGTCGGCCTGGCGGAACGGCTGGCCCACCGGCCCGACGAGCTCTCCGGCGGCCAGCGGCAGCGCGTCGCGATCGCCCGCACCCTGGTCGCACGGCCCGAGGTGATCTTCGCCGACGAGCCGACCGGCGCGCTCGACTCAGAGACCGGACGGGACGTCCTCGGCCTGCTCCGCACCGCCGTCGACACCTACCAGCAGACCATCGTCATGGTCACGCACGACCCGGTGGCCGCCGCTTACGCCGATCGGGTGCTCTTCCTCGCCGACGGGCGGCTCGCGGACACGCTGGACGCGCCGTCCGCCGAGCAGGTCGCGTCGTGGCTGGGCGGATTGGGGAGCCGATGCTGACCGTCGCGCTGTCCGCCCTGCGCACCCGGCTTCCCGGTCATCTGGGCTCGTGCGCCGCGGTCGCGCTCGCCGTCGCGATCATCGGGGCGTGCGGGCTGCTGTTCACCGCGACCGTGTCCGGCCCTCCGGGCGGCGACCGGTACGCCGCCGCCTCCGTGGTGGTCTCGGAGCGGCAGACCCTCGGTGAGGACCCAGTGGCCTTCCTCATCGGCGCCGACCGGGTGGCGGAGCGCCGCTACCTGCCCGCGTCCTCGGCCGCCCGGCTGGCCGGTGTGCCCGGCGTCCGGCGTGTGGTCGCCGACGTCTCGTTCTCCGCCCAGGTGGTCGGAGCCAGCGAGTCGACCGGACGGTCGTGGGAGGCCGCCACGCTCACCCCGTACACACTGGTCGCGGGCCGTCCGCCGGGACCGGGCGAGGTCGTCGTGGACCGCTCGCTGGCAGGCGGGCTGCGTGTCGGCTCCCAGGTCAGCGTGCTCACCAGCGGCGGCGTACAGCGGCTGCGGCTGGCCGGTCTCGCGATGGCGCCCTCCGGTGCGCGCCTCACCCCGGCGGTCTTCTTTCCCGAACGCGAGGCCGTTCGTCTGGCAGGAGACAGGGTGAGCGCGGTCGGCCTGTTCGCCGCGCCTGGGGTGAGCCCGAAGGACCTCGCCGCGCGAGTGGGCAAGGTGCTCCCCTCGTCCGACGTGCTGTACGGGGATGACCGCCGGGCGGCCGACCCCTCCCCGGTGACGTCCCAGTTCGCCCTGCTCCGGGTGGTGCTCTTCGCGATCGGTGGGAACGCCGCGTTCGTCGCCGTCTTCGTCATCGCGGCCACGTTCGCCTTCTCGGTGTTGCAGCGGCACAGGGACATCGCGCTGCTGCGGGCCATCGGCGCGACTCCCCGGCAGGTACGCACCATGATCGCTCTGGAGGCCACGGTCGTCTCGGTGGTGGGGGCGCTCGCGGGGGTGCCGCTCGCCGTGTGGCTCAGCGGCGTCATGGCGGGCGTCCTGCGGGACCGGGAGGTCGTCCCGGCGGAGTTCCGCGCCGGCACGTCGCCGCTGCCGCTCGTGATCGCCGTCCTGGCCGGTCTGGCGGTCACCCAGCTCGCCGTGTTCGCCGCGGCCCGCCGCGCCGCGCGCACCCGGGCCGTGGAGGCGATGCGGTCGGCCTCCGTGGACCGCCGGCCGGTGCCGCGCGGCAGGATGATCACCGGCCTCGTCGCGCTGGGCCTGGCGGTGCCGCTGGCCGTCGGGTCGGCCTCGGCGGGCGGCGAGACGGCGGCGGGCGCGGCCTTCGGACTCGCCATGATCTCCCTGGTGGGGGCGGCCCTGCTCGCCCCGCTCGCCGTGCGGCCGCTCGCCCGGCTCGCCGGCGCCCCGGTCGCGCGCCTCACCCGGGCCACCGGGCTGCTCGCCCAGGCCAACACCGCCGCAGGCGCGCGCCGGACGGCAGGCGCGGCCGTCCCGCTGATGCTGGCCGTCACGCTCGGCGCCACACTTCTGTCGACCCAAGCGACGAAAAGGGACGCCACACTGTCCGCCACAGCGGCGCGGATCCAAGCCGAAAGCGTCCTGGTCCCTGAGTCTGGGCCCGGTCTGCCGCCGTCCCTGGCCGCAGGGCTGCCCGGCGTGACAGCGGCGTCGCCGACCTTGCCTACGACGGTGTACGCCGGGCCTCCGGCCGAACGCGACCCCGTCCCGGCCTTGGGTGTGGATGCCGCCACCATCGGCCAGGTCATGGCCGTCCGCGCGGACCTGTCCGGCCTGCGCGGCCAGACGGTGGCCGTCAGCGACACCTTCGCAGCCGAGTACGGAATCGGCGGGACCCTCGACCTCACCCTCGGCGACGGCACGGCCTCCCGCCTGCGCGTGGCCGCGGTCTACCCGTCCGGCCTCGGGCTGGCCGACGTCCTGCTGCCCGCCGACCTGGTCACCGCCCACTCGACAGCCCGTCTTGCCGACGCCGTCTATCTGCGTCTCGCGCCGGGGGCGCGCCAGCCTGCCGCCCCGCCCGGGGCGCGCGTGCTGAGCGCGGCCGAGTACGTCCAACGCCTCGACGCCGCCCCCGACATCTCGGCCGTCGCCAACTACCTGCTCGTGGCCGTCATGCTCGCGTACATCGCGATCTCCATCGTCAACACGCTCGTGACGGCCACCCTCGAACGAGCCCCGGAATTCCGCCTGCTCCGCCTGCTGGGCGCGACCAGACGCCAGGTGCTCCGCATGGTCATCTGGGAGACCGTCATCGTGGCCACGCTGGGCGGGCTGATAGCTCTCGTGATCTCCGGTGTCGCCCTGGCCGGTGTGGCCCGGGGTCTGGGGCGCACTCTGCCTGCCGTACCGCTGGCTCCGTCCCTGGGGCTCCTCGTCGGCTGTGCCCTCCTGGCATTGTTGGCGACCACCGTCCCCGCCAATGCGATCCTCCGCCGCCCCATCCACTGAACGGCCGACTTGTGGCTCAGAAGAAGGACGGAGGGCGCTCCTGCGTGACCCATTGGTGCAGTTCCCGTTCTACAAGCTGCAGGAAATCGGGCAGGTCGTCGGCGATGTGGCGGAAGCCCCACGTGTCGGTTTTGTAGAGTCCGTTCGCGGTGTCGGTCAGCGGCGCCCTGAAGACCGGGCCGCCATGAGGGATGCCGAGGACGAACCTGGTGCCGCCACCGTCCCCGCCGAAGGCCAGCACGTCCATGTCGTAGGCGCCGGTTATCCGCCGCGGCACCTCGTCAGCCGTGACGTCAGCCAGCATCCTCGAAGGTGCAGTGATGAACAGCGCGTTCCAGAAGTCCGGGAGATGGACCTCCCCGACGGAAGCGTAAAACCGCCGCAGCGAATCGGGCAGGCGACCATCCAGCGCAACGGCGAGCGCTGCTAGATCGTCGGCTGGGGCAGGCACGCCGAGATGGTTGCCGGACGGCGGATAACCCATCTTGTCCTGGAATCCCCCGAGCAGCGACGCCATCGACGCCTCCACCGACCTGCGCCAGCCAACCAGATCGAGATCGTCCACCCGCGCACTCTAGACCCGCGGTGGTGGGAGGAGATCTGAGGCGTTGTCGCGGCCCGCCGGCCAGAACACCGGCTCGTCGAGACCGGGGTAGCGATGGTTCTGGATCAGTGCCTGGGTGGCAGGCAGGAGGAGATGTTGTTGCAGGGCCAGCGCGCCGGTCACATTGGCGTGGGGGAACCTGGCCGGGTTGACCACAACCGACACCATGATGCGGTGGAACATTTCATCGCCGTAGAGCACCGGGCGCAGCGGCAGCGCGTTGTTGCGCTGCCAGACAAGGAACGGTGTCAGGCCCCACAGGCTGTAGCCCCGCTGTTGGGCGGCTGCGCGCATGGCCGCTTCCGGGGACAGGCCGGTGTCGTCGTACCAGCCGGTCCTGTCCGGGCCGCCTGCGGCGTTCCA
Organism: Actinomadura sp. 6N118; assembly: GCF_044326415.1. Taxonomy (NCBI): domain Bacteria; kingdom Bacillati; phylum Actinomycetota; class Actinomycetes; order Streptosporangiales; family Thermomonosporaceae; genus Actinomadura; species Actinomadura sp. 6N118. The sequence continues at coordinate 188,756 of NZ_JBIRAZ010000012.1, read as the reverse complement.
CAGGATGTCGACGAGGTAGCCCAGTCCCGGCGAGGCGGGGCGGATGAAGGGCGCACGCGCGGCGGCGATGCGGCCGAACGCCGCTACGGGATCGGTAAGCCCCGCCACCCCGGCCGGGTCGCTCTCGTGCATGATGAATGCGCTGGCGTTGAACAACACAGTGCGTGGCCACTGCCCGAGGCCCTCGGTGATGAATGCCTGGGCGTCATCGTGCCCGAGGTGGGAGAAGACCAGGTCGGCCTCGCCGGCGCGGGCCTTCTCATAGACGTCTTCCCCGATGTGCACCTCAACGCGCCGCCTGGTGCGCGCTTGGAACGAAGCAAGCAGCCGGGGCAGGAGGCCTCCGTCCTGGACGGTCTTGACGCTGGCGAGGCGGATGGTCTTCCTAGCCGCAGTGCGCGCGCCCGAGCTCCTCACCGACGCTTCCGCGTTGCCTGTCATGCCCGCTGTGCCCGCCATGGCCAGTGCGAGCAGACCACCGGCTTGTACCGCATCCCGCCGCGAGACTTGTCGCGAGCGATGTTGTCCATCTGCCTCTTCTGGAGTGTGCATCAGCGTCCCCTCGTCGGTCCCGGTCAGTGGCGGGGGGCAGGCGGTAGGTGCGGCGGCAGGATGGCTCTGGTGGCAGGTTGACGTTAATTCCGAAACGCGTAACTGAACAGGCCGCCGCCGCTTTCGGACTTACTGCGGAGCTGGAACCAAGGGTCCTCTGGCCGGGGATTCATGGGACATCTCGGCCGGAAGCGGCCAGGGGTGGGTTTGGACTGGTGGGGGTGATTTATCCCCAAAAGGGAGGTATTGCCAGATGGTTTCGTTGGTGCCATCTTCCGGGTACGACGCTGCCAGTTGACGCTGGCGCAGTTATAGACGTTCCACTCCGCCTGGAGGCCCCCATGCGGACGTCCCGAGCCGCGATCACCATGCTCGTCGTCCTGTGCGGTCTGCTCGTCGTGCCGGACTCCGCGTTCGCCGCGACCGGGTCCGCCGCCTGCACCGAGGGCGGCGTCACCTGGCGCGTCGACTACAACACCGCCGACGGGCCGTACGGCACGGTGGCCACCGTCACCGGGCTGAAGAAGATCGATGCGTCCGGCGAGAGCGACGCCGGCTCGCAGCAGTGGGAGCTGCGCTGGGACAACCTGCCCGGCGAATGGCCCCCGCCCGGGCAGTCCGCCCTGATGGGGCCACACCACACGCTCAAGGGCGATCTCGCCGCGATCGACGATCAGCCGGTCGCCACGTACCTGTCGCCCCGGCTGGTCACGCCGGACGGCGCCTGCCAGGTCTACATCGCCCCGTTCGCCAACCGGCGCGGCACCGCGACCTCGCCGCGGGTGCCGGTGCTCGGCGACAGCCTGCTGCAGTCGCTGAACGACAACTCCTACAACCAGAACGCCCTCCAGGGATACGTCGAGGGCAACCTCAACGACATCGGCATCCGAACCGAAGTCGAGGGGCAGGGAGGACGCCGCTGGACCCCTGCCAAGAACACGGCTGGTCTCGCCAAGGCCGATAGCTATTTGCTGGATGAGTTCCGCGGTCTGCTTGAGCACGATCCCGACGGCTTCGTGGTGGCGCTCGGTGCCAACGACGCGCTCTACATCGCGACCGCCCCGACCGACGCGGAACGCACGGCACGGCTGGAGGAGGTCCGGAACGCCCTGATCGAGGTCGTACGCGAGATGTCCGCGCGTACCGGCTGCCTGGTCGCCGTCACCGCGCCCGAGCACGCCAACACCTACGACCCCGACTACCCGGCCGCCGCGCTGGAGCTCAACAACGTCCTCCGATGGATCGCCGCGTCCAACCCCACAGACTCAATGGAGCTGGTCGACTTCGCCGCCCGCGCCAAGACCCACCGCAAGAACGACCCGGCGCCGTGGTTCGACTCCGACGACCTGCACCTGAACACGGCCGGACGGCTCGTCTACACCGCCACGATGTCCGAGGCCGCCCGCAAGTGCGCTGACAGCTCGGTGCTCTACGGCGCGTCCGGCACGTTCGACGGCGGCGAGGTCTCCTACCGCGCCATCGACCGGGCCGCCGCAGGTGACCAGCAGATCCAGATATCCGTCGACGGCACCGCCCGGGGAACCACCACGATCCCTTCCAACGACGCCCTCCAGACCGTGACAGGCCCGACCCTCGCCCTCACCGAAGGGAGGCACACCATCCGTCTCTCCACCCCCGACGGCCACCACGGCTGGCAGCTCGACTGGACCGCCTTCACCCGCCGCTGACCGGACCATCTTCTGTTCATGCGACCTTCTGTTCATGCGACAGCGTCTACTGGGGGTCGCTTTCTGGGCGTAGAAGCACTTTGCCTACGTCGACGCCGTCGTCATCGTGGCCCTCGGCGACCAGCTTCAGCGCTTCTTCGAAGTCCGCCAGCTCCAGTTCGTGGCTGATCAGCAGGCCCGGCCGCAGCAGCCCGGCGCGGAACATCCGTACGGTGTGCAGCCAGGCGGCCGACGGCGCGCCGAAGACGCTCCCGACGGAGAGCTGCCCCTCGACGATCAGGCTGGGCGGCAGCCCCTCGGAGGGGCCGCCGGGGATGCCGGCGAGCACGAGCCGGCCACCTCGGCGCAGCATCTCCGCGGCTGAACGCGCCGAGCCGCGAACGCCCGCCGTCTCCACGACGACGTCGAACGCAGGGCCCAGGGCGGCCGCCTCTTCCGGCGTGCTCAGGCCGGTCGCGCCGGAGCCCCGCGCGGGTGCGGTCCGGCCCACGCGGGGCTCGACCACCAGCAGCTCCGCCGGGGAGTACGCGGCGAGCACCTGGACGGCGAGCAGGCCGAGCGTGCCGCCGCCGACGACCGCCACCCGCTCCCCCGGCCGGATGGCGGTTCGCAGCACGGCCGCGACGGCCACCGCGGCGGGTTCCAGCAGGGCTGCCGCCCGCAGATCAGTGCCGGGCGGCAGCGGATGGAGCAGCCGGGCAGGCAGAACGAGATGGTCGGCGAAGGCGCCCGGCTGGGTGAAGCCGGTCTCGTCGTATCCCGTTGTGCACAGGTTCGTGTCGCCCTCACGGCAGCGCTCGCAGATCTGGCAGTTGCGATAGCCCTCGCCGACGACGGGCGATCCGGTGAGGTCGGGGTCCGTTCCGGGCCCGGTCGCCTCGACGATCCCGGACCACTCGTGGCCGGGCACGATCGGGTACGACCTGAATCCTTCGGGACGCGTTCCCTCGTACAACTCCCGGTCACTGCCGCAGACCCCGGCGGCCGAGACGCGGACGAGCGCCTCGCCCCGTCCCGGCCGCGGGACCTCTCCCGCGACGAGCCGCATCTGGTGAGGCGTCTCAAGCACGACCGAACGCGACACGGGACGGGTCATGGCACCGGCTCCGGTCCGCATGGCCGACGGTCGGCGAGCCTAGAGACGATCACGGACATGGTGACGTTCACTAGGTGCCGCCGTTGCGCGCCGCGCGGTATTCGGCGACCACGAGGTCGGTGAGCTCCTGCAAGGAGGTGTCGGCGGTCGCCTTGTCGAAGGTGATCTGGCCGTGCTGCAGCAGGTTGATCCGGTCGCACACCTCCAGGACCTGCGCGTAGTTGTGGGCGATGATGATGATCGACACCTCGCCGCGCGCCTTGAGGTCCCGGACGAGGTCGAGGATGAGCGCCCCCTCCTTCGCTCCCATGGCGGCCAGGGGTTCGTCGAGCAGCAGGATCTTGGCGTCGGAGTAGACCGAGCGGGCGACCGCGATGGCCTGGCGCTGGCCTCCGGACAGCTTGGCCACCTCGGCGTCGACGGAGGGGATGCGCACCCCCAGCTCGTCCAGGTGTTGCCGGGCGAGCCGCCGCATGGCGCGGTTGCTGAGCAGCGGCCAGCGCACCACCTCCCGGTTGAGGAACATGTTGTGGTAGACGGTCAGCTCGTCGATCAGGGCCAGATCCTGGTAGACGGTGTCGATGCCGAGCGAGCGCGCGTGGTCCACCGACTTGATCGTCACCTCGTCGCCGTTCACCCTGATCCGGCCCGAGTCCGGCCGGTGGAAGCCGCTGAGGATTTTGATCAGGGTCGACTTGCCCGCCCCGTTGTCGCCGATCAGGCCGAGGACCTCGCCCTTGCCCAGGCGCAGGCTCACGTCGGTCAGCGCCGCCACGGCGCCGAACCGCTTGGCGATGTGGTCGACCTGCAGGGCCGGCGTGCCCGTCGCGTCCTGCAGGTCCGGTGTGTCCGTCACGTTCTGCCCGCCCTCCTCAGCCTGGCGAGGTGCACGTTGAGGATCATCGAGATGATGATCGCCGCGCCGAGGATCAGGTTGAACGGGTTCGCGCTGATCCCGATGAGGTTGAAGCCGTTCTGCAACTCCGCCAGCACCAACGCGCCGAGCAGGGCGCCGATGACCGTTCCCGAGCCCCCGGCCAGCGCGGTGCCGCCGATCACGGCCGCGGACACGGCGAAGAACATGGCGCCGGTGCCGCCCGAGCTGGGATCGATCGTCTGCGTGCGGAACGCCTCGAGGATCCCGGCGAGCGCGGCCAGCCCACCCATGATCATGAAGTTGCCGACCTTGATGCGGCCGGTACGGATGCCGGCCTCGCTGGCCCCGTGCGGGTTGCCGCCGACCGCGATCGTGTGGAGCCCCCACCGGGTGCGGGTCAGCACCACATGGAAGAACGCGACGATCGCCAGGCACCAGATCAGGTCCGCCCAGTCCGCCCGCCCGAACCACGACGCCAGGCTCTCCGCGGCGGCGGGGATCTCCGCCGGGTAGGCGTGCGAGGTGGTGAGGGTGATGCCCTGGATGAGGAAGAGAGACCCGAGCGTCGCGACGAACGACGGCACCCTCAATACCACCACCACGAGCCCGTTGCACAGGCCGATGAACGCACCGGCGAGCAAGGACAGCGCGATGGCGATGATCGGGTACACCCCGTAGAAGTCGATCGCGTAGTGCATCAGGAACGGCGACAGCGTGAAGACCATCCCGGCCGACAGGTCGATCTCGCCGCTGACGAGCAGGAGCACCTCACCGACGGCGAGGATCGCGTACGGCGCCATGCTCTGCGAGATGTTGACCAGGTTGTCGTGGCTGAGGAACACCGACTTGGAGTACTGGAAGTAGACGACCAGACCGAGGGCCACGACGAGGATCGTGGCCTCGCGGCGCATCATGAACCCGTCGAAGGCGACCCGGAGTACCCCGTGCACCCGGCGTCCGGGTGCACGTGGTGCGTCGGCCGTCTCCGTCTTGCTGCCGATCGTGTCGCTCATGGCCGGATCACTTGTGCGGGATCGGGCCGGACCGGTTGAGGAGTTGCTGCTTGGTGCTCGACCCCTCGTACCTGGTCTTGGTCGTCAGGTACGGATCCACGTTGTCCTTGGTCACGAACAGCAGCCCGGTGTTGGTTTCGGGCGGAGCGATCAGACCGCCGGTGAGCTTGTACATCCAGAGGTACAGGACGGGCAGGAAGCCCTGCTGGTAGGGCTGCTGGTCGATGGTGAAGTCCAGGTTCCCCCCCTTGATCGCGGTCAGCGTGGCCGGGTTGAGGTCGAACCCGCCGGCGGCGACGCCCTTGCCCTTGAGCTTGTACTTGGCCACGACCTTGCCGATGGCCTCCGTCGAGCCGGCGTCGACCGCGAACATTCCCTTGAGGTTCTGATGCCCCTGGGCGTAGGCGTCGATGGTGGACAGTTCCTTGGGAAGCTCGGCCCCGCTCGCCACGTCCCTGAAGTTGATCGACTTTCCGGAGGCCTTGATCGCGTCCTTGGCGCCGTCGATGCGGGGCTGGATGTTGAGCGAGCCCGGGGTGGCGATGAAGCCGACCGCGTCCCCGCCCGTCATCAGCCCGGCGATGCGCGTACCGAGCTGGTAGCCGGAGAGGTACAGGTCCTGCCCGATGTAGGCCAGCCGGTTGGTCCCCGGGTCACCGCGCGCTCCGTCGGCGTTGTAGGAGACCACGGGGATGCCCGCGTTCAGGGCGTTGTCCACCGGCTGCTTGAACGCGGTCTTGTCGACGACCGCCACCGCGAGCCCGTCGGCCTTGGCGGAGATCGCCGCGTTGGTCGCGCTGATCATCTCCGGCACCACCGACTCCTTCGAGCCCGTCCACTGGAACTCGCAGCCGAGCAGCGCGCACGCGTCCTGGGCGCCGTATTGCGTCGCGGTGAAGAACGGGTTGGTGGTGACGTGGTTGACGAACACGAACTTCCATTTGGGCGTCTTGGGGAAGTCGCCGGCGCCCGCACCACCGGCCGTGTCATCGCTGGTGGACTTGTTGTCCGACGAGCACGCCGCGAGGAGTGCCGAGGCCGCGGCGGTGGCGCTCACCAGCCCCGCGCCGCTGAGCAGCCGCCGGCGTGCCACGTCGCTCAGGCCGAGCGTCTCGACGGCCTCTTCGACATTGGGATCGATCTTCTTCATCACGAACCTTCCGTGGAGAACGCGTAGACCGTCGCGGTCCGGTAGGTCTGGCCGGGACGCAGGACCGTGGAGGGGAACTGCGGCTGGTTGGGCGAGTCGGGGAAGTGCTGGGTCTCCAGCGCGAAGCCGTCGCCCTGCCGGTACGCCCGGCCGCTGGTCCCGTAGAGGGTGCCGTCGAGGAAGTTGCCCGAGTAGAACTGGATGCCGGGCTGGTCGGAGTACATCGAGAGCACCCGGCCGCTGTCCTGCTCGCTGACCCGCGCGTGGAGCCGGAGCCCGGACCCGTCGACGACGTAGTTGTGGTCGTAGCCCTGCCCGTACACCAGTTGCTGGTGCCCGTCGCGGATCCGCGCGCCGATGGCCGTGGAACGCGTGAAGTCCAGCGGGGTGCCGGCCACAGGAGCGAGCCGGCCGGTCGGGATCAGCGTCGAGTCGACCGGCGTGTAGCGGCTCGCGTTCAGCCGGAGCCGGTGGTCGTAGATGGTGCCCGACCCCTCACCGGCGAGGTTGAAGTACGAATGGTTGGTCAGGTTGACGACCGTCGCCCTGTCAGTGGTCGCCCGGTAGTCGATGCGCAACGCCGAGCCGGAGAGGGAGTAGGTCGCGGTTGTCTTCAGGGTCCCGGGATAGCCCATGTCGAGGTGCGGGCTGGTGAGGTCGAGCCGGAGCGACACGGTGTCCTGGCTCTGCGCCGGGGTGGCCGTCCAGACCTTGGTGTCGAATCCCTTCGTGCCGCCGTGCAGGCTGTTGGGATCGTTGTTGATCGGCAGGCTGTACGTCACGCCGTCGAGGGTGAACGTGCCCCTGGCGATGCGGTTGGCGTACCGGCCGATCAGCGCGCCGAAGTAGGGGCCGGGGTTGTTGTGGGCCACGTAGTCGTCGAGCGTGCGGAAGCCCAGCGCCACATTGGTGGTCCGGCCGCGCCGGTCAGGCGTCTCGAGCGTCTGCACGATCCCGCCGTACGTGATGATCCGGACGCGCACCTTGCCGCTGGTGAGGGTGTAGCGCCAGACCTTGGTGCCGTCAGCGAGGGTGCCGAAGAGATCCTTCTGGATCGTCGGCCGGCCTCCCTTGGTACCGGCGGGCGCGGTATCGGCGGGCGCCGTACCGGTGGGCGCGGCGGAGGCCACCGAGCCGAGCCCAGTGGCCGAGACCGCGAGCACGGCGGCCGCGAAGAGCCGACCGGACGTACGGATGGGCGAGGACCGTGCTGAGCGCCTGAGCATGGGCATTCCCTTCCTGGGAGGACGGTTGCGCTGGCATGCCCCGATGGTGGTGCGGCTAGGGACCCGCGACGCTGGTGCGCCCGGGTCCGCGATCGTGATGCGGTTGGGCCCGCGATCGTGATGCGGTTGGGCCCGCGATCGCGGTGCGGTCAAGGCCCGCAATGGTGTTGCGGCCTAGGGGCTGCAACGGCGGTGCTGATGGGCCCGCGTGGATATGCGGTTGGCTCGCGATCCTGGTGCGGTTAGGGACCGCGATCCTGGTGCGGATAGGGACCGCGATCGTGATGCGGCTTGGTCCGCAACGGTGGTGCGGTTGACGGACTGAGCCGGTGGTGCGGCTGGGTCCCGCTTGGTGGTGCTGTTGGGGGCCGCGTTGGTGGTGCGGCTGGGGTCCGCGGCGGCGGTATGGCCGGGGACCCACGTTGGTGATTCAGGTAGGGACCCGCGATGGGGGTGGTTGGGCTAGGGACTCGGGATGGCCTCCTGGTAGTAGCGGCTCAGCATCGACAGTCCGATCGCCGCCCGGCGTACACGTTCGCGTGCGGTGGAGACGGCGAGCGGGCCGAGGTGATGGCCGGACGGATAGATGCCGGGCGCGTTGCGGACGGTGAACTTCAGGTGGACGGGTGCCGCGACCCGGACCAGGTCGGGCACCTCGTAGTAGCGGACGGCGCCCCCGAAGTCGTCCGCCGCCTCCACGTAGACGTCCAGCGGGACATCGACCGCCCGGCGGATCGCGGCGATCTGCGCGAGCGTGAGGTCGGTGGGCAGGTTGATGGTGGTGACGCCCAGTTCGGCGAGCAGCCGCGCCGTCGCCGGGTTGGACGAGGGGAACGACACCGAGGCCTTGAACTCCAGGTCCGGCGGCAGGTCCCCGGACTCCCGCATCCGGCGGAGCACCCAGAGCTGCCCGACGTCGGCGACAAGGACGCTGCGGACCCCGAGCCTGCAACCCCGGACGACATCCTCGATGCCGTAGACCAGCTGGTCGGCGCCGCGCAGCGTGCCCGCGGCCACCCGTCCCGACGACGACGCGACCTGGATGCCCACGTCCCACGCCGCCCGGGGGCCGACGAACAGGCAGATCTCGACCTTGTGCTCACGGCCGAGCGCGACCATCTCTTTGATCTCGGCATCGGTCAGCAACATCATTCCGCTGCCCTGGCTGATGCGGTGGACGCGGATCTCGTGCTCCTTGGCCGCGTCGAGGACCGCATGGAGCGGCTCGGGCCCCTCGACTGAGGGGATCTCCACGCGGTACTGGGCGCCGTCGGGGAAGCGTTTGGCCGAGGACGGCAAATCCCCGAGATCATGTCCGGGAAGGCCCAATGAGGCCAGAAAGTCCCTGGTCGACTGCATGTGGGTTCCTTGCTCGATATCTCGAACTCAGTTCGAGATATGCGACTGGAACTGAAACGTAAGCTTCCTCGGAGGAGCCGTCAATGCCCTCGTTCATGACCATTAAGCCGGATTTCGTCTTTGACGGGGGTAGGGCGACTCCTTACGCTGAGTTCGATATCCCGTAAGCCGTCCGATGAGGGGAACGATGTGGGCCGTGCCGTACCCGCCGTCACCCGCGCCCTCGACATCCTGGAGCTCTTCCTCGAGAGCGCGCCTCTCTCGGCGGCCGACATCACCCGGCAGCTGGGGTTGCCCCGCACCACGGTGCACGAATTGCTCAGCACGCTGACCGATCGTTCGTATCTCGTGCCGGTCCCCGGCCAGCCCACGCGCTATGTGCTGGGGCTTAGGCTGTTCCAGCTCGGCAGCGTCGTCGCCGACCAGCTCGACCTCGCCCACGAGGCCCGGCGGGAGGCGGAGATGGTGGCCGCGCGCTGCGACGAGACGGTCCAGGTCGCGATCCTCGACGGCACCGACGTCGTCTACATCGCCAAGGCCGACAGCACCCACCCCGTCCGGCTCGTGTCGGCGGTGGGGCGCCGACTGCCCGCGCACTGCACTGGCCTCGGCAAAGTACTGCTGTCGGGGCTCAGCGCCGAGGCGCTCGACGCCCTCTACCCGCGCGATCGCGAGCTTGCGGGCATGACGCCCCGCAGCATCACCTCTCCTGCCCGGCTGCGGATTCACCTGGCCGAGATCCGCGAGCGCGGCATCGCCTACGACGACTGCGAGTCGAACGAGGCGGTCCATTGCGTGGCGGCCCCGGTCTTCGACCACACCGGCGCCATGGTCGCCGCCATGAGCATCTCGGTGCCGTCCCTGCGCTGGAGCAACGAGCGGCAGCGGGAGTGGGGTGCCCTCGTCCGAGAGGGCGCCGCCGTTCTCTCCCGCCGTCTGGGCCACCGGCCGCCGTCGCCGTCCTCGCCGGCGTCCTCATCTGGCCAAGAAATGCCAGAAAAGGCCCGCACCATAACCTAATAAAATGCCGGACCGGCCAGCTCATCTCCCGTACTGCGATTGTCAATCCCGCAGTTCCGGGCCGCTGATGGCGCTCGGCCCGGGCTGTTTCGGAGGCTGCCAGGACCGGTGTCCCTATCTTCTGGGACGATCTCGTGCGAGGTTCACATCAACGGTCACGAGGGAGACCGCTTTCCATGCCTGACGGCTAAAGACCGTGGGAAGGGACGCGCAGGTGTCTTTCGATGACCGGGTGTCCTCCGATGACATGGTGTCCTCGACTGACATGGTGTCCTCCGATGGCGCCGTCGATGGCGGGGCCCGCCCGCCGAGTCCTCGCACGCTGTGGCTGGTCGGCCTGGCGGGAGTGGCGGCCGGGGCGTCCACGGTCGTGCTGGCGCTGTTGAGCGATCACGTGGCACGGCCGGGTACGCAGGCGCTGCTCGCCAACTGGATCATGGTGCCCTATATCGGGGCGGGCGCCGTCGCCTGGTGGCGGCGGCCCGTCAGCCGGCTGGGGCCGTTGATGATCGCGGCGGGTCTCGCGATGTGGCTGGGGTTGCTCCAGTGGGCCAACGATCCGGTGCTCCATCTGATCGGACAGCAGTTCGACATGCTGCCGGCCGTCCTTTTCCTGCACGTCTTCCTCGCCTTCCCTACCGGGCGGCTGGAACGGCGGATCGAACGGGCGCTGGTGCTGACCGGGTATGCCACGGCGGTCGGGTTCCAGGTGGCCAAGATCATGCTCGGGGTCGATCCGGAGAGTCCGCTCGTGATCGCGGATGCTCCCGGCGCCGCCGCCGTTCTGGAGAACGTCCAGCTGTTCGGGCTGAGCGTGATCATGCTGACCGGCGTCGTCGTTCTCGCCCTCGGCCGTCGGCGGTCAGGACGGCCGCGCCGCACGACGATGTTGCTCATCGACTCGTTCGCGCTGGCATTGGTGATGCTCGCGACGCTCTACGTGGCGGGTGCTCTGCAGCTGTCGTGGTTCGAGCTGATCCGGCTGGCCGCGTTCGGTGCCCTGGGACTCGCACCGATCGCGTTCCTGATCGCGCTCCTGGACGCCCGGCTGGTGCGGGTGGGAGTCGGTGATCTGATCGTCCGGCTCCAGGCGGACCCCGCGCCGGATCTGCGCGGGATGCTCGCGCAGGCGCTTCGAGATCCCTCGCTGGCGTTGGTGTACTGGTTGCCCCAGTTCGGTACCTGGTCCGATGAGGACGGCGAGGCGGTCACGCTGCCGGAGGCGGGGCGCGGAAAGGTGATCATCCGTCGTGGCTCCGAGCCCGTGGCGGCCCTGCTGTTCGACCCCGCACTGGAGGACGAGCCCGAACTGCTTGACGCCGTCGGAGCGGCAGCGGCGCTGGCCTTGGAGAACGGCAGGCTCCAGGCCGAGCTCAAGGCCCGCCTCCAGGAGCTGCACGGCTCGCGGATGAGGGTGCTGGAGGCCGGGCTGAAGGAGCGGCGACGGCTGGAACGAGACCTTCACGACGGCGCGCAGCAGCGGTTGGTGGCACTGTCGCTGGAGCTGGCTCTGCTCGGCGAGAGCCTCTCCGTGGACTCCGATGCTCGTCAGCGGGTCGACCGCGCCAAGCAGGAGATCGCGGTGTCGCTCGGGGAACTGCGCGACCTGGCCCGCGGGATCTACCCGGCCGTGCTGAGCGGGCACGGCCTGGTCGTCGCACTCGAATCGCTGACCGCACGTTCGGCGATACCCGTACGGCTGATGATGCGCTTCGAAGGCCGGCTGCCCGAGCCGATCGAGGCGGCCGCCTACTTCGTCGTCTGCGAGAGCCTCGCCAACGCCGGCAAGCACGCGTATGCGAAATCGGTCACCGTGGAGGTCATCCGGATGCCGGAGCAGGTGGTCGTCGAGGTCGTCGACGACGGGGTGGGCGGCGCCGACACCGAGCGCGGCTCGGGGCTTCGCGGGCTCGCCGACCGCGTGGAGGCGCTCGGTGGCCGGCTGCGGGTCTGGTCACCCGCCGAGGGCGGCACCCGTGTGAAGGCGGAGATCCCATGCGGGTAGCGATCGCCGAGGACAGCGTCCTGCTGCGCGAGGGCATCACCCGGATCCTCACCGACACGGGCTTCGAGGTGATCGCCGCGTGCGACAACGCCGACGATCTGATGCTGCGGCTCCGGGGCCGTCCGCCCGACATCACGATCCTGGACATCAGGTTGCCGCCGACGTACAACGACGAGGGGATGCGCGCGGCGCTGCACATCAGAAAGCAGTATCCGGCCGTCGGTGTGCTCGTGCTCTCGCAGTACGTCGAGGTCGGCCTGGCGATGAAGCTGCTCGCGGATTCGGCCGAAGGAGTGGGCTACCTCCTCAAGGACCGCATCAGCGACGTACCGGAGTTCGTCGCCGCGATACGGCGCGTGGCGTCCGGCGGATCGGCCGTTGACCCGACCATCGTCTCGACGCTCCTCAACCGCCACCGCGACAACACCCCGTTCACCTCGCTGACCCCGCGGGAGCGCGAAGTGCTGAAGCTGATGGCCACCGGCGGCTCCAACCAGGGCATCGCCGAACGCCTGGTGATCACGCAGCGCGCAGTGGAGAAGTACGTCTCCAGCATCTTCGGCAAGCTCGGGCTCCCCTCAACCGGAAGCGAGTCCCGTCGCGTTCTGGCCGTGCTGATGTTCCTCCGCTCCTGACTGAGACTCGTTCCTGACCGAGACTCGTTCCTGCCTGAGAAAGGCCAGAAACCCGAACCCCTGCCGACGGGTTTCCCGGCCTCTCACGGCGCTCGGCCGATGACACCGTCAAGGTGTCCAGGCCAGCCTCCCAGGAGCGCCGATGAAGACACGCATCATCCAGGACCAGCCCGCCCACGCAGCGGTCATCGAAGTGTGCGAGCTCACCAAGCACTACGGTCCCGTACGGGCCGTCGACCGGCTGAGTTTCGCGGTCGGGGAAGGCGTCGTCGCCGGTTTCCTCGGGCCGAACGGATCAGGCAAGACCACCACGCTGCGGTCGGTGCTGGGCCTGGTGGAACCCACCTCGGGTCACGCCGTCATCGCCGGCCTGCCGTACCGCCGGCTGCGCGACCCGCTGCGTGAGGTCGGCGCGATGCTGGAACCGGCCGCGCATCCCGGCCGGACCGCGCGCGACCACCTCCGCATGGTGGCGGCCGAGGCGCGCATGCCGCGGTCGCGCGCCGACGAGCTGCTGAACCTGGTGGACTTGCGCGCCGCTGCCGGGCGCCGCGTGGGCGGTTACTCGCTGGGCATGCACCAGCGGCTGGGGCTGGCCGCCGCACTGATCGGCGATCCGCGGATCCTCGTGCTCGACGAACCGGCCAACGGGCTCGATCCCGAGGGCATCCGCTGGCTGCGCGACTTCCTGCGCGCCCTGGCCGCGGAGGGCCGCACTGTCCTGCTGTCCAGCCATGTGCTGTCCGAGGTCGCCCAGACCGTGGACGAGGTCATCGTCATCAACGACGGCCGGCTGGTCGTTCAGGCGCCGCTCGACCGGGTCATCGGCTCGGGCCGGCGGATCCGGGTGCGCTCCCCCCGGCCGGCGGAGCTCGCCGCGGCGTTGCGCGCGGACGGGCTGCGCGCGGTCCAGGACGACACCGGGACGCTGACGGTCAGCGGCGCGGCCCAGGAGACCGTCGGACAGCTCGCCTTTGACCGCGGCTTCCCCATCTATGAGATCTCCGCTGAATCGGCGGGTCTTGAGGAGACCTTCCTGAGCCTCACTGCCAAGGAGGCCCGGACATGACCACGTTGATCCGCTCGTACGCGCTCGGCCTGCGCACGCTGCGCGGCACGTACGGGGTGGCTGCGGCGCTGGTCGCACTCGTCGCCCTCACGGTGGGTGCCGACCTGGCCGCGAACGCCGGGAACGCCAGCTACACCACGCCGGGACAGCTGCGCGAACCCGTGGTCGCGGGCGTCGGCATCCTCGCCGCCGTCGGGCTTTCGTTGCTCGCCGCCGCCCGGGTCGGCGGGGAGTTCAGGCACCGCACCATCACGCTGCGGTTTCTGGCCGGGCCGCGCCGGACCAGCATCCTCGCCGCCGCTCTGATCACGTACGGGGCGTTCTCCCTCCTCGTAGGGGCCGCCTCCCTTGGTGTCGGCATCGGCATCGCCCAACCGATCGTCGCCGCTGAAGGCCTCTCCCTCGGCCTGTCCGCATCGCTCATCGGCGCGGTGCTGCTGGCGGTCGTGCTGTTCACGCTGATCGGCGTGTGCGCCGGCGCGATCTGCCGCAACCAGCCCGCCGCCGTCCTCGTCGTCGCCGGCGCGTTCGTCGGCGAGAAGCTCGCCGGCATGGCGATCGGCGACGCGGCCGCCTACCTGCCGTACGCGCTGCTCACCCCGCTCCTCGGGATGGAGGGCGCCACGATCTCGCGCGGCACCGCGGCGCTGACCCTGGCGGCCGTGACCGGCGGGCTCTGCACGCTCGCGGCGTACCTGGTCGCCCACCGCGACGTCACCTGATCGATCTCCTTCCTCCAGATTGGAACCCCTGACATGTCATCCCTGGTCAAACGCCATCCGCTCGTGACGTTCTTCGCGCTGGCCTTGGCGATCTCATGGTGCGTGCTGCCGTTCGGCGCGTTCCTGCCGTTCGGTCCGCTGGTCGCGGCGTTGGTCGTCATCGCCATCACCGACGGCAAGGCCGGCCTGCGCCGTTTGGGCGGACGCCTGACTCGCTGGCGCCTGGGCTGGCAGTGGTACGCCATGGCCGTCGGCGTGCCGCTGACCGTGCATCTGTTCGCCATCGGCTCCAACGTCGGCCTGGGCGCGGCGGCGCCGTCGCTGGACCAGTTCAGCGCCTGGTACTCGATCTTCATGGTGATCGGGATCACCATGATCAACCCGCTGAACGGGCCGATGGGCGAGGAGCCCGGGTTCCGCGGCTTCGCCCAGCCCTCCCTCCAGGCCCGCCGCTCGCCCCTCCAGGCAACGGCGATCCTCGCCGGGGTGGTCGCGCTCTGGCACCTCCCGCTCTTCTTGATCCCTGAATTCGAACTGGCACCGATCGAACTCCTCGCCACCGTCGCGGTGACCTTCTGGTACGCGTGGCTGTTCAACCGCACCGGCGGCAGCGTCCTCATCACACTGCTCGCCCATGCGACCGAAGGCGGCATCAACACCGACGACCTGTGGCCCGACGGGACCTTCGCGACACGCGAAACCTGGCTCTTTGTCCTGGGCTGGGTCCTGGTGGCCGCTGCCCTGCTCGTCTTCGATCGCAAGACCTGGACCGCCGCGCCGAACACAGCACCGGGCACAGCCGAGCCGTCGCCGGCCGATGAGCCGTCGACCCAGAGCGCGGCCCACCGATAGGCCGTCCGCGTAGCCATACGACTCGCGCTTAGACGGATCTCCCCGTTCTAGAGAAAGGCTCATCATGTCCCGCTTGCTCTACAAGGTCGGACGCTTCTCCGGCCGCCGCCCCTGGTACGTCCTGGCCGTATGGATTCTGATCGCTGCCGCGGCCTTCATGCTCAATAGCTCGATCGGCGGATCGCCCGACGAGTCGTTCCGCTTGCCCGGCGCCGAGTCGCAGCGGGCGGCCGACGCGCTCAAGGAACGTTTCCCGCGGCAGACCGTCTTCACGACCAGCATCGTCGTCCACTCCGACCAGGGCCTGGCACGGTCTGAGGTCAAGACCGCGATGACCGGGGCGCGGACGGAACTGGCCGCGATACCGCATGTCCTGGCCGTCTCTGATCCCTACGACGCACGCGGCCCCACCGTGAGCCCCGACGGCCGGACCGGCTTCCTCACGCTGGCCCTCGACTCCAACGAAAAGATCACCCAGGCCCAGTTCGACGCCGCGCAGAGCGCCACCGCCCCTGTCCGCGCCGCCGGGGTTCAGGTCGAGTACCAAGGCTCCCTCGGCCAGGCCAAGGGAGACGCCGAGCCGGGCAGCGAGAAGCTGGGCGTCGCGATGGCCATCGTGATCCTGGCGATCGCCTTCGGCTCGCTGGTCGCGACGAGCCTGCCGATCGCGGTGGCGCTGACCGCCCTGCTGGTCGGGATGAGCGGCCTCGGCATCATGTCCGGGCTCATCTCGGTGCCGAAGATCGCAACGGTCGTCGCCATGATGCTCGGTCTCGGCGTCGGCATCGACTACGCGCTGTTCGTCCTGGCCCGGCATCGCCAGAACCTGGCCAACGGCATGCCGGTGCCCGAGGCCGCCGGCCGCGCCAACGCGACCGCCGGCCTGTCGGTGCTGGTCGCCGGGGCCACGGTCGTGGTGGCGATCACAGGCCTGCAGGTGTCAGGCATTCCGATGCTGACCGCGATCGGCTGGAGCTCGGCGCTGATGGTCGCGGTGACCATGACCGCCACGCTCACCCTGCTGCCCGCGTTGCTCGGGCTCGCCGGAACGCGGGTCAACAGCCTGCGTCTTCCCTTCGTCAAGATCCGGCCCGCGTACAACCCGCGCTCGAAGTCCAGCCGCTGGTCCGCCAAGGTGGTCGCACGACCGGTCACCTACGGCGTGGCCGCCGCGGTCCTGCTAGCCGTTCTGGCCATCCCGGTGTTCTCGATGCGGCTCGGCTTCCCGGACGCGGGCAACGACGCCCCGTCCACCACCACTCGGAAGTCGTACGATCTGGTCGCGTCGGGCTTCGGCCCGGGGGTCAACGGACCCTTGCAGGTGGTCGTCGAGCTGAACGGAGCCGGCCGGTCCACGCTGGACACCATGGGGGGCGCGCTCAAGGCCACCCCCGGCGTCGCCTCCGTGTCCGCCCCGACGCTCAGTCCCACGGGCGACCTGGCGACGTTCGAGGTCGTCCCGACCACGTCACCGCAGGACGAGAAGACCGACCAGCTCGTCAAGCGCCTCCGCTCGGACGTCCTGCCGGACACCGCCCGCGGCACGGCCGCCACGACGATGGTCACCGGCGAGGCCGCCCTCGTCGGGGATCTCTCCGCCAAGATTCAACAGCGCATGCCGTGGTTCCTGGGCGCCGTGATCGGCCTGTCCTTCCTGGTCCTGATGATCGTCTTCCGCTCGATCCTGGTGCCGCTGAAGGCCGCCGTGCTCAACCTGCTCAGCATCGCCGCGGCCTATGGCGTGGTCGTCGCGGTCTTCCAGTGGGGCTGGGGCGCCGATCTGATCGGCGTGCACGAGAGTGTCCCGATCTTCCCGCTGGCGCCGATGTTGATGTTCGCGATCCTGTTCGGCCTGTCCATGGACTACGAGGTCTTCCTGCTGAGCCGTGTCCGTGAGCAGTTCGACCGGCACGGCGACCCCAAGGCCGCCGTCATCGAGGGCGTCGGATCCACCGCCCGCGTCATCACCAGCGCCGCCCTCATCATGATCGGAGTGTTCGGGGCGTTCGTGCTGTCCTCCGACGGCGTCACCAAGCTGTTCGGCGTCGGCCTCTCCGTCGCCGTCCTCCTGGACGTCACCCTCATCCGCATGGTCCTCGTCCCCTCCGCGATGAGCCTCCTCGGACGCCACGCCTGGTGGCTGCCGGCCCGCCTGGACCGCTACCTGCCAGACCTCCACCCAGAAGGCACCGCCACCGACGTCCTGGTCACCGAACCGGCCATCGACGAACGAACGGACAAGGAGACCGTCACCCTGGCCTGAGGTGACCAGTAATCGGCTTTACTGCTGATCAGAAAGGCGCAGCGGACCCCCGCTGCGCCTTCCTGATTGTCGGGCTCCACAAACGGTGTATTCGGTGCGGCGCCAAAACACGACGCCCAGCATGAGCGGGAACATCGGCGGCTGGCCGCCCTGGTGCGCGGCGAGTGGTCGATCGAGAACCGCGACCACTATGTGAGGGACGTGACGCTGGGCGAGGACCGCTGACGGGTCCGGACCGGCTCGATAGCTTCGGTCCTGGCCGTCATACGCGGCCACGCCATCGGCCCCCTACGCCTGCTCGGCCTCACCAACGTCGCCGAAGCAACTCGCTGGGCACGAGACGACTTCGAACGCCCGCTCATCGTCCTCGGTCTCACAGAATAAGAACGCGGTCAGCCCCGCCGTTCAACACCGAGGCCTTCTACATCCGCGACAATCAGGGCACGGACTGCGGCGCCATCCACGGCGAGCACCTAACTCAAGCGTTAGCCCCTTAAGGCGTGCGATCCAACACCGGCCCCGTAGCATTATTCATATCGCACTGAGGCCTTCTCCAGTTCTACCCAGCGAACATCATCCGCCTGAAGCACTCCTGTGTCGTCAACAAAGAAGGTGCCGTCACGGAAACGATCGATGAAGAAGTTAACCATGATGCTCGAGATCATTGAACGCTGGCCTGGCGTCCTCTTCGGCAATCACCTTGACGACGCTCGACGGACGAGACGCTTCCTCGAAAACTGCTACATAAAGATCTCCACCTCCAGAAGCGAGCAGCGGAAACCACCTATCCCCTAGGAGCGCCTCCGGGAAGGAGTCGTACCTAATAGCCGCGGACTCTTCAACCGACATCGGCATGTAGCCAGGTATCAGGGCAGCATCGTCTTGGGTTTGGCCAGGAAAATGGGATACCCCGTTGGCCCAAGCAAACCAAGTGGCCACATCAGTCGGAACGGGCGCACCAAAAGCGACTTTTACGGCCTCGGCAGGAACGCCAGCACTTCGAGCAGACACCACCGGACGGTCAAGACGATCGGCTTCCAGCCACAGATCCCGAATGCTATCAATCAGCACCAATCCGCCCCTTTCCCTAAGGCATCACTCTCACAACAAACTGGTCGCCGGGACTAAGGCCTGCCGACTTGTAAAATTCCTTGAGATACCATCCGTGGCTTGAGTTTACTCCTCTCGGTGAGAGGGTGAGGAAGGCTCCAGCCCCTCCTTCAACTGACGTGGCAAAAGGATACTCCTCCCACGTACCGTTGCGAGCGAACGGGGTGGGGCTCGGCGCATGGGCCTGCGCTTGCCGCCCGTGTCGACTTCAGCCCTCGCTGAACGAGAAGTCGCTGAAGTCAATTCACATTAACCCAACAATTTCGCCGTGGGATGCGAAGGAAGTGCTACAGACCGGTCTGATTCAGGTCCGACTCGAAATCCGTGAGCCATTCTTCGAAGTCTTGAATACTGTGCAGGTAGACGTTTGGTGCAGATTGCAGATCCGCTCCGGCCAGCCGATCAAGGGCTGTCCAGACCTTGGGGTCACCGACCTCAAGGTCGTCGCGGTTCATTACCTCTATCGCCCAGTCGGCTACATCGGCCGGATCCTCGTCTTGCCGCGCAAGCGCCGCAAGACGAGCTCGGACCTCCTGCTCAAGCCCGCTATCTTCCATCAGAACGTCCCGGTGAAGTAACCGTCGACATCGAACAGATAGTGGATCTTTTTTCCGCCTGTGGCATTGACGTCTGGGCGCACGATACGGACATTGCCAAAGCCGTCAAGGGTTTCATGCCAGATCCTCGTAGCATCAGTCCCAGGATCCCACTCACGGACAAGGCGTCTACCGATCATTTCACCTGGGTTCCGGGCGGGCGTGACGTTTCCGTAGAAACGGATCCGACCACTCTCCAATTCTTTGATGCCACCCTGACCATACTTCTGGGCCTGGGAGTAAAACCTCTTCAGCTTGGCTGCATTCGCAGCGTTGTCGGCACCGGATCCACCACGGCAGTTGTGGACGAGGACTGGTGTAGTGCCTGCCACTACATAGTACGTGGGGTCGGTTTCTACGGTGAGGTTGTAGACCTGCTGATACTTGGTCCAGGTCTTGATCGCGGTGATCTGGACGTGGGTGCCGGCGCTGGTGCGGAGCCACATGCCGGGCTTGAGCTGGCCTGCGTCGAGCCACTGCTTCTTGTCGACAACCCAGAAGGGGTGGTTGTCGGTAGAGATGAGGACGCCGCTCTTCGACTTCTTGGTGGCGCTGCTGTCGATGGTGAGTTGTACGAGGGTCTTGGTGCCTGCGCCGACAATGGTGTCGAGGACGGGGCGGGGTGTGGTCTTGCCGGTTTCGGGGTCGGTGGCGAGGACCTTGTCGCCGATCTTGATGTGGTCGATGGCCTTTCTGGTGCCGTCGGCGAGGACGACTGCGGTGCCGGCGAGGAAGCTGCAGCCCTCGCCCTTACCTGCTGGTTGGCGTCCTGGGGCCTTGCCGCCCTTGGAGCCGGCTCCGGCCGAGCTGCCGGCACGGGGGGTGGCTGAGCTGCCACCGCGGGCTGCGGTGCCTCCGTTGGCGCCGCCGGCGGCCTTGCCGCCGGCCGATGCGCCCGGGGGATCCACCTTTACACGGGGTTTGGGGATCGCGAAACGGCCGCCTCCTAGGCCGACGCGGGCGGCGATGGCCGTGGCGGCTCTGCTGGCAGCGCCAATGCTCATGACCGCCATGGCGATGTCGGGAGCGATGCTGCCGCCGAAGTACATCTTCGAGTTGGGGTCGGCGCCGACCAGGCGGGCGAATTTGTTCTCGACGCCCGGTATGAGGAACGCATATCCCACCGGGCCCGCCAGGCCTGACTTGGAGCCGCCGATCATGGCACCGACGTAGAAGTTCCACCCGTGCTTCACGAGTTTCTTGAGTGGTTGCCAGGGGCTGCCTCCGCCTCCGCCGGTGGAGGCGTTGTTGGTACCGCCGCCCCCGCCGCCGCCTGGGGAGTCGCCGCGGAGTCCCCCCTCTCCGGGGCTGGAGGGGCCTCCGGGAGCCGGGGCGGGCTCCCACACCATGAGGCCGGTGGGGTCGGCGTGGGTGACGGGGTTGTTCTTGGCGTAGGTGTAGCCGTTCATCTGCTGGGGGTCGCCCTGGGTGATGACGGGGTCGACGGAGATGAAGCGGCCGGTGGTGGGGTCGTACTGGCGGGCGCCGAGGTTGGTCAGGTCGGTGGCGGAGTCGATGGTGCCGCCGACGAAGCCCTTTTCGCCCAGCCAGGTGCCCAGCGGTGTGCCTCGGTTCTGGCCGAAGGGAGTGAAGCGGCGCTGGGTGAGGGCACCAGTGGCGGCGTTGATCTCTTGGCTGGCGGTGCCTTGGTGGTCGGAGACCAGGAACGTGACGCCGGAGGCATCGCGCATGGCGATGGTCTCGCCGTCGTGGGAGTAGTAGCGGGTGGCCTTGGGCGTGGTGGTGCCCTTGGGCAGGTGGATCTCGGTGCCGGGCAGATAGAGCGTGGTGCCCTTGGGGTCCCGGCGGATGAGACGTTCACCTTCGGCCGTGTAGGCGTAGGTGGTGTCGCCCTTGGCGGTGTCGGAGACCTTGGTGAGCTCGCCCTCTGCGTCCCACGTGAGGGTCTGCTTGCCGGAGGCGGTGGTGCGACCGGTGGTGTTGCCGGACGCGTCGTAGTCGTAGGTCTCGCTGTGCGCGCCCTCACCGGTCTGGGTGAGGTTGGCGAGCTGGTGGCCCTTGTATTTGGGGTCGACACCCGGGCCGTTGGCGTAGGTGTAGTTGCGGGTGGAGGTGACCTGACCGGTGGCGGTGTAGTTGGTTTCGGACTTGCGGTTGCCGGTCTCGTCGTAGGTGTAGTTCACCCGATAGGGGGCCGGTCCGCCGAGGGAGGCCTGGGACGGGTCGGTGGCGCAGGTCGCGGTGTCATCGGGGGGCACGTTCTGGGTCCAGGCGTCGGTGAGGCGCTGGAAGTGGTCGTACCGGAAGCACTGGTTGTCGGTGCCCGAGCGGGAGACATCAGTGATCTGCTTGACGTTTCCCGCGTCGTGGTAGCTGTAGGTGGCGCTGCGGTCGAAACCCGCCTGCCCGTCGTGGACGGTGGTCGCGGTCTTCAGACGCTTGGTGCCGTGCTCGTAGGTGTAGGAGTGGGAGACCTTTTTGGCGCTGCTACTGGTGCCCAGCAGTTGGCCGATGAGCTTGCCGTCGTTGAGGTAGTCGGTCTTGAGCACATAGTCCGACAGGTTGCTCTTGAGCGTGGTCGAACGGCCGTAATCGTCGTTGGTGTAGACCAGGCTTTCGCCGCCCAGCCCGCCGGCTGCGGGCATCCCGGCCGTGCGGACGGTGCCGTCCAGACCGTAGGTGGTAGTGAAGGTGTAACCATTGGCCGGTGCCAGCGAGCCCTCGGCCGCTGGCAGGCCGGTGAGGGTGGTGGTGGTGCTGGTGGGCCGGTTGAGATTGTCGTAGAAGTTGACCTTCGTGGTGTATGTGGCGGTGCCGTCGTAGCGGGTCGAGGTAGCGGGCAGGCCCTTGCGGACGGTGTCGTACGTCCACTCGGCCAGCTTGGTGCCGGGGGTGGCCGTCGTCTGATCGAACAGGCTGGTCTTGCGGCCCAGGCCGTCGTAGCTGTAGCCGATCTTCTTGCCGCGGGCGTCCTCGACCTGGGTGAGCTGGTCCAGATCGTCGTAGGTGTACTTGGTGACGCCCTTGTCCGGATCGTTGCTTTCGATCTTGCGGCCACGCAAGTCGTAGTCGTGCGTCCAGACCTGACCGCCATGCGCGGTCAACTTGGCCAGCTGTCCAGCGGGCGTGTACTCATACTTCGTCGAGGCGTAGTCGCTGGGACCGGTGCCCTTGTACTGCCGCAACTCGGTGGTCTGTCCGCGGGCATCGACGTAGGTCGTCGAGGGATAGGCGCCCTCGGGCGGGGTGACCGTGGTGTAGTTGCCGCCATAGGCGTAACTGGTATGCCACTTCTCGTTGGCGTCGCTGTTACCGACAAGGAGCCGCTGGGCGGTGGTGCGGCCCACGCCGTCGTACTCATAGACCGCCTGGGTCTCCACATCGCCGACCTTGTCGACGCCGAACAGGGTGGTGGAGGGCACTGCGTCGGCGTAGTAGGTGTCGTAGCTGCGGTCAACCTTGCCCTGGGCGTTATAGAACGTGTCGGTGATCAATCGGCCGCCCGCAGGTCCCGGTTCCTGGGTCTGGCGGGGCCGCAGCCAGCCGTCCAACAGCGCGTACTCGGTCTCCTGACCGCTGGTGTTGGTCAGCCGCTTGGTGGTGACCGCCACGATCTCATTCAGTTTGATCTTGTACGCGAACTCGCGATCGGGAGTCTGACCGGTGGTGCGGTTGGGGCCCCACACCTTGGTGACCCGGCCCAGCGCGTCGTACTGGTACTTGGTCTGCTTGCTGCCCGCGTCGCTCTCGACCAGCGGGCTGGCCCATGCCGGGTCGAACTCGGTACTGGTCTCCAGGAAGCTGTTGGGATCCTGGGGGTTCGCCAGTGGGGTGGTGTTGGCGACCTTGGTGGTCAGGCCCTGAGGGTCGGTGTAGTCGGTCTTGACGATCTTTCCGGCGGAGTCGGTGGACTCGATCGAGCGTCCGTAGGAGTCGAACTTGGTCTTGGCGGCCGTGATGTAGGTGACCGCGGAAGCGGTGGCCGACTTGGGCTTCTCGACCAGCGTCGCGTTGCCGCGCGTGGGGGCGGCGTCGAGCGCGCCGTTGTCGTAGAACGTGCGCTGGTCGGAGAGCAGGTCCTTGGACAGGTCCGCGTTGTCCTTGTCGGCGCACTTGCGGGCAATGGTGCGGACATGGCTGGGGAGCGCCACGATCCAGTCGGTGGTGTTCGCAGTGGCCAGGTTCGTGGTCGTGCACCGGTCGTCATCGGACTTGGCGACATCGCCGAAGTCGTCCACCTCCAGCGGAGTGCCGGTGGTGGTGTTGAAGCTGTTGGTGGTGGTCTTGGTCTCCCGCCAGTCACCGCCGTTGTCGATGGAAGTGATGGCGCGGGAGCTCTTCACACCGGTCAGGTTGGCCGTGACGGTGCCCCACGAACGAGTTCGCGACGCTGTCTGGTCGTGCCACGGATAGTTGATGGTCTTGGTCAGGACGCTGCCGCCGGGCTTGGAGTAGGTGACGGACCGCACCTCGAAGCCCTGCAACGACTCGTGGTCGGGGTAGACCGGCTCGTTCGCCTCACCGTTGGAGACGCCGACGCTCTTTTTGGCGTCGCTGTCGGGGCTGGCACGGTCGCCGTGCATGCCCTGCATGTACCAGTGGTCGGACTGCGACGCCGTGCCGGTCGGGTTTCGGACGGTGACGCGGGCTTTGGAGAAGCCGCGCCACTGCGACCACGTCTTGTACTTCTCCGGCGTCAAGCCGTCGTCGTCATCGAAATGCCAGGCCGGCTGCCCGATCGAGTAGTCGTAGTCGGTGACGACGTCGGGCGCCTTGCCGGTCAGGTCTGTCTGCACGGACTGGGTCACGGCGTACTTGTGGAACCAGTCCAGCGCCGGTTTGTCGGCGTTGGTGCCATTCACCCAGTAGACGGGGAAACATCGCCGATGATTGTCTGCCGGGTTCGGAAGACTCGAGGTAGTGCAGTCCTCGGCGGAGTAGCTGACATCCAGCACACCACCGGTCTCGTTGTAGACAGTGGCGAGCCGGTTCTTCACGAACGGACCCAGATTGTCACCGAGTTCGTCGACCCGGTTGACCAGCTGCTTGTAGACGAAGGACACCGGCGGCATCTCCACCCGATCGCCGCCAGCCTCGCCCGAATGCACCACCGACTCCAGAAGCATCTGCCGGTCCACGTCGGCCATGCCCCACGCATGCTTGAGCTTCCAGGAGTCCACCGGCCGGTAGCCTGACCCGTCAGGCTTGATGATGCTGGTGGTGACGTTGGTTAGGCGCTTGCGCGACCAGAACGTCGGCGACGCAGACCCGTTGGGGTGCTTGCACTCCTTGTCCGCCTCACAGTTCAGGTCCCACGGCACGTCCCACCAATAGTCGGGGTGTTCCTTGATGTTGCCTTCGGCGCAGTCGGCGGAGTTCTCGCGGATGCAGCGCTCGGAGACCTCGAAGTCGACCCGGGCGGGAGCCTTGGCGTAAGGATTGGCTTCCTTCAGCCCGTACTCGGTGCGCAGCAGGTAACCGCCCCGCACGTATGGCGTCTCGTCCTTCTCCTTGAGGTTACGGGCGTAGTGATTGGTCTCGGTGCCGTAGTAGTAGACGACGGCGTTGCCATCGGTGTCGACGACGAAGTCCAGGTTCCAGCGGTAGGCCTGCGGGCACCATGAGTCGGCGAAGCCCGATGCCTCGTTGCACGGCTCTTTATCGTTGTTACCGAAGACCGGTGCGGTCCACGTGGAATTGGTCTCCGGCTTCCCGGACGCCCAGCCCTTGTCCCAACGGTTCTTACCGAAGTAGTACTGCGTACCGTCGGTCGTGGTGACCTTCCAGTACTCGTTGTCGTTGTCACCATTATCGGTGTTGGCCTCAGTGCCGTTGACGCGCTCGATCCGCGTACCATCGTCGTTCTTCAGCTTCCACTTGCCGCCACCGGCAGGAATCAGCTCCCCGCCCTTGCCGCCCAGCGACATGACGGCGTTGTCGTATCCCCAGCACTGGTCACCTGGATAGGTGCCGTACGTCGGGTCCTTCGGCGCGCCGTCGTCCTTGCACGCCTTGTACGAACGCTGGATGTAGCCCGGCCACAAGTCGAAGCCATCGCCTACCCAGGAGGGCTGTCCGCTGGTGTTCGACGTCCGACCATCGATGGTCGAGGAGGAGTAGCCCAACGCCAACTGCGGCTGCAAACCACCCGGCACCTGCGGCGTCCGCAACGGATACGACCAGTTGAAATCACCCGACTGCGGACTGATCTGCCACGACGAGGACGGTGACAACGACGTCGCCTTGTAGTCACCCTTGTCACTGGAGTCACCAGCCACCGCAGCCAGGACCGTCGCATGGCCGCCCTCTGGCGCCGCCGATGCGTCCGGCATCGCCCGTCCCTGCGCCGTGCTCGTCGCCGAAGGGCCCGGGTCCGGTTCTGAGGTAACCGCGACCGGCGCCGCGTCCACGTCCGCGGACAGAGTCTTGTTCTCGGTGTTGTTGGCCGAAGCCAACGGCGCAGGCGTCTGGCAACCGGGCTTGTCCGGAGTCGTCAACACACAGGCCGGCAGTTGCACCAGCCGCAACCGCGACCCATATGACCCGCCGAAGGCCTGACCGAAGCTCGAATAATCCAATCGAACACCGACCTTGCCCGCCTCCGCGGCAGTCCGGCCCCCGTCCGCTGGTACATCCGTACGGCCAACGGTGAGCAACAACCCATCGATGCCAGCACGCTGAGCCGCTGTGCGATCCAGCAATCGCACCTGAACCTTGCCCGCCACCTGAGCACCCGGGTTGGCCGAACGTCCGGCGGCCGTGCTGTGACCTGGGGCCGTCACCCAAACCGGCAGTTGTCCCACCCGCGCCGACTTTCCGGCGGACCGCTGCTGTGCGACGGGAACTGTGACATCGGCCGTGCCCGGTCTCGGCCAGGACACCTTCGCAGCCGGAGCGGGATTGGTCACCGAGGCATCGCGCTTGCGCGGTTTGGCCTTGAGTTCATGACCGTCGACCACCCTCTCGGGCGGACGCGGTTTGGAGGAGCCAGCCGCGAACGCCTGGTCGGGAGGCACACCGAGTACCCCGCCACCGACCGCGAAGGCGATCGTGACCGCCAGGAACCGCACGCCGCGACCAGCACCTAGCCGGATCAGTCCACTGCTACGCACAACATCCTCCAGCACGTCCACCTGCGAGTTCCTCCGCTCGCCACTTCCCAGTGGCAAGCGGAGCAGGCAGGTGAGAGGGTTCGATCAAGAGCTCGTCGGGTGAACGGTGTGCCCTGCTCGCAGCTGGGCAGGGGCGCGCACGGCGTTAGTTCCAGTCGTCCTTCTGGGTGGCGTCAAGCAGGGCCGGGATCTCGTGTTCCTCGAGTGCACCTCGTAGCGCCCAAACCTCGTCGAGCTGGCCAGCCCAGTTCTGGCCGACCGGGTAGGCGCGGCTGCTGCCGAGCTGCAGCGTCGAGATCGGCGCGAAGACCCGCGTTGCGTCGCGGTAGGAAACCGTCTCGTCAGCCAGGTCGCTGTCTTCCTTGTAGCCGTTCACATACAAGGTGATCGTTGACTCATAGCCGTCGTAGACGACCGCGATGTGGTCCCAGTTGCCGAATGACCCTTGCTGGAAGCTGGAGTGCTCGACGACGGCCTTGGCCGCATTCGCCTTGTCGCCGTCGGCGATTTCAAGCACGTAGCGGCCGCCGTCCTGCTTGGACGCGTCAAAGCGAACCGCGATCGCGCTGTTGTTCGCCCCGTCAAGGGCGAAGACTGTTCGCGATGACGTCGGCTTCTTGTCGGTCAGGACCCATGCGGACACCGTGAAGCTCTCACCCGTGTTGATCACAGGCGCCTGAACGCTGGCGAAATCGGCGTCGTCGCCTGGCAGGTCCAGGACACCCGATATGCCATCGGCAGGCTTCACCGCGGCGTCGGAGTTCACGACAACTGCGGCTTTGCCCGCCAAACTCAGGTGGTTCTTGGCTTGAACCGGCGACTCGTCCGGACTGGTCGTGCCGGACTGGATGTTGAGGTGCCAGAGCCCCGCAAGCTGTGATTTGACCTTGGCCATCGTGTTGACCTCATCGGCGGTGAGTACACGGTCAAAGGCCTTGAGATCATCGATCACGCCAATGAAGTAGTGCTGCTTGTCATAAGCACCCTTCCAGTGGAACCGGCCGATCTGAACTGGCCCCTCAGCGCTGTAGGTGTTCGGCTGGGAGGTGGTGGCCTGCCAGGTCCCGTTGACATACAGGTGGATCTGCTTGGTCACATGGTCATAGACCCCCGCCAGATGAACCCATTGTCCCAGGATCGGAGCAGCCCGTGAAACGGCGGTGATCAGGGCCGGGTTGTCAGACGCCGGGTCTTGCATGTTGAACACCCACCGGTCGGCGCTCGCCGAGTAGTACAGCGCGAACGAGCTGCCCCGGGTGCCGTCCTGAGCGATCACGACGGAAGTGTTGGCCTTGCTCGTCAGGCGGGCCCAGGCGGACACCGCAAAGCTCTTGGTGGTGTCCAGCACCTTCTGTGGGGTGGCCGCGTGGCTGGAACCGCCGAACCCAACGGCCTTACCGACCGCCCCTTCGGCTTGGTAGGTGATGGATCCCTGTGTCGTGGCAGGGGCGCCTGGCTCCGAGGCGCTGTCGGCGAGTGGATTGGCCCCTTCCGCGTCATCCATCTTCCAGTGCGCCTTGGGGCCGGCGCCTTCGGTCACCCAGAACTGGTACACCTCGGTGGAGGTGTTGTTGAAGTCATCCCAGACCTGGACGATGAGCTGGTTCAGCAACGAGTGCGTCGGTGCTGCCGACACAACGGCCGTAGCACCGGGCTTGGCCTTTGCAGTGGATGCCAAGGGACTTGTGTTGACGGCGTAGGCGTATTTGGTCACCCGTGTGTCGAAGGCGAGAGAGAAGGCGCCGTAGCGTCCCACCCCCGGTGTGGCTTGTGCGTCCGGGTCGTCGGGTTGCGCCGCCGGGTAGTCCGTTGAAGTAATGACCGGCGCAGGCAGAGCCCGTGGGTCATACACGAAGTAGCATTGGGACGGGTTTCCGGTAGAGGCCCAGTTGCTCCACACAGCGCCGTCATGAACACGTACGTCCCAGCCGAGTAGAACGTTCTGCGGGATAGCGGTAGACGGGATCTGCACCGAGAAGGACGATCTTTTTGATCCCCGAGCCGCCGATTTCTTGATGGCTCCACCCGGCGGCCGCCACTCTCTCGCTGCCTGAGTGGCCGGGTCAGTCCACCTGACCACGATCTCCGCGGTGAGCTGCTCGCCTTCCACTCCTGCGGCGTCCGGGTCGGTCAGGTTGTTGGCATACAGCATCGGCGCCCGATTGATCTTCGCCTCCGAACCCCACTGATGCGCTGAGCAGTTCCCGCCGGGGCTCATGGACATCTGGCTGGGCTTGGGTTGCGGGGGCTTGGTGTTGTAGTAGACCTGAAGGTAGCCGTTACTCCAGAATTTCTTCCACGCGTACTGATCGTCCTCGTTCATCGCTTTGAGCCCGAACGTCGTGTACGCGCGGCGTTGCGCGGCGCCGTCCCTGACTTCGTTCGTGACGTTGAACCGCACCTTGCCACTCGGGCAGCTGCTGTCGTGCCCCAGGGCGACGTCCCGATAACCGAGTTTCTCTTCCCAGTTGTCTTTGGTGGAGTTCCATGTCGATGACTGCCCGAACCCGCTCGTCCGCCAGATCTCCACGGCGCGGCCATAGCAAGAGGGCGCCGAGGTCTCAGTAATCTCAAACTCGGCCTGGAGGATTTGCTTGCCGATGAACGCGCTCGTCGGGATCCGGAAGAACAACCGCTTCACGTGATTCTCGTTGCAATACGAGCCCGCAGGTGGGAGATCGATGGGGCACCGCCCCATCCCCATCGACCCGGTGAAGTTGTACTCGCGCCACCCGTTGCTGGCCACCATCAGGTTGGTTGAGGACTTCGGCGTGTACCACCTGGGGTCGATGTACACAGGGAATCTGGTCTCCGGAGCCGACAGCATGGCCTGGTCAGGCAGCAGCGTCACGGCCCCGCCGCCTACTTCGAGCTTCATTCGCGCTACCCGCGAACTGTTGCCTGGTTCCTTCGCCAGGGCTGCGCTCACCGGCCGAGGCGACTTCTGCGCCGGCGCCGCCTGGGAACCGCCCGCGGCCTGAGCGGCCAGATCTTCAGGCTCGGAGGAGTCCCACATCTTGGGTAGCGATGCTTCAAACACCGTGCCGCCACTCACCGGATCCAACAACGCTTGCTGCCCCTCAGCATCGACCTGAGTCCTCAAGCCCGGCGCGGCCAAGGCCATTTTCAGCTTGGCAAGCTGCGGGTTCTCGGCCGCCTGGGCGGTCTTGACCACTAGGACATGGGCAAACCCGCCGGCATCGGCACGCAAGCGCAAGTCGACATCGGGCAAGACCGACTTGTAGATCGCGGTGTCACCTTCGAGAACCGGCTCGGGAAGCGCTCCTGGCCATGTCAGCGCCACTGACTTGCCTGCTCGGGTCATCGACGCCATCGGTCCCGACCCGCCAGCAGAAAACCGCACGTCCACAGTGGAGGCCTTGGGTTTAACCCCCGTCGGCGTCTTGGCCAAGTCGGTGTCAATCTTGACCCATTCGCCGTCCTTGAGAGTCCGGACCGGCTCCAGGTGTTCCCGCGCCATGAACCGGCCGTCCGGCAACGCGAACACTTCGCGGGTCTCACCGCGCCGGGATAGCACCTCCACTTGTGTCCCCGACTTGCGCGCAGTCGCGAGCGCGTCTGTCTCTGTCAACTTTGGAGTCACGGCCGCCGCATCGGCATTCGATATCACGGGCGAACCGGTCACCTGCAGCAGACTCCCGAGCAGGACCAGCGCCGAGATCACGGCAATCACAGACCGAGGAGATGACACAAAGCCCCAACCACGAGTAAACGTCAGCGAAAGTCGGCTTAACGTAACGTGATCAAGATCGAAGGGGAAGATCGGCAGCCCTTTCCAGCGACTGTGATTTACGTCTCACAGAGCCCTGTACTCCGAAAGCTTCAGATAGGCGTCTTAACCACTTGACCTGCGGCTGCTCTGGAAGCGTCGAGACAAGAAACCGGCGAGTTCACATTCACCGGACCTGACAAGCGGTGATTACAGACCGTGAAAAGCTAGAGGGAACAGCGTGACGGCCGTCGAGGTCTCGACACCCGATACTGATCAGAAAGGTTTATTGGTTAATGCGCAGGTCGTGGCAGGTGGCCGTACTCGGAGTAGCACTGGCCGGCGCAAGCGTGGTCGTTCCCATGACCCTGTCGGAGGCGGCGGTCAAGCACGCCGCAACCTACTCCTACGGCTCACATGTGCGGCAGAAACTGGATGCCTACTGGAACGACCCCAAGCCGGGCACCACGCAACCGGGTCTGGTCATCGTTCACGGCGGCTACTGGAACAGCGGCGCGCGCGGCGACTGGAAGACCGCTGCACAGTGGTACGCCAACCGGGGATTCGCGGTCTTCGCGATCGACCACCGGTTCAACACCGACGCAGCCTGGCCTGCGCAACGCGACGACGCCACCGCCGCGATCAGGTGGATCAAAAGCCGGGCCAAGACCTTCAAGGTGCATCCAGACCGGATCGCCGTGCTGGGCTCACAAGCCGGCGGTCAACTGGCAACCCACGTGGGCGGCCAAGTACGAGGCGTGATCGGGTTGTCGCCGATCGCCGATCCCGCGCTGGCGTACGAGGCGGCACAGACCACTGCGGCCAGCACCCACTGGCGCAAGATCCGTGACCAGACGGTCGTTCTGGCTAACTGCGCACCGAGTTTCACCGAAGCGCGATGCGCCGGGCGACTCCAGGACATGGCAGCTGCCTGGGCCGTCCCGCACTACCTCATCCACTCTGCAGGGGACACCGTGCCAGTGGCGCACAGCGAACGGCTACGCGACACCCTCGCGCACAAGGGGATGCTCGACGTAAAGGTCCAGACCGTGCCCGGCTCGGGCAGCGGCGGCACACTGTGGACCAACCAGATCAAGACACAGACCCTCTCCTGGCTGCGGGCCACGACGGCAGCACGAGCAACCCCGTCATCGGCTGCGGACCTGCCCACCGCACCCGGTCAACGCACACCGGCCCTGCGCACCAGCGACGACGACGGCACGGTGACACAGCGGGCCGCAGCCCAGGCGGCACGGATCGAGCAGAACGGACTGGCGTACGGCCGCCACCCGCGGCAGACGATCGACACCTACTTCTACAAACGCACCTGGAAACAGCCCGCGATCCTGATGATCCACGGCGGCTACTGGTACGAGGGAGACAGGTCCAACTGGGCCATGCACGCCCGCTGGTTCGCCGACCGCGGCTACGCCGTCTTCTCCCTCAACTACCGGTTCAACACCCAAGCCCCCTGGCCGGCGCAACGCTCCGACGTACTGACAGCGATCAACTGGATCAAGGCCCGCGCCGCCACCTACACCCTCAACCCCAGCCGGATCGTCCTGCTCGGCACCTCCGCCGGCGGCCACCTGGCCACCAACACCGGTACCTACGGCGACGGACGCAAGACCGTCAAAGCGGTCGCCGCGCTCTCCCCCGCCGCCAGCCCGTACCACGCCTACTGGGACGGACAGACCGCGACCGCCGACAACGCCCGGCACAGACTCCGCGACACCTCGATGCTGCTCCTGCGCTGCACACCCGACAAAGCCAACACCACCTGCTGGAACCGCTGGGTCGACGCGGTCAGCTTCAACCGCGCCAGCACCTACGACCCGCCCATGTACCTGATCCACTCCCAAGACGACTTCGTACCGCCCCACCACTCGACGAGGCTCTGCGAACGCCTCCGGGCCAAGCGCGTACCCTGCACCGCCCGCACCGTCGCAGGAAACGCCCACGGCATGGGACTACTTGTACTCCCCGGCGAACGCGACACACTCCTCAAATGGATCAACGCCAACGACTGATGGGAGCTACCGGGTCAGCTTCGCTGGCAGGCTCGGTGCCCGCTAGCCGCCGGCATGGCTCTCCAATGTCGGGGCCATCACACGCCGATGTTGATTCGGCGTTGGCCAGCCGCAGGTGAGCGCCTTCATTTCTGGGACAGCCACCTGTCGGGCGATCCTGCTGCGCCCGTATCTGCCTCCCCGGCCAGCGCCCAGTCAGCGTGCAACACAGGCGGACCAGGCTGCGACTGCTCCTACGGACCGCTCAAGCTGTCGCCCTGCCCCCTCTCTCAGTCTCGGTAGCGGGTCGCGTCGCGGACGAGTTCGGGGATGCCGCGCTTACGGAGGTGCTGCCCGCACTTGGGGCACCACACGGTGCTCGGGACCACCGTGACGGTCGCGCAGTGGTTGCACGCTATGTGCATGCCCTGGCCGACCGACATGTCCTGCTCTGAGATGGGGAACTTGGCATCGCAACCTTGGCAGTCGATGTCGAGATAAAGGGCCGGTCTTGGAGGGTTTGGCCGCGAGACGTGTTTGCCGCAGCCGACGCACGGTGCGTCGGCAGGGTCGCCAGGGCCGACGCGGGCGAATCGTGCACGCAGCCTGTCGTTGACGTCCGGGTACAGCTGCTCACAGGTCGGGCATGCCATGTCTGGCTCGACGACGATCGTCACCAGCTCGCATGACTCGCATGCCCTGGCCTGCGGCCCCTCATTCAACGTCCCGTAGGCGATGGCGGTCGCAACTATGGCGGAGTCGGCTCCGCAGCCCGGACACGTCAGGACGGGATTGGGATCGTCCGGTCTCCTTGCGCACGAGCTGCAGCCGGGGAGCTCTGCGTCGCGCCTGCGCAACGCTCGTCTAAACCACATCAGGTCTCCGTGCGGTGGCGGGGGATAACATGCCCATCCTCCATCACAGACTCGGTACCCACGGGGAGAGGTCGGGGCGTTTGGGGCGGATGCCGTCGCCTGAGGAGCGACCCCGCGCATGACGGTGCAGCCAGGGGCCCAGATGGGTTCCCGCCCAGCGGAGGTCGGCAGCGCGTCGGGTGTGCCAGGGGGTATGCGGGCGGGGCGTGGTGGGGGTGGGCAGGCTCGCCAGGCCCAGCGTTGCCAGGACGTGGTCGGCGACGCGCCGGTGACCGGGGGCATTCAAGTGGAGGCGGTCGTGGCTCCACATGTCCGGGTCTTGCAGCGCGACGTCGGCGAACAGGTCGACCAGGTGAGCACCGTGCCGTGCGGCGACCTCGGTGTAGGCCTGGTTCATCGCGACGATGCGCGGCTTGAGGATCCCAGGGAGCGGTAGCCGCACACTCATGTCCGGAAACAGGAACAGCACCACATCCGCACCAGAGGTTCGCAGCCGGCCGACCACACGATCCATGCGTTCGATCAGGAGTTGCGGGGTGAAACGCGGGCGGAGTGCGTCGTTGCCTCCGGCGGCGAAGCTCACCAGGTCGGGCTTCATCCGTACTGCCTCGGGGAGTTGCTCGGCGACCACCTCGCCGAACTTCCTGCCCCGCACGGCCAGGTTCGCATAGCGGAATCCCGGCTGGAGCCGAGCCAGGTCGGCGGCGACCAGGTCTGCCCAGCCAGCGAACGTGCCGTCGGGGCGCGGGTCGCCGACGCCCTCGGTGAAGCTGTCGCCGATCGCGGCGTAGCTGGTCCAGGCATGCGCCATCAGGGGCTCCTCTCGAACCATACGGTGGCGTATGGAATCCCATACGGTAGCGTATGGTCATGGCGGAAGCGGAGGCGACCCGCAAGAAGCGGCTAAATCGGGACGACTGGGCAGAAGCAGCCCTCGCCGCGATGGCTGAAGGGGGGCTCACCGCAGTGGCCGTCGAGCCGCTGGCCGTCCGGCTGGGCACCACCAAGGGCAGCTTCTACTGGCATTTCGACAATCGGGAAGCGCTGCTGGAGGCCGCCCTGGCCCGCTGGGAGGAGGTGCACACCACCGCGGTCAACGCCGAGATCGAGTCAGCCTCGACGGACCCGGTGGAACGCCTCCGCCTCCTCATCAAGCGAGCGATCGGCATGGCCGAGCGCGATCGAATCGGCGTCGTGCTCCACGCCGCCGCCGACCATCCCGCCATCGGGCCGGTCCTGCACCGGGTCACCCAGAGCCGACTCGACCTGCTCAATTCCCTGTTCGTCCAGCTCGGCATGCCCGCCGAACGCGCCGAGCACCGGGCCCTGCTCACCTATTCGGCCTACCTGGGCCACGGCCAGCTCGCCCACTCCGCCCGCGCCTTTCTTCCTGCGGACCCATCAGCCCAGCGTGGTTACCTCGACCACGTCATCGCCACCCTGACCTCACCCGACAGCTGAGCGGGGCGTCGGCGGATCGCGCTGATCATTGCTGATTGTCAGGCTGCGCAGCCGAGGTATTCGGTGCGGCGCCAGAACATGATGCCCAGCATGAGCGGGAACATGGCCACGTGCGCGACGAGCATCACGGTCTCGCCGTCGATGACGTTCAACCACAGCAATGGGAAGAGCGGCAGCACGGGGGCGAACATGGCTCCGCACATCTCCAACGTGGCGGGCCAGCCGTGGCGGCGGAAGCGCATGATGACGGCCATGCCCACGGACATGTTGAACGCCATGAGGAGGTAGGCCAGTTCGGGGTCGCGTTCGAACGAGAGGTCGAGCCCGGCGACGGCGAAGAGCACCCCCAGGACCCCCATTCCCACGAACATCGCAATGATCATTTCGATGTAGTGCCAGGTGAAGCGGAGCCAGGGACGGCGGGTTGGGGCGATCTGTGTCATGGATTCACTGTCGTGCCCTCACCGGGGGTGAGCCAAGGAGGCGGTGTTGGATTCGTCCGGAAACTTGGGGAGTGTGTCCTGCCACCGTAGGCTCGCCCCATGACCGAACGGCGTGTGGTGGTCGTCGGATACGACGCGGCAGAGTTGCTCGACATCGCCAGCATCACCACAAGCCTGGGGATCGCGAATCTGCATGGTGTCACGCCTGCCTACCACGTCCGGCTGGCGACCCCGGGAGGCCACCCGATCACGTGCGGCACCGGCCTCACGCTCCTCGCCCAGGAGACGCTCGAACGAGTCGCCGGGCCGCTCGACACGCTCATCGTGTCGGGAGGTATCGGGCACCTGGCGGCGGCCGACAACGGGGGGATCGTCGCTCATGTCCGCCGGCTGGCCCTGGAGAGCCGCCGTATCGCCTCGGTGTGCACGGGCGCGAGCATCCTGGCGGCCTCCGGCCTGCTGGACGGCCGGCGTGCGACCACCCACTGGCGATGGGCGCCGAGCCTGGCCTCCCGCTATCCCAAGGTCGCCTTCGACCCGGAACCGATCTTCATCCGGGACGGCGACGTGTGCACCGCGGCCGGTGTCACCAGCGCTCTGGATCTCACCCTGGCCTTCGTCGAGGAGGACCACGGAGCCGGCGTGGCGCGGAGCGTGGCCCGGGAATTGGTGACCTACCTGCAGCGGCCCGGTAACCAGGCGCAGATGAGCATGTTCACCAGTGCTCCGCCGCCGGCCAACGAGCTGGTCAAACAGGTGGTCGACCATATCTCGGGCCATCTGGACGCCGACCTCACCGCGGCCACGCTCGCAACGCAGGCGGGTGTCAGCGAACGGCATCTGACCCGGCTCTTCCTCAAGCACCTCGGCCAGTCGCCCGGCCGGTTCGTACGGCAGGCCCGTACCGAGGCCGCCGCTCACCTGCTGACTTCCACCACGTTGCCCATGGCCGCCGTCGCGACGCGCTGCGGATTCGGAACGGTCGAGACGCTGCGCCAAGCGTTCGCCGCCCGGTACGGCATCCCGCCATCCCAATATCGCGCCACCCAGTCCTCCACAGGTGTGCGACTGGGCTGAGGTCGCAGACCAGGCAGGCTCCCGTCAATCTTGTGTGAACGTGTGCACAGGGCGGACCATGGACCAAGCGACGAAGGTGAGGGCCCATCGTGGCGCGGACTTATAGGTCGACATTCTTAGGGCGTCTTCGCGACCGCGTTATGACGTTCATGCTGAACAAGGGCGTGGCGCCGCCCGGGATCTACCTGCTCACCGTTCCGGGGCGCAAGACGGGGATCCCCCGGACGACGCCGGTCGCTCCGCTTGAAGATGCCGGCGGCCGCTGGCTCATCGCCCCGTACGGCCCGGACGGCTGGGCGCGGAACGCCCGCGCGGCGGGACGTGTGACGCTGAGCAAGGGCAAGAAGACCGAGTCGTACGCCGTCACCGAACTCGGGCCGGCGGAGTCCGCGCCGATCCTCAAGCGTTATCTGGCCGAGCATCCGCGGACCGTCGGCCCCTACTTCGACGTGGACAAGGACGCCCCGGAGGAGGACTTCGCGGCCGAAGCGCCCCGCCATCCGGTCTTCAAGCTGCAGTCGTAGCGCTTCAGACACCGGTGGGAAGGGTCTCCAGTTCGCCTTGCTGGGCGGCTTCCAGATGGAGTGGTTGGAGGGCCGTTGTGCGGTGGAACCAGCAGAGGGCGTCGTAGCGGTCGCCAAGTCTGGTGGGGACAGAGTTGCGGTAGTCCCGGGCAGGGTCGTAGACCACGCCGATGGCCCGGTGCCCGAGCGTGGACGTCAGCCAGCCGGCATTCGGGTCGTCCGCGAAGATGTAGAGAGAGTGATGGGGAGCCTCCCCGCACAACAGCGCCTCCAGCGAGCCCGGCCGGGGCGCCGGGACGGGCATGATCTCCATCGGCTCGCCCCAGCGGGGAGCGGCGATCACCTCTCCGGTGCCGCCTGCGAATCCGACGATGACCGTTCGGTCGCGGCCGTGGCGTTCGCGGACGAGCTGGCCGAGATTGACCATCCCGGCGTCGGCCATGGTCGTCGCGCGGGCGTCGCCGACATGGGTGTTGTGCGCCCACACGATGGCACGGGAATCGTCGCCGTGGTGTTCCAGCAGGCGATCCAGGGTGTCGGCCATGTGGATGTCGCGGATGTTCCACGACTGCGGGCCGCCGCCGAGCATGGCGCGGTAATAGCGGTCGGCCCCTGCGGCGACCTCCGTGTTCTGCAGGGCGTTCAGATCGTCCGCGGACGTCGTACGGCGCAGGGCGTTCAGATCGTCCGCGGACGTCGTCCGGCGTAGGCGGGTCAGGAGGGCGAGCACCTCGTCGGTGCAGTCGTCGGGAGCGAACGCGTACGACTGCGGATCTTGGTAGTGGGGCTCGTAGCACTGGTAGGCGGCCATGGCCGTCTCCAGATACTCGGGCCGGTGGACCGCCAGGTGGTCGATGACCGCACGGAGGGACTCCCACAGGCTGTAGACGTCCAGGCCGTAGAAGCCGACACCGCCCGGTCGCCCGGCGTTGTGGTCGCGGAGCCAGCGGCAGAAATTCACCGTTTCCTGGTTGGCCCACATCCAGGTCGGCCAGCGCCGGTAGCCGTCGAGCACCTCGCGCGGATCCCGGACGCCCGTCGTCACGCTGCGGTTGACCTCCCAGCAGTCCGGCCAGTCTCCCTCGACCGCGACGAACGAGAAGCCGTGCTCGGCGATGAGGCGCCGGCTCAACGCGGCGCGCCAGGCGTAGTACTCGTGGGTGCCGTGGCTGGCCTCGCCGATCAGAACGCAGCGGGCGTCACCGATCCGATTCAGCAGTGGCTTGAGATCGGACTCCTCCTCCAGCGGAAGGGCCATCTCACGCACCATAGTTCCCTCACCTCCCCGGCGAGGTGAGACCTACCCCTCACCACCAGGCAAAACACCTATTCGGAAGGCGGGCGGCGCCAGCTGATCCGCTGGCCAGACCAAGGGCCGAAGATCGGACATCTAGGAGTAGGACGGCCGGTTTCGGACGTGGGCGGGTGCTCGGGGGCTGCCGGGCGGAGGCTGAGACCATGGACGCTGAACGAGAACGGCTGCGCGAGTCGGCGGCCCCGGACGCGCCATGGCGGCGGTGGGGCCCGTACCTGAGCGAACGCCAGTGGGGCACGGTCCGTGAGGACTACAGCGACAACGGCGACGCGTGGAGCTACTTCCCGCACGACCACGCCCGTTCGCGCGCCTACCGGTGGGGCGAGGACGGTCTCGGCGGCATCAGTGACGACCAGCAGCGGCTGTGCCTGTCGGTGGCGCTGTGGAACGAACGGGACCCCATCCTCAAGGAACGGCCGTTCGGGCTCACCAACGGGGAGGGCAATCACGGCGAGGACGTCAAAGAGCTCTACTTCTACCTGGACAGCACGCCGACCCACTCCTACATGCGGCACCTCTACAAGTACCCGCAGGCCGCGTACCCCTACGAGAAGCTGATCCGCGTCAACCGTGAGCGCGACAAGCTCTCCTTCGAGTACGAACTCCTCGACACC
The DNA here is from genome assembly GCF_044326415.1 of Actinomadura sp. 6N118. Classification (NCBI taxonomy): domain Bacteria; kingdom Bacillati; phylum Actinomycetota; class Actinomycetes; order Streptosporangiales; family Thermomonosporaceae; genus Actinomadura; species Actinomadura sp. 6N118. Next base: position 150,402 of record NZ_JBIRAZ010000012.1, on the reverse strand, counting down.
GGGGTCTTCGACGACGACCGGTACTTCGACGTCTTCACCGAGTACGGCAAGGCAAGCCCGGACGATCTGGTCGTACGCGTGACGGTGGCCAATCGGGGATCTGAAGAGGCGGTGCTCCACGTTCTACCGACGTTGTGGTTCCGCAACACATGGTCGTGGGGCGGCGACTCCTACAAGCCGACGTTGCGGCAGGACGGGGCTGGGGTCGTCAGAGCGGAGCATCGCGAGCTCGGTACCTACCGTCTTCACTGCGAGGGACAGCCGGAGCTGCTCTTCACTGAGAACGAGACCAACCACAGACGTGTCTTCGGCTCCCAGAACACCTCGCCCTACGTCAAGGACGCGTTCGACCGGTACGTCATCCACGGTGAAGAGGACGCGGTCAATCCGGCTCGTACGGGCACCAAGGCGGCCGCGCACTACCGGCTGGTCGTCCCGGGCGGCCAGCAGACGACCATCGACCTACGGCTCAGCAACGAAAACCCACCCGCCAACGAAAACGAAAGCCTGCCCACCTCCGAAAGCCTGCCCGCCACCGAAAGCCTGCCCACCGCCGAAAGCCTTCTTGGCGACGTCGGCCAAGTGCTCGGCGAGCGGCGGGCTGAGGCGGACGCGTTCTACGCCGAGCTCTCCCGCGACCTCAATGCGGACGAGGCTCTGGTGATGCGGCAGGCCATGTCGGGGCTGCTGTGGAGCAAGCAGTACTACCTCTACGACGTGGAGACCTGGCTGGCCGAACACCATCTCGATCCGTGGACGCCGTCGGACCGCCGCAACCACAGCTGGTTCGACATGGTGGCCGGCGACATCATCCTGATGCCGGACAAGTGGGAGTACCCCTGGTTCGCCGCCTGGGATCTCGCGTTCCACGCGGTGGCGCTGGCCCCGGTGGACCTCGATCTGGCCAAGCACCAGGTCGAACTGCTGCTCAGCGATCGCTACCTGCACCCGAACGGCCAGATTCCCGCGTACGAGTGGAACTTCAGCGACGTCAACCCACCCGTCCACGCGTGGGCTGCGCGCTACATCTACAGCGAGGAACTGCGGCGGACAGGCCACGCCGACCGCGACTTCCTGGAGCGCGTGTTCCAGAAGCTCCTGCTCAACTTCACCTGGTGGGTCAACCGCAAGGACCCCGACGGCAACAACGCCTTCCAGGGCGGTTTCCTCGGCCTGGACAACATCGGCGTCTTCGACCGCAGCGCTCCGCTCCCGACCGGCGGGCAGCTCGACCAGGCCGACGGCACCGCGTGGATGGCCTTCTACGCGCAGACGATGGTGCAGATCGCGATGGAACTGTCGGACGGCAATCCGATCTACGAGGACATGGCGGTCAAGTTCGCCGAGCACTTCCTGTGGATCTCCGCGTCCATCGACCGCATAGGCAACGTCAAGGAGGAGATGTGGGACGAGGACGACGGGTTCTTCTACGACGTTCTCCGGCTCCCGTACGGCGACGCCATGCGGCTGCGCGTGCGGTCGCTCGTCGGGCTGCTGCCGCTGTGCGCCTCGACCGTCTTCCTGCCGCGCCCGGAGGGTGAACGCCGCGACCTGCTCAACAAGATCCGTGAGTTCGCCGAGCGCCATCCGCAGCTGGCCGACCGGATGTCCGCCGCCGGGACCCCGGGAGCGGGTGGGCACCGGCTGCTGTCGCTGCTGGACGAGCACAAGCTCCGGCGGGTGCTGGCGCGGATGCTCGACGAACGGGAGTTCCTGAGCCCGTACGGCGTCCGGTCACTCTCCCGCCACCATGCCGAACACCCCTACGAGTTCCCGGTGAACGGGCGGATGTTCCGGGTGGCCTACCTCCCGGCCGAGTCCGACAGCGGCTTGTTCGGCGGCAACAGCAACTGGCGCGGGCCGGTCTGGGTGCCGATGAACGCGCTCATCATCCGCGCTCTCCTGAATCTCCACGCGTACTACGGCGACGACTTCACCGTCGAGTGCCCCACCGGCTCGGGCCGCCGGATGACGCTCTTCGAGGTGAGCGAGGAACTTTCCCGCCGCCTCACCGCGATCTTCCTGCGCGGGCCGGACGGCCGCCGACCGGTGTACGGCGGGCAGCACGTGTTCCAGTCCGACCCGCACTGGAAGGATCTCGTTCTCTTCCACGAGTACTTCCACGGCGACAACGGCGCGGGCATAGGGGCGAGCCACCAGACGGGCTGGACCGCCCTGGTCGCCGCCTTCATGCTGCTCTACGACCGTTCCACAGCCGGGGAGGCGCGGACATCATGAGCGCCGCGCCGGTCGTTCACGAGGTGAACACACTGGTCTGGCTGAACGACATCGAACGGCGCTTCGGCGAAGGACGGCACCTCGGCGAAGGAGGGCAACCTGCCGAGGGACGGCGCGCCGGCGAGGCTGCGCGGCTGGATCTGCGTGATCTGCCCAAAGAGGCCTGGGATGAGCTGGCCATCCCCAGCGCGGACGTGGTGTGGCTGATGGGCGTATGGGAACGCAGTCCAGCCGGTCGCAGTATCGCGTTGACCGACCCCGGTCTGCTCGCGTCCTTCCAGACGGCGCTTCCTGACCTCGGCGACGACGACATCACGGGATCCCCGTACTGCGTGCGCCGGTACGTCGCCGACGAGCGCCTGGGCGGGCCGGACGGGCTCGCCGTCGCCAGGGCCGAGCTCGACCGGCGCGGGCTCGGCCTCTACCTCGACTACGTGCCCAATCATGTCGCGCCGGACCACCCGTGGTTGCTCGACCATCCCGACTACTTCCTGCACGGTGACCGAGCCGACCAGGACCGGGATCCGGAGGCCTACCTCGCAGTCGGCGGGATGGTGTACGCGCGTGGCCGCGATCCGTCCTTCCCGCCTTGGCCTGACGTCGTCCAGCTGAACGCGTTCGCGCCGCAGCTCCGGGAGGCCACCGCCGGCGTGCTGGCGGAGATCGGCGACCAGTGCGACGGCGTCCGCTGCGACATGGCCATGCTCATGATGAACGAGGTCTTCGCGCGGACCTGGGGAGCACAGGCGGGCGCGCCGCCGCCGGACGAGTTCTGGCCGACCGTCCTCACCGAGGTCAGGAGCCGTCATCCGCACATGACCTTCCTGGCCGAGGCCTACTGGGATCTCGAGTTCCAGTTGCAGAGGCAGGGGTTCGACTTCTGTTGCGACAAGGGGCTCTACGACCGGCTGGTGGCCGGGGATCCCGGCGGTGTACGCGATCACCTGCGCGCCGATTTGGGCTACCAGCGCGGACTCTGCCGTTTCCTGGAGAACCATGACGAGCCGCGCGCAGCCGCCGCGTTCGGCCAGGAGCAGGAACGTGCCGCCGCCGTGACGATCGCGACGCTGCCAGGAGCCCAGCTCTGGCACGAGGGCCAGCTGGACGGCCGCCGCATCAGGGTGCCGGTCTTTCTGGGGCGGCGCCCGGACGAGCCGCTGGACACCGAGCTCCATGCGTTCCACATGCGCCTCCTGGGCGCCGTCCGCGACAGCGGCCTGCGCACCGGGGACTGGCGGCTGCTGGAGACCACCGGATGGCCGGACAACGACTCTCACCTGGGCGTACTGGCGTGGACCTGGACCACCGGCAGATCGCGGCACCTCGTGGTCGTGAACCTGACCTCCGCACCCGTCCAGGCCCGCATTCCGCTGGCATGGACGGACCTGGGCGACGGTACGTGGCGGCTGCGGAGCCTCATGACGGACGTGTCGTACGACCGTGCGGGGAGTGACCTGATGGGGCCCGGCCTCTATGTGGCGCTGGACGAGTGGGCCGCCGACATCTTCACCGTCACCCCCGCCGTGCCCCCGTAGGCCCTCCGCGCCTCCGTCAGACCCGCCGAGCCCTGACCACGACTTCGGACGATCACCATGATGGGCGTCGTACGGGTTGTCCGCTTCGGTGGCATATTTGAGGAGTGAGCGTCAGTGTGGTGAGCCCGGTGCTGGTCGGGCGGGGTCCGGAGCTCGGCGAACTCGACGCCGCGTTCACCGAGGTGCGAGCCGGGCATGCCCGTGCCCTTCTGGTCGGGGGCGAGGCCGGCGTCGGCAAGACGCGGCTGATGCGGGAGTTCGGGCGGCGGGCCGGTGCCCAGGGCGCCCGCCTCCTCACCGGCGGCTGCCTGGAGCTCGGCGTCGACGGATTCCCGTTCGCCCCGTTCACGGCCATCCTGCGGCAGCTCGTCCGGGAGATCGGCGCGGACGGCGTCGCGGAGCTCGTCGGCGGCCGGACGGCGGAGCTGGCGCGGCTGTTGCCGGAGTTCGGGGAGCCGGGCGACGACGGGTCCGGGCAGTTCCAGGCGCGGCTGTTCGAGCTGGTGCTGACCCTGATGGACCGGCTGGCGGAGCGCGGCCCGGTGGTGCTGATCATCGAGGACGCGCACTGGGCTGACCGGTCGTCCCGGGATCTGCTGGCCTTCCTCGTGCGCAACCTGGGCGCCGTCGCCGCGCTGATGATCGTGGTGACGTACCGGTCGGACGAGCTGCACCGCACGCACCCGCTCCGGCCGATGCTGGCGGAGCTGGACCGGATCGACCGGGTCGGGCGGCACGAGCTCGGCCGGCTGTCGCGGCGCGAGGTCGGCGAGCTGATGGCACGGCTGCGGGGCGGTGAGCCGGCCGGTGAGCAGGTCGAGGCCTTCTACGCTCGCAGCGAGGGCAACCCGCTGTTCGTCGAGGCGCTCATGGAGGCGGACGGGCAGATCGCCTGCGAACTGCCCGAGTCGCTGCGCGACCTGCTGCTGGCGGGCGTCCAGCGCCTGCCGGACGAGACCCAGGAGCTGCTGCGGATCGCCAGCGCCGGCGGTGCTCACATCGAGCACCGGCTGCTCGCCGCCGTCAGCGGCCTCGGCGAGGACGGCATGACCCGGGATCTGCGGCCTGCCGTCGCGGGCAACGTGCTCGCCGTCGACGGCGACGGGTATGCGTTCCGGCACGCGCTGATCCGCGAGGCGCTGCACGACGACCTGCTCCCCGGCGAACGCACCAGGCTGCACACGCGGTACGCCGAGGCACTCGAAGATGACCCGTCGCTGGTACCGCCCGGCCGTGCCGCCGCAGAGCTGGCCTATCACTGGCACGCGGCCCACAACGTGGAGTGGGCGCTGATCAGCGCCTGGCGAGCGGCGAAGGAGGCCGACCGGGCCGCCGCGTACGCCGAGGATCTACGCATGCTGGAGCGCGTCCTGGAGCTGTGGGAACGGGTCCCGGACGCGACCGCCAAGATCGGTGAGCCGTACGACAAGGTGCTGGAGTACGCCGTCATCGCCGCCGATTCGGCGGGCGACAGCGAACGGGGGATCAAGCTCGCGACCGCCGCTCTCCGCGAGATCGACGACCCGCACCGGCGGGCGTTCATCCTCGAACGGCGCGGCCAGATGAAGCACCGGGCGGGCCATGGCGACTGGCTGGCCGACCTGCGCGCGGCGATCGCACTGATCCCGGTCGAGCCGCCCACCGTCGCGCGGGCCCGCGCGCTCGCGGGATTCGCGCAGTACGTGTTCATGGGCCGGGCGAACGACGACGCCCGCACAGCCGCCGAGGAGGCGCTGGCCGTCGCGGCGGAGGTCGGCGACCCGCTCGCCGAAGCCAGCGCGCTGCAGACCCTCGCCTGCATGGACGACCGCCGCGCCTACGCCCCTCAGGATTTCGAGCTGCTGGACCGGGCCGAGCAGATCGCGGTCGAGCACGGCCTGGAGGAGCAGCGGCTTCGCGCGGCCATCAACCGTGCGCACTTCCTCGAAGGCGCCGGGCGGCACGCCGAGGCCGTCGAGACGGCACGCCGTGGCATGAGCCTGGCCCGCGAGTGGGGCCGGTTCCGGACCCAGGGCTCGTTCCTGTCGATCAACTACGCCGAGTCCCTCTTCTCGCTGGGCCGCTGGGACGAGGCGCTCGCCGGCATCGAACGGGCCCTGGAGATCGATCCGCCGCGCCCTCACCGCGCCTGCCTGTTCGAGCTCTCCGGCGACATCCTGCTCGCCTGCGGCGATGTGGAGGGCGCCGCCCGGCGCCTGGCGCTGTGCCAGGAGACGAGGGCATGGGAGATCGACCGGCGGCTCCAGGAGTTCCTGCCGATGGTGCGGCTCCAAGCCGAGCTGCTGGTGGCCCAGGGCAAGCCCGACGAGGCCCTGGCCCACCTGTCGGAGCTGCTGAAGCACACCGGCCGCCCCGACGACGCCCGCTACGTCTGGCCCGGTCTGATCGTCGCGGTCAGGGCGGCCGAGTCCGCCGACGCCCTCGCCCCGTTCATTGAACGCGCTGCGGCCACCGTCGTGCACGGCCCGCTCCAGCAGGTCCAGCACGACACGTTCTACGCCGAACTAGCCCGTCTGCAGAAGGAAGTCCCTCACTGGGAGCCCGTCATCGACGGCTGGCGGCGCCTGAACCAGCCGTACTCCATCGCCCGTGCCCTGGTGAGCGCGGCCGAGTCCGACGCCGCCCACGGCGACCGCGAACGCGCCGCCACCCGCCTCGACGAGGCCGTCGCCCTGGCGACCGACCTCGGCGCCATAACGCTGCGCGACGCCGCCAAGGACCTGTCCGACCGGATCGGTTCGGGCGCCCGGCCCCCGTCCCACGGCCTGACCGCCCGCGAGCTGGAGGTTCTGCGCCACCTGAGCCTCGGCCACTCCAACCGCGACATCGCTGAACGGCTCTTCATCTCGGCCAAGACAGCCAGCGTCCACGTCAGCAACATCCTGGCCAAACTCGGCGCCGCCAATCGCACCGAAGCCGCCGCCACCGCCAGACGCCTGGGCATCAACCTCGATAACTGATCATCAGCCCTGTCGCGCCAGAGATGGGCCGGAATGCGTGTTCGAATGGAATCGCGGGTACAGCACGACCATGAGCAAGTCACGTCAGGCAAGGGAGGCCGGTGACAGGTTCGAGCTCGCCCACTATGTGGTCGGCGCAGCCCAGCGGGAGATGGCGGAGAAGGCCCGGGAACACGTACCCGCGTTGAGTCTTGGCGCCGTCGCGGGCGGTCTCGGCTTGGTGTCGGCCGCGGCGTCCTATCGGCTGGGTGTGCTGCTGCTGGAGAAACGGCTGCCGCCCGAGGCAGCGGCGTTCGTCACGGCCGCCACGTTCGGCGGCGGAGCCGCCTTGGCGGGGTTGGCGGCCCGGCGCAAATGGCGGGGCACCCAGGCGCCCCTGCCGACCGAGACCGCGCGGCAGGTCGCCGAGGTCATCGCCGACGCGGCGAAGTAGCGCCGGCCCACAACGCTGGCCAGCCGCCCGAGCCCAGCCAGCGGGTGGGGATGCGGAGACCATGCTCGGCGATCTCTTCCCAGAAGACCGAGGTGTCAGCGCCGAGTTCGCGAGCTGCTGGAAGGGCGGATTGCCAGGGCTCGTCGTTGAGAGCCGTTGCGGGGAATCCGGGGACCGTGACGGTGCGGGGCGGAGCGATCGAGGTCAGGTCGATCACCGGTGCCCGGCACGTCACCGCGACGACGAGCGCGCAGAGCATCGGGGCGGGGGTTCGCCGGGGCAGGGCCAGTTCGTTCTGGCATGCGAGTTCGCCCATGGCGGCACGGATGCGGCGGGAAACGAGGCTGAGCGAGTAGGCGGGCGCGACGTCGGGCAGCCGGACCAATTGGCGGAACGCCCTTGGGAGCGGCTCGTTCTCCAGGAGCAGGCCGAGCTGGTCGAAGTGCTCGGTGACGACCGTGTCGAGGGGGCGGACCGAGGTCGCCGTCCAGAGGCCGACGGCGTCGGCGCGCCGGCAGGCCGCCTGGAGTTGCGCGTCCGACATGCGGCGCAGTTGGGTGAGCGCCGCTTCGGGAGGGGTGTCGGCGACGGCCGCCAGGGTGGCCAAGGTGGCCGGGGTGACCTGGTCTGCCCAGGCCTGGGTGGCCAGCTCGCCGAGGCGGGGGCCGACGTCCTGGGCGAGGCGGGGACGGACGCGGCGACGAGCCGGCGGTGCCCAGTCGGGAGACGGCGGCTCGGGCTCGTGCCGGGTTATGCCGGGAAGGGTCGACACCCAGCGGCGAAAGCGCTTTTCGAGGGCCGCGTCGGGTGAGTCGTTGAAGCGCGCCGCGACCTCACGGACGTGCCAGCCGGAGCGCGTGGGGGCGAGCTCCGCGTTGACGAGGACGCGGTCGTTCTTGTCGGAGAGCGCGAGGAGGACGCTCTTGCCTCTCGTAGCGTCCTCGACATAGCCCGGGCCGGCGATGCAGTTGCCCATGTAGTCGGACCACTCAGCCAGTGTCCGGGCGGTACGCGCTATGCGGACGCGCGCTCCGGTGCCCGGGACGATCGTGCCGTCCACGGCGTCGATGGGCGGCGGAACGGTGAAGTCGCCGCTGAGGGCCTCCGCGATCGTGGTGTCTGAACGCAGGCCGTCGACCAGGGCCGACCACGTCTTCGCACCGTGGGCGGCGGCGCCGAGCGCCACCAGCTGGGCGGCACCGGAGGCCGCGAGCGTGATCGAATCGAGGCGCGGGGTCAGCGGCTCCGGTTCAGGGGGCGGCGGGTCGTGATCGAACCATGGGTGGTAGTCGGGATTGATCGTGGCGGCGTCGTGCCCGTGCAGGCGGGCGAGCTCGTCGATCAGGTCGGCGTACCAGAGGAAGTCGCCGATGACCTCCTTGGCCGCCGGGTCCTCGGCGAGGCGGGCGGCGAGCGGGTCGCCTCGCCCCGGCACGTGGGTCGCCCAGGGCTGCGGTCCGCCCCACTCGGCCGGCGGCCGTGCGAACCCGGCCTTCTCCCGCCAGGTGCCCAGGTCGAACGTGACCCACTTGGCCAGCACGTCATCGGGCACCGGGAGCTCCCGGTCCAGCACGTCCCTGATCGCTTCGCTGGTCACTTCCGCGTAGTCCCGGGCACGGGCCAGGCGTTGCTTCGCGTACTGCGCGAGCCGGTCGTCCGAACGTGGAGGCTGCTTGAGCAGCTCGCGTTGGATGTCGCGTACGTAGCGGACCGGGCGGGGAGGCAGGCCGGTGGACTTTCGCGTCTCCAGTTGCTCGTCGGCGAAGCTCGATGCGGCGGCGTCGAGGATCGTCCGGGAGCGGGCGAGGCCCTCCGCCATGCCGTGGTCCCCGACCGCCGAGGCCGTACGCAGCAGTGCCGTGGCGGCGAACGCGTCGTTCAGCAGACGGTTGAGCACGAGGTACCAGTAGTGGTGGGTCGGCGCCCAGCGTGCGACGTCCGCCATCGACGGGTTCATGTCGTTCAACGAGTACCGGACCTGCCGGAGGATCTGCTCGTCCTCGTACTCCCGCCGCCGCTTCCGGAGATCATCTAGCCGATCCCGGCGTGCCTGCGTCGCGAGCCGCCGCTCGCGCCGGAGGCGCGCGGCGTGACGCTCCATCAGGTGTGCCGAGACCGCGCCCCACAGGTCGAGCAGCAGCTGCAGGCGGCGGGGGCCGGGCATCGGCTCCAGCACGGGACGGAGGTTGGCGGCGAGCATCGAAGGCAGACCGCCCGGGATGAGCCCGCCGCACTCCGGCTCGGTCAGGGCGAGAATCTGCTCCAGCTGCTCCGGGCCGAGCACGTCGCTCGCGGCCGACGCGAGGTGGAGCGCCGCCCAGCGACCCTCCGCGATCGCCCGTGTCGCGGCCGCGCCGACCCGCTTGGTCGCGTCGGGCCCGAACAGGGCGACCAGGACGCCGGCTCGCGGGCCCAACCGCCCGCCCCCCTCGACTCCGAGGACCCTGAGCGCGGCCAGCACGGCGTCACGCTGATCGCCACGGGCCCCGTCAAGGCAGGCGGATCGGAATCCCTCGCCAAGATCGACCCCGGCGCCCGCCGCGACGGTGCCACCGGCCCGCACGAGCTCGGCCAGCCCGGTGACCGCGTGCCGCACCGCCTCCGCCGGGGCGTCGGCGGGCCCCAGGGCGATGGCCGCGCCCGGCGGCGCCTCGGCCTCCGCCGGGATCCTTGCAGGACCGGACGGCCGGGGCACCCAGGCATCAAGGCCCGCCCCGGCTACCACGCCGCCCGCAAGTCGAAGTTTCATTCTCGCCATCATGACCGACTTCGCTAATCGAACAGAAACGAATTTCTGCACAGTCCCTCCACGATTCGGCGGCGAGCGCTCCACATATGGCCTCTTGAGTAGAACCGGCAACGGCTCATCGGGAATCGAACTCATCGGGAGGACACCATGCCGGTTTCCACAAAGCTCACGAACTCACGGAAAGTGCTCGGCTGGCGTCAGCGGTTCGAGGACGAGGCGGCGGCCCGCAAGCTGACCCCCGACCCCGACTGGACCCGCGGTGCCCGGCTGGACGCGACGCTCGTCCGCAGCCTCCAGCGCCTCCAGGTCGGCGAGGCCGGGGACGGCGCGAACCTGATCCGCAAGGCGGACCAGGCAGGGGACGCCGACTATTCGGCGGCGGTCAGGCTCTTCATCGTGGAGGAAAAGAACCATGCGCGCCTGCTGGGCCTGCTCCTGCACGCCGCTGGGGCGCCGACCATCTCCCATCACTGGAGCGATGTGATCTTCGTGAAGCTGCGGCGGGCCATGGGCCTGCGGGTCGAACTCCTCGTGCTGATGGTCGCCGAGCTCGTCGCGCTGCGCTATTACCAAGCTCTCCGGGACGGTACGGACGACCCGCTGACGGCCGAGGTCGCGCGGCGGCTTTCCGCGGACGAAGAACGGCACATCCCGTTCCATTGCGACCGCTTGCGAAAGACCAATCGAGCCGTCATCGCCCTTTGGCGGGTGTTGCTGTTCGGCGCCGCAATCGTCGTCGCGGTCGACCACGGCCGTGCACTCGGAACGCTGGGCGTGACACGGCGCCGCTTCGTCGCCGACGTCGTCAAGGAGTCACGGAAGGCGTCCGCCTTGATTCAAAGCCGTTGGTGAAAGCGGAGTCGAATTCCTCCTCGCTGAGGACGCCCCGTACGGCAGCGGTGATCCGGTCGACGTCACCGCGTTCTGCCGGAGGAAGCGGAGCACCGGCCGCGGCGCGGGCGGCGGCGGCTTCGCCGAGAAGGCGCGCAGCCTCACCCGCCTTTCCGTCGAGCGCGGCGGCTCCGGCCAGGCCTTCGAATGCGAGCGCGACCGCGCGGGGATTGCCGGTCGAACGGGCGGCGGCGAGCCCCTCGGAGTGGAGCTCCGCCGCCATCCGCGCGTCGCCGCGTTGCTCGGCGACAAAGCCGAGCTCAGCGAGCACGAGCGCCAGGCCTGGAGCGCCGTCCACATCCCGGATCCAGTCGACCCACGTGCGCAGATACCGTTCGGCGGCGTCCAGATCGCCGCGCCGCCGGGCCACCAGGGCCAAGCCGATCTCGGCGAACTGCTCCATCCGCTTGTGCGACTGCTCGGCCGCGATCCGTCTGCCGCGTTCGTGCAGCTCCGCGGCCTCGGCGTGGTCGCCGGTCAGGAGCGCGATCCGGCCGAGCCTGGAGAGCTTGTACGAGACCTCGGCGTACGACCCGAGCTCCTCGGCCATGGCCAGCCCGTCGCGATGCAGCCGCGCGGCCCGTTCATAGTCGCCGACGGCCTCCGCCAGCACGCCGAGCACCTCGGTGGCCTGGAGGAGCCCCCAGCGGTCACCGGCATCCCGGAACAACGCCATGGCCTGTTCGCCGTCACGCGACACCGCGGCGAGCTCACCGCGGGCCATGGCCTGGCCCGCCCGCGTGACCAGCACGGCGGCCTGTCCCCAGCGGTCGCCCTCACCCCGGAAACCCGCCAGTGCGCGCGTGAGCAGCTCGTCGATCGCCGGCACGTCGCCGAAGCCGGTCCGGGCGAAGCCCAAGAACCATTCCGCTTCGGCACGCCCTTCCCGCAGGCCGTCGAGGGCTCGTTCGGTCAGGGCCGCGCGGTCGGCGCCCTCGCCTTCCAGCATCGTGAAACCGGCCAGCCACGCGGACGCCCTCGCACGGGCGGAAGCAGGGCCGCCCTCCATGGACAGCACCGAGGCCAGCGCCCGGCGCGCCTCGTCCAGGCGCCCGCACAGGAACCAGTGCCAGGTCAGCGCGTTCACCGATCGCAGCGCCAGATCCGGCCCGCTCTCCCGGATGACCGCACGCAGATTGGCGGTCTCGGCATTGAGCCGGTCCAGCCACCGCCGCTGGTCACGTCCCCGCAGATGCGGCTCCGCTCGTTCAGCCAGCTCGGTGTAGTAGCGGTCGCGCCGCCGCAGCACCGCCGTCCGCTCGCCCGCCTCGTCCAGCCGTTCGGCGCAGTACGCGGCGACGGACTCCAGCAGGCGGTACCGGCCCTCCGCCCAGACCACCAGTGACCGGTCGACGAGCCGCGCGAGCAGGTCGAGGACCTCCCCCGGCTCGATCCCGTCTCCCGCGCAGACCTGCTCGGCGGCCTCCAGCGTGCAACCGTCCACGTGCACAGCCAGGCGGCGCAGGACGGCCCGTTCGGGCCCGGCCAGCGGCTCCCAGCTCCAGTCGATCATGGCGCGGAGCGTGCGCTGACGGGCCGGGGCGTCGCGCCGTCCCGCCGACAACAGGCGGAACCGGTCGTGCAAGCGGCCGGCCAGCTCGGTCACGTCCATGGCACGGACGCGGGTGGCGGCGAGCTCCAAGGCCAGCGGGAGGCCGTCGAGGCGGCGGCAAATGGCGGCTACGGCTTCGGCATCGCCGGGGCCCAGCCCGAAACCCGGAGCGGCAGCCGCAGCCCGCGTCACGAAGAGCTCGACCGCCGACGGCGTCTCCAGGGGCGGAACGGACCACACCTGCTCGCCGGAGATGCCCAGCGGCTCCTGGCTCGTGGCCAGCAGGCGCACCTCCGGCGCGGCGGGCAACACCCGTGCGGCCAGCGCGGCGACCGGCTCGATCACGTGCTCGCAGTTGTCAAAGATCAGCAACATCCGCCGCCCAGCGAGGGCGTCGAGGAGCCGATCGGCGGGGGCTGAGCGTACGGCGTCGTCGTCCCGCAACCCGAGACTCGCGGTCACAGCCGACGCAGCGTCCTCCACGGACGGGTTAGCGAGGGCCGTCAACTCGATCAACCGGACGCCGTCCTCATACTCCCCCTCCAACCCCCGCGCGCTCTCCACAGCCAGGCGAGTCTTGCCCACGCCACCCGGACCGGTGAGCGTGACGAGGCGTCCCTTGCCGAGCAGCGCCCGAACGTCGCGTACGGCCTCGGCCCTGCCCACGAGCTCGCTGACCGCCGCCGGCAAGTTGGTCCTGGCGCGTGTGTTGTGGTTGAGGATCGACCGCTGGAGGGCGACGAGCTCCGGGCCGGGGTCGAGGCCGAGCTCGTCACGCAGCCGCTCCCGGAAGTCCTGGAAGCTCGCGAGCGCCTCACTCTGACGGCCCGTACGGTAGAGGGCTCGCATGTACGCGGCGCGCAGCCGTTCACGCAGCGGATGGGTGGCAACCAGCGCACCGAGCTCGGCCGCTCCGAAGGCCGCCGCCCCGGAATCCGCCCCCGAACTGGTCACGGAACCGCTCTCGAACGCGGTCTCGGACCACTCTTCGATCGCGGTCAACCGCAGCTCTTCAAGCCGGTCGATCTCGGTGCGCGCGAACTCCGCGTCACCGAAGTCGGCGTACGCATCGCCCCGCCAGAGCGCGAGGGCCTGCTCCCAAGCCCGTAGGTCCCTTGTCTTGCGCGCCCGCTCAACAAGCTCCTCGAACCGTTCCGCGTCCACGGCCCCGGCCTCGATCCGCAAGGCATACCCCGGCGGCCGTGACACGACCAGCGCCCGACCTCCGTCCTCGGCTCCCGCCAAGACCTTGCGCAGCTGCGACACCCGCGCCTGCAACGTCGCCGCCGGGTTGGCCGGAAGCCGGTCTCCCCACAGGTCGTCGATCAGCCGGTCCGCCGGCACCGCACGTCCCCGGTGCACCAGCAGATCGGCGAGCAGGGCGCGGACCTTGAGATCCGGCACACGCACCCGCTCGCCGCCGTCCGTCCACACCTCCAGCGGACCGAGCACCCCGAAGCGCATGTCACTCACCGTATGGCAGCCGAAGGCCACCCGAATCCCACCCGAAGCGCGCTCGCCCAAGGTGGATCCGGTGGCGAACGAACGCCACCTGATCAAAGGAGATTTCAGAATGGCGAACACCGTGACGGTCATGGGCCTGGGGCTGATGGGCACGGCGCTGGCAGAGGCGTTCCTCAAGGACGGCCACACCACCACCGTCTGGAACCGGTCGGCGCACAAGGCCGAGCCCCTCGTCGCCAAGGGGGCGAGCCGGGCGGCCACGGCGAACGACGCGATCGCCGCCGGGCCGCTGGTCGTCCTCTGCCTCTCAGTAAACGAGAACGTGCGGGAGGTCCTGACGGCCGCCGGTGACAGGCTGGCTGGCCGCGTCATCGTCAACCTCACCAACGGCACGCCCCGCCAGGCACGCGAGCTGGCGGAACTGGTGACGGCACGCGGCGGCGAGTACGTGGACGGCGGCATCATGGCCATCCCGCCGATGATCTCGCAGCCGGAGGCGCTGATCCTCTACAGCGGGTCCCGGCGCGCGTTCGACACGTACAAGGACCAGCTCGGCAGCCTGGGCGCGGCACAGTACGTCGGCACGGACGCTGGCCTGGCAGCGCTCTACGACCTAGGCCTGCTGACCGCGATGTACGGCATGTTCGCGGGCTACTACCATGCGGTCGCGCTCCTGCGTACGGAAGGCGTCAAGGCGTCGGAGTTCACGCCCATGGTGCACTCCTGGGTGACCGCCATGATGGCGAGCCTGCCAAGGCAGGCGGAGCACATCGACTCCGGCGACTACGTGACGGACGTCTCCAGCCTCACCAACAACGCGGCGGGCTTCCCCAACCTCACCGAGGCAAGCAGGGAGCAGGGCGTCAGTCCCGAACTCCTCACCCCGCTCCAGGCATTGCTCGACCGTGCGGTGGCCGAGGGGCATGGTGCGGACAGCCCCGCCCGCCTGGTCGAACTCCTCAGCGCCCAGGCCCGCTGACGCCGATCAGTCCGTTCGGGGAAAGGAGCGATTCAACCGCGGCGGCGGGTGGGCTGGTCGGGGTCGTCGGGCTTGCGCGGCCCGTCCGGACTCCGGGGGACATCCGGCTTACGGGGAGCCTCCGCCTCGCGGCGGCGACGGCGGTCGGCGGCGGACTCGGGTGACCGGGCGGGCCGGCGGGAGGGTTCGTCGGCCCGGGCGACCGCGGCTGCCGTCGTCGTCGACGCTGTCGCCGTCGTCGCCGTCGCCGTGTCGCGCCGGACGTCGCCCGCCGGGGACTCGTCGAGCAGGCCCGCGGTCTCCAGGTATTCGCGTCCGCGCGGGGTGATGTCCCAGCAGTTGCGCCGCCACTCCTTGCGCTTCCACACGACGCCGGCCGACAGGAGGCGGCGGCCCACCCGGCTGACCTCGGTCTCGTCCGCGCCCAGGCGGGACGCGAGGTCCTGGTTGGACAGGCCCGGGTCGGTGGCCACGGCGACGAGGAACCTGGCGGCGTGACTCCCGGGCTGGAGCCCGAGCTGCAGGCCCGATGGCAACCGCCGAAGCGCCCAGTGCACACAGTCAATGAGCCCGAGGATGCGGCCGCGCTGCTCGCGGCGTTCACCGTCGAACGCGGGCACGTCGAGATAGTGGCTGCGGTGGAGCCACTGCAGCCCGTCCTTGACCTCGACCAGCGCGGCCTCGTCGGCGCACAGGGAGGCGTCGGTGATGAGCATGCCGAGGGCGCTGAAATGCCCGTCGGTGATGGCCTTGGACTGCTCCATCGAGTCGAGGATGCGCCGTGCCTCGGCGCGGCGGCTCCTGTCCAGCCGCTGCCCGCGCTCGCGGGTCACGCTCAGGTCGTCGTCCACGGCTCACCTCTGGCGGGTCGACTGAAGCCGGACAATTTCCAGAGTGCGGCCATGCCAAGTGAATGTCAAGTGATGGCATACTGATCCTTGCGGCATTTCTCGACATCCCTGTGACCAGGATCGGCAACTTCCGGCGGCCGTTCTGCATCACATGACACTGAGGACCCTCGTCGAGGGGAGTTACCATCGAGACACCAACGGTGACCTCCGCTCCCCTCCCCTCCCCTCCCGATCCCCCGGATGCACCACCATGACGGACCCGCTGACGGCACTCGCCGTCGCGCCCTACCCGGCAGACCCCGCAGACCTCTTCGTCGTCCTCTACGACGAGCTGCCCGACTCGCTGTTCCGCGGCTGGCGGGTCATGGAGTGGTACGGCAGCCCCGCCGTGCAGAACCTCGCCACCAAGATCTCCGACGCGGTGCTGGAGTACGGCGAGCTGGCCCCCGAGGACGTCGGCCGGATCATCGCCCGCGACGGCGACCGCGGCCGCTTCACGATCCTGCTCGGCCTCGACATCGCGCTCTCCCACGTCAACCCGTACGGCCCGTACCACCAGGACAACGCGATGAGCTGGCTCGCCTACCGGGCCGAATACGAGCGCGACCATCTCCTCAACAACCCGGAGGAGACGGCGGGCGCGCTGCTGCCGCGCTGCGCCTACCCTGGCCGCCCCATTGGGCTGCGCCGCAAGGATGAGTTCTTCGGCGTGCACCGCGTGCTGCCCGAGCAGTGGGAGTTGGTCGAGCACCGCGTACTCCCGCCCGCGAAGGACGCCTACGTCAACCGCGACCGGCCGGTGCCCGTCGCCTGCGCCCCGGTTCTGGAGTCATACGAGGACGTCCAGGTCGACTTCGAGGAACGCCACGGGATGACCGTCTACCGGCTGCGCCCGCGCGGGTCCGACGCTCTCCGCAACCGGATCAAGCAGATCCTCGACCGGCTGGACGAATCAGGCGCGCGGCTGGCCGTGCTGCCCGAGGCGACGCTGGACGACGACCTGCTGGAGCACTGGCGGGACCTGATCTGGCAGACCGCCGACCGCACCAGCCCGCTGCGCTACCTGCTGCTCGGCTCCGGTCCGCTCGGCGGCGGCGATCCACCGCCCAACCGCGCGGTGTTCCTCGACCGCTGGACCGGCGAGGAGATCCTCGTCCAGGACAAGCTGGCCTGCTTCATCCTGGACTCCCGTCAGATCAAGCTGTGGCGGCTGCCGAACGCGCCGGCGGACGTCCCGGCGGAGGAGTACATGAGCCCGGGTTCGAAGGTGAGCCTGGTGGACGCCGATCTGGGCCGTCTCGCGGTGCTCGTCTGCGAGGACCTGGGCCGCTCGATGGACTGGGAACGCGAGCTGCGCGCCTGCGGGGTGTCGCACCTGCTCGTGCCGATCTTCTCCAAGCCCATCATGGAGTACCGCTGGGAGCACAAGGCCGCCGAGCGCGAGGTGACCATGCTGGGCAGCTGGGTCGTCGTCTCCAACAGCCTTGCGGTCGGGCATGCGATCCCGGCGGAGGTCATGAAGGGTGAACGCTTCACCTGCCTGGTCGCGGGGCCCGACGACCTGCGCCGCGCCACGTACGAGACCAGCGTCCAGCTCGGCGCGGCCAAGGCCGCCGACGAGCTCGGCCTGGTCGAGGTGAAGAGGGAGGACGGCCGCATCGCGCACGAGCTGCCGAGGGTGCTGCCGGGCGCCGTCCAGGACATGTGGCACGAGCACTGGCCCGCCCCAGGCGACCGCTGAAACTGACGGCCCGCTGAGCTGACGGCCGCTGACCTTGTGCCCGCCGCACCACCGGCGTCACTCGACGGTGAACTCCATCGGGCTGACCGCCGATCCCGCCGGGGTGACCACCACGGGACGGCCGCTGGCGGCGCCCGGCGGGACGGTGACCCGCACGATCTCGTCGGACACGTCGGTGGCCGGGGCGTCCGCCGTCCCGAACCGCACCGACGTGGCCGACCGGAGCCCGACGCCGTGCAGGGTGACCATGCCGCCCACCGGCCCGGCGGCCGGCTCGATCGACCGGACCTGCGGCGGCAACGCCTGGTCCCGGCCGGCCTGCGCGGGCGCGAACAGCGTCGCGAAGACCGCGCGCAGCTTCTCGGCGGTCTCCTGGGAGAACAGCCCGACCAGCGCCGCGATCGCGGTGATCCCGTACGGGTTGATCTCGGCGGAGCCGCCCGCGGGCGAGGTCAGACCGCCGCGCAACACCAGGTAGACGATGAGGCCGAGCGCCGCGCCGATGAACGGCAGGAAGAGGTACATCATCAGCCAGCTGCGCTTGAGCGTCCGGTTGCCGACGTACCAGTAGAGCGAGCGCAGGGCGTGCACGGTCCCGCCGATCGCCCCGGCCGCCAGCACGATGACGAACAGGCTCGTCTCCCGCGAGACGCGCGGCGACCAGCCGAAGAGCCGCACGACCTTGTGCTCGGGTGGTTCCTGGCCGATCCGCGTGGCGCCGGGCGGCCAGGCCTGGATGAGCACGACCACCAGCCCGGCGGAGAACAACAACATGAGCGCCGCGATGACGACGATGTCCCGGGTACGCGCGAACTCCGTGCCGACCGGTGACTCCTGGCCCAAGCCCACCCACCTCCGCCCAGGTATCGCCCGGAACGACGCTCGCGTTTCCCCACGGCCAGAACACGACAAACCCCACCACTGCCCATGATCTCGTCAATCAATGACAAATTGGTGACATCTTCACCAACCGTCCTTCGTCCCGCTCGATGCCCGCCCTAATGTCCGGCGCATGCGCCGAACAGCAGCAGCACTCACGACCGCAGTGGCGGCCGGCCTCGTCACCACCGCCGGTCTCCACGCGGCCCAGGCGGAGGAGCCCGGCACGTGCTCCACCCCCGCCACCCACCAGATCGCCCAGGTCCAGGGCGCCGGTGACACCAGTCCGGTGAGCGGCCAGACCGTCCGGGTGGAGGGTGTGGTCACGGGCGACTTCCAGGCGGCCGATCAGCTCAAGGGCTTCTTCATCCAGGATGCGACCCCTGACCGGGACCCCAAGACCTCCGACGGCCTGTTCGTCTACTCGACGAAGGACGTCAAGGTCGGCGACCGCGTGCTCGCCACCGGCAAGGCCATCGAGTTCAACGGCCTCACCGAGCTCTCCCCGGTGACCGTCGTGGACGTGTGCGGCACCGGCAGGGTGAAGCCCGCCCAGGCACGCCTCCCGCTGTCCGCCGGCGCGAGCCTGGAGGCGTACGAGGGAGTGCTGGTCCGCTTCCAGCAGAAGCTCACCGCGACCGAGACCTACCGGCTCGGCCAGTACGGCGAGGTGTCGCTGGCCGCCAAGGGCCGCCTGTTCCAGCCGACTGACGGCCACGGCTCGACGCAGGCGGGCAACAACGCCCGCCGCCTGCTGCTCGACGACGGCTCGACCGTGCAGAACCCCAAGAACGTCCCGTTCACCAGCCCGCGCGTGCTGCGCATCGGCGACTCGACCAGCAACCTCACCGGCGTCCTGAGCTACGGCTTCAACACCTACCGGCTGCAGCCGACCCAGGCCGTGCGCTTCGCCCGTACGAACCCGCGTCCCGCCAAGCCCGAGAACGTCGGCGGCGACGTGAAGGTGGCGAGCTTCAACACGCTCAACTGGTTCACGACGCTCGACAAGCGCGGCGCCGACACCGCCGCCGAACAGGAACGCCAGATCACCAAGCTGGTCGCCGCCCTCAAGGGGTTGAACGCCGACGCGGTCGGCCTCATGGAGGTCGAGAACAACGGCGACACCGCCATCAAGGCACTCGTGGACAGGCTCAACGCGGCCGTAGGCGCGAACACCTACTCGTGGATCAAGCACCCGAACCCGGGCACCGACGAGATCCACGTCGCGCTCATCTACAAGCCCGCGAAGCTCAAGCCCGCCGGCGCGCCCCGTTCATCCACCGCCCCGATCTTCGAGCGCCCGCCCCTCGTGCAGACCTTCCAGCGCACCTCCGGCGGCACCGCGTTCACCATGATCATCAACCACTTCAAGTCGAAGGGCTGCGGCGGCGCCACCGGCCCGGACCAGGACCAGGGCGACGGGCAGAGCTGCTTCAACGCCCGCCGCGTCACCCAGGCCAAGGCGATCGCCGAACTGGCGAAGGCCGAGACCAACCCGCTCGTCCTCGGCGACCTCAACGCCTACGCCGCCGAAGACCCGATCAAGGCGCTCACCGCAAGCGGCATGGTCAGCCTGACCGAACGCCACGTCAAGGCGGCCCAGCGCTACAGCTACGTCTTCGACGGCCAGTCCGGCGAACTCGACCACGCCCTGGCCGGCAAGGGCCTGGCCCGGCGCGTGTCCGACGCCACGATCTGGCACATCAACAGCGACGAGCCGACGATCCTCGACTACAACACCGAGTACAACCCGCCGTCGCTCTACAAGCCGGACGCGTTCCGCTCCTCCGACCACGACCCCGTCCTGATCGGCCTGCGCCTGCGCTGACACTGTCTGACAGCCACGTCGGCGTGACAGCCACGCCGGCCTGACAGCACACCGGACTGACCAAGCCGGGCGATCTTCCGGATCGCCCGGCTTGGCCGTCTCCGGGGGCTTTCCCGAACGTGATTCGAAAGCATATGATCACGCTCT
Source organism: Actinomadura sp. 6N118 (assembly GCF_044326415.1). Lineage (NCBI taxonomy): Bacteria > Bacillati > Actinomycetota > Actinomycetes > Streptosporangiales > Thermomonosporaceae > Actinomadura > Actinomadura sp. 6N118. The sequence goes on along the minus strand of NZ_JBIRAZ010000012.1, from coordinate 130,155 downwards.
GATCCCTATGTGAGCGAGGTCACAGATGGACGCGGCAGCCCCCACCGCATCTTCACCCGCCAGCCTCGGACTCGGCATCGGCCCCGACGGCAGCTACACGCGCGGCGGCCAGGTCGTCGCGTTCCTCCTCGGACTGTGGACGATGGTGCTCTTCTTCCCGCTCCTCGTCGTCGGCGCCATGCTCTACGCGCGGGCAGAAGAGGTATTCGAGGCCAACCCCGGGAAGGCCAAGAAGATGGTCCTGTGGTCATGGCTGAGCATCTCGGTCCTTCCCCTGATCCCCGCCGTCGTGATCGGCGGCGCCATGATCGCGCTGAACGCCTCCAATTAGGAGCGAATCACCGCGAACCAGGCCACCTGTCCCGCGCATCGAAAGAAGGGAAGCCGGGCAGGCCGTCTGTTCGCTGGCATCGTCCAGCGGCGGCCTGAGAAGCCCGGCGGGACGGGGCACACCGAATGGCGGCTCTCCGCGCGAACGATCCCACCCGGCTGGGCGGTTACGACCTGATCCGCAGGCTTGGTGAGGGCGGCCAGGGTGCCGTATTCCTGGGCCGCGACCCGGCCACCGGTGAGCAGGTCGCGATCAAGCTGCTGCACGCGGAGCTGAACGAGAACGAGCGGGCCCGGTCCCGGTTCCTCCGCGAGTTCGAGGTGGCGATGCGGGTCGCGCCATTCTGCACGGCGCAGGTCCTGGACGTGAACGTGCAGGACGGGCGGCCGTACATCGTCAGCGAGTATGTGCCCGGTCCGTCGCTGCACCAGCAGGTCTCGACACAGGGCCCGCTGACCGGCGGCTCGCTGCAGCGGGTGGCGGTCGGAACGATCACGGCGCTGGTGGCGATCCACCAGGTCGGGGTCGTGCACCGTGACTTCAAGCCCGGCAACGTGCTGCTGGGCTCGGCCGGGGCCCGCGTGATCGACTTCGGCATCGCCCGGGCGCTCGACGCCACCACCAACACCGCGGGCATGGTCGGCACCCCGGTCTACATGGCGCCCGAGCAGATCCGTGGCGAACGCGCCGGGCCCTTGATCGATGTCTTCGCGTGGGGCGCCACCATCGCGTACGCCGCCACCGGCAGGACGCCGTTCGGCGCCGACACCCTGCCCGCGGTGATCCACCGGGTTCTGACCGGAGAGCCCGATCTGGGCGATCTCGCCGGACCTCTGCGCGGCATCGTCGAGCGCTGCCTCATCAAGGACCCGGCCCACCGCCCCGACGCGCGCGACGTCCTGATGTTGCTGCTCGGTCATGACGCGGCTCCGGCCACAGGACCGGCGCCTGCCCAGACCCGGGCTCCGCAGGCGCACCACGCCGCTCCGCCGCCCGTTCCGGTCGCTCCGTACGACGCCGAACGTCAGGCGACCATGACCGGGATGCTCCAGGCCGGGCACGACCTCGCGGCGCAACGTACCCCCGAGCCCACGCTCGCGCACAACGCGCCACCACCTCCGGCGCCGGCACCCGCGCCGGGACACGCACACGGACACGCACCGCCGCCTGGTCCGGCACCGGCGTACGCACCGCAGCCTGAGCCTGCTCCGGCCGCGTTCCACCAGGTGCCGATTCCTCACCAGGTCACGATCGACCCGCTGCACGCCGCCCCGGCCAAGAAGCGGCGCCGGACTGCTCTGTGGGCCGTGTCGGCGACCGTCCTGGCGGCCCTGCTGACCAGCCTGGTGCTCCTGGCCCCTCAGTTCGAGCGGGACGCCAAGGGCAAGCAGACCAACGACCAGACGCCGCTTCCCACGGAGACGACGTCCCAATACGCGGAGCCTACGCAGACCACGGAGACGACGAGGTCAGCGACGCCCACCCCGACCGAAACAGGCGGCGGCTACCTCCCCACGACCGAGCCCACGCACACTCCGACCTGGAAACCCACGCGGACATACGAGCCGACGCCCACGCACACCCCGACCTACGAACCGACCCACGAGCCAACCAACGACCCGACACCTACCCCTTCCCCGGCCTCCACCGGCGCCGGCGCCGGCGAAGGTGAGGGCAGCGGCTACTGACCTCGTGTGAGGATCCGCTCTCTTCCCGTCCTCCGGGAAGAGAGCGGATCATCGGACGGTTGTCATCGTTCATGAGCGTCCCCTTCTCCGTCCTGGACCTGTCCCCCGTCGTGAGCGGCTCCACCTCGGGCCAAGCCCTGCGCAACACCCTCGATCTGGCGCGGCACACCGAGAACCTCGGTTTTCATCGGTACTGGCTGGCCGAACACCACGCGATGCCCGGGATCGCCAGCTCCGCGACGGCCGTGCTCATCGGCCAGGTCGCGGCGGCCACCGAACGGCTGCGGGTCGGCTCCGGCGGGATCATGCTGCCCAACCACGCGCCGATGGTGGTGGCCGAGCAGTTCGGCACGCTCGAAGCGCTCTTTCCCGGCCGCATCGACCTCGGCCTCGGCCGGGCGCCCGGCACCGACCAGGCCACCGCCCGCGCCCTGCGGCGTTCGCCGGACGCTCTGTCGGCGGACGACTTCCCCGAGCAGGTCCACGAGCTCCGTGCCTACTTCGGCGAGCAGAGCAAGGTCACCCCGGCCGCGGGCAACGAGCCGCCGGTCTGGCTGCTGGGATCCAGCGGCTACAGCGCCCGGCTCGCCGGGATGCTGGGTCTGCCGTTCGCGTTCGCGCACCACTTCAGCGCCGAGAACACGCTGCCCGCCCTGCAGATCTACCGCGAGTCGTTCCGGCCGAGCGTGCTCGCAGAGCCGTACGCACTGATCGCCGTGTCGGTCACCGCCGCCGAGACCGACGTGGAGGCCCGCGAGCTCGCCCGCCCGCAGGCCCTGTCGTTCCTGCGGCTGCGCCAGGGCCGTCCGGGCCTCCTGCCGAGCCCGGAGGAGGCGGCCGCCCACCCGTACACCCCGCTCGAGAGCGAGATCATCCAGGCGCGTCTCGACTCCCAGGTCGTCGGCGGCCGCGAGTCCGTCCGCAGCCAGATGGACGCCCTGCTGGAGAGCACCAAGGCCGACGAGGTCATGGTCACCACCATGGTCTACGACCAGGCCGACCGCCTGCGCTCGTACGACATCCTCGCCGACCTCTACGATCTCAGCGCCGCCGGCTCACCGGTCGCGTCGGGCGTCTAAGGGTCGGGCGTCAAGAGACTGTCAGGGGTGTCTGGCACCCTGGCGACCGTGGCTCAACCGCTCAAAGAGATGGTCAACCGCGGTTCCGTCGGCCTCCTCGCCGACGGGGTCGCGGCGGCCCACGCCCCGTTTCCCCGCGAGCGCTTCATCACCACCGCGCTCGCGGGCCTCAGCACGCTGGAGCTCAAGGACCGCATCAGGCAGGTGTCGCTGGCGTTGCACGAGACGCTGGCGCTGCCCTTCCCCAGCGCCGCCGCCGTGCTGCGCGAGGCGACGACCCGCGTCCGGCTCGACATGTGGAGCGGCTGGCCCGCCACCGACTTCGTGGGCGCGTACGGCCACGATCATCTCGACGAGGCCATGACGACCCTGGCGGTGCTGACGCCCTACTCCACCGGGGAGTTCGCGGTACGCCCCTATCTCGACCGCTACCAGGACGCCGCGCTCAAGGTCATGATCGGCTGGGCCGAGTCGGACGACGAGCACCTGCGCAGACTCGCCTCCGAGGGCTCCCGGCCACGGCTTCCCTGGGCCACCCGCGTGCGCTGGCTGATGGAGCCCGGCCCCACCCTGCCCATCCTCGACCGGCTCCGCGATGACCCGAGCGAGTACGTCCGCCGGTCCGTCGCCAACCACGTCAACGACATCGCCAAGGACCATCCCGACGTCGCCCTCGCCCTCCTCGGCCGGTGGGCCTCCGAGGGCGGCTCGCACGTCGAACGCGTCGTCCGGCATGCCGTTCGCGGCCTCATCCGTGCCGGCCACCCCGAGGCCCTCGTCCTGCTCGGCGCCGCGCCGGGCAACGGCACGGTCGAGTCGCTCAGCCTCGCGAGCGACGAGGTCGCCGTCGGCGACCGGCTCCCGTTCACCGTCGTCGTCAGCGCCGCCTCGCCCGGCCCGCTCCTCCTCAAGTACGCGGTCCGCCGCGACGGCTCCCGCCGGATCTTCCACCTGGCCGAACGCGAGGCCGCCGTCCCAGGCCAGACGTTCACGGTGACCAAGTCCCACTCGTTCCGCCCCGTCACCACGAGGGCCGAGCCTCCCGGCCCCCGCGAGCTGGACGTCATCGTCAACGGCGAGACCCGCGCCACCGCGTCCTTCACGCTGGTCGACGCGGATCCCGTCGGCAGTTGAGCCTGGGCCCGTCAACGGGACGTCAACGGGCCATCAGTGGGCGTCAGGGGGCTTTGCTGATTTCGGTGAGGGTGGCGAGGTCGGCGAGCGTCTCCGAGAGCGTCACGGGGTCCAGCTCTCCGAACGGATGGGCCTGACGGGAGTAGCGCGCAGTCAAGAGCACCACCTGCTCGATCCGCTGAACGGGATGTTCGTCGGGCGTGAGCACCCGGATCCCCGGGTCGATGTCCACGACCACGCTGCGTTCCTCCGAGAGCTTGAGAGAGATTGAGCGCTGGTAGCCGCCGGTCTCCTTCTCGCTGAGGACCCATCCGCGCCTGGTCAGGCCCAGGATCGTCCCAAAGTGCACGTCGCGGCCGTCGAAGCGGCGCAGGCGGCCGTCCTGGCCCTCCCCTTCGGCCAGCGTGTGCACCACGCGGCCCAATTGGGGGAACGGCTGGAGGATCTCGTAGTCGGCGAAGAGTTCCGTCCAGGCCGCCAGTTCCTCACCGAGGAGCAGCGGGTGCGGGAGCCCGATCCGGGCCGTGGCGGAGACCGTGAACACCTCGTCGTCGGCGTCGGCCAGCGTCCGGTCCTCGGCCACACGGAACGTGGTGGTCTTCCCGTCCCCTTCCTCGGCGGACCACACGAGCCGCCGGGCGATGTGCCAGAGCAGCGGGTGTTCGAGGAAGGTGCTGCGAAACTCCTCCGGCGTCCACCGGCGCGCCGCCACCATCGCCTTCTCCAGGCGCTTGATCTGGTCGCCGGCGACGGTCCGCGCCTCCTTCTTGAGATCCCCGAAACGTTTGAACGCGGCGGGCGCCAGCACCTCGTCGTCCTTGGCCCCCGGCTTGGGGAGCGACTTGCGGCGCTTGCCGTCCTCGTCGGCCACGTACGGCTTGAGCTGCTCGTCGAACCCGACCGTGAAGCGACGCGGGCCGTAGTCGAGGACCATGCTGCCGTCGGAATCCAGCCCGAGGCCGGGGACCAGCCGGTCGGCCAGTTGCTCTGCGGTCAGCCCGCGCTCCTCCGCCGCGCGCTTCAGCTTCCCTGCCGCCCACGGCCGGATCCGTTTGACGTCCTGGGCCTTCGTTGCGAGCTGGTGCAGCTGCCGCAGCGCCTCGTCGGTGCCGACCGCGCTGAAAACGTCCAGCGCCGTGAGGCCGCGGCCGGTCCAGGCCCGTTGCTTCGACCAGCGCATGACCACCGGTGCGAGGCGGCGGACGGTCTCGTCGTCGGCCAGCCGCAGCAACGCGAACTCGACCCAGGGCGAGGCCCACCTCGGATAGGCCTGGTCGGCCCGGTACACCGCCCAGGCGAACTCGGCCAGCGATTCCGGATCGCACACGTCGACGACCGCGTCCACACCCGCGTACGGGGCGCCTGGCTCAGAGATCGACAACATCGTGAGGAAGTGCCGGGTCGCGGCGGCGGGCAGGGCCTGCTTCCGGCCGCGCAACAGGATCTGCGGCAGCCGCGCAGGATCATGGTCCTCGGAGAGCACCGGGAGCGGGTCCGGGTAGAGATCCAGCGGATCGACCTTCATCTGCGCGATCGCGTCAGCCGCCTCATCACCGTAGACCCGCACGGCCTCCACAACGGCGTCGTGCCCGTGCTTCTGGGCGACCAGGCGGACGGCCTCCTCCGCCATCTCGCGCTTGGGGCCTGGCCTGCGCACCACATCGGGCATGATCAGCACGATCCCGTCCGGGCCGTGCCTCTCGAACCAGGCTCGGGCGTCTTTGGCGTTGTAGTGATCGTCCATCTGCTTGAGCACCAGCTGGGCGATCTCCGCGTCCCGGAACGGCATGAACTGGGCGACCCAGCCGAAGCTCCGCCTCCCCAGCCGCTTGAGCATCGGGAGCGCGGCGAGCTCGTAACGCGCGGCGAGACCCTTCGCCACCCAGATCGCCTCGAAGTCGGCCGAGTAGCGCTCGTCGTCGAGCAGCTGACGGCCGTACTCCTCCGGCCCCTGCAGCAGCAGCTCGATCACCCTCAGCCGACGGGCGTGGTCATCGAACTCCGACAGCGCCTTCCCGCTGAGGAACGACTCGGCCAGGGCGCCCCAGTCGGTGACGTCCGACTGCCGCGTGAGCTGGGGAAGGTAGCGACCCGCCTTGTCCTCCCTGTAGGGAGACTCCAGCCATTCCTCGCGCTCGCCCGGCTGCCAGGTCAGAACCGGCGGCTGCTTGGGAAGCTTGAGCCCTTTGAGGACGATCGGCTCGGCCGGCTCGTTCACCGTCCACGGCGGTGCGAGCAGCAACTGCGGCAGAACGTCTGCGGGGGCTTCTTCGACTGGGGCTGCGGGGGACTTCGTCATGACCTCGTAGACGAACGATCACCGCGCCGCGTTCCGCCCGGTCCTCCGTCCGTTCAGTCTTCCCCGTTCAGTCCTCCCGTTCAGCCCTCCCGTTCAGTCCTCGAAGGCGCTCTCCAGGATGCCGAGGCCCTCCACCAGGAGGTGCTCGGGGATGACGAGCGGCGGCAGGAAGCGCACCACGTTGCCGTACGTGCCGGCGGTCAGGACCAGCAGCCCGGCCGCGTGGCAGCGGCGTGCGATCTCCGCCGTCAGCTCCGGGTTCGGCTCCTTCGAGGCACCGCGGACCAGCTCGATCGCGGTCATGGCGCCGCGCCCGCGCACGTCGCCGATCACGTCGTGCTTCTCGGCGAGGGCCTGCAGCCTCGGCACCATGGTCTGGCCGATCCACCGGGCGCGCTCGACGAGCCCCCCGGCCTCGATCTCCTCCAGGACCCCGAGCGCCGCCTCGCACGCGAGCGGGTTGCCGCCGTACGTGCCGCCAAGGCCTCCGCCGTGCACCTTGTCCATGAGGTCGGCGCGGCCGGTCACGGCGCCGAGCGGGAGCCCGCCCGCGATGCCCTTGGCCATCGCGATGATGTCCGGCACGATCCCCTCGTGGTCGCAGGCGAACATGTCGCCGGTCCGCGCGAACCCGGTCTGCACCTCGTCCGCGACGAGCATGATGCCGTTCGCCTGGCAGAACTCGGCGATCGCCGGAAGGAACCCGGGAGCGTGGTCGATGAAGCCGCCCTCGCCCTGGATGGGCTCGATGACCACGGCCGCCACGTTCCGCGGGCCGATCTGCTTGGTGATCTGGTCGATGGCCTGCGCGGCTGCCTCCGGCCCGCAGTTGCCGGGCCCCGTCGGCCAGCGGTAGGCGTAGGCCGGCGGCATCCGGTAGACCTCCGGCGCGTACGGGCCGAACCCGTGCTTGTACGGCATGCTCTTGGCGGTCAGCGTCATCGTGAGCAGGGTCCGGCCGTGGAAGCCGTGGTCGAACGCGACGACCGCCTGCCGCCCGGTCGCGTACCGCGCGATCTTGACGGCGTTCTCCACCGCCTCGGCGCCGCTGTTGACCAGGAACGACCGCTTCTCGTGGTCGCCGGGCGTGATCTGGTTGAGGGCCTCGCACACCGCGACGTACGACTCGTACGGCGCGACCATGAAACAGGTGTGCGTGAACCGTTCCACCTGCTCTTTCACCCGCTCGACGACGCGCGGGCTGGCGTTGCCGACGCCTGTGACCGCGATGCCGGAGCCGAAGTCGATCAGCGAGTTGCCGTCGACGTCCACGACCACGCCGCCGCCCGCATCCGTCACGTACACCGGCAGCACACTGCCGACGCCCGGCGGTACGGCGCCGAGGCGGCGCTCCTGCAACTCCCGTGATTTCGGCCCCGGGATCTCGGTGACGACACGGCGTTCCTGTCGCAGGCGCTCGGGCCTGCCGGTGATCTGGCTGGTCATGGCGCGAACATAAGCCGGGACTCCCCGTAGGCTGAACTGTACGGAGCGGCGAATCATCACCGCTCGACTGGACAGCCTGCACAACGAGATTCTCCAGGGGCCACCATGCCGCCCACGCTTTCCGCCGTCGCGGCGCTCCCCCAGCTGGGCCTGCGCGCGCTGACCGAGGTGCGCACTGACCTGCCCGTACGCTGGGTGGCCGTCAGCGAGCTGGAGGACCCGACGCCGTTCCTGGAGGGCGGCGAGCTGGTGCTGACCACCGGGATGCGGCTCACTCCGGACAACGTCGTGCCGTACGTGTCGCGGCTGGTCGAACGCGGCGTCGCGGGGCTCGGTTTTGCGGCCGGGGTCATCCATCCCGTCACCCTTCCCGAGCTGGTCGACGCGGCCCGCGATCAGGGGCTCACACTGCTGGAAGTCCCCCAGCCGGTCCCGTTCATCGCGATCGGCAAGGCCGTCTCCCGGCTGCTCGCGGCCGAGTGGTACGAGGACGACACCCGGGCCTTCCAGGCGCAGCGGGAGCTGACCCGCGCGGCGCTGCGCGGGCCGGGACCGCTGATCGCCCGGCTCGCCCGTGAGCTGGGCGGCTGGGCGCTGCTGCTCGATCCGTCCGGCGAGGTCCGGCACGCCGCAGCCGCAGGAGACCACGCAGGAAGGCACGCAGGAGACCACGCGACCGAGCACGCCGGGGAGCATGCCGCAGACCTCGCGCGTGCCCGCAGGCGCGCCGCCGAGCTCGCCCCGGACCTCGCTCGCCTCGCCCAGGAGACCCGCACGGCCAGCATCACCCTCGCCGACAAAGACGATCACGTGGTCGTCCAGGGCGTCGGCGTCTCCGGCCGCCCGCGCGCCTTCCTGGCGGTCGGGACCGCCGAGCGGCTGCCGCGCGTCGCGCACACCATCGTCGGCTCCGCCGTGGCGCTCCTCACCCTGCAGTCGGAGTCACCACGGACGACCCGCGACCTTCGTTCGGCGCTGGCGGGCCTCCTCCTCGGCCTGCCACCCGGCGGCCCCGCGTTCCCCGCCGCACCGGTCCGCGTCCTGGCCTGCGCGGGCGGCGCCGCGGTGCTGGACGCCTTCGGCGACGACGATCACTGCCTCCCCGTGCCGCTCCAGGACGGCACCGTCGCCGTGATCATCCCCGCGGGGGCGACCGAGCGGCTCATGGCGCTGGCCCACCAGAGGGGCCCGGTCGGCGCCAGCGACGCGGCCGACCTTGACTCACTCGGCCACGCCCTGCGCCAGGCCCGCCAGGCACTGGCCGCCGCCCGCCGGCACCGCGCCGCGCTCCGCTACTCCGACCTCCCCGGCCAGGGCCTCCTCGGCATCCTCGACCCGGCGCTCGCCCAGGGCTTCGCCGAGACGCTGCTGGCGCCCCTCACCGCGGACGAGACGTTGATCACCACGCTGCGCGCCTACATCGCCGCCAACGGCCAGGGCGAGACGGCCGCGCGTGCCCTGGGCGTGCACCGCCACACGCTGCGAGCCCGGATCCAGAAGGCCGCCCGGCTCCTCGGCCGTGATCTCGACGAGCCGGCAGTACGGGCCGAGCTCTGGATCGCGCTCGCCGTGACGGCCAACGGGACGGAGCCGATTGGACACCCTGGCCACTGGAAACGGCCAGATCCAGAGATAGCGTGAAGGCATGAACGTGACCCCTTTCTGGCTGGCCGGGCGCGCCGCGACCGGTGACGGCGAGCTGACCGTTGAACACCCCTATGACGGCCGCGTGGTCGGCACGGTCTCCGTACCGACCCCGGACCAGGTGGACGAGGCGCTGGCGGCGGCCGACGCGGTGCGCGCCGAGGCGGCGGCCCTGCCGGTCCATGTGCGCGCGGAGGCCCTCGCCCATGTGTCACGCCGGCTGGCGGAACGGTCCGAGGAGATCGCCAAGCTGATCACCGCCGAGAACGGCAAGCCGCTGATGTGGGCACGGATCGAGGTGAAGCGGGCGATCTCGACGTTCCGGTTCGCCGCCGAGGAGGCCCGGCGCTGGAGCCCCACGACGCAGCGGCTGGACACCGAGGAGGGCGGCGTGGGCCGGATGGCCTACGTCTCCCGGGTGCCCAAGGGCCCGGTGCTCGGCATCTCGCCGTTCAACTTCCCGCTCAACCTGACCGCGCACAAGGTCGCGCCGGCGATCGCGGTCGGCGCCCCGATCGTCGTGAAGCCCGCCCCCGCGACGCCGCTCTCGGCGCTGCTCCTGGGTGAGCTCCTGGCCGAGACCGACCTGCCCGCGGGGATGTTCTCGGTGCTGCCGGTCCCCAACGACCGAGCGGCCGCGCTGGTCGAGGACCCACGGCTCCCGATCGTCTCGTTCACCGGCTCGGTCCCGGTCGGCTGGTCGATCAACGACCAGGTGCCGCGCAAGCACGTCACGCTGGAGCTGGGCGGCAACGGCGCCGCGGTCGTGCTGCCGGACGCCGACCTCGACTGGGCCGCGTCGCGCATCGGCCTGTTCAGCAACTACCAGGCGGGCCAGAGCTGCATCGCGGTGCAGCGGGTCTATGTGGACCGCGCGGTGTACGACGAGTTCGTGCCCAAGCTGGTCGAGACCGTGAACAGCCTGGTCACCGGTGACCCGTGGGACGACAAGACCCAGGTCGGCCCGCTGGTCAGCCAGGGCGCCGCCGAACGGGTCGAGTCCTGGGTCGGCGAGGCCGTCGATTCGGGCGCGAAGGTCCTGGCCGGGGGCACCCGCGAGGGCGCCGCGTACGCCCCGACCGTCCTGGCCGACGTGCCCGCCGACGCCAAGGTCGTCCGCGAGGAGGTGTTCGGCCCGGTGCTGCTCGTCCAGCCGGTGGACGGTGTGGACGAGGCGTTCGAGCGGGTGAACGACTCCAAGTTCGGCCTGCAGGCGGGCGTCTTCACCCGCAATCTCGACATCGCCTTCCGCGCCCACCGCGAGCTCCAGGTCGGCGGCGTCATCATCGGCGACGTCCCGTCCTACCGCGCCGACCAGATGCCGTACGGCGGCGTGAAGGACTCCGGCGTCGGCCGCGAAGGTCTCCGTTCGGCGATGGCCGACTACACCGAAGAGAAGATCATGGTCCTCACCGGCCTGCCCCTCTGACGTCCTCTCCGGCTCTCCGGCATCGCATCACCCGGCGGGACCGCCCCTCACGGTGGTCCCGCCGTGTCATTCGCGGCGCGCGATGGCGAGGCCCATGCGGAGGGCTCCCGCGGCTTCGGAGACCGCCTCGGCGAAACGCCCGCCGAGGCCACCCATGTTCGCGAAGCCGTGGATGAGGTCCTCATGCCGGCGGAGGACGACCGGCACGCCCGCGTCGGCGAGCCTGTGCGCGAACTCCTCGCCCTCGTCGCGAAGGGGGTCGAAGCCCGCGGTGGCGAGATAGGTGGGCGGGAAGCCGCTGACGTCGTCGGCCAGCAGGGGTGAGGCCTTGACCTCCGTCCGCCGTTCCACCGGGATGTACTGGTCGGAGAACCAGATCATGTCGGGATCGGTCAGGTAGAAGCCCTCCGCGAACAGATCCCGCGAGCGCCGGCGGCCTGACAGGTCGGTGACCGGGTAGAAGAGCAGGGCGAACGCGGGCTTCCGCTCGGCGTGATGGCTGACGACGGCCGCGAGGTTGCCGCCCGCGCTGTCGCCGCCGACGGCCACCGTGTGCGGGTCGGCGCCGAACGACTCGGCGTTCTTGACGGCGTGCTCGTACGCGGCGAGCGCGTCGTCGACCGCCGCCGGGAACGGATGCTCGGGCGCCAGCCGGTAGCCGACCGACAACACACGGACGGCGGCGTTCGCGGCCAGGTGGCGGCAGAGGGAGTCGTGGGTGTCCAGGCTGCCGAGCAGGAATCCGCCGCCGTGGTAATAGACCAGCAGGGGCGAGCCGGAGGGCAGGCCGGCCGGGGTGTAGAGCCGCGCCGGGATGCCGTGATCGCCGTTCGGAAGGGTCAGAGCGCGGGTGCCGACGCCCTCGACGGGCCTGCCCTCGATGAGCCTCTGGCTGCGTTCAAGGCGGCGCCGGGCGACGTTCACCCGCCTGTCGCTGAGTCCCGCACCCTCCACCTTGGCCAGGGCGAGCAGGAGTTGCGCCTCAAGGGCGAGCCGCTGGCCGTCCCGCCTGACCTGGCGCCCCGCGATCAACCGGCGGACCGGGGCGGGCAGCGCGTAGACGGTGCGGACGGCGAGGTTCACGGCCTGGGGCGGGATCAGATCGGTCGGAAGCGGCATTGGACCTCCAGTCGAATATCCGCCGATCGTAAACCAACGCGGCGGAGCGGACATCAGCCGAGGGCGCCGATCGCCTTCTCCCAGGACCGCAGGAACTCCGGGTACCCGGCGGCGAACGCCCGCAACTCACGTTCGCCATCGGGCGAGAGGGCGGTGAGCTCGTACGTGACCCGCACGGAGGTGCCACCCTCCCGTTCGGCGAGCTCGACGGTGACCGTGCCGGCGCGCGAGCCGGGAGTGACGCGGGCGTACGAGACGCGACGGCCGACCTCACGGTCGAGCACGATCCAGGTCGTCGTCTCGCCATCGGACGTGGTCTCGAAGACCGTGCCCGGCATGGTGTCGTCGGGCACGGGCACCGGGAAGCGCGGGCGCCAGCCCGCCACCCACCGCTCCTCGCCGCGCGGCGTGAAGAGCTCGAACGCGTCGGCCGGACGCAGCGTGACGCCAAGGTCGCCGGTCAGCGTGACGGAGGCGCCGCTCAGCTTGTCCCGGCTCATTTTGTCCTGGCTCATTTCTCCTCCAGCAGGTGCGCGTCGGCCGCGGTGAGCGTCAGGCCGTACACCTCCTTGAGCTGCTCGATCTTGCCTAGCGTCTCGGGCGAGAAGGGTGCCTTGCCCTCGAAGGCGTGCAGCGCGATGCCCTCGACGAGATCACCCAGGGACATGTCCAGATACTCGGCCAGCCCCTTGAGGACCTTGAGCACGTTCCGCTCGATCCGCAGTCCGGTCTGCTGCCGTTCGTCTGTTACCACGGTAACATGGTAACAGACGAACGGCAGCGGCTTACTGAGCTATGACCCTGCGGGGACCTCGTACGACTTGGCCATGTCCGACTCGGTGGCCTGACGCTGGATCACCAGGCCGCCGAGCGCCTTGGCGTCGGTCCGCAAGATGTAGGTCTTGCGCGTGGCGGGCTGGTCGGACTTGCTGAAGTCCATCGGCGTGCCGAAGCCGTCGTCGTAGGTGCTGCTGGAGCGGTGCGCCTTGATGATCCCGGCGCGGCTCAGGTCCTTGGCCGTGCAGGCCTTCTTCAGCGCGTCGGTGAAGAAGGCGGCCGAGGTGTAACCGTTGACGACCGCGTTGTCACGCGGCTGGCCCGGGTACTTCTTGCCGTACGCGTCGGCCAGCTTCTTCTGGGCGGGCAGGTCCGCACCGATCGGCGCACCGGCACTGGCCATGTAGAAGTCCTTGAGCAACGCGGGCGCCGCCGGGGTCTGCAGCAGCTGCGGTGCGAAGCCGGAGTTGCTGGTCACGATCGGAACCATCATGCCCTTGGCGCGGGCGACACCGGCGAGCGAGGCCGACTGCTTGGGCCCGGCACTCATCAGGATCGCCGTCACCCCGGCCTTCTTGAGCGCGGCGACCTGGGCGCTCATGTCGTTGTCGGTCGCCTTGATCTTCTGCTCGATCAAGGTGAGGCCGAGCTTGCCCGCGGCGTGCTTGGCGCCGTGCAGCGCGCTCTCGCCGTAGTCGCCCTCGAAGTAGACGTGCCCGATCTTGTCGCCCTTCTTGACGCCCTTCTCCTTGGTGAGGAAGTCCAGGGCGTTGATCATGTCGATGTCGTACGTGGTGCCGCTGACCTGGATGGACTCGCTGCCCAGCAACGTGGTCGACCAGGCCATGGGGACCACGAACATCTTGTCGGTGGTGATCCGGCCCTTGAGCGCGGTCACCATGGGCGAGCCGATGAACTGCGGGATCCCGGCCACGTCGGCCTGGAGCTCGCTGTAGGCCGACATCGCCCGCTGCACGTCGTAGCCGTGGTCGCGGACCACGGCCTCCACCTTGCGGCCGCACACCCCGCCGGCCGCGTTGACCTCCTCGAAGTACAACTGCTGCGCCTGCGTCAGGCTCTTGCCCAGCGGGGCGTAGACGCCGGTGAGATCGCTGACGATGCCGACCTTGATCTTGTCTGCGGTCACACCGGGGCCGAGCTTGACGCCGTCCGCGCCGGTGCCGCCGGACCCGCCGGTGGCCTTGTTGCTGCACCCGGTGGCGGCGGCGAGCACGATCGCCAGCGCCGCCGTCGTCGTCCGCAGCGCAGTTGAGCTGAGCCCTGCTGATCTGAGCCCTGTTGATCTGAACCCTGTTGATCCAAGCCCTGTGCGCTTCATGCTGGTTGTTCCTCTTTTTCGAGTCGGGGCAGGGTACGCGGGGCCCTGCGGGCGGCGAAGACCATGCGGAGCCGGGTCCACAGGCCGAGCAGTCCGCCGGGCAGGAAGAGGACGACGGCGACGACGGCGGCGCCGTACAGGATGCGAGAGGCCTCGGCAGGCGAGACGCCGCCGGAGCCGGGTGCGGCGACCAGCGGGAGGCCGTCGCTGTAACGGGTGAGCACCTGGGGCAGCAACGACACGAAGACCGCGCCGATCACCGCACCGGCCGCGGTGCCCAGACCACCGATGACGATCATGGCCAGGTAGTCGAGGGACAGGAACATCCCGAAGTACTCGGGCACGGTCCGGCGGAAGATGAGGGCCAGCAGCGCCCCCGCCGTTCCCGCGTACATCGACGACAGCACGAAGACGCCGGCCCGGTAGCGCGCCACTGGCACGCCCATCACCGACGCGGCGACCTCGTGGTCGCGGATGGTGTTGAGCGCCCGGCCCGGCCGGCCGCGCAGCACGCCGCGCGCGAGCCAGGCGGCGAGCACGAGCAGCACCAGCCCGAGGAACCAGAGCCGCTCCAGCGCGCCCAGCGGCACGTTGAAGACCACCAGCTCCGGTGAGTCGTCGAAGACGATCCCGGGCAGTTCCAGCGGCGGCACGTTCCGGCCGTTGAAGCCGCCGGTGACGCTCTCGGCGTTGAACAGCACGTGCTGCCCGATGAAGATCAGGGCGAGCGACGCGATGCCGAGATAGGTGCCGCGCAGCCGTCCCGCGATCGGGCTGAACAACCCTCCCGCGATCCCGGCCATCACCACCGCGCCGACGAACGCGACCGGTGTGGGCAGCCCGAGCCCGGTGAGCTTGGTGTCGGAGTCCGCCGCCAGGAACACGTATCCGTACGCGCCGACCGCGAGGAAGAACGCGTGGCCCAGGGACAGCTGGCCGGTGGCTCCGGTCAGCAGGTTGAGCCCGATCGCGCCGATCGCCGCGGAGATCGCGAACAGACCGGTCTGCAGCCAGAACGAGTCGAGGTAGAACGGGAAGGCGAGCAGGACCGCCGCACCCACCACCGCGAGCGGGAAGGCAGGCCTGCGGAGGGCCGCCAGCCGGTCAGGTGAGGCCGGCCCTGCCTGTGCAGCGTCAGACACGGGTCAGCTCCCTCGTCCCGAAGAGCCCGGCGGGCCGGATGAGCAGGATCGCGAGCATCACCAGGAACGGCGCGACCTCGCCGATGCCGCGGCCCATGAAGGCCAGGTCACCCTGGTAGCCGGTGACCAGCGACTCGGTGAGCCCGATGATCAGGCCGCCCGCCAGCGCCCCGGTGGTGGAGTCGAGCCCGCCGAGGATCGCGGCCGGGAAGGCCTTCATCGCCGCGAACGACGTGCTGCGGTCCAGGCCGGGTGTCGGGAAGACGGTCAGGAACAGCGCGGCCACGGCGGCCAGGGCACCCGCCACCGCCCAGGCGCCCAGCGACACGCGGGAGAGCCGGATGCCCATCAGCGCCGCCGTCTCGCTGTCCTCGGCCGCCGCGCGCATCGCCACGCCCCACGAGGTGTAGCGGAACGCGAGCAGGAATGCCGAGATCAGCACGGCCGCGGTGACCAGTGCCGCGATCCGGGTGTGCGCGATGCTGACCCCGCCGACGGTGTAGATCCCGTTCTGCCAGGGATCGCCCAGCGTGAGGACCTCGGTGCCGATGCGCCGGGTCAGCTCGGTGGTGAGCATGATGTCGACGCCGATCGTGACGATCGCCAGCACGGCGTGGTTCTCGACCGCGGCGCGGCGCAGCACCAGGAACTCCACCAGAGCGCCCACGACGGCCGCGGTCGCGATTCCGGCGACCAGCGCGAGCAGGAACCCGATGTCGTCGTGCAGGATCGCCGTCACGTATCCGCCGACCAGCAGCAACGACGCGTGCGCGAAGTTCACCACCTCGGTGGCCTTGAAGATGATCACGAACCCGAGGGCGATCAGCGCGTACACCGATCCCACCGACAGCCCGTTGACCACCAGCTCAATGAAGGTCGTCAAGCCCGTTCCTCTGCTTTCTCCTGCTCGGCGCCTGGTTTCCGCTGCCCGGCGCCGGCCGTCAGGTCCGCTGCGTCCGCCGTCAGGTCCGCGGCGTCGACGGTGTGCGCGGCGCCGAGATAGGCGCGGATCACCGCCGGGTCACGCTGGACCTCGTCCGGCGTGCCGTCGGCGATACGACGGCCGAAGTCCAGGACCGTCACCCGGTCGGCGAGCTTCATGACCATGCCCATGTCGTGCTCGACGAGCAGGATCGACAGGCCGAGGTCGGCCCGCGCGGCGACGATGACCTCGGCCATCCGGCGCCGCTCGTCGCCGTTCATCCCGGCGACCGGCTCGTCCAGCAGGAGAAGCCGCGGTTCCATGGCCAGCGCCCGGGCCAGCTCGACCCGCTTTTGCACGCCGTACGGGAGCATCCCGACCGGGGCGTCCAGATACTCGCTCACACCGACGAACCGGGCAATCTCCCGGACCCGTCCCCGGTGCCGGGCGTCCTCGCGCCGCGCATGGGGCAGCCGCAGTCCCGCCGAGGCGAACCCCGCCCGGGTCAGCCGATGGCGCCCGAGCATGAGGTTGTTCTCCACGTTCTGCAGTGACGACAGCGCGATGTTCTGGAACGTGCGGGCCACACCCAGCGCCGCGATCTTGTGCGGCGGCAGCGTGGTCAGCTCGGCATCTCCGAACCGCACGCTGCCCTCGGTGGCGCGGTAGACGCCGGACAGCACGTTGAAGCAGGTCGACTTGCCCGCCCCGTTCGGCCCGATGACCGCGTGCACGCTGCCCTCCGGCACCGTAAAATCGACCGCGTCCAGCGCCGTGAGCCCGGCGAACCGGACGGTCAGCCCGTCAACGATGAGCTCGCTCACCCGACCCACCTCTCCAGCGTGGGCGGCCGTTCGAGCCGCAGCTTTTCGCCGGCATCCCCGTCGCCGCCTTCTCCTCCGATGGCGACGCCGAGGTAGCGGCGCCGGATCTCGTCGCTGGCTGCCAGCTCGGCGGCCTCGCCGTGCAGGGTCACCTCGCCGACCTCCAGGACGTGCGCGGTGGTCGCCAGCTCCAGGGCGAGCGCCGCGTTCTGCTCGATGAGCAGCACGGCGGTGCCCTGCCGGTTGATCTCAGTGATCGTCTCGCTGATCCGTTCGGCCATCAGCGGCGCCAGCCCGAGCGTCGGCTCGTCCAGGAGCAGCACCTTCGGCCGGGCCATGAGCGCCCGGCCGATGGCCAGCATCTGCTGCTCCCCGCCGGAGAGCAGTCCGGCCCGCTGCTTGGCGCGTTCGCCCAGCACCGGGAACAGCTCCAGCACCCGTCCGCGCGATTCGGCCACACCCGACCGGTCCGGTGCGCCCAGCGCTCCCGCCTTGAGGTTCTCCTCGACGGAGAGCCGCCCGAACACCCGCCGACCCTCGGGCACCTGCACCACCCCGGCCGCCACCACCGCCGCCGGGCGCAGTCCGCTCAGGGGGCGGTCGCCCAAGCTGATCCCGCCGCTGTCCACCGTGCCGCGATGGAAGGGCAGCGTGCCCGAAATGGCCCTGAGCAACGTGGTCTTGCCTGCTCCGTTGGCCCCGAGCACGGCCGTCACCGACCCTTCGGGCACCTCCAGGGACACCCGGCTCAGCGCCCGGACGGCCTTGCCATAGCTGACCGAAAGATCGCGGACAGCGAGCGCTCCGCTCGCCATAGGCGCCTCCCATCGTCGTGTGGCAGGCACCACAACATGGGACACCGGACACCGTCCATGGGGCGGAGCCAAGTCGGGGCGGGCGTCCAATGGAACGGCATTCGGGTTGTGCGGAGCGCACAGCATGTGGGCGAATCCGCCCTGACACCTAGTGATTTCACGGCAACTCATGCCACAGTGATGCGGATCACTCATGGGAGGACGTCATGCCGCCTACCAGCACCGATGCCCTCGCACCGCGCGTCCAGGACCCGGGTCTCAAGGCCGCCAACGCCCTCGCGGCCTCGGCCACCGGCGCCCTCCTGCTGCGCGTGCCCGACCTCACCGACCGCCTGGTCGCGGAGGTCCTGGCGGAGGACCCGGCCTACGGGGAGTTCGTGCCCAAGGACGAGTTCTGGGAGTCGGTCCGCGACAGTCTGGAAGCCGGCATCGAGCAGATGCGGCGGAAGGCCGCCGGTGAGCGCGAGGACCTCTCAGTGGCCGAACGCACCGGACGGCGCCGCTGCGAGCAAGGGCTCCCGCTGGAATCCCTCCTGCGCAGCTACCGGATGGGCGGCCGCATCATCTGGGAGGCCCTGATCCAGGTCGTCTCCGAAGAGGACCCCGACTCCCTTCAGGTGCTGCTCCGCTACGCGAGCACCGTCTGGCACACGATCGAGCTGCAGTCCACCGTCGTCGCCGAGTCGTACCGCCGCACGGAGTCCGAACTCCTCAGGCGCAGCAGCGAACGCGTCCAGGCACTCCTGGATGCCCTTCTCGACGGCCGTGGCGCCGATCCCGGCCTGGCCAAGGCCGCCTCAGCGGCGCTCGACCTCCCCGAACACGGCCGCTACGCCGTCGTCGTCCTGCGGGTGTCCACGCGCGACAGCGGCTTCGAACGCCCCGAGGAGATCGGCGGGCTGCGCTTCGTCTGGCGGATGCGCACCGACGCCGAGGTGGGGGTGGTGTCCCTTGGAGAACACGACGTCGAGGACGTCGTCACCGCCCTCCAGCCCCTGGTACGCGGCGAGGCAGGGGTCAGCGCGGTCATCGACGGCCTGGCCGGACTCGGCCGGGGCCGCTGGCTGGCGGAGGTCGCCCTCGGCACCTGCCGTCCGGGCGATCATCGGATCGTCCGGCTCGACGGCAACCTCCCGGCGGCCCTCGTCGTCGCCCAGCCCGAGCTCGGCGACCTGCTGGGCTCCCAGGTCCTCGGCCCACTGGCCGACCTCGACCCGACCGACCGGGAGATCCTGCTGGAGACCCTCGCCACCTGGCTGGACTCCGAGGGCTCGGCCATCCACACGGCGGGCCGCCTCTACTGCCACCGCAACACGGTCTTCAACCGCCTCCGCCGCCTGGAGCAGCTGACCTCGCGCTCGCTGCACCGCCCGAGGGACGTCGTGGAGCTGGCCCTGGCCCTGGACGCGGCCCGCCTGGTCCTCCCGCGCCAAGGGTGATGTAGCGGGCTTGGCGGGCGGCCGGATCGGCGCCCGGAACGCCGAGGAGCGCGCGTTCGAGGGCGGCGGCGGCACGGCGGCAGAACCGCTCGGGTTCGTCGGCTGCGTCCGGATGTTCGCCGACCAGCTCGTCGACGATGCCCTCACGGAGCAGGTCGGCCGAACGGACGCCCTGAGCCTCTGCCATTTCCGGGGCACGGCCGGGCGTCCGGTGCACGATGATCGAGGCTCCTTCGGGCGGCAGCGGCGACAGCCAGGCGTGGCGGGCGGCCAGCACCCGGTCGGCGGGGAGGAGGGCGAGCGCGGCGCCGCCCGTTCCCTCCCCCAGGAGAAGGCACAGGCTGCGGGCAGGAAGCGTGATCATGTCGGCCAGGCAGCGCGCGATCTCGCCTGCCAGCCCGCCCTCCTCGGCCTCCGCGGAGAGCACCGCGCCGGGGGTGTCGACCACGGTGACGAGCGGGAGGCCCAGCTCGGCCGCGAGGCTCATGCCGCGGCGTGCGACGCGAAGCCCGGCGGGGCCAAGCGGGTGGCCCGTGCGCTGGCTGTGGCGATCCTGGCCGACCAGGACGCAGGGCACCGAGCCGAACCTGGCCAGAGCGAGGAGCAGACCCGGATCCGCTTCGCCCTGGCCCGTGCCGGAGAGGGGCGTGACCCTGGTGGCCCCGTACCGGAGGAGCTCCCGGACACCCGGCCGGCCTGGCTTGCGGGAACGTTCGATGGAGTCCCAGGCCGAGGTCTCCACCGGTTGGGCGGGCGCCTCGGCGATCAGCTCGGGATCGGCGAGCGGACGGGTGCAGAGGACGTCCAGGGCGTCGGCCGCGATGTCCGCCAGCTCGTCCACCCCGACGACGGCGTCGACCAGGCCTTTTGCCGCGAGGTTCTCAGCGGTCTGGACACCGGCCGGGAACGGCTCCCCATGCAGCCCTTCATAGACGCGGGGGCCGAGGAACCCGATCAACGCGCCGGGCTCGGCCGCGGTGACATGGCCGAGGGACCCCCAGGATGCGAAGACGCCGCCGGTCGTGGGGTGTCGCAAATAGACGAGATAGGGCAGTCCGGCGGCGCGGTGCCGCGTCACGGCGGCAGTGATGCGGGCCATCTGCACGAACGCGATCGTGCCCTCCTGCATCCGCGTCCCGCCGGAGGAGGGCGCGGCGAGAAGCGGCAGGCCGGCGGCGGTGGCGCGTTCGATGGCGGCGACGATCCGATCGGCGGTCGCGAGCCCGATCGACCCGGCGAGGAAGCGGAACTCCGACACCACGCAGGCCACGCGGCGACCCCGCAACAGGCCCTCGCCGGTGAGGACGGCCTCGTCGCATCCACTGCGTTCGCGGGCGGCGGCGAGGGCGGCGGCGTACGCGGACCCCGGCGCGGCGACGTCGGCGAGGTCGGTGTCCCAAGACGTCCAGCCGTCCTCGTCCAGTACGCGGCGCAGCAGGTCACGCGCACCCACCCGGTCCGCCCCTCCGGTCATGCCCACATCCTGTCAGCGGGCGCGCACACCTTGGCACCCCGGTCGGAGACAATGACCATGACACCTGCTCAAAGCCGTCTCGATCGAGAGGGACGCCCGTGACCGCTGAGCTCCACTTCGCCTCCGCCCGTGACCTCGTCCGCCGGATCCGCGCCCGGGAACTGTCAGCACGCGAGGTGACCGAGGCGCATCTGGCCCAGATCGAACGCACCAACCCGCAAGTGAACGCGATCGTCACGCTGCTCGCGGAGCAGGCTCTGGAGCAGGCGCGGGCCGCCGACGAGGCCCTGATGTCCGCAAGCTACGCGGGCCGGTTGCACGGGCTGCCGGTAGCGCACAAGGACACCCACGAGACGGCGGGGATCCGGACCACCTGGGGCTCGCCGCTGCTGGCCGAAAACGTGCCGGTGCGCGACGAGCTGGTGATCGAACGGATGCGCGCCGCCGGGGTCATCACGCTCGGCAAGACCAACGTGCCCGAGTTCGCCGCCGGGTCGCACACGTTCAACCCGATCTTCGGGGCGACGCTCAACCCGTACGACCCGGGCAGGTCCGCGGGCGGGAGCAGCGGGGGCGCGGCAGCCGCCCTGGCCTGCGGCATGCACGCCGTCGCGGACGGCAGTGACTTGGGCGGCTCGCTCCGCAACCCCGCCTCGTTCTGCAACGTGGTCGGGCTGCGCCCGTCGCCCGGGCGCGTTCCGTCGTGGCCCGCCCTGGCGAGCTGGGCCACGATGGGTGTGCAGGGGCCGATGGCCCGCAGCGTCGGCGATGTCGCCCTGTTGTTGTCGGTCCTGGCCGGGCCCGACCCGCGCAGCCCGATCGCGCTGGAGACCCCCGGCGAGGTGTTCACCCGGCCCCTGGAACGTGACATGACCGGTCTGCGTGTGGCCTGGTCACCCGACCTCGGCGGGCTCGCGCCGGCGGACCGGGAGGTCGTCGAGACCCTCGGGGCCGCCGTGAAGGTCTTCGCCGACCTGGGCTGTGTCGTCGAGGAGGACTGCCCGGACCTGGCGGGCGCGGACGAGGTCTTCCGCACACTGCGGGCGTGGCAGTTCGAGCTCGCCCTCGGCACGCTGCCGCAAGCCGGGCTTAAGCGGTCGCTCGTGGACAACATCGAGGTCGGCCGCGCGCTGACCGGGCCCGACATCGGCCGGGCGGAGGTTTTGCACACCCGGCTGTTCCACCGGGTGCGGGAGTTCTTCGAACGGTACGACGCGTTGCTGCTGCCGGTCAGCCAGGTCGTCCCGTTCGACACCGGGCTGGAGTACCCGGCCGAGGTCGCGGGCCATCAGATGCGCGACTACCTGGAGTGGATGGCCTCCTCGTATCTCATCTCGGCGACGGGGTGCCCGGCGCTGGCGGTGCCGGGCGGCTTCACCCCAGGCGGGTTGCCGGTCGGCCTGCAGATCGTCGGCCCGCATCGGGCGGACTTCGCCGTTCTGCAGATCGGCCATGCCTTCGAAGAGGCCACCCACCACGCGGCCCGCCACCCGGCCCTCTCTGAGCAGCACACCTAGCGACACCTAGCGGCCTTTCAGCGGCAACCGCAGAATCAGCCGGGCACCCCCGTTGCTGTCGGCCGCCTCCAGCGTGCCGTCGTGCGCGGTGGCGATCTCCCGGGAGATCGGCAGGCCCAGCCCGGTGCCGCCGCGGTCGCGCTTCCGGCTCTCGTCCAGGCGCTGGAACCGCCGGAACACCCGCTCACGATCCCGGTCGGGGATGCCCGAACCGTCGTCGGCCACCTCCAGCACCGCCATGTCCTCCTCGGCGCGCACCGTCACCCGCACCAGCGTGGCGGCATGCCGTTCGGCGTTGTCGAGCAGGTTGGTGAGCAGCCGGACCAGGTGCATCTGGGTGCCCTCGACGATGATGCCCTCGTCCGCGTCCACCTCGATCGGCACGCGCCGGCGGCGCCGCGCCGCCTCGGTGTGCGCGAGATCGCCCAGATCGACCGGCCGGCGAACCAGTTGCAGCCCGGCCTCCAGCTTGGCCATGATCAGCAGGTCGGTGACGATGTTCTGGAGCCGGTCGGCGTCGGCGAGCGCGGCCCGGGCGACCGCCGGCCAGTCCTCGTCCTCGGGATGTTCCAGCGCCACCTCCAGCTGGGCGCGCAGGCCGGTGAGCGGGCTGCGCAGCTCGTGCGAGACGTCCGCGACGAATCCCTGCTGCCGCTCGACCACACCCTCCAGCCGGCGCAGTGTCCGGTTGATCGATTCGGCCAGCTCGGACACCTCGTCGCGGCTGTCGGGCACCGTCACCCGACGGGGCTGTTCGCCCCCGGTGATCGCCGCCAGCTCCGCGCTCATCACGCATACGGGCCGCGTCGCCCGCCGGACCGAGCGCCGGACGGCCACGCCGACCACTACGGAGATCAGCACGACCGCGACGCCGAGCGCGCCCGTGAAGAATCCCCGTGCATGGTCCAGATCGGCCATCGGGGTGCCGACGTGGATCGTCCGCCAGCCACCCGGGGCCCGCACGCGCTCGCTCACGACATAGACCTGGCTCGACACGCCCGGCACGGTGATGGTCCGCGACAGGCGCTTGTTCGCCTCGGCCGGGCGGTGCGCGGTCATCGCGGGGTGGCCGGCGAGGATCGGGCTCGACGCGACGACCACACCCCGGTCGTCCACCACCTGGATCAGGGAGAATCCCGGCACGTCCGGGGTCAGCACGGCCGGCGGATCGGTCCGATGGAGGTCGTCCTCAAGCAACTTGATGGCCACGGCACCGCGCTCGTGCAGCCCGTCGTAGAGCGCCTGGCGCACTGCGAAGTAGAACGCCGTGACGCCGAGGACCAGCAGGCTGCCCGCGACGGCGATCGACACCGCCGTCACCCTGGTCTGCAGTGACCATTGCGACGGACGCCAGCGCAGCCTCTGGACGGGCATTCCCGCGGCGACCCCCTCCCCGACAGCACGCCATACAGCGTCCACGCGGGGGGCCTGCGCGGATTGAACCTGTAAAACGATCAGCCCAACTGGTTCTTACCGAACGGTGCCGGGCGAAACCTGAGCCGATGTCCGCGCGTGCGGCGCCTCCCACCCCTGGGGTGCCGTCCGCGCGGACATCGCCTTCGGTGCCGCCAACCGTTCCCGGCCCCGCCCGCCGAGGAGGGTCCGGCGGGACCGGCCCGGTTGCCGATCTGCTTAGTACTCTGCACGCCGTCTATGCACAGGGTGAAACATCAAAGTAAAGATCACGTTTCCTGTCGCACGGCGGCGGCTCCGGCGCAGGTCAGTCGAGTGTGACGGTGCCCACAGGCCCGTCCAGGCGGGCGATCAGGGCGATTCCCGGCCCCTGCCGGACGGTCAGCCGGGCCCCGAGTGCGTCCAGCGCGCCGCGCACGGAGTCCGGATCGGGATGGACCGCCTCGAACGAGAGCAACGGCACCACCGGCAGCGCACCCGCCGGATGATCCGTCTCACCCCAGTCGATCAGAAACGGCAGCACGCCCGTCCGCGGCGGGGTGAGCCGCCAGCTCAGCAACTCGCCGTCGGGCCGCAGCCGGGACATGCCGGCGGCCGATCCGGGGTCGTGTCCCGCCGCCCGCGCCCGTTCGATGCTCGCGTCCAGCTCGGTCGTGCCCGCCGCCCACGCCACCAGAGCAGGAGCGGTGAGATCGTCGATCCCGAACGGCCGAGGCCCTGCTTTTCTGGGGGGCGCCCCCCAGACCCCCGCGGTTTCCCCATCACGCCTTGCTTCGCGGCGGCGTGCGGGGCCCCTGGGTTCGGGCTGGTCCGGATCCGGCCCGATGACTTCCAGATACGCGTTGCCGCCGAGTCCGAGCAGGTGGTTGCGGGTGCCGAGACCCGGATGGGGGCCGCCTTCGACCGGCGTCACGCCCGTGCGGGCCGCGATGTCCGACACCGCCGCCTTCAGATCCGGGGTCGCGTAGACAAGGTGGTCAAGGACGAGATCCGTCATCGTTCTCCACTCAGGTACGCCAGATGAACGCTCAGGTAGGCCAGTTGATCGCTCAGGTACGCCAGATGAGGACGAGGGCGCAGTCATCGTCGCGGGCGGCATGCATGCGTTCGACGAGCTCCCTGGCGCCCACGCGGAACCCCTCGGGGACCAGCCGTTCGGCCTCGCCCAGCAGCCGGTCGATGCCCGCGTCCAGGTCGCGGCCCGGAGTCTCGACCAGGCCGTCGGTGTAGAGCAGGAGCGCGTCACCGGGGCGGAGCAGGCCCCGCTCGGGCTCGGAGCGCAGGTCGGGAACGACCCCGAGCACCACGCCCTTGGCGGAACTGACCTGCCATGTGCCGCTGCCCGCATCGAATTGGACGGCGGGAGGGTGCCCGGCGGATTCGACGCTGTACTCGCCGGTGGTCAGATCGATCACCAGGTGCACCGCCGTGACGAAGCCCTCATCCCAGCGCTGCCGCTGCAAATAGGCATTGCACGCCGGAAGGAAACGGTCTCTCTGGATCGATCCAAGCAATCCGCCGAAAGCGCCGGACAACATCAGCGCGCGGGTACCGGCGTCGGTGCCCTTGCCCGAGACGTCCACCAGCGCCACTTCGAGGGTGTCGCCATCGCACGTGGAGACCACGAAGTCGCCGCCGAACGACGACCCACCGGCCTGCAACATCACCACCTGCGCGTCCCAGCCCTCAGGCAGCTCGGGCATCTCGCCCTGCCGCCGTAGCCGGTCGCGCAGCTCAAGCAACATGGAGTCGCCGCGCAGCCCCTGCACCCCGAGCTGCTGCCGGGTGCGGGCGAGCGTGACGGCGAGCACCGTGGTGATGACCAGCGTCGCGATCATCCCCGGCCCGACGGCCGAACGGTCGTCCCATGCGTTGTAGACCACCATGACCAGGACCACGCCGAGCAACGCCAGCAGGGTGCGCACCTTGAGAAGCAGACCGCCGCCGAGCACGGTCAGCACGAGCGCACCGGACGGCGCCCACGCGCTCGACTCCGTGGCGGCGAGCCCCACGACCATCGTGAGCACCGCGAGCGCCACGAACACGTAGCGTTCCCGGGTCAGTTTTCCTTGCCTGAGCCACCTGTAGATGCGCACGAGTATGGGAATCCTGCGCAGGAAGGCACGCACTCGCGGCGGAAGCAGGTGGACCAGACGTTGCAGCATGACTCCGGAACTGTATCGAGCATCCGTGCCGATCGAAGGGCATCCGCGCCACCCATGACTCTTTGCAACGATTCAGCGACGTGAAGTCAGTGATTCGCGACTCGCTCTTGCGCCGGACCCCGCTCCGTAGTGTCCAATGGTGTTCTGAGTGACCGGGAGGTGCGCCACATGGGTCAACCTGGCATGCGGATCACTGTCGACGCGGCGATGCGGGCACGGGATGTGTCCAGGCCGCGCGCCGAGGGCGAGGAACCGCCCCCGAACGCCGCCGGCGCGCCGAAGAACGCCGAAGGCGCCAAACCCGCCAAGCCTCCGAAGGGGGAACGCCGCCGGCTGGGCAAGCGCGGCGCACCTCCTCCGCGCACCTGACCTCTCGCGTCAGCTTTCGCTTGGTAGCGGCGGAAGCTTGCCGGTGTCCTCGTACTCGCTGAGCATCGTGATGCGGCGGGTGTGCCGCGGCTCCTCGGAGTAGGGCGTGCCGAGGAAGATCTGGACGAACCGGGTCGCGGTGTCGTAGTCGTGCTGGCGTGCGCCGAGGCTGATGACGTTGGCGTCGTTGTGCTCGCGGGCGAGCTTCGCGGTCTCCTCGTTCCAGACCAGCGCGGCGCGGACGCCCTTGACCTTGTTGGCGGCGATCTGCTCGCCGTTGCCCGAGCCGCCGATCACGATGCCGAGGCTGCCCGGCTCGGCGGCGACCTTCACCGCGGCCCGCAGCACGAACGGCGGGTAGTCGTCGACGGCGTCGTAGAGGAACGCCCCGCAGTCGACTGCCTCGTGGCCGTTCGCCTTCAGCCAGGAGACCAGGTGCTCCTTCAGCTCGAAACCGGCATGGTCGCATCCAAGAAACACGCGCATGGAGCCGATTCTCCCAGGCGGTCCGGGCGGCCCGGCGCCCGGGTCACCGCGGCGGTTGCAGCCCGTCGTCCGTCCTGGTCTCGGTGCTCAAGGGAGGCGCTTGCCCGGGCGCCTTGGGCTCGTCCTCCGCCGCCTCAGCGCGTTCCGGCGTGTCGTCGGCGGGCTCGGGCTCCGGAGTGTCCTCGGCGGCCTTCTCCGGCTCCGCAGGCGGTGTGGAAGGCGTGGGAGGCATGGGCGGCTCAGCGGCGGGCTGCTGCGGCTGGTAGCCGGGCTGCTGGGCGTATCCAGCATGCCCGGCGGGGGCGGCGGCCTGTCCTGGACCGCCGGCCCACGGCTGCTGCGGCTGGCCGGACGCGTACGGCTGGCCCTGCCCGTAGGGCTGGCCGGGCGCGTAGGGCTGACCAGGCACGCCTGGCTGACCTGGCATCCCAGGCTGACCGGGCACCCCGGGCTGGCCGGGCATGCCCTGCTGACCTGGCGCGTATGGCGACTGAGCGGGCGGCACGTATGGCATCGCGGCGGGATGACCTGCCGGGATCGGTTGCGGTGCTCCCGGCGCGCCGGGAGCACCTGGAGCGGGCTGGCCGAACTGACCCGGCTGCATCGCGCCCGCACCTGCCTTGGGGCGGGTCACCTGGTAGCCCACCAGCGCGCCGGCACCCGCCAACCAGCCGTACAGCAGGCCGAACGTCCCGCCCTGCACCATCATCAGCCAGTAGACGGAGGAGTTGCCGAAGTCGGTCGGGTAGTCGAGCACCATCTTCTGGAGCACGCCGTTCACGAACCCGGAAAAGCCACCGGCGACCACCGTCGCCCACCAGCCCAGCACCACCACGTGCACGGCGCCGCGGTCGGGGTTGAGCGTCCGGGCGGCCCCGAAGACCAGGGCCGCCAGCACCACGAACATCAGCAGGATGCTCAGGTCCTGGACCGCGACCCACGAGAAGTCCCGGAACCGGCCCTGGGTCGTCAGCCGCCAGTGCGGATAGAGCAGCCAGTTCAGCAGCGGGCCGAGCGTGTCGTTGTCGCGTGCCAGGTCGGACCTGAAGATCTTGTCGTAGACCCACTGGTTCCCGAGGAGAAGAGCGATCAGGGCCATCGGGCCCACCGCGCCGATGAGGGTTCCCAGCACCCGCCGCGTCGTCATGGCGCGCAGGTTAATCGGGATCACGCAGCGTCGCTAGACCCCACTCTCACACCAGCAGGCCAGGAAAGCGGAACTCCGGGTCGACCTGTGTCTCCAGATCCTCGCCCACGGCCCGGTTGGCCCAGCTGCGCGCGTTCTTGACGTGGAAATCGACGGCCTGCCGCTGGAACTTGCCCCAGTCCTTCGTGCGGGCGTCCACCGCCTCGCGCATCCGGCCGAGCGCCAGCTCGTTGTCCGCCTCCAGGCCGACGCCCTCGCGTCCCTGTTCGAGGGCGCGGACGGCGCTGGACTGGCCGAGCCAGGTCAGCAGATCGTCGCCGACATGCTCGCGCAGGTACGCGACGTCTTCGTCACTCTGCACCTTGTTGCCGACGACGGCGATGGCGACGTCGTAGTCGCGCGCGTATTCGGTGTACTGCTTGTAGACGCCGACGCCCTTCCGGGTCGGCTCGGCCACCAGGAACATCAGGTCGAACCGCGTGAAGAGCCCGGAGGCGAACGTGTCGGCGCCCGCCGTCATGTCCACAACCACGTACTCCCCGGGCCCGTCGGCGAGGTGGTTGAGGTAGAGCTCCACAGCGCCGGTCTTGGAGTGGTAGCAGGCCACCCCGAGGTCGTCGTCGTTGAACGGGCCGGTCGCCATCAACGTGACGCCGTAGGCGGCGTCGTCGCCGCCACCGCCCACTCCGATGTCCTGGCCGAGGGCGTGGATCGGATCGTCGCCGCCCAGGCTCAGCAGCCGCGAGCCCCTTCCGGCCGGGGTCGTCTTCACCATGCTGGTGGCGGACGCGATACGCGGGTTGTCGCCGCGCAGGTACTCCTTGATCTCGGTGAGCCGCTCACCCATGGCCGGGATCTTGGCCGCGCGCTCCTCGTCGAGGCCGAGCGCCACCCCGAGATGCTGGTTGATGTCGGCGTCGACCGCGACCACCGGCAGCCCCTGGGCGGCCAGATGCCGCACGAAGAGCGACGACAGGGTGGTCTTGCCGCTGCCACCCTTGCCCACGAACGCAACCTTCACGAAAGCCCCCGATTCCGGATATGAAAACCGTTGCCAATTTCAGGAATCACGAGTCTTCCGAAGAGGCGAGATGGAAGCAAGCAGAATCCCCACTTTGCTTTCTTTACACAGTCAGTGGTGGCGGACCGCGGGATCGAACCCGAAGGGCAGCTCCAGCCGGTGCGCGGCCAGCAGATCCTCGTCGGAGAGGAGCCCCAGGGTCGGCCCATCCGCGACGATCACGCCGCCTGAAAGGATCAGCGAGCGGGGGCAGAGCTCCGCCGCGTACGGCAAGTCGTGCGTGACCATCAGGACGGTGACGTCCAGGCCCAGCAGGATCTCGGCGAGCTCGCGGCGGCTGGCCGGGTCGAGGTTGGAGGACGGCTCGTCCAGGACGAGGATCTCCGGCTCCATGGCCAGCACGGTCGCGACGGCCACCCGGCGGCGCTGGCCGAAGCTGAGGTGCTGCGGAGGCCGGTCGGCGACGTCCTGCATGCCGACCCTGCTCAGCGCGCCGGCCACCCGGCGGTCCAGCTCGGCACCGCTTATGCCGAGGTTGGCCGGGCCGAACGCGACGTCCTCGCGGACCGTCGGCATGAAGAGCTGGTCGTCGGGGTCCTGGAAGACGATGCCCACCCGGCGCCGGATCTCCCGCAGGCCCCGCTTGTCCTTGGGGTCCACCGGGAGCCCGCCGACGTGGACGCTGCCGAGGCCGCCGTGCAGGATGCCGTTGAGGTGCAGGACGAGCGTGGTCTTTCCCGCGCCGTTGGGGCCGAGCAGCGCCACCCGCTCGCCGCGCCGGATCGTCACGTCCACGCCGTACAGGGCCTGCGTCCCGTCCGGATAGGCGTAGGCGAGGCCCTTGATCTCAAGCGAGGCGGCGGTCGTCACGGCGCCAGTATCCAGGAGGCTGCGGCGATCAAGGCCGCCGCCCCGGGCAGCACGGCCGCCGCCGTCCACTGGCGGAGCGTGGCCGTGCCCTCGTTGAGGACGGGCATACGGCCGTCGTAGCCACGGCTCACCATCGCGAGATAGACGCGTTCGCCGCGTTCGTACGAGCGCAGGAAGAGGGCGGCGACGGAGCGGGCGAGCACGGTGACGTCCCGGAGGCCTCGCGCCTCGAACCCCCGGGACGCCCGCGCCACCCGCATCCGCCGCATCTCTCCCACGATCACATCGAGGTAGCGGAGCATGAACGTGGCGATCTGGGTGAGCAGGGCGGGCATCCGCAGCCGCTCCAGGCCGAGCAGCAGCGCCCGCGGCTCGGTGGTGGCGCCCACCACGATCATGGCCACGGCACCGAGGCTGGCCTTGGCGAGGATGTTCCACGCCGACCACAGCCCGCTTTGGCTCAGCTCCACGCCGAGCACCTCGACCCGCGGGCCGTGCGCCACGAACGGCAGAAGCAGAGCGAACGCGACGAACGGCAACTCGATCGCCATCCGGCGCAGGACGAAGCCTGGCGGCACCCGGGCGAAGGCGGCGACGAACGCGAGCAACAGCGCGTACAGGCCGAACGCCCACATCTGCTCCTGCGGCGTCGCCACCACGGCGAACACGAACGCGACGACGGCGACGAGTTTGCACTGCGGCGGCAGCCGGTGAACGCCCGATGTGCCCGCGCGATAGAGCGGATGCGCGTGCCCGGCGCCCACTAGTCGGCCGACGACCGGCGGCGGACGACCCAGAACAGGCCACCGCCCACGGCGAGCGTCAGCCCCACGCCGATGACTCCGGCCAGGCCGCCCGACAACCTCTCGTTGTCGACGCCCTTCACGCCGTAGTCACCGAACGGCGAGTCCTTGAGCTGGTGGTCCTTCTCCTGGGACGCGAAACCCTTGTCCTCGGCGACCTTGGTGAGGCCGTCGGGAGAGGCGCTGGCATAGAAGCTGACGAACCCGGCGATGATCACCGCCACCAGCAGGAAGACGAAGAAGAAACGTTTGGTCATGCCGAGACACCTCCGGTGGCGGGCGTGTCCACGGGCGAGCCGGTGTCGTTCCGCAACTGGAGCGGCGCCTCGGACGTGAGGTCGACGCCGTGCACGAGGTCGGGCCGGACAGCCGCGATCGAGCCGACCGTCACGGCTGTGATCACGCCCTCGCCGATGCCGATCAGGACGTGCACGCCGAGCATGGCGGTGGCCACCGCACCCAGCGAGAGATCGGCGGTGCCTCCGAGGGCGAAGAGGCCGACGAAGGCGAGCGCGGACGCGGGCACCGACACCAGGGCGCCGGTGAACGAGGCGATGGTGACGCTGCCCCGGTTCTTCGGCAGGACGGCCATGAGCAGGCGGAAGATCCCGTAGCCGACGGCCACGCTGACGATCCCCATGAGGGTGACGTTGATGCCGTACGCGGTGAGGCCGCCGTCAGCGAAGAACATCTGTATCAGCAGGACCACGGATATACAGAGCACGCCCGTATACGGCCCCACCAGGATGGCCGCCAGCGCGCCGCCCATCAGATGCCCGCTGGTCCCGGCGCCGACCGGGAAATTGATCATCTGCGCGGCGAAGATGAACGCCGCTGTGAGACCCGCCAGCGGAGCCGTGCGGTCGTCGAGTTCGCGGCGGGCACCCTTGAGGCAGAGCCCGATGCCCGCCGCGGCCACGACACCGGCGCCGATCGAGACCGGCGCGTCGAAGAATCCGTTCGGTACGTGCACGCACCTCACCGTCCTACCCGTTTACGTAGATAGGACCAGTTTGAGGGCGCACCCGTCGCAGTTGCAAGTTCGTCGCAACAACAAGGTTGGCGCGAAAAGGCCGAGATCAAATCAATCCAGGGCCTTCGCTCAGTCGAAGCACGCCGCACTCAGTCGAAGCACGGCGCCTTCACTCAGTCGAAGATCGGGTCCCGGGTCCGCGTGCGCTTCAACTCGAAGAAGCCGTCGGTCTGCGCCACCGCGAGCACGCCGTCCCACAGCTTCGCGGCGGCTTCACCGCGCGGGATCGGGGTCACCACGGGGCCGAAGAAGGCGTGCCCGGCCACCGAGATCACGGGCGTGCCGACCTCTTCGCCGACCCGGTCGATGCCGTCCTTGTGGGAGGCGCGCAGGGCCGTGTCGTACTCGGTGGAGTCGGCGGCGTCGGCCAGCGCCGGGTCGAGACCAGCCGCGGTCAAGGCTGCCTCGATGGTCTCGCGGTTGTACTCCTGCTTCTGGTTGTGGCGGCGGGTGCCCAACTCGGTGTAGAGGCGCCCGAGCACCTCCGGGCCGTACTTCTGCTCGGCGGCGATGCAGACCCGCACCGGACCCCAACCCGTAACCAACAGGTCCTTGTACTTCTGCGGCACGTCCTTGCCCTCGTTGAGGACGGACAGGCTCATCACGTGCCAGCGCGTCTCAATCTGCCGGAGCTTCTCGACCTCCAGCACCCACCGCGAGGTGATCCACGCCCAGGGGCACAACGGGTCGAACCAAAAGTCCACTGGCTCACGGGGTTCGTTCGTCAACGCCATCTCTCCTCAGGGCAGATCATCGTTTACCAAGCTCAACCCTGGAAGACAGCTGTCGATTCCCCCTCGAAAACCCTTTCCCGCCAAACCTAAAACCCGTTCCCACCAAACCTATGGCCGTGCCAGCCCCACCTGCCCCCCGGCAGGTTGGTAGACATGGAGGAACCAGGTTTATGACGACCAAGGAGTACATGTGGCAGGCAACCTCACGCGCGACGAGGCGCGGGAAAGGGCCCGGCTGCTCACCGTCGAGTCGTATGCGGTGGAGCTGGACCTGACCACGGGTGAGGAGCGCTTCGGCTCCACTACCCAGATCCGGTTCGGCTGCGCCGAGCCGGGCGCGTCCACTTTCGTCGATCTGCACGGCGCCGTGGTGCGTGAGGTCACGCTCAACGGAACCGCGCTCGACCCGGGCACCTATGACGCCGAGAAAGGCCGCATCCCGCTGCCCTCGCTGGCCGCCGACAACGAGCTGCGCGTCGTCGCCGACGCCACGTACTCCCGCTCCGGCGAGGGCCTGCACCGCTTCGTCGACCCTGTCGATCAGAGCGTGTATCTCTACACGCAGTTCGAGACGGCCGACGCGCACCGGATGTACACCTGCTTCGACCAGCCCGACCTCAAGGCCACGTTCGAGCTGAACGTGACCTCCCCGTCCGGCTGGCAGGTGATCACGAACGAATCCTTCGATGTCAACGGGGTGCGCACGGGGGCGTGGCACTTCCCGCCGACGCCGAAGATGTCGACCTACATCACCGCGTTGATCGCCGGGCCCTACCACGTCGTCACCGACGAGTACCGGCGCTCGGACGGCAGTGTCATCCCGCTGGGTGTCTTCTGCCGGGCCTCGCTGGCCGAGCATCTGGACGCCGACGCGATCATCGACGTCACCCGGCAGGGCTTCGACTTCTTCGAGAAGGTCTTCGACCAGCCGTACCCGTTCAGCAAGTACGACCAGCTCTTCGTGCCCGAGTTCAACACGGGCGCGATGGAGAACGCCGGCGCCGTCACGTTCCTGGAGGACTACGTCTTCCGGTCGCGCGTGACGGACGCGGCGTACGAGCGGCGCGCCGAGACGATCCTGCACGAGATGGCGCACATGTGGTTCGGTGACCTGGTCACCATGCGCTGGTGGGACGACCTGTGGCTGAACGAGTCGTTCGCCACGTACATGAGCGTGCTCTGCCAGTCCGAGGCCACCAAGTGGACCAGTTCCTGGACGACGTTCGCCAACCTGATGAAGGCCTGGGCCTACCGGCAGGACCAGCTGCCGTCCACGCACCCGATCTCAGCCGACATCCCGGACATCCGGGCGGTCGAGGTCAACTTCGACGGGATCACCTACGCCAAGGGCGCCAGCGTCCTGAAGCAGCTGGTCGCCTACGTCGGCCGCGACAACTTCCTGGAAGGCGTGCGGCGCTACTTCCAGCGGCACGCATGGGGCAACACGGTCCTGGCCGACCTGCTGGACGCGCTGGAGGAGACGTCCGGCCGCGATCTGGCCTCCTGGTCGAAGGAATGGCTGGAGACCGCCGGGGTCAACACGCTCCGCCCGGTGTACGAGGTCGACGGAGATGGCAACTTCACCTCGTTCGACGTCCTGCAGGAGGCCAAGGCCGACTACCCGACGCTTCGCTCGCACCGCGTCGCGATCGGCCTCTACGACCGTGTGGGCGATGGGATCATCCGGCGTGAGCGGGTCGAGCTGGACATCATCGGTGCCCGGACCGCCGTCGCCGAGCTCGTCGGCAAGAAGCGCCCGGACCTGGTGCTGGTGAACGACGACGACCTCACCTACGCCAAGATTCGGCTGGACGAGCACTCGCTGCGCACACTGGTCGAGGGCATCGGCGAGATCAAGGACGGGCTGCCGCGGGCGCTGTGCTGGTCGGCCGCGTGGGACATGACCCGGGACGCCGAGATGGCCACCCGCGACTACGTCAAGCTCGTCGTCAGCGGCATCCGCGGCGTCACCGACATCTCGGTGGCGCAGACGCTGCTCCGCCAGTCCCGCACGGCCATCGTGCAGTACGGCGACCCGGCGTGGCAGCCACAGGGCCTGGAGCTGATGGCCGACTCCCTCCTCGAACTGGCACAGCAGGCCGAGGCGGGCTCGGACTTCCAGCTCGCCTACGTGCAGGCCTTTACGGCGGTCGCGACGAACGACGCCCACCTGACCTATGTCGCCGGGCTACTCGACGGCTCCACGGTCCTGAAGGGGCTGAAGGTCGACACCGAGCTGCGCTGGGCGCTGCTCCGCCGTCTGGTCGTCAAGGGCAGGGCGGGCGTTCCGGAGATCGACGCCGAGCTCGCCCGCGACGCGACCGCGGCGGGCGAACGCCACGCGGCGGCCTGCAACGCGGCGATCAACACGGCCGAGGCCAAGGCGGCGGCCTGGGAGAAGATCGTCTCCGGCGACCTGCCGAACGCGGTGTTCCGGGCAACCTTGGGCGGGTTCACCGAGCCCGATCACGTGGAGCTGCTGCGGCCTTACCTGGACGGCTACTTCGCCGAGGTCGGCCGGATCTGGCAGGAGTGGAGCAGCGACATGTCCCAGACGTTCGCCGAAGCCGCCTACCCCTACCTGCTGGTCGAGCAGGGCACGATCGACAGGACCGACGCCTACATCGCCGAGAACACACCGCCGGCCGCATTGCTCCGGCTGCTCTCGGAGGGCCGCGACGGTGTCGCCCGCGCCCTGCGGGCCAGGGCCAAGGACGCGTCGGCCACCTAGTACGCGTCTGGTGACGCTAGGGAAACCCCTGTGATCATGCGATCGTTGCCAAGTCGAGGGCTTGGTCACAGGGGGTCCCGGGTGAAGGGGTGGATGTGGAGACTGCACGGGACGTTCTGAAGGTGCTGGCCGGCCGCTGCGCGTTCGGCGACATCGAGGCCCTCACGCCCTTGGCGTTGCCCAAGGAGCAGGTGGCGCCGCTGGCGGCCCTGTGCGCGTTCGGGCAGCGCGTCCTCGACCTGGACGCCGAGGACTTCGGCATGCCCGAGGACGTCGGCGAGGTGCCCAAGGACCTGCTGGACCGCGCGCGTGCCAGCAGGATGCCGCAGACGCCGAAGGAACAGCCGCGCGGGGCCCTGGCCAGCCTGCGGCCCGCGTACGCGCTCCTGCTGGAGGTCATCGAGATCCGGTGGCGCCGCCGGGAGATGGCCGCGCTCGTCGCGGCCGTCCACATCGCCAGTGAGTACCTGCCCATGCTCGCCTGGGAGCCGGTCCTCGGCCACGCCGGCGACCCGGCGCTGATCGGCGCTGCGGTGACCGGCGAGGGCAGCCGGTTCGGCGTCGCGATCGAGCCCGGGTCGGCACGGCTCTGCGACCACACCCGGCCGGAACGTTCCGCGTGCGAACGGACGCTGCGGGTCTCGAACGAGCCTGGCCCAGGGTGGCGCGCCTATCTGGACCGCCAGCACAGCCAGGTCTCCCAGGCCCTCGGCGACTGCGCCTCCCGCTGCCGTACCCCCTGCTCGGTGATGTCCCGGATCGACGAGCCGGTGCGGGCGCGCCTCACCGCCCGCTGCAAGCTCGCGGCCGACTTCACCGACAGCGCCCTGGTCAGGCTGCGGCATGCGGCTCCGGTCGGGCACGGCTTCGGGGTGCCGTCGCCGGAGGAGGTCGAGACGGCTTGGGCGCGCTCGCGCGCGTCGCTGCGCCATCAGCCCCTCGGGAAGGCGGCGCTCGACGGCGCGGCGGACGGCGGCTACCCGCTGCCCGGGCTGCCCGCGCTCTTCTCGGCGATCGCCGGGGCGGAGATCGTGCCGGACGGGCTGCTGCGCGAGGTCACCACGCGCATCACCGCCAGTCTCTGAGCGGTTCGATCGCGGCCTCGACGGCCGGATGCCCGGCCAGGTCGTCGATGTGGACGGGGTCGCCTCCGGCGCCGGCCAGGGGGACTCGCCAGTTGGGGTACTCGTCGGTCGTGCCGGGCTGGTTCTGGGTGCGGCGTTCCCCCACGGCGTCGGCGAGCGAGATCCCGAGGAGGCGGGCCGGCGTACGGGCCAGGAACCCGTGCAGCGCCGCCACCACCTGCTCGTCGTACTCGGTGGAGTCCTGGTCGAGCGCCTTCATGATCGTGGTGGGCGGCACCCGGAGCAGGCCCTCGGCGTGCAGCAGGCCGAGCCAGTCCGTGAGCCCTCGCCGGTGCTCGTCCTCCTCGACCTCCCGCGCCCTGGTGAGCAGGCCGAGGCGGTCACGGAGATCGAGGTGGTCGCCGTGCAGGATGCCCGTGATCGGCGGCATGTCGTGCGTGCCGACGGTGGCGAGGGAGAGCTCACGCCACCGCTCCGGCCGCCGGGGACGGCCGTCCCCGTCACGTTCGAACCAGAGCAGCGAGGTGCCGAGGATCCCGCGCCGGGCAATGTCCTCACGCAGGCCCGGCTCGACCGTGCCGAGATCCTCCCCGATGATCACGGCGCCGGTCCGGGCCGCCTCGGCGACAAGGCAGGCGAGCAGGGCGTTCCGGTCGTACGAGACGTACGTGCCCTCGGCCGGAGAGCGCCCCTCGGGCACCCACCACAGCCGGGACACCTGCATGGCGTGGTCCAGCCTCAGCCCGCCGCCGTGCCGGAGCGCCGCCGCCAGCATCTCGCGGAACGGGGCGTAGCCCGCTTCCGCGAGCCGCCTGGGATGCCAGGGCGGCTGGCCCCAGTCCTGGCCTCGCTGGTTGAACTCGTCGGGTGGCGCGCCGACGCTGATGCCAGGCGCGAACAGCGACTTGTACATCCACGCGTCTGCGCTGCCCTGGCTGACCCCAACCGCGAGATCGTGCACGATCCCGATCGGCATTCCGGCGGCGCGTGCCGCCTCTTGGGCGCGCCCGAGTTGCTCGTCGAGCTGCCACTGCAGCCACGTGTGGAAGCCGACCCGGCCGGCGAGCCGGTCGGCGGCCATGGTCACGGCCGGGCTGTCCGCGTCGCGCAGCTCTGCGGGCCAGCGGCGCCAGTCGGCCCCTTGCTCCTCGGCCAGCGCGCACCACGTCGCGAAGGCGGTCAGGGATGAGCCCTCACGTTCGCGGAACCGTTCGTACGCCTGCTGCCGGGAGGCAGAACGCGGCAGACCGTAGATCAGTTCGAGCGCCGTCCGCTTGGCCGCCCAGACGGCGTCGCGGTCGATGATCTCGCCGCGTTCGCCCAGGGCGGCTGCCAGGTGCGCGATGCGCTCCCGCTCCGGGGCGGGGAGGGCGCCGTATTCCGGAACGTCCTCCACCCGCAGGTAGAGCGGGCTGGCGAAGCGGCGGCTCATCGGCGAGTAGGGCGACGGGCCGATCGGCGGCGCGGGCTCGGTCGCGTGCAGCGGGTTGACCAGGACGAACCCCGCACCGAGCTCGCCGCTCCACGACGCGAGATCGGCCAGGTCGCGAAGGTCCCCCATCCCCCAGGAGCGGGCGGAACGCACGGAGTAGAGCTGCGCCGTGAACCCCCAGGCGCGCGGGGCCTGAGCAAGGCGTTCGGGCGTGGACGGCGGGGCGCCGGTAGCCGGCAGGGCGAAGGCCGCCGGAGAGGTGGGGGCGGCCGGCGAAGCGGAAGCGGCCGGCGAAGCGGAGGCGGCCGGCGAAGCGGAGGCGGCCGGCGAAGCGGGAGCGGCTCGTTCGTGCGCGGTCAGGCGCGCCAGCTCATCCCGTACTGCCGCCGGGGTCGACGCGTCCACCCCCAGGGCGGCCAGCACGGCCACGAGGGTGTCGCGGGAGACCGCGGTCTTGTCGCCGCGCCAGTCGGTGTAGCGAGTGGAGACGCTGTGCGCCTCGGCCAGGGAGTTCAGATCCTCGTCCACCACGCTCCGACCATTCCCCGAGAAGCCGGACAGATGCCCAGGACTTCAGGCCTCCCACAGTGCGGGTTTGCGGTCGATCCAGGGATGGGCCTCCTCCAGCTGTGCGGCGAGGGAGATCAGCGTGCCCTCGCCGCCGAGGCGCCCGGCGAGCATCACCCCGATCGGAACACCGTCGTTGGTCCAATGCAACGGAACGTTGACGGCGGGCTGGCCGGAGACGTTGTAGAGAGCGCAGAACGGGGTGAAGTGCTTCTGACGTTCGAAGTTCTCAGCGGGCTCCTGATCGTGGAAGTACCCGATGGGGGCGGGCGGCTGGGCGAGGGTCGGGTGCAGGATCGCGTCGTACTCGTCCATGATCGGGAACGCGACGCGGAGGGCGGCCTGGAGCTGGGCGTGCGCCCGGAAGAGATCGGGGGCGGACGTGGCGTTGCCGCGTTCGCGCAGCCAGCGGGTGAGCGGCTGCAGGAGATGCTCGGATTCGGGGGGAACGGGCGTGAGCGTGGCTATGACGCCCCACAGCAGTTCGAAGTGCGGCACGAGGTCGGGTCCGGGCACCGCAGGGAGCTCGACGACCTCGTGGCCGAGCTCGACCAGCAGCGCCGTGGCGGCTTCGTATGCGGCGACGCAGTCCGGATGGACCTCGACACCGGGGACGGCCGGCTCGATACTGCGGGCGATCTTGAGGCGGCCGGGCGGGCGGTCGGCGTACCCGAGGAACGTCCCCTCGGCTTCGGGCGCCCGGTAGAGGTCGCCGGGCATGGGGACGGCCATGACGTCCAGGAGCATGGCGGCGTCGCGGACCGTGCGGGCGATCGGGCCGTTCGTGGCCAGGCCGAACAGGTCCGGGACGATCGGGCCCTGCGAGACCCTGCCGCGGGTGGGCTTGATGCCGAAGAGCCCGCAGGCGCTGCTGGGGATCCTGATGGAGCCGCCGCCGTCGCTGCCCTGCGCGATCGGCGCCAGCCCGGCGGCGACCGCCGCGGCCGCGCCGCCGCTGGAGCCGCCCGCCGACCGGGACAGATCCCAGGGAGTGCGGGCGGGCGGTGCTACCGCATTTTCCGTATAACAGGGCAGACCGAATTCGGGTGTGGAGGTCTTGCCCAAAAGGACAGAGCCCGCTTGCCTGAGCAGTACCACAACATTATCGTCGGCGAAACCGGTCAGATCGGCAAAAACTTCCGATCCAAGGGTAACCCGGACGCCGTTTACCATGTTCAGGTCCTTCACGGGGATCGGCACCCCGTGGAAGGGCGGCAGCGTCGCCGGGTCCGCGGTGTCCATCACCAGCTTCTCGGCCCGGACGGCCTGCTCCCGCGCCAGCTCTGCGGTGACCGTGATGTAGGCCCCGACCTGGGGATTTACTCGCTCAATGCGTTCCAGGTAGTGATCGACGATCTCAACCGGGGAAAGATCCCGTACGCGGACGGCCGCAGCGAGTGCGTGGGCGGTGAGGTCATGGGTATTCGTCACACCGCCGAACGCTAGACGCTGGAAGCGCGAGCATCAAAGATGGCAACCAGAAGGTACGCCGAGGAAGAGGGGATAGAAACAAACCTACCCGGACACCGCACCCGTGAACCACCCAGTCGTGGCGACAAAAGTATTAACCCGACATGACTAGTCGCCAACCGCTGGAATGATTACTCTGCGCACAGAGGATCATGCTTCCCGTACGAAAGGAATACGGAGCGTAGCTCATGGCCATCATGGAGCGGGGCAATAGCCAGGAGGCTCGCGGTCAGCCCCATGAGACACCCCTCAAGCGCGGTGTCGACCAGCAGCCACAAACCTACGGTGACATGCTCAACAACCCCCAGATACGCCGATGGATCGAACGCGGCGTCGTCGCGTTGGTCGTCGGCGTGCTCTTCGCCGTCGTCTTCGACATCCGGATCGGGATCACCGCCGCGATCATGGCGGTCATCGTCGACACGGTCCGCAGGGCCCGCAAAAACTCCAGCGTCACGGCCTGGCAGAAGTCGTCAGCCGCCGAGCGGCGCACGGAGCGGCAGCTCAAGGCCCTGCAGAAGAACGGATACCTCGTCCTGCACGCGCGCGCCGTCCCCATGGACGACGAGGGCGTCAGCGACGGCCGGATCGATCATCTGGTGATCGGCCCGAGCGGCGTCTACGCCATCGACTCGGAGAAATGGGACAAGCGCCTTCCGGTGCGGACCCTCTCGCACCGCAAGCTCTTCCACGGGCCCTTCAACAAGAAGGACCGGCTGGACGAGGCGCGATGGGAGGCCGAGCAGGCGGCCAAGGCGCTCGAGGAGCGAGTCGGCTTCGAGGTGCCGGTGCAGGCGTCCGTGGCGATCTACGGCCCGTCCATCCCGTGGAAGGTCATGCGGGTCCGGGACGTGGACGTCTATGCGGGCAACCGGGCCAAGGGCTACCTGCGCCGGCGGCCCAAGGTCCTGACCGAGACCGACGTTCAGCGGATCTTCAAGGCCGCCGAGACGGCACTGCCCCCGAAATATCCACAAGAACACGAAGAAGCAGCCTGACCCGGCGCGGCCGGGCAGCCTGACGGACACGGCGCCAGCCGCGTCGGACGGCTCAACGACGAGCCCCCAGCGATCGGAACCCTGTGCGGGTACCGGAGCCGGAGGGGCACCTCGCACGGCGAGGTGCCCGCTCCACCTTCCTCGGTATTCGCATCTCCCAAACGCCGGCAGGGCGCGGCTCCCGCCCCCGGCGTTTCTTGTTGCCCCCGGTTGGTAAGCTCGCATGAGTCGACGCCGACCCCTCAGGACCTCTGCCGGGCCGGCTGGCAGCGCCGCGATCCGCCGCTGCGACACCCATCACAACCCCTGATCAGCGCATACGATCTTGGGTACGGCTCGCAGATGTTGGGAGAGGTCCCTATGCCCCCGCTCAAGTCACGTACGGTCACCCACGGCAGGAACATGGCGGGCGCGCGCGCCCTCCTCCGTGCCACCGGCGTAGCGCGGGAGGACTTCGGCAAGCCGATCGTGGCGGTGGCCAACAGCTTTACGCAGTTCGTCCCGGGCCACGTGCACCTGCGCGAGGTCGGCGACGTGGTCGCGGGCGCGGTCCGCGAGGCCGGCGGCATCCCCCGGGAGTTCAACACGATCGCGGTCGACGACGGCATCGCCATGGGCCACGGCGGCATGCTCTACTCGCTGCCCTCGCGCGAGCTGATCGCCGACGCGGTCGAGTACATGGTCAACGCCCACTGCGCCGACGCCCTGATCTGCGTGTCCAACTGCGACAAGATCACCCCCGGCATGCTCCTGGCGGCGCTCCGCCTCAACATCCCCACGGTCTTCGTGTCGGGCGGCCCGATGGAGGCCGGCAAGCCCGTCAGCGGCGTGCACAACGGCAACAAGCTCGACCTGATCGACCCCATGATCGCCGCCGCCGACGAGTCGGTGTCCGAGGAGACGCTCGCCGAGATGGAGGAGAGTGCCTGCCCGACCTGCGGCTCCTGCTCGGGCATGTTCACCGCCAACTCGATGAACTGCCTGACCGAGGCCATCGGCCTGTCCCTCCCCGGCAACGGCACGATCCTGGCGACCCACACCGCCCGCAAGGCGCTCTACCAGGACGCCGGCCGGGCCGTCGTCGACATCGCCCGCCGCTACTACGACCAGGACGACGAGAGCGTCCTCCCGCTCAACATCGCGACCAAGGACGCGTTCGAGAACGCCATGGTCCTCGACATCGCGATGGGCGGATCGACCAACACGATCCTGCACCTGCTGGCCGCCGCCGTCGAGGGCGGCGTCGACTTCGGCCTCAAGGAGATCGACGAGCTCTCCCGGCGCGTGCCGTGCATCTGCAAGCTGGCGCCCGCGACCGGCAAGTACCACGTCGAGGACTGCCACCGCGCCGGCGGCATCCCCGCCCTCCTCGGCGAGCTCGACCGGGCCGGTCTCCTGCACCGCCAGGTCACCTCGATCCACTCGTCCTCGCTCCCCGAATACCTGGCGGCATGGGACGTGCGTTCCCCGGAGACCACCCCCGAGGCCCGCGAGCTCTGGCACGCGGCTCCCGGCGGCGTCCGCAGCACCTCCGCGTTCAGCCAGAGCGCCCGCTGGGACGAACTGGACCTCGACCGCGAGAACGGCTGCATCCGCGACGCCGAGCACGCCTACACCACCGACGGCGGCCTGGCCGTCCTCTACGGCAACATCGCCCCCGAGGGCGCCATCGTGAAGACCGCCGGCGTCGAAGAGGAGCTCTGGACCTTCGAGGGCCCCGCCGTGGTCTTCGAGAGCCAGGACGACGCGGTCGAAGGCATCCTCGGCGACAAGGTCAAAGCAGGAGACGTCGTCGTCATCCGCTACGAGGGCCCCAAGGGCGGCCCGGGCATGCAGGAGATGCTCTACCCGACGAGCTTCCTGAAGGGCCGCGGCCTCGGCAAGGCCTGCGCCCTGATCACCGACGGCCGCTTCTCCGGCGGCACGTCCGGCCTGTCCATCGGCCACGCCTCCCCCGAGGCCGCCGCCGGCGGCATCATCGCCCTGGTCCAGAACGGCGACCGGATCGTCATCGACATCCCCCGCCGCGTCCTGGAGCTGGACGTCCCCCAGGACACCCTCGCCGCCCGCCGCGAGAAGCTCCTG
Source organism: Actinomadura sp. 6N118 (assembly GCF_044326415.1). Lineage (NCBI taxonomy): Bacteria > Bacillati > Actinomycetota > Actinomycetes > Streptosporangiales > Thermomonosporaceae > Actinomadura > Actinomadura sp. 6N118. Next base: position 87,328 of record NZ_JBIRAZ010000012.1, on the reverse strand, counting down.
GCCAACGGCGGCTACCGCCCCCAAAACCGCCAGCGCCCCGTCTCCGCCGCCCTCCAGGCCTACGCCGCCATGGCCACCTCAGCCTCAACCGGCGCCGCCAGAGACATCACCCAGCTGTACAAATAACCGAACGGGTGCCGCTGACCGTATCCTGGGCCCGTGCCACGTTATGACTACCGCTGCCGCGCGTGCGGGGCGACCTTCGAGGTGTCCCGCCCGATGATCCAGGCCTCCGACCCGGCGTCCTGCCCGGAAGGTCACGACGACACCGTCAAGCTGCTCTCCACGGTCGCCGTGACCGGCTCAGCAAAGGGAAGCGCGCCCGCGCCACGCCCCAGCTCAGGTGGCGGCGGTGGCTGCTGTGGAGGCGGCTGCTGCAGCTGACCTCAGCCTTCGCCACCCCGCGACGGCCCCAGCCCGCAAGCGAGCGCGCTAACGGGTCGTGAAGCGAGCCGAAGGCGAAGCTTCACGAGAGATCGCGAAGCGATGTCGCGCTCGCCGCTTTTGCGGTTCGGTGGCCGAGCCGCCAGGCGAGGACTCCGAGGCCGCGAAAGCTAGGCGGCAGGCTCAGTGACGTAGGCGGCCCATTGGGGGTCGCCGTCGTGGATGACGCCGATCAGGCGCCAGTGGGCGCCTCTGGGCACGCCAGGGGTGACGCTGAGGGTCCAGCCGAGCTCTTCGAGCAGGCGGTCGGCCTTGCGGTGGTTGCAGGACATGCAGGAGGCGACGCAGTTCTCCCAGACGTGCTTGCCGCCGCGGCTGCGCGGGTGGACGTGGTCGATCGTCTCGGCGCGGCGGCCGCAGTAGGCGCAACGGAAGTTGTCGCGCCGCATGAGGGCGGCCCGGGTGAGGGGGACGCGGGTGCGGTACGGGATGCGGACGTAACGGCGGAGCCGGATGACGGAGGGGACCTCGATCGACACCGTCGCCGCATGGAGGACCGCGCCCGAGATGTCGTGATGAACGACGTCGGCCTTCTCCCGGAGCACGAGGCAGACCGCTCGCCTGAGCGGAAGCGTGGTGAGTGGTTCGTACGTCGCGTTCAGGAGGAGGACTTGTCGCATCAGACGCCCTCCACCGGGGCGTGCTTCCCTTTGGCCTCGGTGGACGCGCTCCTGCGCGCCTCGCACCGAGGCCCGATTATTGTCTCCGGCACCTGCGCACCCGTCATGAGGACCTCCCCAGGGGCGAACCGAACCCGAAATCAGTGTGGCGCCTGAGAAGGCCGTCCGCTACCCCAATAATCCCCAATCGTGCACGAGATCGAACGCACGAGACTCCCTCCACCACAGAAAGTAATGGCGGGATCCCCGAGTGGGTACACAGTACGCGTTCGTGAGGGTCCGCTTCGCGCCCCCTACCTCACTGAGGTGCGGCGACGGGTGCGGGCGTGTTGGGCTGCCCCGCTGGAGGCGGCGTGTTGGGCTGCCCGGCTGGGGGCGGCGTGTTGGGCTGCCCCGCTGGGGGCGGCGTGTTGGTGGCCGGAGCGTCGGCGGGCGGCTGAGTGGCCCCGGTCTTGGGGGTCTGTTCCGCGGCCGGGCCGTGGTGCCAGGTCACGCGGCCGTTGATCTGCACGTTCCCCGAGGCGTCCGGCGGCAGTTCGGCCGCCAGCGTGCCCTGGCGCTTCTGCCCGGCCTTCAGTGTCCCGTACCGGCACCGGATCGAGGTCTCCGTGACCTCGCAAGGCTTTTTTACCGACCGGATCTTCAGTTTCGGCGTAAGCCGGTGCGTGAGCACCACCTTTTCGGCGCTCTCGCCGCCGGTGTTCTTGATGGTCCAGCGCCAGGTGACCGTGTCGCCCGCGTCGGCGACGTCCGGTGCCGAGTAGTTGAACACGATCTTTCCCGTTCCCGCGTCCGCAGGCATGGCGGTGACCAGCAGCGACATACCCGTCGCCGCGCTGACAGCGGCGCGCGCCGACCAGTGGTGCGGCCTGATGATGCCCTTCATCTCAACCCCCGTTTGGAAGAGCTCAATGATCACCGCCACTTCTACCGAAATTGGCCAGCGCGTTCATCTCGCCACACGTGACAACCGGAGACCCCGCTCGCGCGACACGTATCTGATATGGATACTTGCCACTTCATTCCAACCATCCGGAAAGGGCTTCCCGTGCGACGTTTCTCCGCCCTCACGATCGCCGGTCTGGTCGCCGTCTCCCTCACCGCCTGCGGTGGCTCGGACTCGGCGGGCTCGGGCTCGGGAACACCCGGCGCCAAGGCCTCCGCCTCGACCGCTCCGAAGACCCTCGCCCTCGCCGAGGTCGCCGGTCTGGTGCACAACCAGTTGAAAAACAAGAAGTCAGTCAGGATGAACGTCGACTCCGGCGACGGCTCGCCGGCATCCGTTGTGGTCAGCAACGAGAACGGCACGCCCGCGCTCGAAATCAAAATGACCTCCGAAGGTAAGGCGTTGCGGCTGATCAAGATCAAGAACGACGTCTTCATGGAGGAGAAGGACCCCGAGGCGCAGGTGGCTCCCGGCAAGACGTTCACCCGTTTCGCCGCCGACTCCAAGAACCTGCTCGCCAAGCTGATGGTGGCCCTGGTCGGCGCGATGAGCAGCATCGCCGACACCGGGCAGCACAGGGCGCTGATGACCTCCGGTGGCACGCTGGCCGGACCGGTCCCCGACAAGGTCGTCGACACCCCCGCGCAGCGGTACACGGTCAGCATCGACATGGCCAAAGCGCTCGAGACGATCGACCTGCGCAAATATCTCACCTCGAACGTCGCGCTGGCCCGGGAGGTGACCAAGGGGCTGGGCGTCAAGAACGACCCGGCCTTGGACAAGCTGGCCAAAATGAGCGACGCTGATCTCGCCAAGCTGAAGGCCAACATGCTCAAGGCCGTCGAAGGAAGGCCCCTCACCTACGAGGTCTGGGCCGACGCCCAGAACGTACCGGTGAAGTTCAGCGTGGAGGCCCCCACCAAGACGCGCGACAAGACCACCGTCACCCTTTTCGATTGGGGCATCTCGCCAGTCAATGCCCCGCCCGCCGAACTGGTCGCCGACATGCCCGATCTCCCCCTCAACTGACGGGGCTCTTCCGCACCCGCCAAGTCCCTTCGCGGATATCGGGCAGCCGGTAAGGCGCGGCGGGCCGGTACATTGCCTGCCATGAGCCGACCGCAGTACCCGTCCGCGCAGCGCCAGGAAATCGTCGATGACCTCTTCGGCCACCGGGTGCCCGATCCGTACCGGTGGCTGGAGGACCGGCAGGGCGAGGATACCGAGAAGTGGCTGGCGGAGCAGGACGACCTGTTCCACCGTACGGTCGATGAGCTTCCCGGGCGGGATGCGCTGCGCCGCAGGCTCGGTGAGCTGCTCGCGGCGGGCAGCGTGGGCTCGCCGGTGTGGCGGGGCGAGCGGCGGTTCTTCACCCGGCGCACGGCCGACCAGGAGCACCCGGTGCTCTACACGGTGGATCCGGACGGCGCCGAACGACCCCTGCTCGATCCGATGGAGCTCGACCCGGCGGGGACGACCACGTTGGACGGGTGGCAGCCGGACAAGGAGGGCCGGCGGCTGGCCTACCGGGTGTCGCACGGCGGCGATGAGGAGTCGCTGCTGTACGTGATCGACGTCGCTTCTGGTGACGTGGTGGAGGGGCCGATCGACCGGAGCCGCTACTCGTCGACCGCGTGGCTGCCCGGCGGCGAGGCGTACTACTATGTGCGCCGCCTGCCCGCCGACGGGGTGCCCGAGGGCGAGGACCAGTATCACCGGCGGATCTACCTGCACCGCGTCGGCACCGATCCGGACACCGACGACGTGCTGGTCTTCGGCGAGGGGATGGACAAGACCAACTACTACGGCGTCTCGGTGAGCCGGGACGGCCGCTGGCTCACGATCAGCTCGTCCCAGGGCACGGCGCCGCGCAACGATCTGTGGATCGCGGACCTGTCGGCGTCACCGCCCGAACGCCCCGCGCTCCGGGCCGTCCAGGAGGGCGTCGACGCCGAAACCGGTCTCTACGTCGGGCGCGACGGCCGCGCGTACATCTTCACCGACCGCGACGCGCCCCGGTCCCGGCTCTGCGTCGCCGATCCCGCCGACCCGTCGTTCGAGAACTGGCGGGATCTCCTCCCGCAGGATCCCGAGGCGGTGCTCAGCGACTACGCGATCCTCGACGACCTGGACCGGCCGATCCTCCTCGCGGGCTGGACCCGGCACGCGATCAGCGAGATCACCGTGCACGACCTGGCCACGGGCGAACGGATCGGCGAGGTGCCCACGCCCGGTCTCGGCTCGATCGGCGGCATCATCGAACGGCCCGAGGGCGGCCATGAGGCGTGGTTCGGCTACACCGACAACGTGACGCCGTCGTCGGTCATGCACTACGACGCCCGCACCGGCGAGACCACCCTGTGGGCGTCCGCGCCCGGCACGGTCAGCGTTCCCGAGGTCGAGGCCCGGCAGATCACGTACGAGTCGTACGACGGCACCGAGGTCCGCATGCTGGTCCTCGCCCTGCCCGGCGCGTCCGGCCCGCGCCCGACGATCCTCTACGGATACGGCGGCTTCAACGTGCCTCTGACCCCCGCGTACTCCGCGGGCGTCCTCGCCTGGGTGGAGTCCGGCGGCGTATACGCGATCGCCAACCTGCGCGGCGGCTCCGAAGAGGGCGAGGAGTGGCACCGCGCGGGCATGCGCGACAAGAAGCAGAACGTGTTCGACGACTTCCACGCCGCCGCCGAGAAGCTGCGCGCCGACGGCTGGACGAGCAAGCTCGCGATCTCCGGCGGCTCCAACGGCGGCCTGCTCGTCGGCGCGGCCCTGACCCAGCGCCCCGATCTCTACGACGCCGTCGTCTGCTCGGCCCCCCTGCTCGACATGGTCCGGTACGAGAAGTTCGGACTCGGCGAGACCTGGAACGACGAGTACGGCACCGCCACCGACCCCGCCGAACTCGAATGGCTCCTCTCGTACTCCCCGTACCACCACGTCAGCAAGGGAGTCGCCTACCCGGCCACGCTCTTCACGGTCTTCGACAGCGACACCCGCGTCGACCCGCTGCACGCCCGCAAGATGTGCGCGGCACTCCAGCACGCCACCTCCGGCGACGCACCGATCCTTCTCCGCAATGAGGCGGAGGTCGGCCACGACGCCCGCTCAGTCACCCGTTCCATCGGCCTGATGGTGGACACGCTGTCGTTCATGGCCGCCCGGACCGGGCTCGTGCCGTCAGTCACATCCGGACCCTGACCATGGCCGGACCCAATTGACCCGTGGTCGAATAGGCATGTGACCTCAGTGCTGCGTCCCAGCGTCCAGGAACGTGTCCGCGCTCTTCTGGAGTCGCCGCCTGACCCGCACGCTGGCTACCACGACGGCTACCTCGACGTGCTCGGCCCCACCGCCGAGCCCACTCCGACCGTCGCCCAGCGGGTGATGCAGTCGACCTTCCTGCCCCAGATCTATGAACGTGTCTGGCGGCCGGTCGGCTTCAACCTCGCCAAGGGCTGGCCGGTGGGCCCCGACACCGCGGCCGAACACACCCTCGCCCGTGACTGGCTCGGCCTCGCCCAGCCCGGCGACGTGCACAAACCCGCCGCCACCGTCCTCGACGTCGCTTGCGGCCCGGGCAACGTCACCCGTGCCCTGGCCGCCGGCGTCGGTGAGAACGGACTGGTCGTCGGCCTCGACGCGGCCCACGGCATGCTCGCCCGCGCCGCCGGCGACAGCTCCGGAGACGTCGCCTACGTCCGTGGCAACGCCGTCGACCTCCCCTTCCGCGCCGACACGTTCGACGCGGTCTGCTGCTTCGGCGCCCTCTACCTCTTCGACGACCCCTGGGCCGCCGTCGACAGCATGGCGCGCGTACTCAAGCCGGGCGGGCGCCTCATCATCCTCACCACGCGCCGCCCGTCCCTGCCCGTGAGCCGCCTCAGCAGCGAACTCCTCGGTGCCCTCTCCGGTGTCCGCATGTTCGGCGACCGCGAAGTGACCCGCGCCCTCACCGACCGGGGTTTCACCGACGTGAAACAACGCCGCTACCCCCTGATGCAGCTCGTGGCAGCGTCGTACTGATCTGGCGCCGGACACCTGCTGGTGGAGACAATTTGAGCCGCGGTGGACCCCTGCCGGGCCGCGCCGCCGGGTGGGATGACCACCGCGGCTCATCCGCTGTTCCCCTCAGCGGAGTCATTGAGGCCGAAGAGCGTCAGCGCAGCCTTTTCTCCAGGTAGATGTTGACGATGCCGCCGATCACTTCGCGGCGGGTCTCCTCCCAGCCGAACTTGCGGTAGAGCTCAAGCGCCGGGCCTTGAAGCTCGGTGGTGTCGGCTCGGAGGACGCGGTAGCCGAACTCGGCGGCGCGTTGCTCCAGGGCGCGCACGATGGCGGCGCCGAAGCCGCGGCGTTGTACGCCGGGGCGGACGCGTAGGCGGACCATCTCGACGGCGTCGAGGTTGGGTGCGCCAGGGGCGTACCCGCCGAACGCACGTGCGCTGCCCCCAGGAACAAGGTCGGCGCGGCGGAGGCCGCCCATGGCGACGATCGTGCCGTCGAGCTCGCCGACGATGAACTCCCCGTCGTTGCGGAGATAGATGTCCTCCATTCGGAAGAAGTCGTGGTCGTAATAGACGCCGTCGCCGGGGCGCAGGCCCACCTGGGCCAGCCCCTCTCGATGGAGTTCGAGGACGGTGGCGTGGTCGGAGGCAAGGTACCGACGGATGCGCAGGCCGCCGAAGGCCCAGACAGGCGGCTCCTGCTGGAGCCGGACCAGACCTGCGCGGGTGCTGTCCACTCCCCCAGTGGTGAACTCGGGACGGCTTGGCCGGGGGGCGCCGTCCTGCGGTGCCATGACGCCGCTCAGACCTGCTCGGAGGGGGGGACGGCGGGCGTTTGCTTCGTCGGGCTCTTCACCGAGGGTGCGGCGAGCGACTCGTAGAAGTCCTTGAGTGCCGCGATCTCTCCGTGTTTGGCGTTGACGGCCGCACCGAGCTGGCGCGCGCGGTGGACCAGGATGTCGGAGCGGTGCTCGGCGGGCAGCTCCTGGATGGCGTCCCGGCCCGCGTTCAGGGCGGCTTCGGGGTGGCCCGCGTGCAGCTTGCAGGCCGCCCGGTCGAGCCGTACGAGGGTCATGTCGACCCAGTCGGTGGCCGAGTACAACGTGAGGGCGTAGCTCAACACCTCGTCGCCATGTTGGTGGTCGCCGAGATTAGTGAAGGTGTCGCCCTCGTAGAAAGCCATCTGCCGGTCGGTGAACCCGAACGCCAGATCGCTGGTCTGCGTCTTCGAAAGCTGGTCGAAGACGGAACGCCCGCGCACGAGAGCACGCCGGGCGCTGGGGGCGGCATCGCTGCGGCCGCGCAGCGCCAGCTGGCCGAGCGCGCGCGCCTCGACCGCAGGAGCCATCGCCGCCGCCACACCGGGCGTGCGCCCGGCGAGGTCCTGCGCCTTGCGCGCCAGGTGAAGCGCCTCACGCGGGTCGCCGTAGTACATCGGCACCAGGGACTCACGCACCGTCACCCACGCGCGCAGTTGCCGGTCACCCGTCTCGTCTGCGGCGGTACGCGCGGTGCGGAAGAAGGACCGGGCCAGCCGGTGGTCACCCAGATTGATCATGATGAGACCGGACAGCCCCGACAACTGGGCGGCGATCCGGCAGAGCCGTTCCTGGAGCTCGACCGGCTGCCGCTTGTCGCACATGCGGCGTACCTCGCTGAAGTCCAGCAGTACGTCGCACAACATTCGCAGTGACGGAGTGGCCTGGTATTGCTGACCGTAGCCCAGGGTCGTCTCCTCCCACTGATCGAGCATGGTCGGTGACACCGTGGCGCTGACCAGGGTGTCGTCCATCTTGCGACGAAGGTTGTCCACCGCCCCAAGGAACTGCCCGTCGAGCGCCACGCCCGCTCCGGCCAGCAACTGCAGAAGGGTCCTACGAAGCACGATGTCCTCCTCTCCTACATCGACAGAGATGGGGGCTTCGGCGCGGTCATGCCCCCGCATTTCGTTGACTGAGATCCACTGACGGTCGTCCGGCCTGGGCACCACGACCGACCCCACGAGCGGGGCGGGCTCCTCCGGAACCCGCCGGTCGGCCGCCGTCCGATCCGCCGGCCGCGCGGGCCCCGACCCGCCCGGCCGGTCCACCGCACGCCCGTTCGCGCCTGCGGCTGCATCGGGACGGGTCGCATGCCCGTGACCGCAGATGCAGGGACTCCGGTAACCGAGGTCGTCGGGTTCGACCCGGTAGACGGCGCAGAGGTAGTGCAGGTACTCCGGGCCGGGACGCTTGTAGCCGCTTTCGTACGCCGACAGCAGTGTTTCCCCCAGGCGGGGACACGGCTTGCCGTCGACCTCGTACAGCGCCCGGACCTGAGCGACGATGTCGGACAGCGCGACACCATGGGAAAGGCGGTGTGCCTTGACCCGGCTGGTGCCGAAAAGAGGCCCGCACTGATCGTGGATCTCAGCCGCGATCTCCACGGGGCAACGTCCTCGAGCCAGACCATGCGCGCGTATTCTGCGAGCTATGTCCGTTTCTTTCCGAGGGGGGTCCGACATCGGTTCCGGCCTCCTCACCGCTGAGCCCGGAAACAGGCCCTTTTAAAGGGGAAGGGGCCCGCGTCCGGCCACGGCGACCGGTGCTAGATGGACACGACAGATAATCTCTCGCGCACGCAGCGTAACTCTCGCAACGGGGCAGGCCAAGCCATTGTCATCGAAAGGGATGGGCACACCGGGCAGGCTTAGACCTCGGGTAGAGAATCCTCCACCGCAGTGGGGTGAACCTACCCCTGAGGTGGGGCAATCCCGTACTTCAGCGGGCGGACCCCCTCTTGACCCAGCACCGTGAGAGTTGCGATTCTCGCCGCGAGTAACGAAGTGCATTCAGAGAGTTCGATCACGGGAACGTCCGAGCAGTCCTCGCAGCACGATCGACGGAGGGGGTGCGCAGGTGGTCAGCGACAGACGCGTCGGCTACCTCGAGGAGCTGGAGCACGAACTTGACACGCGCGGCCTGGTGGCCCGTGTGGTCAGGACCCGCTCGGGTCCGGCCTTCCTACGGGTCGTCAACCCGGAGGCCGCGAGCCTGGCGGAGGACGTCACGTGCGCCCCCGCTCCGGAATCGCACGACCACTACTTCTGGTGGTCTTGGGGGGAGCGCATGCACCGGGTGGACGACCCGGAGGGCGCCGCGGTCAAGCTGGCGCACGTCCTGCAGGCCTACCGCCGCGAGACGCGCACCCTCGAACACCACGGCGTCGACACCCGCGGCCGCGGCGTGCAGGGTCGCGAGGCCCACGCGCCCATGACCGCGAGACAGCGGCCGCCAGGCCACCGATGAGCCGGGCGTGTCCCGTGGGGTCACGGCCGGAACGGCGCGGCAGCCGGGCCCCACGGGACACGTTCGTCCTCCGGTGCATGCACGGGACACGACCCGCGGCCATCCGGGTCGGTGGAGGATTCACCACCTGTGGATTGAAGGATCCAGTACCGGGTGGTTGAGGGTCGCCAGTACCGGGTGGTTGAGGGTCGAGGGCGGGATTGGTGCGGTGCCCGTGGCGTTTCACCGTTGATCACAACTGAAGGCGGCCGCGGATCCGGGACCCCACGCCCGTGCCCGGATTCGCGGCAAAGGGTCAGTCCCTCCCCGGCCAGGTCCCGCCATCCCGCCGGCGCCGTACGAACCGCTCATCACCGTCCCCTACGATCGGCTCGTACGACCGCCGCAGGTCCACGGCGACATGGCGGACATCCACAGCCGGCCGGGGAGGGTCTGCCACATGCCGCTCGCTCAGACGGCTCTCACCCTTGGGTCATCGCTGCCCTGGCAGCAGCAGGTTACGCCGGAGCAGGCGTGCGACACTCCCAACCCCAGCGTCTCGTGCCGCTTGGTGTGGAACATCACGAACGACGAGCGCTTCACGCTTTTCTTCAAGACGTGGCTGGACACGCCGCTCAACGTCTTCTTCTGGATCGTCGTGACGCTGGTATTCGCGCTGATCCTGCGCAGCATCGCGCTCCGCGCGATCACCAAGGCCACGCTCCGCATGGCCGAGGGCACCATGTCGGAGAAGATCCGTGAGCGGACGCGGACGTCCTTCGAAGGCAGCCCCGCACTGCTCAACCAGCGCCGTGCCCAGCGCGCCAAGACGCTTGGATCGGTGCTGCGGTCGATCGCGTCCATCCTGATCATGGGGACCGCGGCGTTCAGCGTGCTGGGTGAGCTCGGCCTCAACCTGGCTCCCATCCTGGCCAGCGCCAGCGTGATCGGCGTGGCCGTGGGTTTCGGGGCACAGAGCATCGTCAGGGACTTCCTGGCCGGGCTGTTCATGCTGCTGGAGGACCAGTACGGGGTCGGCGACTTCATCGACGTCGGCACCGCCAAGGGCACGGTCGAGGCCGTCACCCTGCGGGTGACGCGCATGCGCGACGTCGACGGCGTGGTCTGGTACGTGCCGAACGGCGAGATCAAGAAGGTCGGCAACGAGTCCCAGAACTGGGGCCGCGCCGTGCTCGACATCCCGGTGGACATCCACGAGGACACCGAGCGGGTCAAGGAGATCCTCCAAGTGACCGCGGACACGATGGCCGCGGACGCCGACTGGAAGGAACTGGTCCTCGAGGAGCCGTCCGTCTGGGGCGTCCAGGCCCTCGCCGGCGACGCCGTGATCGTCCGGGTCGTGATCAAGACGGCGCCGGGCAAGCAGGCCAGCATTGCCCGTGAGTTGCGCGAACGCGTCAAGAAGGCGTTCGACGAGGCGGGCATCTCCGTGGCCACCCCGGGCGCGAACGCCTGACCCTGCCCCGGGCGCGAACGCCCTAACCCGGGTCGTCACTTGATCAAGGTGAGCTGTCACACACCGAGGGCGGCGAGCTCTCGCATAGGGTGGGGAGCGCCATGACACAACAGGTGACCTTCTACGAAGCGGTCGGCGGCGAGGAGACCTTCCGTCGCCTGGTTCACCGCTTCTATCAGGGTGTCGCTGACGACCCCCTGCTCCGCCCGCTCTATCCCGAAGAGGACCTCGGACCCGCCGAAGACCGGCTGCGGCTCTTCCTCATCCAGTATTGGGGCGGCCCCAACACCTACAGCACACAGCGCGGGCACCCCCGATTGCGCATGCGGCACGCCCCGTTCGTCATCGGCGAGGCGGAGCGCGACGCGTGGTTGCGGCACATGCGCGACGCCGTGGACGAGCTTGAGCTTCCGGAGCAGCTCGACACGATGCTCTGGAACTACCTCACGATGGCCGCACAGAGCATGGTGAACGCTCACACCTGAGCGGGTAGATCGCCGGTATGACGCGATCCCCCTGGTGGCGTGATGCCGTCGTCTACGAGGTCTATGTCCGCAGCTTCGCCGACTCCGACGGGGACGGCGAGGGCGATCTGCAGGGCGTCCGCTCCCGGCTCGGCTACCTGCGCGACCTCAGTGTGGACGCGCTGTGGCTCACCCCGTTCTACCGTTCTCCGCTGGCGGACGGCGGATATGACGTGGCCGATTACCGTGACGTGGATCCGCGGTTCGGCGGGCTCGGCGACTTCGACGCGCTGGTCGCCGACGCGCACGCCCTCGGGCTGCGGCTGATCGTCGACATCGTCCCCAACCACACATCCGACCGGCATCCTTGGTTCCGGGAAGCGCTGGCCGCACCGCACGGGTCTCCCGCACGAGAGCGCTATCTCTTCCGCCGGGGCCGTCCAGGTGCAGGATCGTCCTCCAGCGTCACCCTCGGTGGAGGTTCTTCCACCGAGGTGGAGAAAAACCCCGAATCGGTTGAAGGTTCCTCATACCGCGAAGGTGCGGAGGGGCCGCCGAACGACTGGCCGTCGGCGTTCGGAGGACCGGCCTGGACACGCCTGCCCGACGGGGACTGGTATCTCCACCTGTACGCTCCCGAGCAGCCCGATCTCAATTGGCGCAATCCGGAGGTACGGGCGGAGTTCGAGGACATCCTGCGCTTCTGGCTCGACCGCGGCGTCGACGGCTTCCGGATCGACGTCGCCGCCGGTCTCTTCAAGGACGCCGCGTTCGCCGACCTCGCGGGCCGGAGCCGCCATGTCGTCAGCGGCCCCATCTACAGCCGCCCCGAGGTGCACGAGGTCTACCGCGACTGGCGCCGCATCCTCGACGGGTACGCGGGCGAGCGGATGGCGATCGGCGAGGTCTGGACCGAGAGCGCGGAGGACCTGGCGCTGTTCCTGCGACCCGACGAACTCCACCAGGTGTTCCAGTTCGATCTGCAACTCGCCGGGTGGTCCGCGGAGTCGTTCCGCCAGGTGGTCACCACGGCACTGGCCGCCGTCGCGCCCACGGGTTCGGCGCCGACGTGGGTGCTCTCCAGCCACGATTCCGTACGCCACGTCACGCGGTACGCACCGCCTGGCGGCACGCGGAACGTACCGCCTGGCGTCACGCGGTGCGCACGGCCCGGCGGGCCCTATGCTTCCGGGCTGGCCCGGGCCAGGGCCGCGCTGCTGTTCATGCTGGCGTTGCCGGGTTCCGCGTACCTCTACCAGGGCGAGGAACTGGGCCTCCCCGAGGTGGTCGACCTCCCCGATGCGGCCCGCCAGGATCCGGTGTGGACGCGCTCCGGCGGCACGCGACCCGGCCGGGACGGTTGCCGGGTCCCGCTGCCCTGGTCTGGGACGAACGAGCCGTACGGCTTCTCCCCCAACGGCAGCGGCACCGGACCGTGGCTCCCGATGCCCTCGGCGTGGGCACAGTTGACCGTCGAGGCGCAGCAAGCCGACCCCGGCTCGACCCTCTCGTTCTACCGGCGGGCCTTGCAGCATCGCCGCGACCTGCACCTGCCGGAGTCGCTCGATTGGCTTCCGGCGGACCAGGATGTGGTGGCGTTCACCCGCGGGCCGCTCACCTGCGTGCTCAATTGTGGTGAACGGGCCGTGCCGCTGCCCGTCGGCGTCGGCGAGGTCTTGATCAGCAGCGCGTTGGCCGTTCAAGAACCTGCCGTTCAGGAGTCGGCCGTTCAGGATCTGCTGCCCGCCGACACCTCCGCATGGCTGCTGCGCGCTCCGCAGTCGTCCTGATCAGGTGCCCGGAGGCCGCACGTTCCGAAGGTCACCCGAATGCTCAGCCCGCCGTCCGGGTTGGCCTGCGCGACCGCCTCTCCGCCGTGCGCGCGGGCGATCGAGTCGACGATGGACAGTCCAAGACCGGTGCCTTCGCCGCGCGCGTGACGGCGCGGGTGCAGGCGGCGGAACGGTTCGAAGAGGTGCGGTACGACGTCGGAGGGCACCTCCGGGCCGGTGTTCCTGACCTTGAGCCCTTCGTCGTCCAGATGCACGAGGATCTGCCCACCGGGGACGTTGTAGCGGAGGGCGTTCTCCAGGAGATTACGGACCAGATGCCTGAAGAGGGTCGGATCTCCCTCCAGCCGTACGGGCTCGATCTGCGATTCGACCGTCACATCTCGATCGCGGGCCTCGGCGGCATGCTCGGCCACGATGCCCTCCACCATCTCGCCCGCGTCGATCGGCTCGGGCCGGTCCAGCCCCTGATCGCTGGCTGATAGCAGCAGCAGTCCTTCGATGAGCCGCTCGCTGCGGTCCGCCACGTTCAGCAGTTTGGAGCGGACGCGCGCGACCCTCGCCGGGTCGGGGTCGGCGAGGCCGATCTCCAGCGCGGCGCGCTGGACGGCGAGCGGAGTCCGCAGCTCGTGGGCGGCGTTGGCGACGAACCGTCGCTGCGCGGAGACCAGGCTTTGCAGCCGGTCGAGCATGGCGTCGAACGTGTCGGCGAGGTCCTTGAGCTCGCCCGGCGGGGCCGCGAGGGCGATGCGTTCTTCCAGATTCTCGCCGGAGAGGCGCCGGGCGGTGGCGGTGATCGTGTGCACGGGACGCAGCACGCGGCCGGCCATCCACCACGCGAGGAACACCGACACGACGGCGAAGATCGCGAGCGCGATGAGCGAGACGATCAGCAGCTGCTCGTAGGTGGTGTCCTCGGCGGCGGTCGTGGCCCGGACGAGGGTGACGGCTCGGCCGCGCGCCGCCTCCGCCGTCATGCCCGGGACCGCCTCTGTACCCAGGGCCGCCTCTGTATCTGGGACCGTCTCTGTATCGGGGAGCGCCCCTTTGCCCTGGGTCGGCTGCGTGGGCTTCGCCGCCACTGCGGGCGCCCAGCCGGCCGGGACCGCCGTGGTGATCGCAGCGGGCAGGCGGTCGGCAAGGGACTTCCTCATCAGGAAGTAGACCGACGCGACGAGTCCACCGCCGGCGACGAGCAGCAGGCCTCCGTATAGGGCCGTGAGCCGGGCCCGGGCAGTGATCCTCATCCGCTCGCTCTCATCCGCTCGCCCGCATCTCCGTTCGCCCGCATCCGGTAGCCGGAGCCCGACACGGTCTCGACCACGGACGGCTGGCCGAGCTTGGCCCGCAGCTTGCTGACGGTCACCCGTACGGCGTTGGAGTTGTAGCTGATGTGCTCCTCCCAGACCTCTTCGATCAGCTCGTCGGTGCCGACCACCGCGCCGTCCGCGCGCATCAGTGTCTCCAGGACCGCGAACTCCTTGCGCGAGAGGTCGAGGCGGCGGCCGTCGCGATACGCCTGGCGGCGCGGGATGTCGAGGACGACCCCGGCTCGTTTCAGGACCGGCGGCAGCGCGGGGCGAGCCCGCCGCCCCAGTGCCAGCACGCGGGCGACGAGTTCCTCGTAGGAGAACGGCTTGGGCAGGTAGTCGTCCGCCCCCAGCCCGAGGCCCTCGACGCGGTCGCGGACGGTGCCGGACGCGGTCAGCATCAGGATCCGCGTCAACCGCCCGCTGTCCACGATCTGACGGCAGACGTCGTCGCCGTGGACCTCGGGCAGGTCCCGGTCCAGCACGACCACGTCATAGTCCATCGCCTCGAACCGGCGCAGCGCCTCCGCGCCGTCATGGGCGACGTCCGTCGCGATCGCCTGGGACCGGAGGCCCTCGGCGATCAGTTCCGCAAGGTAGTCCTCGTCCTCCACCACCAGCACGCGCATGCTCCTAGGTCTACCTGACCTGCCATTTCGAAAAGATAAGCGCCCAGGCCCCACCCGGATTAAGGAAAGGAAACACCCAGCCCGGCCACCCTCAGGGACATGGCCGGGCCGATCGGGGTCCGACCCCGACCGGGAGGACGTCCCATGATCACCAGTCGCCATCGGCTGCGTGTGCTCACCGCCGCCTCGGCCCTGTCCGCCCTGGCCTTCCTCGTCGCCGCCTGTGGGGGAGATGCGGGC
The DNA here is from genome assembly GCF_044326415.1 of Actinomadura sp. 6N118. Taxonomy (NCBI): domain Bacteria; kingdom Bacillati; phylum Actinomycetota; class Actinomycetes; order Streptosporangiales; family Thermomonosporaceae; genus Actinomadura; species Actinomadura sp. 6N118. Next base: position 72,138 of record NZ_JBIRAZ010000012.1, on the reverse strand, counting down.
GGCAAGAACGCAGGCGGCGACGGCAAGGGGGGCTCCTCTGCCTCCGGCTCCGCCCCCGGCGGCAAGACCGGAAGCAACCGGGCGCCGTCGATGGACCAGCAGCTCAAGCTCGCCAAGTGCATGCGCGAGCACGGCGTCGACATGCCCGATCCCAAACCCGGCGAGGCCTCCCAAGGCATCGCCATCGGCGGGAACGGCGCGAGCCCGGAGAAGATCGAGAAGGCCCTGAAGAGCTGCCGGAACGTCGCGGGGATCCCGGAGCCGCAGCCGATCTCGCAGGAGCAGAAGGACAGGATGCTCAAGTTCGCCCGGTGCATGCGCCAGCACGGCGTCAACATGCCCGACCCGAAGTTCAACGGCGGCGCAATGGCCGCCCAACGGGCTCCGCGGAGCGAGGCCGAGAAGGAGAAGTTCGAGAAGGCCAACAAGGCCTGCGGCGCCGCGTTCGGATGATCCCCCATCACACGGACGCGAGGGGACGCAGACCATGAAGCGAAAGACGATCATCGGCGCCGCGGCGGCCCTGGTCGTCGCGGCCACCGGAGCGGGGATCACCGTCAACGCGACGGCTGACGGTGGCGGCGGGGACGAGCGGCGCGGTGCGGGGGCCGCCATGACCACCGCCCCGGTGGAACGCGGCGACCTGAGCGACAGCAGCTCCGTCCAGGGAACGCTCGGCTACGGGGGCGAACGCAAGCTGAAGGCGGGCGCCGGCGGGACCGTGACGTGGGTCAAGAGCCCTGGCTCCACCGTCCGTCTGAACGGCAGGCTCTACGAGCTGGACGGACGGCCCGTACGGCTGATGTACGGGACGCGCCCGATGTACCGGACGCTCAAGACAGGCGACGAGGGACCAGACGTACTGCAGCTTGAAAAAAACCTCAGCGCCCTGGGCTACAGCTTGACCGTGGACCAGAAGTACACCGCGGCCACCGCCGACGCGGTCAGGCGCTGGCGGAAGGCCCACGACGACAAGGCCAAGGGAACGGTGGGCCCGGACGCGATCGTCTTCGCACCCGGACCGGTCCGGGTGAAGAGCCGGGACGCGTCGGCGGGCGACCGCGTCGCCCCCGGGAGCCCGGTGGTGACCTCCTCCGGCGCCGAACAGGTCGTCAACCTCAAGCTCGAAGTCGATCAGGCGAGCACCCTCAGGAAGGGCACGAAGGTCACCGTCGAGCTGCCCGGTGGCCGCACCGCGAGGGGCGCCGTACGCAGCATCGGCACCACGGCCGCCAAGGACGGCGGCGGGGGCGAAGGCGGGGGTGACGAGGGTGAAGCCAAGGTCGACGTCGTCATCAAGCTCGACGACCCGAGGAGGGCGGGTGGCCTCGACCAGGCCCCCGTCACCGTGAACATCACGACCCAGACGAGTAAGGACGTTCTCTCCGTCCCCGTCCAGGCTCTGTTGGCATTGCCGGGCGGCGGCTATGGCATCCGGGTGGTCGCCCCGGGCACGCCTCGTACGGTCAAGGTCGAGCTCGGCGTCTTCGGCGAAGGCCGCGTAGAGGTGACCGGCCAAGGCCTGAACGAGGGTATGAAGGTCGAGGTGCCCAAGTCATGACCCCGCGAGTCGTTGAGCTCGTCGGTGTGCGGAAGGAGTATCCGGGGGGTGTCGCCGCGCTGGCCGGTGTCGATCTGACCGTCCAGCGCGGCGAGCTGGTGGCGATCGTCGGGCCGTCCGGGTCGGGCAAGTCCACGTTGCTCCACATCATCGGCAGTCTGGATCGCCCGTCCGCAGGCATGGTCCGGATCGCCGGGCATGAGGTGGCGAACCTCTCCGATCGCGAGCTGTCGGCGCTGCGCGCCCAGCACCTGGGGTTCGTGTTCCAGTCGTTCCACCTGGCCGCCGGGATCTCGGCGCTGGACAATGTGGCGGACGGGCTGCTCTACAGCGGCCAGCCGCTACGCGTCCGCCGCCGCAAGGCGGCGGACGTGCTGGCACGGGTCGGCCTCGCCGACCGGATGACGCACCGGCCGCATGAACTGTCCGGCGGCCAGAAGCAGCGAGTCGCGATCGCCCGCGCGATCATCGGCGAACCCGCGTTGCTGCTGGCCGACGAGCCGACCGGCGCGCTCGACACCACTTCCGGCGACACCGTGCTGGCACTGCTCCGCGATCTGAACGCCGAGGGCGCGACGATCGCCGTGATCACGCACGACAACGAGATCGCCGCGGCACTCCCCCGGCAGATACGCCTCCGCGACGGCCTGATCGTCTCCGACACGCAAACGCCAATGCAGGCAGGCGCCAGATGAGAGGCGGACGTGTGAAAGGGCAGAGGTTGGTGCCGGCGCGGCTCCCGGTTGGTGATGTGCTGCGGGTCGGGGCGGTGGGGTTGCGTACTCGGCCGGTCCGCGTTGTGTTGTCCGCGCTCGGCATTGCGATCGGCATCGCGACGATGATCTCCGTGGTGGGGATCTCGGCGTCCGGCAAGGCCGACGTGTTGCGGCAGCTTGATGAGCTCGGCACCGACTTGCTGGTGGCTGGTCCTGGCGAGTCGATGTTCACCGGGAAGAAGACCAAGCTGCCCAAGGGCGCGGAGAAGATGGTGCAGCGGATCGACGGCGTCGAGCAGGCGGCGGCCACCGGCTCGCTGCGGGACACCGTCCGGCGCTCCGACAAGATCTCCAAGGAGGAAACCGGCGGGATCGTCGCACAGGCGGCCACCGAGGAGCTGCTCAGGACGCTGCGCGGCAAGGTCCGCATCGGTACCTGGCTGAACGCGGCCAACGGGCGCTTCCCGTCCGTCGTCCTCGGCTCAGTGGCGGCGGAACGGCTGGGCATCACCGAGATCGGCCAGCAGGTCTTCGTCGGCGACCGCTACTTCATCGTGATCGGGATCCTCGACCCGCTGCCGCTCGCACCGGAGATCGAACGTTCCGCGTTGACCGGCTGGACGGCGGCGCAGCGGTATCTCGGGTTCGACGGCCATCCGACCTCGATCTACGAACGTTCCACCGACGTGCCGCGAGTGCGCGGGCTCCTGCCGCGCACGATCAACGCGGAGAACCCGCAGGACGTCACGGTCACCGATCCGTCGGCGGCGCTGCAGGCCAAGGCCGCCGCGGCGGGCGCGTTCACCGATCTGCTCCTCGGGCTGGGCGCCGTCGCGCTCCTCGTCGGCGGCGTCGGCGTCGCCAACACGATGATCATTTCGGTGCTGGAACGGCGGCACGAGATCGGGCTCCGCCGTTCACTCGGTGCGACCCGCGGGCACGTCCGGCTGCAGTTCGTGACCGAGTCGCTGCTGCTGTCCGGCCTGGGCGGAGCCGCCGGGGCGGTGCTGGGCACGCTGGCGACGTTCGGGTACGCCACGTCCACCGGCCTGCCTCCCGTGGTGCCCCTCTGGTCGATCGCGGGCGGCCTCGGCGCGACGCTGGTCATCGGCACCATCGCGGGCCTCTACCCGGCCGTCCGGGCCGCCCGTCTCTCGCCCACCATCGCCCTCCAGGCCGTCTGATCGGGTCCCGCGCCGCAGGCAGGCTGCGGCGCGGGACTCGTGCCGGGTTACAGCGGGGGACGGCCCTGGAGGATCAGGGGGTCGATGGCGTCGGACGGCGTGGTGGTCAACGTCTGCGCCTGCGCGGGCACGTTCGCCCAGCGGAACAGGTCCGCGATCGCCTTGGCGCGCTGCGCAGCAGGCAGCTTCTCGATGAGCTTGCCGCTGTGGTTCATGCCGGGGGCGGTGTAGACAGCCGAGTCGCGGGTGCCCTTGCCGAGCCTGAACCGCTCAGAGCCCCACGGGTCGTTCGCCCCGTACAGGAACATCAGCTTGCTGCCGCGCGAACGCACCCAGCTGTCGATGTCACGCATCGCCTTGCCGCCGTCGAACCGCATCCGGATGTTGCGCGGCACGTACGTCCGCGGCTGGTAGCTGCTCTCGTACCGCAGCAACGGCCGCAGGTTCTTGAACTGCGGCGTGGGCCAGCCCAGCTGCGTGCCCGCCTGGTAGTAGTACGGGATGTACGGCTGCAGGCCCTGGTCTGTGTAGAACGAGATGCCCGCGATCGAGTCGAGGCTCTTGTAGAGCACGTCGTCCGAGGCGTTGAGGGCGGGCAGGGACGTGCAGTCGGACTGCAGGGCGTACTGCCAGAAGCCCCATTCGTAGTCCATGACCGAGTTCTCGAACGCGCGGTCCGGTGTGCGCAGGATCGTGAACGTCCAGCCGTTCTTGGCGGCGTCGGCCTTGAAACGCTGCAACATGGCCGGGCGCCGCTTGAGGAGCTCGCGGGCCAGGCGCTTCACGTGCGTCCGGCACAGCGGGTCGGTGCCGACCGTCGCGAAGAACCGGTCGTACCGGCTGTCCTCCTTGTTGTTGACGTCGTTCGGCGCCACATAGACCACGCTGCCGTCGACGTCACGCGGATAGAAGCGCTTGTGGTAGACGACCGTCATGCCGCCCTTGCTGACCCCGGTGGAGATCCAGCGCTTCTTGTAGATCTTCTTGAGCGCCTGGATGATCCGGTGCTCGTCGGTGGCGGCCTGCCAGATCGTGTCCTTCGTCCAGTCCGCCGGCTGCGGCCTGGACGGCGTGAAGTAGCGGTACTCGATCGAGATCTGGTTGCCGTCCACGAGCGCCGTCGGCTCGGTCTTGAACATGACCTCGGGCGTGTTGTAACCGCTGGTGTACCGCACCATCGGCCGGTCGAGCGACGTGTGCTGGAGCATGATCCGCTGCTCGAACCACCGGCCCTTCGGGCGCCGGTGGTCGACCGGCTGCCGGTACTTGAGCCAGAACCAGCGGTAGCCGGGCATGGTGGAGGTCTTCTCCTCCACCGTCATGCCCTTGATCGCCTTGAGCCGCGCCGCGAGGTCCTCCTGCGGTTGAGCGGCGGCCCGCGTGCCCGGGGTCGCTCCGGCCGCGGCCTGCGCGGTGGCGATGGCACCGGTGCTCGCGACCATCCCGGCGGCGAGCAGCAGGGCCATCGACCCTCTGGAAACGTTTACCATCGTCCGCCCTTCGTGTGGGGTCTCCACAATTCGCGAAGGCGACATTAGAGGGATAGATGAGACATAAGTGGATTCATGTTTTGCTTGTTATCCACCCGTGACACCCGGTTTGCCCACCACGTCAACACCCTCGGCGTTGTCATGCGATTCGGATGGGCATAATGTCGGCCCTAGGAGTGTCTTTCCGTAGCCACTCCGTTCCGAACAGTGATCTTCGCGGGGGGATGCAAATGTTCATTCAGATCATCCAGGGCAGGGTCAGCGACGCCGCAGAGGTGAAGGACGCACTGGACCGCTGGGTCCGCGACCTCGCCCCAGGAGCGAACGGCTGGCTCGGCAGCACCGCCGGAGTCACCAACGACGGGACGTTCGTCACGTTCGCCCGGTTCGAGAGCCGGGAGGCGGCGCGGCGGAACAGCGACCGCCCCGAGCAGGGCCAGTGGTGGATCGAGACCTCCAAACTCTTCACCGCCGAAGTGACCTTCCACGACTGCACCGAGACCGCCACCTGGCTCGACGGCGGCTCGGACCAGGCGGGCTTCGTCCAGATCATGCAGAACCGGGTCCGCGACTTCGCGGGTCTCGTCAACTCCATGAGGCAGGAGGACAACACGGCCATACGCACGTTCCGGCCCGAGATCATCGGAAGCGTCATGGCGGTGCACGAGGACGGCATCGGCATCAGCGAAGCCGTCTACTTCACCTCGGAGGCCGAGGCGAGGGCGGGCGAAAGCAAGGAAATGCCCCCTGAGTTGCGGGGCCAGTGGGAGCAGATGATGCGCTTCTACGAGGGCGAGTTCACCTACCTCGACCTGCACACCCCCTGGCTGTACTCGCCCTGAGCACGGATCGGGTGCAGCGCGTACCCGTTCGTCGTGCCAGCGGCCGTCCACATGGATGCGCCGGCCGTGGCGCCACGTGCCAGCACGCGTTGCGACCTGCCGTACGGCCTCGGTCGCAACCCAGTAGCAGCTCTGCAGCGGCCCTTGTTGAGCGTGATCCTCCCGGCGATCTCTCCGTTCTCGAGGATCACGCCCGGCCAGGCTTGGGTCGCGCACGTTCGCCGCTGACCCTCCACCCGGTTGGCCAGATAGAGCCCGGCAAGCTCTTCCGCGTCATCCGACAGTGACCCCGGGTCGATCAGGGTCACCGGTCCGCCGGTGGCATATAGCGCCCGATGAACTCCCGTTCCTCCGGCGTGAAACGGCGCAGCCGATTGCCCTCCACGTCGAACGCGACGAGCGTTGAGGTGGCGGTGGCGTACACGTTCTCGTCGTCCCTCACCTCGTAGGCGAGCTTGAACGAGGCGGCACGCGCCTCGGTGACCCACGTCTCCACGCGCACCGGATACACGGTAGGCAGCAGCGGCAGCTTGTAGTCGATCTCGTGCCGGGAGATCACCATGCCGCGCACGGGCTGCTCCCCCTTGCGCACCGGGTCACCGTGGAACATCTCCAGCCGCGCGTCCTCCAGGTAGCCGAGGAACTTGACGTTGTTAACGTGCCCCTGCGAGTCGATGTCGCCGAACCGGAGATAGAACTCGTACACGTGACGGAAGTCCGCCGGGGGCAGGTTCTTTCGCTGCATGTCCTCGCCTGGGTCGAGTGCGAACGCCGAAGTCCTCCATGCCGACCGCCGGGTCGGATCTGGAACAAGCCGATGCTATCCGCCAGCACCATCCGCCCCGTTCGAGACCCTTGACCCGTAACGAGCACTTTACTCAGACCGCCCCCGCACCTAAGCCCTCAACAGCGGCACGCGGCCGCTCGACACGGCCACCGACCGGATCGGCAAGGCCCCGGGCTGACCGCCGAGCGCACGTGCCAGTTGGAGAGCCGGACACGGGAGCGGTGCGCGACAGACGACGCAGAGCAGCACGGTGCGCGACGGCCGACACGGGTCAGCACCACCCAACAGACATGCACGACGCCCGGCGCGGATGCGACGGCAAGCGGCGCGGATACGACGCGGAGCAGCGCGGATGTGCGGTGGCCGGCACGAGCGTCATCCAGAGATGCGCGCCGCCCGGCGCGGGGTGCGGCGGGCGGCGTGGGTGGGACAGCTGCGGGGGTGGTCAGTCGCGGGTGAGTTTGCGGTGGGTGACGCGGTGCGGGCGGGCGGCGTCGGCGCCTAGGCGCTCGATCTTGTTCTTCTCGTAGTCGGCGAAGTTGCCCTCGTACCAGAACCAGCTGGAGCCCTCTTCCCACGCCAGGATGTGGGTGGCGATGCGGTCGAGGAACCAGCGGTCGTGCGAGGTGATCACGGCGCAGCCGGGGAATTCGAGGAGCGCGTTCTCCAGGCTGGACAGCGTCTCGGTGTCGAGGTCGTTGGTCGGCTCGTCCAGCAGCAGCACGTTGCCGCCCTGCTTCAGGGTGAGCGCCAGGTTGAGCCGGTTGCGCTCACCGCCCGACAACACGCCCGAGGCCTTCTGCTGGTCCGGACCCTTGAAGCCGAACGCCGCCACGTAGGCCCTGGACGGCATCTCGACCTGGCCGACCTTGATGTGGTCGAGCCCGTCGGAGACGACCTCCCAGACGTTCTTCTTCGGGTCGATCCCGCCGCGGCCCTGGTCGACGTACGAGATCTGGACCGTGTCGCCCAGCCGCAACTGCCCGGAGTCGGGCTGCTCGTCGCCGATGATCATCCGGAACAGCGTGGTCTTGCCCACACCGTTCGGGCCGATCACACCGACGATGCCGTTGGGCGGCAGGTTGAACGAGATTTTCTCCATGAGGAGCCGGTCGCCGAAGCCCTTGGTCAGGTTGTCCGACTCGATCACCAGGTTGCCCAGGCGCGGGCCTGGCGGGATCTGGATCTCCTCGAAGTCGAGCTTGCGGGTCTTGGCCGCCTCGGAGGCCATCTCCTCGTACCGCTGCAGACGGGCCTTGCTCTTGGTCTGCCGCGCCTTGGGGTTGGACCGGACCCACTCGAGCTCGTCCTGCAGGCGCTTCTTGCGCTTGGCGTCCTTGTTGCCCTCGACCTTGAGACGCTCGGCCTTCTTCTCGAGGTACGTCGAGTAGTTGCCCTCGTACGGGAACAGGCGCCCGCGGTCGACCTCGCAGATCCAGCCGGCCACATTGTCGAGGAAGTACCGGTCGTGGGTGACCGCCAGCACAGTGCCCTCGTACTTCTCCAGGAACTGCTCCAGCCACTGCACGCTCTCAGCGTCCAGGTGGTTGGTGGGCTCGTCCAGAAGCAGCAGGTCGGGGTGCTCCAGCAGCAGCTTGCACAGCGCCACACGCCGCCGCTCACCACCCGACAGATTGGTCACGGCGAGGTCCCCGGCCGGGCACCTCAGCGCGTCCATCGCCTGCTCAAGCTGGCTTTCGAGATCCCAGGCGTTGCGATGGTCGAGCTGCTCCTGCAGCTTGCCCATCTCCTCCATGAGCTCGTCGGAGTAGTCCGTCGCCATCTTCTCGGCGATCTCGTTGAACCGGTCGAGCATGCCCTTGGTCTCGGCCACGCCCTCCTCGACGTTGCCGAGGACCGTCTTCTCCTCGTTCAACGGGGGTTCCTGCTGCAGCATGCCGACGGTGTAGCCGGGCATGAGGCGGGCTTCACCGTTGGACGGCTGCTCCAGACCGGCCATCATCCGCAGCAGCGTCGACTTGCCCATGCCGTTCGGACCCAGGACACCGATCTTGGCTCCGGGCAGGAAGCTCATGGTGACGTCATCAAGGATGACCTTGTCGCCGTGCGCCTTGCGCACACGCTGAAACGTGAAGATGTACTCCGCCATATCGTCAAGCCTAGGGGACCCGGACCACCATTCGTTGCAGCGTCAGCCGACTGCCTCCGTCCCGCCATGGCAGGAAGCCGGGAAATGGCCCACCCGCCGGACCCAGCAGGAACGCACCAGCCCGCTGGCGGCGGCGGCGCGCGAGAACGCATCCACCCACCCCTAGACCACTAGTTGTCGGTGGGTTTGGGGCCTTCGATCGCTGGGAGGCAGACTCGGTCGCGGCCGGACTCTTTGGCTCGGTAAAGGGCCAGGTCGGCGGCGGCGAGGAGCTCGATGAGGTCCTCTCCGTGCATGCGGAAGAGGGAGACGCCCACGGAGATGGTGACGCCCACGGTGCCTTCTTCGGCGGGGACCGCCAGGCGGCGGACTCGGCCTCGGAGGCGTTCGGCCACGCGGCAGGCCTCCACGGTGTCGGCGCCGGGGAGGAGGACGACGAACTCCTCGCCGCCGAAGCGGCCTACGACGTCGTAGTCGCGGAGCTGACTGCAGAGCGTGCTGGCCACGCCGATGAGGACCTGGTCGCCCACCAGGTGGCCGTGGGTGTCGTTCACCCGCTTGAAGTGGTCGATGTCGATGAGGAGGAGCGCCAGGGGATCATGGGAGCGCTGGGCGCGGGACAGCTCGGTGTCGGCCTCGCGTTGCCAGGCGGCGGCGTTGAGCAGGCCGGTCTTGGCGTCGGTGCGGGCGGCGGCCTGGAGCTGCTGGTGCATCAGGCTGCGCTGGAGGAGGACGACCGGCGGCAGGGCCAGCAGGAGGAGGAACGGGGAGAGGGCGCTCGTGATGGCCACGAGGACGCCGACGCAGAGCTCGACGACGTCCAGCAGCAGGCTCTCGCGGTTCCAGAGGACGTCCCGCCAGTTGCTCTCGGGATTGGCGGCGTGAGCGGCGATGGCGACGATGGCCGTGTTGACCACCGTGAACAGGGCCGCACACGCCACGGCGACCGGGATGCCCGGATAGCCGTCGACCACCCAGGTGGGGTCGCCGCCCAGGGGATCGGGGACCACCAGGTGGAAGACGACCGAGGCGGACGCCCCGGCCAGGCCAAGGGCGGCGGTGACCAGGACCCGGCGGTAGAGCAGGGTGCGGCGGACCCGGAACTGCAGCAATATCTGAAGCGGGATCGGGATGAGGAGGGCGTAGACCGGAGGCAGCAGGAGGGCCACCGGCAGCCACCATGCCGAGAGGAGGTCCCGTGCCACGCCGGCGGGCATGCCGAGCCGTCGGGACGCTTCGATGCAGACCGCGCCACAGGCCAGCAACGCGGCAAATGTCAGTAGATCATTGAGCCGGACCGGGGTGCGCGCCAGGCCGGCCAGGGTCAGCACGAGGTGCAGGGCGCCGACCGCGGGCACGTAGACGGCCAGCAGGGACAGGCGCCCGGGAATGCCACGGCGCCGGGGCCTGCGGGCCAGGTCCCCACCTCGGTCCTCGGCGGACGACTGCACTGCCGTCATCCTTCCCCCTTACGACTCACGTTGTGTAACACGATAGTTGCAACGTGTGCGGAACGGGTCGGAAAACGGTACCTTCGATAGCGCACATGTAGGTGACCGCTCGGTCCCTACGGGCGGGGCCAGCGGACACGCTGTCCTCAGCACCACCGGAGGGGGAAGGAACCATGCGCGGCGTTTCCTGGATATAAGGCGGCCCGCAAACCCCTACGGCCGGGGGCGCCGACCGGCAGGTCGGCCGGCTGCCGACGACGCCCCCGCAACCGATGGGTCCCGGATCAGCCATCGGGGGGCTGGTCCCTGCCCATCACCTTGATCGACAGAGCGTGCACATCCTGGTCGAGCGTTCGCACCTGCTCCTCCACCCGGTTCAACCGGGCATCCACCCGATCCAGCCGGGCATCGACTCGCCCCAGCCGGACATCGACCCCGTCCAGGCCGGCGTCCACCCCGTCCACTCGAGCGTCGAGCTGGTCGAACCGAACGCCCATCTCGCCACGGAGACCCTCGAACAACGCCCGCATCTCGTTGCGCTGGCCCTCGAACAACGCCCGGTACTCCGCCCGCTGGCTTTCGAGCATGACCGCGTTCTGCTCACGGTGCCCCGCCAGCATGGCTGCGTTTTCCGCGCGCTGGCCCTCGAACAACGCGCTGCACTCGGTGCTCTGGCCCTCGAACAACGCCCGGTGCTCGGTGCTCTGGCCCTCGAGGAGGGCCGAGGTCTCCGCGCGCTGGTCCTCGAACAATGCCCGGTATTCGGTGCGCTGACCGGCGAACAACGCGCGGTACTCCGCACGTTGCGTCTCGAACATGGCCGTGTTTTCCGCATGTATGCCATCGAACTGCGCCTGCGTTTCGCTACGGATGCCCTTGAACTGTGCCTGAGTTTCACTACGCATGCCCTCGAACCGAGCCTTCGCCTCGCTGCGAATCCCCTCGAACTGGGCGTTGGTCTCGCTGCGCATGCCCTCGAAGAGCGCCTTCGTCTCGCTGCGCACGCCGTCGAGCGTCGCATTGGTCTCGCTGCGGAATCCGGAGACCTCAGCTTTCATCATCCGGACGGCGAATCCGATCATCGCCATCATCGCGGTAGCGAAGAGGGTGAGCGCGCCCCAGGACTGATTCACAGTCACAGAGAGTACGCCTCCTTCCACTGTGACGGGCGATATCCGCGCACTCTGCGCCTGCGAGCGGACACCTTCCGTGATGGTGGACCTCAGGCAGCCTCCGTCTGGAGATCGAGGCTTTCCTTGGCGTCCTCGCCGTCGTCCTCGCCGCGTTCGGTGCCGTCGACCTCCGTCGTCGACTGGCCCGCAGGCGTGGTCGCCTGGCTCGCAGACACGGTCGCCTGACCCGCAGGCGTGGTCGCCTGGCTCGCAGGCTCGGCGGGCTCAGGGGCGGTGAGGGGGCCTGAGACCGCCCACTGGTCCGCGGCGTCCTGGGCCACCTGGCGATCCTCCTCACTGAGGGCACCGGTTCGCTGAACGGGGCGGAAGTCGGCCGTGCCACGGGACAGATCGTGGCCCAGGGTGCTGGCCTCGATCTCGGCGGAGAACCGGTATTGCCCGTCCTTCTCGTACTGCCGGATGCGCAGCCTGCCGGTGACGACGACGGGGTATCCGCGTTTGAACTCCGACGCGTTGACGTTGTCGGCGAGCTGGCGCCAGCAGTTGACGGTCAGGAAGAGCGCGTCGACGTCCTTCCAGAGCCCGGACTGCCGGTCGAAGCGGCGCGGGGTGCAGCCGACCCGTAATGACAGGAACGGGGTGCCGTTGCCTGTGATCGTGTAGAAGGGCTCCGCGGCGATCCAGCCGACGACGGTGATCTGGGCCTCGTTCACATGTCCTCCACTTCGGTCGTCGCACGGAGCCTTCATCGCTCCGTACGACCACCACGGTGGCCCATGCTCACCCTCCGTGAGAAGCCCCTCACGAAACTGTGGATAACTAGCTGCGGACGGCTTCCACGTTGTCGCGGAACCGCGCGTAGGCGTCGAGCTCGGCGGCCACCGGCGTCAGGACCATCTCCTCGGCGACCACGGCGATGCGCTCCCGCATGTGCTGTTCCATGCGTTCACCGTGCTTGGACGACTGCAGCGCGACCATGTTGCGGCAGGCGGACGAGGTCAGCGCGCCCATGCCCATCGTGCAGACGACGAGGATCGCGACGTACGGGATGAGGCCCGCCTCGCCGATCAGGGCGTCGGGGGCGTCACCGAGGTCGAAGATGCTGTACGCGAGCAGGAGGCCGATCCAGGCGACACCCAGGATGGAGATCAGGACCAGGAAGTACTGCCAGGTCTTGACCAGCCACCACCAGCGCGGGATCTGGTTGAACGTGGGGAGCGCCTCCTTGAGCGACTCGCCGAGGGCCTCGGGGAGCTCGGCCGACCGGGAACGGGCCGCGGCGCGGACCGAGCGGGCCCATGGGCCGGGCAGGTCGGCGACCACCCCGTCGGTGACGCCCTGGAGGGCGGTGTCGACGTCGCCCTGCTGGGCGCCGATGGGGCCGGTGAACGCACCGCGCAGCTCGTCGCGGAGCTCGGTGAGGCGCATGCGGCGCAGGGGGTCCGAACGAAGGCGGGTGATCAGGGCGCTGACCGGCCAGCCCACGAAATCGGCGGCGCGCAGCTCGTACGCGCTCTCCATCGCCTCGGCGACGGCCGGCGCGCCGGCGGCGTCGGTGAGGGCCTGGACGAGCTCGGTACGGCTTGCCTCGTCGACGCCCGTGGGCGGCTCGGCGGCGCCGCGGAACTCGATGAAACGTTCGGAGACCTTGTCGACGTCGGCGGTCAGCCGTTCGGAACGCGCGCGGCGGGCGGCGACGGTGTCGACCAGCACCCCCCGGAAGCCCGCGACGCCCTCCTCGCTGACCGCGGACGTGGTGACGATCCGCGGGTCGGCCAGGCCCTCGGCCTCCAGGAGGCGGCGGAGGTCGGCCACGCAGTCGTCGACCTCGGCGGGCTGCAGCTTGTCGACCTGGTTGAGGACGATCAAAGTGACCCCGGCATGGCGGGCGAACGGGACGATGTAGTTGCGGTGCAGCGCCGCGTCCGCGTACTTCTGCGGGTCGACCACCCACACGAGGAGGTCGGCGATGGTGACGAAACGGTCGACCTCGGCGCGGTGGAGAGCCTGGATGGAGTCGTGGTCGGGCAGGTCGAGCAGGACGAGGCCCTGCAGCGAGCTGTCGGCGCGTTCCAGATCGAGTGCGCTGGCGCGGGCGTAGCGGTGGCGCTTGTCGACGTCGAGCCAGTCGAGGAGCGGGCCCGCGCCGTCGAGGCCCCAGACACAGGCGTGCGCCTTGGAGGTCATGGGCCGCCGCACGCCGGTGGGCGACAGCTCCAGCCCGCAGATGGCGTTGAACAGGGACGACTTGCCGCTTCCCGTTCCGCCGGCGAGCGTGACGACGGTGTGCTCCCCCGATAGGCGCAGCCGCTGCCCGGCTCGGTCGAGGAGCACTGCGGCTTCCGCCAGGATCGGCGCGTCGAGCCGGCCGCTGCCGAGCTCGACCAGCTGGTCGAGCCGGTCGAGCCGGTGGGTGAGCCCGGCGGCGCCGTCGAGGGCGTCCGCCGCGGGGATCGGGATGCCGCCGGTCCCCACCGGGGACTTCGCGGGAATGGCCGAGGTTGTCATCGGGCGACCTCGAGGTTGTACGTGGCTTGGTAAAGCTGGACGGGGGTCGTTTCGTCGGGGATGCCGGCGGCGTCGAGGACCTGCCCGTACCGCAGGGCCTCTTCGTCGAACAGCATGCCGATGCGGCTCCGCAGGTCGGCGCGGGCCTTGGCGCCCATGCCGCGCAGCGACTCCGCGCCGAACAGCGCCTTGAGCAGCCGCTGCGGCACGGCGCTGGTGCCGCCCTCGACGGCGACATCGGAGGTGCCGTAGCCGAGCAGCCCGATCATCAGGACCAGCGACAGCGCCTCCTCGTCGAAGGAGACCAGCTTGGCGACCGAGCGCTTGGTGACGCCCTCGGTGCGGATCAGTTCCTGAACGTGGTCCTGCCAGGAGCTGACGGCCCGGGTGACGCGGCGCGACAGCTCCGGCGACGCCTGCCCGAGGCCGGTGGCCGGGCGGGCGAGGACCTGGCCGCCCGCCGGATGCGCCCGCCACCGGACGAGCACTTGCTCGGCGGCGTGCTCGGCGGACACGGTGATCAACGATTCGAGCCCGCTGCGCAGGGCGCTCTTGAGTGCGCGCACACGGGCTGGGCTGCGGCGCCGGCGGCTGGAGCGCCGTCCCGGCCGCCCGCGTTGAACGTGGAGAGCGCGTAGGAGATCACCCGTTCCGGCGAAGTCCTGCCAGCGGGCCAGCACCTCGCCGCGCAGCAGCGAGCCGTTGCGGGTGTCCTCGTCGAGCTCGGCGAGCGCCGTGCCGTACGCGGCCTCGACCTCCTGGGCCAGCTCGCCGCGCTGCTCGACCTGGACCTCGACCTGCTTGGCCAGCTCAGGCACGCGGATGCGGAGGCTGTCGAGCACACCGCCGAGGGTGTCGCCGATCACGATCTCGCGGTCTTCGGCGTTCTCGGCGACACCGACCAGCCAGGACCGCACGCCCTCGGCGGCCTCCTCCGGCAGCCGGCTGTCCTCGATCTTGGTCTCCGGGATGGTGAACCGGCGGGCGTCACCGACGCCGTGCTCGGTGAGCATCTCGGCGAAGTGGTCGACGACCTCAGAACCCGCGCCCTGCGGCACCCGCGAGAGCACGACCCCGATGGTGGCGCCGTTGTCCTTGGCCCGCTGCAGCATCTGCCACACCTGGGCGTCGGCGTACCGCGCCGCCGTGGTGACGCACAACCACAGGTCGGCGGCGGCCATCAGCTTGGTCGCGAACTCGAAGTGGTCTTCGAAGACCGAGTCGAAGTCCGGGCTGTCCAGCAGCGCCAGCCCCGGCGGGATCGCCTCGCTGGGAATGATCACCAGCTGGTCGCCCGCGATGGCGTCCGGCGCCGGGCCGGGAACGCGTCCCATGCCGGGCAGCAGCGGCCCCTCCAGGAACCAGTCGTTGTGGTCGGGGTGGCACACCAGGATCGGGCTGCTGGTGGTCGGCCGCAGCACGCCGGTGGCACTGACCCGCGACCCCACGAGCGTGTTGACCAGGGTCGACTTGCCCGCCCCGGTCGAACCGCCCAGCACCACGAGCATGGGCGCGCTCGCCGCCTGGATGCGCGGCAGCACGTAGTCGTCAAGCTGCGCCTTGATGTCGAGCTGCGCCGCCCGCGCCTCCTCCACCCCGGGCACGTCGAGCACCAGCTCGAACGCCGCGAGCTGGTCGCGCAACCCGGTCAGGGCCCTGGTGAGCGCCCCCTTGTGCACCGGTCCACGCGCGGTCACCGGCTCCGGCCGGCGCCCCGAGAGCGCCTCCGTCCCGGCAAGATCAACCGCCCCAGGCGGCAACCCGCCCGCCGCCGGCCCACTGGACGGCTGATCACCAGACGACCCCCCGCCAGACGCCCGTTCACTGGACAAAGGATCACCAGCCGACCTCCCGCCAGCCGATGGCACGCCGAACGGCTGCTCGGCGGACGACGGCACGCCAGACGGCCGCTCAGCGGACGAACGCTCACCCGACCCAACGCCAGACGACGACTCAACGAACCATGGCTGTTCGCCAGACGGCCGCCCGACAGATGACGGCGCGCCAGACGGCCGCCCAGCGGACGAGCGCTCGCCGGACGACCCAGCACCAGACGACGACTCTATGAACGATGGCTCTTCGCCAGACGCCCGCCCGACGGATGACGACTCGACAGACGACGGCGCGCCAGACGGCCGCTCAGCAGACGAACGCTCGCCGGACGACCCAGCACCAGATGACGACTCTGCGGACGATGGCTGCTCGCCGGACGTCTGCCCGGCAGATGACGACTCGACAGACGGCCGCTCGCCAGACGGCTGCTCAGCGGACGAACGCTCGCCCGACGACCCAACGCCAGACGACGACTCCGCGGACAATGGCTGCTCGCCAGACGCCCGCTCGCCGGATGACCGCTCTCCAGCCGACGGCGCGCCAGACGACGACTCCGCGGACGACGGCTGCTCGCCGGACGGCCGCTCGGCGGATGACGACTCTGCGGATGAACGCTTACCGGACGGTCGCCCGCCGGAAGATCGCTTGACGGATGACGGCTCACCGGGCGATCGCTTGCCAGACGACCGCTTGCCGGACGGCCCCTGGCTGGACGAGCCCTCGCTGGATGGTGGCCTCTCGGTGGACGACGGCTCTGCGGATGAGCGGTCGCCGGACTGGCCCTTGCCGGACGGTGGTTCGGCGGACGGCCCCTCGCCGGAGGACGCCTCGCTGGCAGACGGCTGGTCCACGGACGGCTCCTCCGCGGACGGCGGCTCGGCGGACGCCCGTTTGGTGGCCGGGCGCTTGCGGGGTGATCGTTTGCTGGCCG
The DNA here is from genome assembly GCF_044326415.1 of Actinomadura sp. 6N118. Lineage (NCBI taxonomy): Bacteria > Bacillati > Actinomycetota > Actinomycetes > Streptosporangiales > Thermomonosporaceae > Actinomadura > Actinomadura sp. 6N118. The sequence goes on along the minus strand of NZ_JBIRAZ010000012.1, from coordinate 55,592 downwards.
GACGCTCGGCGGACGAGCCCTTGCCGGACGATCGTTCACCGGCCGGGCCTTCGCCGGACGGCCGTTCGCTCGACGGCTGCTCGGTGGGGGCCGGTTCCTTCACGGGCCCTGTGGAGGGCCGGGCGGGCTCGGGTACGGCGCCGGTGCCGGCGCGCTCCGGGCCGGCACCCGCCTCCTCGTCATGGACCGCGCTCTGCTCTGCCGGGGGTGTCACGGATCCCGTCCCATGTCCGCTCGAATCATGTCGATCTCTCGTGCCACATTGACCACGTCGCCCACGACCACGATCGCGGGTGGCCGGACTCCGGCGGCCGCCATCTCGTCGACCACAGTGCCCAAGGTGGCCGTCAGCGCCCGCTGTCCCGGGAGGGTGCCGTCCTGAACCACGGCCACCGGCGTGTCAGACGACCGACCATAGCGCATGAGGGTGTCGGCGATGAGGCTCATCCGCTCCACCGCCATGAGCAGCACCAACGTGCCCTCTGACCTGCCAAGAGCTGCCCAGTCGACGGTCGACGCCGGAGTGTCGGGGGCGATGTGGGCCGAGACGACGTGGAAGTCCTGGGCCACGCCCCGGTGGGTCACGGGGATGCCGGCCGCGGCGGGCGCCGCGACCGCGCTGGTGACGCCAGGCACCACGGTCACGGGGATGCCGTGCTTGGCGCAGTGCAGCACCTCTTCGGCACCGCGGCCGAAGACGAACGGGTCGCCGCCCTTGAGCCGCACCACGAACCGGCCCTGCCGCGCGTGCTCGACCAGGTAGTCGTTGATGCGCTCCTGCGTCACCGTGCGCCCGTACGGGATCTTGGCTGCGTCGATCACCTCGACGTCCGCCGGGAGTTCGTCGAGCAGCTCGCGCGGGGCCAGCCGGTCGGTCACGACGACGTCGGCCTGAGCCAGCAGCTGCCGCCCGCGCACCGTGATCAGTGCGGGGTCGCCGGGCCCGCCGCCCACCAGCGCCACGCCCGTCGGCTTGTGCCGTGAGTGCCGTGCTTCCAGGGTCGCGTCACGCAACCCGTCGACGACCGCGTCGCGGATGCCCGCCGCGCGCCGCGGGTCGCCGCCCGCCAGCACGCCCACGGTGGTCTCACCGACCTGCCCGCTCGCGGGGGTCCAGGCTGCGGAGGCGTCGGCGTCATCGGCGCGTACGCACCACACCCGGGCGTTCTCGGCCTCGGCTGCGACCGCCGCGTTGACCTTGCCGTCGTCGCTCACGGCCTGCACGAGCCAGGCCCCCGCGCAGTCGCCGCGTTCGTACTCCCGCTGGAGCCACGTCACCCGGCCGTCGTCGATCAGTCCCTCCAGCGAGGGCGTGACCTCAGGTGCGACGAGCACGACGTCGGCACCTGCCGCGAGCAGCGCCGGTATGCGCCGCTGGGCGACCCGGCCGCCGCCGACGACGAGGACGCGCCGCCCGCTGAGTCGCAGGCCTAGCAGGTACGGGGGCAATGCATTCTCTCGATCAGGACGCGGGTGACTGACATGTGCCTTTGCGGACTAAAGGTACCGGGGTTGCGGAGCCCATGGAGAGTGCTCTCCCCCAGTCGATAGCCGAGCGTGACTCAACCCGTGATCAGCTCGTTACGGAGTCGACTTCCGTTTTACCGCTCACTCCCGCGGAGTCGAAGGTCGCGACCTCGTGCATGACTCGTACCGCGCTCTGGACGAGTGGCAGCGCCAGAAGGGCTCCCGTCCCCTCACCCAGCCGCAGTTCGAGATCGACCAGCGGCCGGAGGCCGAGGTGCTCGACGGCCGCGGTGTGGCCCGGCTCGGCCGACCGGTGCCCGGCCACGCAGGCACCGAGCACGTCCGGGCACATCGCCGCCGCCGCGAGGGCCGCCGCCCCGGCGATCACCCCGTCGAGCACGACCGGCACGTGCAGCGCCGCGCCGCCGAGGATGAATCCGGCCAGCGCTGCGTGTTCCAGCCCCCCGACCGCCGCCAGGACATCCAGCGCCGCCGGGCCGACCAAGCGCCCCGAGCCACTCAGGGGCGCTGGTTCCTCCGAGGGCGCTGGGTCCTGCGAGGGCGAGAGGGCCTCCGAGGGCGAGGGGGCCTCCGAGGGCGCCGGGACTTGCGGTGGCGTTGGGTTGGATGGCAGAAGGTCGTGGCGGGTGAGGGCCGCGCGGACTACGTCGATCTTGTGGGCGTGCGTCGCGTCGTCGATGCCGGTGCCGCGGCCCGTCACCTGCTCGGGAGGCAGGCCGGTGAACGCGGCGATCAGGGCGGCGGACGCCGTCGTGTTGGCGATCCCCATGTCACCGGTGATCAAGCAGCGGGCGCCCGCGGACACCAGGTCGCGGGCGACCTCGATGCCGGTCTCCACGGCCTGGACGACCTGGTCAGGGGTCATCGCCGGGCCCTGTGTCATGTCGGCGGTGCCCGGGGCGACCTTGCGGGGCAGCAGGCCCGGCGCGGGGTCGAGCGCGGCGGCGACGCCGATGTCCACGACGCTGACCTCGGCGCCCACCTGGCCCGCGAACGCGTTGACCACCGCGCCGCCTGCCAGGAAGTTGGCGACCATCTGGGCGGTGACCTCCTGTGGCCACGGAGTCACCCCTTGGGCATGCACGCCTTGGTCCGCAGCGAAGATCGCGACGGCGGCCGGCTCGGGCAGCGGCGGCGGGCTTTGCCCGGCCAGCCCGGCGAGCCGGACCGCCACCTCCTCCAGGACGCCCAGCGAGCCGGGCGGCTTGGTGAGCCGGGCCTGGTGATCGCGGGCGTCCCGCATCGCGGCCTCGTCCAGCGGCTCGATCGCCGTGATGGTCTGCTCGATCAGGTCCACGGGTGCCTCCCCTGGCAGCCTGCGCCGCCCGTACGTCTCGTCGTGGACCGCCCACGCGAGCGGGCGGCGGCGTGCCCATCCCGTCAGCGCCAGCTGCGGCGCGGGCGGGAACTCGGTGACATGGCCCACACACAGGTATGCCACGACTTCGACATGGGCGGGCAGGCCCAGCTCGGCGGCCAGCTCGCGTTCGTCGAAGAAACTCACCCACCCGACGCCCAGTCCCTCCGCGCGGGCCGCAAGCCACAGGTTCTGCACGGCGCAGGCGACCGAGTAGGCCGCCGTCTGCGGCTGGCTGTGCCGGCCGAGGGGATTCCGGCCGCCGCGCGTCGGGTCGCACGTGACGGCGATGTTGACCGGCGCCTCGCGGATCGCCTCGACCTTGAGGTGGTCGAACCGTTCTGCCCTCGGACGCGTCAGGCTCGCGGCATACGCGGCGCGCTGCCGGTCGGCGAGCCCGCGGATCCGGTCCCGCCGGGCCGGATCCCGGATGATCAGGAAGTCCCATGGCTGCGTCAGCCCCACCGACGGCGCCCGATGGGCCGCCTCCAAGATCCGCGTCAGCACCACATCGTCCACCGCATCGGGCAGAAATCCATCGCGCACATCCCGCCGTTCCGCGATCACCCGGTGAACAGCACCCCGCTCCACATCCGTAAACCTCCCAGCGCCCCGGACCACCCCGAACCGCTCGGTGGAATCAGATGCCGAGGTCACTTAGGACCTCCAGTAGGGCGTTGTTGGAGGCGCGGTCGCGGACTGCGACGCGCAGCCAATCCGGGCCCAGACCAGGGAACGTGTCGCCGCGCCTTACGGCGTAGCCTCGCTGGCGCAACAGGGCACGGATGCCCAGACCGTCGGGCACGCGCAGGCAGAGGAACGACGCCCGGGCGCCCGGGACCACGTACACCCCTCGGGACGTCAGCTCCGTCGCCAGGCGGCTGCGCTCCTCTCCCAGCTCGATGGCCCACTGCTCCGCCTCGTTCAGCGCGTCCGGCTCGCAGCAGGCCTCGATCGCGACGAGAGCGGGCGTGGAGAGCGCCCACAGCGGCTGCGCAGCGGCAAGGCGGGCGGTTAGCTTGGCCTCGGCCAGCAGGTATCCGGCCCGCAGGCCCGCCAGACCCCACGTCTTGGTCAGGCTGCGGATCACGACGAGCCCCGGCCCCGGCACCCCCGCCAGGCTCTCCGGCTCGCCCGGTACGCAGTCCATGAACGCCTCGTCCACCACGACCGTGCGGCCGGGGCGGGCCAGCGCGGCGACGGCGGCCTCGGGGTGCAGCACCGAGGTCGGGTTGGTCGGATTGCCGATCATCACCAGGTCGGCGTCCGCCGGCACGGCCTCCGGGTCGAGGGTGAAGTCCTTGTCGAGAACGACCCGTTCGACCTCGTGCCCGGCTGCCCGCAGCGCCGCCTCCGGCTCGGTGAACTGCGGGTGCACGACCACTGCGCGACGCGGTTCCAGCACCCGGGCCAGCAGCACGAACGCCTCGGCGGCACCGGCGGTGAGCAGCACTTCGTCGACCGCCCGGCTGTGCCGGCGCGCCACCGCGCACCGCGCCGCGCCCGGATCCGGGTAGGCGGCCAGGTCCGCGATCGAGGCCCGCAGCCGGGTCGCCAGCCACTCCGGCGGTGTGTTGGAACGCACGTTCACGGCGAAGTCCTCGAGGCCGTCGCCGACCTCGGCGTCACCGTGGTGCAGCAGGTCCGCCTCTTCGATCTCCTGCGGTTCGGTCACAAAACCACTCCCTCGTAGAACGGCGGTGTGAAGGGGGTTCTGGCAGCTCAGTGTGGATGAGCATGTCCGTGGCCGTGCCCGGCCGGATCATCCGGGTGGTGGTGCGGGAGTTGCGGGGCCCCCACGCGGTCCTCGAATCCTGGCATCGCGATCCGGTAGACGCATGTGTCGCAATTCATCCGGATGTCACCCAGGAGAGCCTCCTCGTACCGTTCGACCACCAGCCCGGCCAGCCCGTCGCAGTCGCCGATCACCTCGGCGCAGCGCACGTCCAGCTCACGATGGTCGCCCGCATAGGCGCGCGCCTCCGTCACCACCCGATCCGGCAGAATGCCCGAGAACAGGAAGTACGGCAGCACCACGATCCGCCGCGCGCCCAAGCGCCGGAGCCGGTCCAGGCCCTCTTCGACGCTCGGCCTGGCCAGCGAGATGAACGCCGGCTCCACAGCGGTCAGCCCAAGCCCTTGATCAGGCCCGGACGCCCCGCGCCCTTCCCAGAACAGCCGCGCCACCTTGTGGACCTCGGCGTTCGCGTCGGGATCCGTCGATCCCCGTCCCACCAGCAGGACCGCCGTCTCCCCCGGTTCGGCCCCGAGAGCCGCTCTGAGCCGTTCTTCCAGCAATCCGAGGAGGGTCGGATGAGGTCCCAGGGGCCTGCCATAGGTGTACGAGAGACCCGCGTGCCGCACGAGCTCGCGGGACATCGCACCCGGAATGTCACCTTTGCCGTGCCCGGCCGCGACCAGCACCAGCGGCACGGCGGCGACCCGCCGGTGGCCGGCCGCGTAGAGCTCCGCCACCGCCTCGGTCAGCGGCGGCGGCGACAGTTCGATGAAGCCTCCCGCCACCTGGACGGGCATCCGGGCGCCCAGCCGCGCCACGAACCTGCCGAACTCCGCGACGCCCGGCTCGTCCCGGGTGCCGTGCCCGACCACCAGCAAGGGCGGCTTCAACGTTGATCTCCCTCGTGGTAGAGCAGCGCGTTGCAGGCGGCCGCGGCGACCGCCGACCCGCCCTTCTCGGAGTAGTTGCTGAGCTGCGGCAGCCCGCTGGCGCGCAGCGCCTCCTTGGACTCAGCGGCGTCCACGAAGCCGACCGGCAGCCCGATGACCAGCGCCGGCCGCACCTTCTGCTGGATCAGCTCGAACAGCGCCGTCGGGGCGCAGCCCACCACCCAGACCGCGCCCGGCCCCACCTCCGAGTACGACAGCCGGACCGCCGCCGCCGAACGGGTGATCCCCGCAGCCCGGGCCATCCGCGCCGCCGCCGGGTCGCTCACATGGCAGAGCGTCTCGCGGGCGGTGATCCCGGCCGCGACCATCTCGACGTCGGTGACGATCGGGGCACCCTGTATCAGCGCCGTCCAGCCCTGCCGGAGGGCCTCCTCAGTGGTCACCAGGTCCACCGCGTACTCCAGGTCGGCGCTGGAGTGGATCACGCGCTCGGCCACCGCGCGCCACAGCGGCGGCATCGGCGACAGGTCCACGCGCGACCGGAGGATCTCGTACGACCGCACCTCGATCGGGTGTGGCTGGCGAACGGTCACTTGATCGCGCATGAACTCTCCTCGATCACGCATGGACTCTCCTCGATCGTGCCCGGCTTCTCCTCGATGGCCTTCTCCTCAATGGCATCGACGGGGCACACCTCGATGCACTCCCCACAGCCGGTGCACAGCTCATCGAGGACGAGCAATGGCCGCCCGTGCGGTCGGATCGCGTGTTCGGGGCAGGTCAGCAGGCACGCGCCGCACCCCTGGCACCGGTCGGTGACGATCACATTAAGGTCGGTACGGACCTTGGAGACTATGCCCACCGGTACCCCCGTGGAGTGACAAAGCGCCCAGCCACCGCACGGCTGACACTCGACCCGACCAGGACCACGGTGAACATGTCCACCTGCGCCGGGTCCACCTCCGCGAGCGTGCTCAGCGTCGCCGTCTCGTCCGGGCGGGAGGCGTTCCGCACGAGGCCCACGGGCGTCTCGGGGGGCCGGTGCTCGGCCAGGATGCTCAACGCCTTGGGCAGCTGCCAGTCCCGGGCCTTGCTGCGCGGGTTGTAGAAGCACACCGTGAAATCGCCCTCGGCGGCCGACCGTACACGGCGTTCGATGATCTCCCAGGGGGTGTGCAGGTCGGAGAGGGAGATGTAGGCGTGGTCGTGGCCGAGAGGCGCGCCCAGCAGGTTCGAGGCTGCGATCGCCGCCGTGATCCCCGGCACGCCTTCGACCTCGATGTCGTACGAAGCGAACTCGAGCGCAGGACTCGCCATCGCGTAGACACCGGCATCGCCCGACCCGATCAGCGCGACCGCGTTCCCGCGCCCGGCCTCCTCGACGGCCGTACGAGCGCGCTCCTCCTCCTGGCCCAGCCCGCTCTCCAGGACCCGCGTCCCCGGGCGCAGCAGGTCGCGCACCTGATCCACGTACTGATCAAGCCCGACCACGACCGCCGCCCGCCGCAGCGCCTCGACCGCCCGTGGTGTGACCAGGTCGCGTGCGCCGGGCCCCAGTCCGACGATGCTCAGCCGTCCCTTCGGGGCGAGCCGCGCGACCGCGACCGTCGCGTTCGCCGACTTGCGCTTCTCAGCCACGAGTTCGCCACTCCGCCCGTACGAGCGGGCGGCATGCAGCGCGGACGCCTCGGCGACGCTCGGCGTCCCCACCTCCGCGCGCACCACATCGGAGGGGTTGGGCACCTCGACCTCTGCGAGCACGTCCGCCGGAAACGTGATCACCTCCCAGCCGCGCTCGCGTGCCGCCGCCAGGATCCCCTCCTCGTCCGCCTTGAGATCCACCGTCGCCAGGCACCGCACCGACTCCGGCGCGAGCCCGGCCTCGCCCAACGCCACGTCGATCAGCCTCGAGACCTCCTCCGCCGACACGCCGCGCGCCGACCCCACCCCGACGACCAGCGACGGCGGCCGGTAAACCAGCCGACTCCCAAACCAGCCTTCATGGCACATACACGTGAGCTCAGCCGCGTCCGACACGAGGATCCCTGCCGAGAACTCTCCATCCGAGAACTCTCCGTCCGAGGACCCCGCGTCCGGCCGTACGTTCGGCGGCAGCGCGGGCAGCGGCCAGCCCTCCGCGCCTTCGATCAGCACCGGCTCGCCCGACAACACCGCCGCGCCGACGTGCGCGAGCATCTCGCGGTTGTGGACGGTAAAGCCCAGCTCGGCGCCGTACGAGTCGAGCGGCGTGATGTTGCTCTGGTCGCTCGCGGTCGTCACGACGGGCTCGCACCCGAGCACGCCCGTGAGCCGCCGCGCCAGCAGGTTCGCGCCGTGATGACCGCCGAGGACCGCCACCGCGTACTGCATGCTCTCGTCCACGCACACCACGGCCGGATCTGCGGTCTTGTGCTCCAGCAGCGGCGCCAGCACCCGGACGGTCGCCCCCACCGCGAGGAAGCTCACGATCGCGTCGCAGCTCGCCCACGCCTCGCGCAGGCCGTCGCCCACCTTGCCCTCGGTGAACAGCCGCACCTCGTCCGGCCACACGTCAGCCAGCGTCGCCGCCGCCGTCCGGCCGCTCGCAGTCGCCGCGACAACCCCGATCACTTGGCGCCCCCCACGTTCTCGCCGGGCAGCGGAGCGATCTCCGCTCGCCGCTCGTTCGGCTCCTCCGGTGCCACTGGGAGCGGCGGCTCCTCCCGCATGCCCCACACCAGGTAGACCGGGTTCGTGGCCGCGAACCGGTGGACGTCGCCCGGCATCGGTGAGAGCCGGCTCGCCTGCAGGTGGACGGCGTCGACGATGAGTCCCTCGGCGCGCAGGGCGTCCAGCGTCGGGCGCACCCGTTCCACCGCGATCAACGTGACCACCACGGAGCGCAACGCCCGCGCGGCACACGCCCGGACGACCTCCGGGCCGCCGCCGCCCACGAAGACGGCGTCCGGGTCGGGCAGGTGGTCCAGGGCGCCGGGTGCCTCGCCGCGTGAAACGGCGACCTTGACCCCGTACGCGCGCACGTTGGCACGGATGAGCTTGCACAACGCCTCGTCCCGTTCGAGCGCGACGACGGCGGCTCCGAAGCGGGCGCATTCGATGGCCACGGAACCGCTGCCCGCGCCCACGTCCCACACCATGTCACCGACCCGTGGCCCCAGCTTCGCCAGCGCGAACGCGCGAACCTCCGGCTTGGTGATGAGCGACTCGCGGTGCTTGAACGCCTCCTCAGTGAGCCCCCAGCCCGCCGGACCAGCAGGCGTGCCCGCGATCCAGCCGCGCTCGCCGACGGCGCGCCGGGAGTCCAGCACGAGCACCACGTTCGGGTCTCGCCAGGGCCGTGTCGTTGCCTCTGCTGGGCGAACGTGCACCACCCGCTCGTTCGGCCCGCCCAGGTCCTCACACACGACGAAGGAACGCGGCGTCTGCGGGAAGAGCTCCCGGGCCAGCTCGGCCGGTCCCGCCCCCGGCGCGGTCAGCACCGCGACCTTCGGGAACGCCCGGCAGGCGTTCACGGCTCGTCGCAGCTCACGTCCGTGCGCGGACACCACCACCGCGTCGTCCCATGGCAGCCCGGCGCGCGCGAAGGCCTGCGCCACGGACGACACCGCCGGGATCACTTTCGGCGTGTGACCGCGCTCGCGCAGCGCCCGTACGATCCCGAAGAACCCTGGATCACCGCTCGCCAGGACCACGACATCGCCGCCGCCCTCCATGGCATCGATCTCGTCCAGCGCGGCCGTCACGTTCCCCATCACGATGGCACGGGCGCCCGGCGGCACCGCGACGGCTTCCAGATGCCGCGCTCCGCCCACGACCAGCACCGCCTGCGCCAGGCGTTCGCCCGCCTCACCCGCGAGGGGCGTCCCGTCGTACCCGACCACCGTGATCATGTCAGCGCGCCATCCGGCCGTACATGCCGACCATGCGCTCACCGGTGAAGTCGACGAGCACGACCTGCGCGGCCACCTCACCGCCCGCCTCCTCGACCGCGAAGCGCTCCAGCACGCCCGCGACGCGGCGGCAGAGCTCCCGGCCGCAGGGACCGAGGATCCCAGCGGCCTCCCACAGCTCGTACGCGTGGCGTGCGGTGTTGGCCTGGGCCACTTCGGCGGCCAGCTCCGCGGAGCCGCCCATGTCGGTGGTGATCACGCCGAGCAGTTCGGTGTTCACCTTGGAACGCGTGTAGTGCGTCATCAGCACACCCGCGGCCAGCTTGGTCAGCTTGCCCGCCATGCCGACGAAGACCACCTGCTTGACGCCGTGCTCGACCGCGCGGCGCAGCGCCGCACCGGTGAAGTCACCGACCTCGACGAAGCACACGTCGGGAAGCTTGGGCAACATCTTCATGGCGCCCTTCTCGGTACGGCCACCGGTGCAGAGCACAAGGGTCGTCTCGCCCTGCGCCGCCATGACAGACACGGCCTGCTCCACACTGGCACGCCAGGACGCCGTCGAGAACGGGCGCACGATGCCGGTGGTTCCGAGGATCGAGATGCCGCCCAGGATGCCCAGCCGCTTGTTGGTGGTCTTGCGCGCCATGATCTCGCCATCGGGCACCGAGATGACGACCCGGAGGCCCCGCCCGGATGCCGGGTCGGTGACGTCCGCGGCCTCCGGCGTCTCGTCGAGCGGCGCCTCGAAGACGGCCTCGGCGACCGCATGCGTGATCATCTTGCGCGGTACCGGGTTGATGGCCGGGCCGCCGAGCTCCAGGCCGAGCCCCGGCCTGGTGACCACGCCGACGCCCTCACCGCCGTCGAGCTCCAGCCCGGGCCCGTCCCGCCACGACACGTCGGCCGTGATGTGCGCGCCGTGCGTGACGTCGGGGTCGTCGCCCGCGTCCTTGACGACCACCGCCCGCGCACGGTCGTGTGCGTTGTCGACGACCGTCTCCTCGACCTTGAACGTCACACGGTTGCCCGAGGGCAGCGCGATCTCCACGTATCCCGGCAGGTCCTCACCGCGCAGTAGCAGCGTGGCCGCCTTGGCCGCCGCCGACGCGCAGGAGCCGGTCGTCCAGCCAGTGCGCAGGGCCTTCTGCCGCACCTTCATCGTGCGCGGCAGATCAGGCTCCCGCAGCGGTGTCTCTTCAGCAGCCGGCGGTGTCTCTTCGGTAATCGCCGGTGTCTCTTCGGTAATCGGCGGTGTCTCTTCGGTAATCGGCGGTGTCTCTTCGGTAATCGGCGGTGTCTCTTCGGTAATCGGCGGTGTCTCTTCGGTAATCTCGGGGTCTTCGGTCATCTGGGTGCCTCACTTCCTCGTCGCGTCCTCAAGAAGAGCGACGAGCTTCGCGGAGGCGGCGCCGGGCTGCGGGCTCGGCACGCCGGAAACCGTGGAAGTGACCCGGATGATAGAGATGCGACCGCGTGCCGCCGGCGGCCAGAGCCGGGCCCACCAAGACGAGCGTGTGCTTCCACAGCTTGTGGGTCTTCACGGTCTCCGCCAGCTCACTGAGGGCGCACCGCACGATCAGCTCGTCCGGCCAAGTGCACTGGTACGCGACGACGCACGGGGTGTCTTCGGGATAGCCGCCTTCGAGGAGTTCCTCCTGGAGCTGGCCCGAACGAGCCGCCGACAGGAAGAGCGCCATCGTCGTGCCGTGCCGGGCGAACTCGCGGACCTCCTCGCCCGGCGGCATGGGCGTCTTGCCGCCGCCCAGCCGGGTGAGGATGACCGACTGCGCCACCTCGGGGATCGTCAGCTCGCGTTCGACCGCCGCCGCGACCGCGCTGAAGCTGGAGACGCCCGGCACGACCTCCACGTCCAAGCCCATGTCGCGGCACCGGTCGAGTTGCTCCTGCAACGCGCCCCACAACGCTGGATCACCCGAGTGGATCCGGGCGATGGTCAGGCCCTCGGCGACCGCGCGCTCGTAGTACGGCAGCACGCCCTCCATTGGGAGCTGCGCCGAGTCAACGATCTCCGCGTCCGCGCGGGCGTGCTGGAGCACGTCGGGATGGACCAGGCTGGCCGCCCAGATCACCACGTCGGCGTCGGCGATCGCCTTCGCCGCCCGGAACGTCAGCAGGTCGGCGGCACCCGGCCCGGCCCCCACGAACAACACACGACCCGTCACAGCTTGCCTCCTCGCGTGGTGCGGCGACCCGGCACGATCAGTGTCGACAGGTAGGGCACGGCACCGGTGATCTCCCGGGCCGGCCGCACGTCCTCACCCGCCAGGCCGAGCCGTGCCCCGTAGACCGCCTCCTCGAGCCGTCCCGCGTCCTTGAGCACCTCGACGACCTCTGCCGCCACCGAGCCGACCTTGTACGCGACGACCGTGTCGCCGGTCTCCAGCGCCGCCCGGAAGCCTGACACTCCAGCCGTCAGCGGCACCAGCGCGAGCGACTCGGCGCCCTCGGTGAGGACGGTGCCGGAACGCGCGGCGAGATCCTGCATGGCGGTGATCCCGGGCACGGTCTCCACGGCCACGTCGGCACGACGCTCCCGAACGCTCTGCGCGAGGTAGGTGAACGTCGAGTAGACGTTCGGGTCGCCGATCGTGGCGAAGGCAACCGTGTGAGCACCTTCCTCGAACGCCCGCACGACCCGTTCGGCAGCACCGTCCCAGGCAGCGGCTCGTTTGCCGGTCACGCCGCCCCGGTCGTTCAGCGCGAAGACGACGCGTTCGGCCTTGCCCGTGTACGCGCGCACGACCGACTCGGCGCGGCCCTCCTCGTCCAGCGCCATCACGGGCACCAGCACGACGTCGGCCTCGCGCAGGATCCGGACGGCCTTCGCGGTCACCAGTTCGGGGTCGCCCGGCCCGACACCGATCCCGACCAGTCTCGGCGGACCGGCTTCAGAACGGTCGAGATCGGCGGCGAGGAGACTGAAGACGAACTGGTCGCGGTTGACGCCCTCCTCGCGTTCACCGCCACGCGCGACGCCTTCGCAGACGTAGCCGGCCTTCTCCGCGACACGAACCGACTCGATGGTCGCGGCGCGGAGCTCGATGCGGTGCAGGCCGCAGTCGCGCAACGCCCATCTGGAGATCAACCGCAGCGCTTCGGTCGCATAGCCCCGGCGTCGCGCTCGCGGCCGTGTGCCGTAGCCGACCTCGCAGGTGAGCTGCGTCCAGTCCACCCGGTAGAGCCCGATGGTGCCGACGAAGGCGCCGCTCTCCCGGTCGAGCACCGCGAGATGGATCGCCGCGCCGGACCGCTGCGGCTGGTGGACGCCGGTGTTCAGCCACCAGGCCAGGCGCTCGGCGTCGAGCCTGCGCGGGAAGTTGTCCGGCAGGAAGTCCTCGCCGGCCCGGATGATCTCGATGAGCGCGGCGGCGTCGTCGATCGAGAACGGCCGCAGCTCGACCCGTTCACCGCGCAGCAACACGGGGCCGCAGAAGGTGCTCTCGCTCATCGGCAGGCCTCCACGAATCGCTGCGCGAAGCCGGGCGACCCGGCCCAATGCAGATGCAGGTACGAGGCGACACAGTGGCCCTGGACGAAACCCGCCGGGCCGTCGATGGACCATTGCCAGGCGGCGGTCGTGCCGTGCGCCGGATCCGTGACGGTCCGGTGGAACTCGTGCCCGTGCACACGTTCTCCCGCACGGGCCACGACGGAGTCGGACACGGCCACGGCCGCGCGATAACCGAGCGTCAGCCGTTCGGCCATGGTCGCGGTCACGCTGGCCAGCACCCCGCACATCGGCTTGCCGTCAAGCTCGCGAGCCAGATAGAGGAGGCCCGCGCACTCGGCGTAGACCGGACCGCCGAACGCGGCGACCTCCTTGCGGAGCGGCTCGTTGGCCGATAGCTCCGCCGCGTACACCTCGGGGAAGCCGCCGCCGATCACGATGCCCGCCGTCCCCTCAGGCAGCCGTTCGTCGCGCAACGGATCGAAACGGACGACCTCAGCTCCGGCCGCCGCGAGCAACTCCTCGTTCTCGGCGTATCCGAATGTGAACGCCGAGCCGCCCGCCACCGCCACCCGCACTCGCGGCGCTTGCGGCGCTCCCGCTGGCAGATCAGGGGCCCAGGGCTCGGCGCACAACGCCGGGGCGCTGCGGGCCAACGCGAGGACCGCGTCCAGGTCACAGGACTCGGCGATGAGCGCTCCCAGGCGTTCGACCGTGGCCACGGCTTCGGCGCTGCGTTCGGCGACCGGGACGAGCCCGAGATGCCGGGACGGCTTGGCGATGTCGTCGTGCCGCCGGAGCGCGCCCAGCACGGGGATCCCCAGTTCCTCGACGGCCTCGCGGCACAGGCGTTCGTGACCGTCCGACCCGATCCGGTTGAGGATCACGCCCCCGAGCCGCACCCCCTCGCCGTACGAGCGGAAGCCGTGCACGGTGGCCGCCACCGAACGTCCCGCAGCCGCGGCGTCCACGACGAGGATCACCGGCGCGTCGAGCAGCGTCGCCACATGCGCGGTGGAGGCGAAGTCCCCGGCGCCCGAAGCCAGAGGGACCGGAGCCCCGTCGTACATGCCCATGACGCCCTCGATCACGGCCACGTCGGAGCCGTCGGCGCCATGCCGGAAGAGCGGCGCAACGAGATCCTCTGACGTCAGCCAAGGGTCGAGGTTGCGGCCGGGGCGACCTGTGGCCAGCGCGTGATAGCCAGGGTCGATGTAGTCCGGCCCTACCTTGTGCGGCGAGACCCTCAGGCCGCGCGCCGCGAAGGCCGCCATCAGCCCGGTCGCCACGGTCGTCTTGCCGCTCCCCGAGGCGGGCGCGGCGACGACGACACGGGGAACAGCGACACCGGGAACGGTCACCACTCGATGCCCTTCTGGCCCTTCTGGCCGCGGTCCATGGGGTGCTTCACCTTGCCCATCTCCGTCACCAGGTCGGCGAACTCCACCAGCCGCGGATCCGCGTCCCGTCCGGTGATGACGACGTGCTGCGCGCCCGGACGGTCCCGCAGCGTCGCGATGACGTCCTCGACGTCCACCCAGCCCCATTTCATCGGGTACGTGAACTCGTCCAGCACGTAGAAACGGTACGTCTCGGCCGCCAGATCACGCTTGATCTGTTCCCAGCCCTCGCGGGCGTCCGCCTCGTGATCCTCCTCCGAGCCCGGCCGCTGGATCCACGACCAGCCCTCGCCCATCTTGTTCCAGCTCACCGGGCCGCCCTCGCCGGTCTCACCCAGAACGCGCAGCGCCCGCTCCTCGCCGATACGCCACTTGGCGGACTTGACGAACTGGAACACCCCGATGGGCCATCCCTGGTTCCAGGCACGCAGCGCCAGCCCGAACGCGGCGGTCGACTTCCCCTTGCCGGGACCGGTGTGCACGACCACCAGCGGCCGGTTACGGCGCTCGCGGGTTGTCAGCCCGTCCTCCGGCACGTACTCCGGCTTGCCCTGCGGCATCTCACGCAGTCCTTTCCTTGCCCGCCCGCCATCCCCCATCAACCGACGCCGCCCCTCGTGCCGACCGGACGACACCGGCGAGCGAGTCCGCGGCGAGCTCGTCCAGCCGGACTGACTCGGCACCGAGATGACCCGCCAGCCTCTGCGCCAACCCGAGCCGTACCGGCCCCGACTCGCAGTCGACGACGACCGATGCCATGTCGGTCCGCATGCCCGCCAGCAGCCCCGCAACCGCCGCCGGGTCGGGCCCGTGGGTGGCGCGGCCGTCGGTCACGACCACGAGCAGCGGGCGGCGCGCCGGATCGCGCAGCCGCTCGACGCGCAGCACCTCCGCGGCGCGCAGGAGCCCGGCCGCCAAGGGGGTACGGCCGCCGGTCGCGAGCCGCTCCAGCCGCCGCGCGCCGGCCTCGACCGAGGACGTCGGCGGCAGCGCCAGCTCGGCGTCCGTCCCCCGGAACGTGATCAGCCCGACCTTGTCGCGCCGCTGGTAGGCGTCCAGCAACAGGCTCAGCACCGCGCCCTTGACCGCGCGCATCCGCTGCCGCGCCGCCATCGAGCCGCTCGCGTCCACGACGAAGAGCACCAGGTTGCCCTCGCGCCCCTCCCGTACCGCCTCACGCAGGTCGCCGGCGGTGACGACCAGCCCGGGGCCGCTGCGGCCACGCGCGTGCTGGTGCGGCGCGGCGGCGCGCAGGGTCGCGGCGAGGTGCAGGCCGCGCGATCCGGGCTGCGCGCCTGAGACGCGGCCGTACGGGCTCCGTGCCTTGGAACGGCGGCCGGGCGCACCCATGCCTGTCCCGGGAACGGTGAAGAGCCGGGGCTTGTACGCGGCGTCGGCGGGAGCGGGCTCACTCGGGGCCGCAGACGGTGCCGGTGCCTCTGACGGTGCCGGTGACTCCGACGGCGACGGTGCCGGAGCCTGTCCGTTCGGCTGCTGTTGCTCGTGCTCGCTTCCGGACGCCTGCGGCGGGACGGGACCGTCGCCGTCCTGAGGAGGAGGCCCATCGCCGGGCCCTCCTGGATCGTCATCCGGGGGCTCCGGCTCGCCGTGCTCGCCGTGCTCTTCGAGGACATCGTCGAGCTTCTGCCTGTCCAGGCCGGGGGCGTCGAACGGGTCGCGGCGGCGCCGATGCGGCAGGGCGAGACGCGCGGCCGTCCGTACGTCCTCGGAGGTGACCTCTGTCCGGTCGTGCCAGGCGGCCAGCGCGATCGCGGCGCGGGCGGTCACGAGGTCGGCGCGCAGGCCGTCCACCTCGAACGCGGCGCACACGGCGGTGATCTGACGGAGGGCGGCGTCGGTCAGCTCGACCCCCGCGAGCCTGCTCTGCGCGGCAGCGATCCGTCCGGCCAGCGCGGCCTCGGCCTCGGCCCAGCCCGCAGCGAAGCCCGCCGGGTCGTCCTCGAACCGCAACCGGCGCCGGACGACCTCGGCACGCTCATCGGGATCACGCGTGGCCGCCACCTCGACCGTCAGCCCGAACCGGTCGAGCAGTTGCGGCCGCAGCTCGCCCTCCTCCGGGTTCATGGTGCCGACGAGGAGGAACCGCGCCGCGTGCCGTACGGAGACGCCCTCGCGTTCGACGTACGACTCGCCCATCGCGGCGGCGTCGAGGAGCAGGTCGACGAGATGGTCGTGCAGCAGGTTGACCTCGTCGACGTAGAGCACGCCGCGATGCGCCGCTGCGAGGAGGCCGGGTTCGAAGGCCTTCACGCCCTCGGTCAGCGCCCGTTCGATGTCGAGGGAGCCGGTGAGCCGGTCCTCCGACGCGCCGACCGGCAGCTCCACCAGCCGCGCGGGCCTGCGCTCCGCCGGGTCGCCGGCGTGCGGGCCGTCGGGGCACTCCGGATCGGGATCGCCCGGGTCACAGGAGAAGCGGCAGCCCGGCACGACGCCGACCGGCGGCAGCAGCCCGGCCAGAGCGCGCACGATCGTGGACTTCGCGGTGCCCTTCTCGCCGCGCACCAGCACGCCGCCCACACCGGGCGACACCGCGTTGACGAGAAGGGCCAGTTTGAGATCGTCCATGCCGACGACGGCGGAGAACGGGTACCGGGCGCCGGCGTTCCCGCGGCGGCTCATCGGCACATCAGACAGAGCGGCATGCCACATCGTCCTTCCCTCGGGTGTCCACGCCCGTGGCGGTCTCATCCGACGGTCGGAGTCTCCTGGCTCCCGGATCAACATTCCCCCTCAGCCTTCCAGCGTTGCCGCCGTGGCGCGCGGAGAGGGAACTCCCCTGGTCACAGTTGCGGGACAGCCCCGGAATTGGCGCCGATCGAGTCGGCCCAGCCGCACCGGGTTCCTCCGCGTCCGTCGCAGGCAAGGATCGCACACCCTCGGGGACCGCCCAAGTCGCGGTGGGGTGACAGGCCTATTGGCGGTATGCCAATAACGTGCTCTACTGGTGTCATGCGACGAACCGGTGGACTCCCGTTCCGTCCAGGCGACGTCTCCTGGACGGTCATGCGCGAGCCGGTGCTCGGCCTCGGCGCCGCTCCGACCCTCCTCCTGCAGGTGACCCACCCGCTCGTGGCCGCGGGGGTCGAGCAGTACTCCGACTTCGAGAACGACCCGTTCGCCCGGCTGTGGCGGACGGCCGACATCATGCTCAAGCTCTCGTTCGCCGAGCCCGAGGTCTCCGCCCGCCAATCCGTCAAGCTGCGCCGCATGCACGAACGTGTCAGCGGCGTCTCGGACGAGGGTGTCCGCTACCGCGCCCTGGACCCCGACCTCCTGCTCTGGGTCTGGGCGACGCTGGTGCACAACGGGCTCGATCTCTACCAGCGCACGTTCGGACGGCTGCCGTCGGGCGAACGCGAACGCTTCTACCAGGAGCAGAAGCTGATCGCGTACGCGTGCGGGGTACCCGAAGGCCACTGCCCTGTCGTCTACGAAGACTTCCGCGCTTACTTCGACCGGGTCGTCCGGGAGGAACTGCGCCCGACCACCGTCTCGGCCAAGCTGCTCGACACCCGCCGCAGGCTGCCCATGCCCTGGCCGCTCGGCCCCGCGTACCTCCAGCTCAACCTGCTCGCCGCCGGAGCGCTCCTGCCACGCTCGCTGCGGCGTGAGCTGGGCATCCCGTGGAGCCGGTCACGGTCCCTCGCGTTCGCCTCGCTCGTCGAGGCCAACAAGACGGCGTCCAAGGTCGTGCCCGCGTCCGTACGGCACCGCCCCACCGACTATCTCGTGGCCCGGGAACGGCCTCTGCGGCTCTTCGGGCAAGGCCGGCGCCGGGCGGCATAGGCTGCCTGCGTGCCCTCTCCGTCTTCACGCCGTCCCTCCAGGGCGGGCTATCAGCGGCTTCCCAGGGATGAACGGCGCGACCAGATCCTCGGTGTGGCACGCCGGATGTTCACGGAAGTCCCGTACGCCGACGTCTCCACCGCCGCGATCGCACGCGAGGCAGGTGTCCAGCGCGGGCTGATCCACTACTACTTCGGCACGAAACGTGAGCTCTTCCTGGAGGTCGTGCGCGGGCTCACGGTCAGCTACGCCGGGCAGGCCCCGCCTGCCGACCCCACGCTGCCGCTGGAAGAGACGGTCGACCTGTGCGTCCACCTGTTCCTGGACGCAGCCGAGTCCAACGCCGACACCTGGCTCGCCGCTCTCGACGCGGAAGGCTTCGGCCAGGACCCGGAGCTCCGGCGCATCGTCAACAAGACCCGCGACGCCACCGTCGAGCACATGCTCACGTTGCTCCACGTCCCTGAACCGACCGACACCCTGCGCGCCGTCCTCCGCACGTACTCCGGGCTGGCCGAAGTCGCGACCCGGCAGTGGCTCCAGGAGAAGACGCTCAGCCGCGCCCAGGTCCACAAGTTGCTGGCCGGCTCGCTGCTCGTCCTCGTCAGAGAAATCGCACCCGCGGTAGAACGGGCCTGAGCCCGACCCACCGCCAGGCAGCGCCCGCCACAGCCGACACTCAGCCCAGCCAACGCCTAGCTCAGCCGACAACCGGCTGCCTCAGGCGACGCCCGGCTGGGGTGGGGCGTCGTCTGACGAAGTCGTCGGGCCCGACGGGCTCAGGAACGTGGCTGCGGCGGCGGGCACGGGGACCGCGAACCAGACCGCCTTGCCAGGGACCGGAGGACCCAGCCGGGAGAGGGTGTGGAGCACCCCCCAGCGGCCCTCGGACAGCTCACGGACGATGCTGAGGCCGCGGCCGCAGTCGCCGGACGTCCATGAATAGCCGGGCAGGCGCGCGTCGGCATGGCCGTCGAAGACGGCGCAGCGGACCTCGCGCACGGCCGGCGGGGACGCCGTGGTGGGAGCGATCCGGGCACCCGATCGTTCACCCAGATAGAGCCAGAGCTCGTGCGGCCCGTAATCGGCCGCGTGCTGATGCGCGTTGGTCACCAGCTCGCTCACCATCAGCTGGGCGTCACCGACCATGCCCCGGTCGACCCCGAAGGTGGTGAGCGCTTCGGCCAGCACCGACCGCGCGTATCCAGCACATCCAGGGCCACGTGGGAGCGCCCAGACCCATCCAGGGAGCTCCGTATCATCGTCCGTGAACTCAGGCGAAGCCTTCACGGGTCCTCCCGCGGTTACGTTCCGAATTGCGCGGCCACGTACTGCTCCGTTACTTTCCGTCCCCGAACGGTCACGTTTTCAGCGTCGCGTGAGATTCTCATCCCCGCAACTCTCTTCGCGAGATTGCTCTTACCGGCTTCCGCAATCACGTTGTACTGGACCGTCCGGATACGGGACTCTCACCTCTATGACCTACCGGCCCACGGTGCGCGGCCGCCGGCTTGCACGGGAGCTTCGCAGGATGCGGGACGAGCAGGGACTCACCCTGCAGGACGTGGCCGACCGGCTCGGCTGGTCGCGGGCCACGGTCTCGCGACTGGAAACGGGGCAGACCAGGCCACGGCACGGCGACATCGCCGACATCCTCGATCTGTACGGCGTGCCCAGCCCCGACCGCGACGCCTACATCAACCTCGCCAAGGAGGCCGGCCAGCGCGGCTGGTGGACCGCCTACGCGGACGTCTTCGCCGGCAGTTACGTGGCACTGGAGGACGAGGCGTCTCAGATCTGCTCGTGGGACGCCCAGCTCGTCCATGGTCTGCTGCAGACGGAGGACTATGCCCGCGCGGTCATCACCGCCGGCCGGATGCTCCCGAACAGTACCGAGATCGAACGCCGCATCGCCGCCCGCAAGGCCCGGCAGGCCCTCCTCAACCGCGCCAGCGCGCCGCGCCTCGACGTCATCCTGGACGAGGCGATCCTCTACCGCCCGATCGGCGGGCAGAGCGTCATGACAGCGCAGCTCGAATCGCTCGCCGAGTCGACCCGGCGCCCCCAGGTGACGATCCATGTGCTCCCGCGCAGCGCGGGCGAGCACGCCGGGCTGGACGGCCGTTTCACGATCCTGTCGTTCCCGGACCCCGCCGACCCTGATATCGCCTACGTAGAGGGCACTATGGGTGACGTTTATCTCGAAAGCGCGGAGGCAATAGCCCAACATAGGGCCAGATTCGACCGCGTCACCGCCCTGGCCCTCTCCCCGGAGGAGTCCGCACGCCTCCTCCACGAGGCAGCAAGGAGCGGCAGCACGTGAACCAGCAGCACGTGAACCAGGCGTCCACCGAACTCGCCAATGCCACCTGGCACAAGTCCTCTCACAGCGGAAGCGGCGACCAGTGTGTCGAGATCGCCGCGCTGTCCGGCGGCCGCCGGGCTGTCCGCGACTCCAAGGACCCCGAGGGTCCCGCGCTGGTCTTCTCGGCCACCGGATGGATCGCGTTCCGCAGCATGATCTCCTAGCCCGACCTCGAGTCCGACCACCGGCCCAATCACCTGTCCGCCAGGGTCACCCTTCCGGCGATACTAGAACGTGTTCTAGTATCGCCGGTGCGTTCCCGAATCCCGGAGGGTGACCCGTGACCGCAGAACTCAAGCTCGGCATCAACGTCGGCTACTGGCAGCGCGACCCCGACGACCAGACCGAGACCGTGCTGGCGGCCGAGCGGCTCGGGTACGACTCGGTCTTCACCGCGGAGGCGTACGGCTCGGATGCCTTCACCCCGCTGACCTGGTACGCCGCCCGTACTTCAAGGATCAAGCTGGGTACCGCCGTGGCGCAGATGTCGGCCCGCACGCCCGCCGCGACCGCGATGCACGCGCTGACCCTCGACGCCCTGTCCGGCGGCCGGGTGATCCTCGGGCTGGGCGCGTCCGGGCCGCAGGTGGTGGAGGGCTGGTACGGCGTGCCGTTCCCCAAGCCGCTCGCCCGCACCCGCGAGTACCTCGACATCGTCCGGCAGGTGTGGCGCCGTGAGGGCCCGGTGACGAACGAGGGCCCGCACTACCCGCTGCCCTACCCGGGTGGCGCGGGCCTCGGCAAGCCGCTCAAGTCGATCGTGCATCCCGTACGGCCGGAGATCCCCATCTATCTGGGCGCCGAGGGGCCGAAGAACATCGCGCTGGCCACCGCGAACACCCAGGGCTGGCTGCCGCTGTTCGTGGACCCCGAGCAGATCGACACGCTCTTCGGCGAATCGCTCGCGGGCCGTCCAGGCGGCTTCGAGATCGCCGCGACCGTCACCACCATCGTGACCGACGATCTCGACTCCGCCCTGGAGTTCGCCAAGATCCCGCTCGCGTTCTACATCGGCGGGATGGGAGCGCGCGACCACAACTTCCATCTCGACCTGATCGGCCGCCTCGGTTACGCCGAGCAGGCCAAGCGCGTGCAGGAGCTGTTCCTGGACGGCCGGCGGGACGAGGCGATCAAGGCCGTGCCGGCCGAGCTTGCCGACTCCATCTCGCTGCTCGGCCCGATCGGCCGCATCAAGGAACGCTTGCAACTGTGGCGCGGCAGTCCCGTCACGACCCTGCTCATCGCGGGCGTCCGGGACGAGCCGACGCTGCGCGAGATCCGCGACCTCGTGCACGCCTGACCCGGAGACCGGTCTCCCCGTACCCCCACTGAGTGCGTCAGAAGGGGTACGGGGCGATCTCGCTGCGCATCGTGACCCACTGTGTCTCGGTGAACGCCTCGATGTTGGCGTCCGGCCCACCGAAGCGGGATCCGTTGCCTGAGGCGGCGAGCCCGCCGAACGGCACGATCGGCTCGTCGTTCACCGTCTGGTCGTTGATGTGCACGAGGCCGGTCGGCACGGCGTCCGCCACGCGCATCGCCTCGCCGACGTCGCCGAGGATCCCCAGTGCCAGGCCGTACTCGCTGTCCGCCGCCAGCTCGATCGCGTCGTCGATCGTGCTGAACGGCACGACGGGCGCGACCGGGCCGAACACCTCCTGGGCGTACGCGGGCATGTCCGGCGTGACCTCTGCCAGGACGGTCGGCCGGTAGAACAGCCCCTCGTGCGTGCCGCCCGCCGCGAGCCGCGCGCCGGCCGCGACGGAGTCGCTGACAAACCGGTCGATCTGTGCGAGCTGCGACTGATCGATGATGGGGCCGAGCGCCACCTCATTGCGGGCCGGGTCGCCGACCGGCAGTTTGTCGGCCTTGTCGGCGAGCGCCGCCACGTACTCCTCGTGCAGGCTCTCGTGCACCAACTGGCGGCCGGTCGTCATGCAGATCTGGCCCTGGTGAAGGAACGAGCCCCACGCGCCGGCCGACACCGCCTTGGCGACGTCGGCGCCAGGCAGCACGATGAGCGCGCTGTTGCCGCCGAGCTCCAGATGGACGCGTTTGAGCAGCCGCCCGCACGCCTCGCCGATCCGGCGGCCCACCTTGGTCGATCCGGTGAACGAGACGACCCGTACCTCCGGTGCCGCGATGACGGCCTCGCCCACGTCCGCCCCGCCCGGCAGCACGTGCAGCAGCCCGGCGGGCAGGCCTGCCTCCTCGAAGATCCGCGCGACCGCCACCCCGCCGCAGACGGCCGTCCGGGGGTCGGGCTTGAGCAGGACCGCGTTGCCGAGCGCGAGGGCCGGCGCGACCGATCGCATCGAGAGGATCAGCGGGACGTTGAACGGCGCGATCACGGTGACGACCCCGGCCGGACGCTGCCGGGCCAGGCTCCAGCGAGGCTGCGCCGACGGCAGGACCCTGCCCTGCGGATGCGAGGCGAGGGCGGCTGCCTCGTAACAGAGGTCCGTCGTGAACTGCGTCTCCAGCTGCGCCTTGGGCGGGATCGACCCCGCCTCTCGGATGATCCAGCCCTGGATCTCCTCGGCGTGTTCCTCGAAGAGCCGTCCGGCATGGCGGAGGACGGCGGCCCGTTCCTGGTAGGTCCGCGCAGCCCAGTCACGCTGCGCCGCCGCGGCCCGGGTCGCCGCGGCCGCCACGTCCGCGGTGGTCGCGCGGCCGAGCCTTCCCAGCGTGGTGCCGGTCGCCGGCTCGACGACGTCGTACGCGCCGTCCGCCGTGCCGGTCCACTCCCCGTTGAAGATCTTTTCGGTCCAGGTGCCTGAGTCGAGCAGCGTCATGGTTCCTCCTCGGCGCGCGTGCCGCGGACCCGGGGCAGGGTGGCTGCGGGTCTCCCGCGATGGTGCTCCCCAAGGGGATGTCAGGCCACCGACCTTTCCACTGAACGGAAGGCCAGCCAGATACACCTGGTGGGTCACACCCCGTGGGGTACACCACTCGGTGCAGTGGAATGCCCGAGGCCATCCGGGCGCTACATCGGATGTCCACAAGACTTGATCTAAAGAAGCTCCTTGGAGAGGGACACACGATGTCCAGCCCGCAGGTCGACGCCGCCCGGTTGCTCGTTCGCGCACTCGAAGCCGAGGGGGTCGAGTACGTCTTCGGGATTCCCGGCGAGGAGAACATCCACTTCGTCGACGCCGTCAACGACTCCTCGATCCGCTACATCCTCGTCCGCCACGAGCAGGGCGCGGCGTTCATGGCGGAGATCTACGGCAGACTCACCGGCAAGGCGGGTGTGGCCTCCGCGACGCTCGGCCCCGGCGCGATCAACTTGCAGCTCGGCGTCGCCGACGCGACCACCAACAGCACCCCGGTCGTCGCCATCTCCGCCCAGGTCGGGCTGGACCGCATCTACAAGGAGTCGCACCAGATCGTCGACCTGGTGTCCCTCTTCCGGCCGATCACCAAGTGGGCCGAGCTGGCGCCGACCGCCGAGGCGCTCCCGGAGATGATCCGCAAGGCGTTCAAGACCGCCCAGACCGAACGCCCCGGCGCGGTCTACCTGGCGATCCCGGAGGACGTCGAGGCCGCCAAGGTCGCCGGCGACCTCAAGCCGCTGCCGGTCAACGTCGTCCGCCCGCAGGAGCCCTCCCCCGCGCAGGTCGCCCGCGCCGCCGACGTCATCGCGCTGGCGAAACAACCCATCGTGCTGGCCGGTCACGGTGCCACCCGCGCCCGGGCGAGCCAGGCGCTGATCCACTTCTCCGAGCAGGTCGGCTTGCCGGTCGCCACCACGTTCAACGGCAAGGGCGTCTTCCCCGACGACCACCGCAACGCGCTCGGCGCGGTCGGCTTCATGCGCCACGACTACGTCAACTTCGGCTTCGACGAGGCCGACGTCATCATCGCGGTCGGCTACGAGCTGCAGGAGTTCGACCCGGTCAAGATCAACCCCAAGGTCGACAAGAAGATCATCCACATTCACCAGTTCCCGGCCGAGGTCGACGACCACTACCCGGTCGAGGTCGGCATCCAGGGCGACATCTCCCGCTCACTGCGCGCCCTCGCCGAGTCCGTCCACCGCCGTTTCGATGTCAACGGAACGGGCCGCAAGATCCGCGACCTGATGGCCGAGGAGCTCCGCGAGGGCAGGTCCGAGGACGGCTACCCGCTCTCACCTCGCCGTATCGTCGCCGACATCCGCGAGGCCATGGGCCGCGAGGACATCGTGCTCGCCGACACGGGCGCGGTGAAGATGTGGATGGCCCGCATGTACCCGACGTACGAGCCCAACACCCTGCTGGTGTCCAACGGCCTGTCGTCGATGGGCTTCGCGGTGCCGGGCGCGCTCGCCGCCAAGCTCGCCCACCCCGACCGGCGCGTGCTGGCGGCCACCGGCGACGGCGCGTTCCTCATGAACTCCCAGGAGCTCGAGACCGCCGTCCGCGAGAACATCCCGATCACCGTCCTCATCTGGGAGGACGACGCGTACGGCCTGATCGAATGGAAGATGGACCTGGAGATGGGCCGCAACTCCAACATCAAGTTCGGCAACCCCGACTTCGTGAAGTACGCGGAGAGCTTCGGCGCCAACGGCTACCGCGTCACGACCGCCGCCGACCTGCTGCCCACCCTCCAGAAGGCGTTGGACGAGGACGGTGTCTCGGTCATCACGGTCCCGGTCGACTACTCCCACAACCTCCAGCTGACCGACAAGCTGGGCGAACTGACCGACGCCCTGTGAAAGAACTCCATGAGTTAACGGCATAGATACACGCCGCCTCCGAGTCTGTACGGGAGGCGAACCCCGTGGACCGGAGGCGACGTGTACGAAGGCAATCCCCATTCGGCGATGGGCCGCGTCCTGCGCTGGCTGACGACCAGGCCCGAGCACGACGACTGGCTGGACCCCGGCTCGGACACGGACACGAGGGCCGAGCTGGCAGCAAAGATCGAGGCCCTCGAAGCCGAACTGGCCGCCCTCAACCGCCGATCGTCATGACCCGGCGGCTCGTCATGACCCGGCGGCGAACGCCCGCAGGAACGTGTCGACGGCCGCCGCCGCGATCTCCCGCGCCTCCGCTTCCGGGATCTCCCGCGTGCCGGACCGGCTGCGCCGGTCGAGCGGCCCCATGAGCAGACCCGCGAGGTGTTCCGCCGCAAGGAGCGGATCGGCCGCCCGGAGCCGCCCGGCCAGGGAGAGTCGCGCCAGCCGGTCGGCCAGCGACTCCATGACCTTGTCCGCGACGCGGCCCTGGACGACATCCAGCAGATCGGGGAACTGGGCGACCTCGGCCGCGAGCAGGCGCCGCAGCGCCCAGGACTGCTCGTCGCAGTAGCACCGGATCAGCGCGTACCCGACCTCTTCCAGCATCGTGCGCAGGTCACCTTGCGTGGAGAGCCGTTCCACGGCGGCCATGTTGCGGGCCAGCGCGTCGTCGGCGACCGCGCTGAACGACGCGCGCAGCAACGTCTCCTTGTCGCCGAAGTGGTTGTAGACCGTCGCCTTGGCAACCCCTGCCTCCGCGGCGATGACGTCTACCCCCGCCTGCGCGTATCCCTCCCGGGCGAAGACGGTGTAGGCGGCATCGAGGATCGCCGCCCTCTTGTCGATGCGCCCGCGCGCGGCACGCGTTCCGCTCATGCCTCCGATCATACGGCCAAACTGGACTGGTGAGTCCAGTCAAATGGTCCAGCTTGCCCAATACTGATCAGTCTTCTAAATTGAACTCGCTAGTCTATTTTGTGAGTGAGGAGACGCCATGACGCATGACGAAGACCGTCTGCGATGGTTGATCGGGGTGATCCTGCTGGGTGGGATCATGGGCATCCTTGACGGCACGATGGTGGCCGTCGCCGCCGACACCCTGACGGTGGAGTTCGGCAGCTCGCTGAGCGCGGTCGGTTGGGTGTCGACCGGCTACCTGCTGACGCTCACGGTGACCATTCCGGTCACCGGCTGGGCCGTCGGCCGGTTCGGCGCCAAGCGGCTCTGGCTGGCGGGTCTGCTGCTCTTCCTGGCCGGGTCGCTCGCGTCCGGGATGGCGTGGAACGTGGGCAGCCTCATCGTGTTCCGCGTGGTGCAGGGGCTCGGCGCGGGCATCCTCGATCCGCTCGTACTCGTCCTGCTGGCCCGGGCCGCGGGACCGGCGCGCGCCGGCCGGGTCATGGGAACGATGGCGGCGGTCCTCTCCCTCGGCCCGGTACTGGGCCCGGTCGTGGGCGGGCTCGTTCTCGACGGCCTCGGCTGGCGGTGGATGTTCCTCATCAACCTGCCGATCGGCATGGCCGCGTTCCTCCTGGCCCTCCGGCTGATCCCGGCCGACGAGCCCGCCACCAGGCGCACCCCGCTCGACGTGGTCGGCCTAGCCCTTCTCGGCCCCGGCTTTGCAGCCGCCGGCCTGGCCCTGTCGCAGACCGCCGAGCAGGCACGCTTCACCACCTGGCAGACCCTCACTCCGCTGGCCGTGAGCCTCGTGCTGCTGGCCGCGTACGCGCCGCACGCCCTCCGGAGCAGGTCGCCGCTCGTCGATCTGCGGCTCTTCGGAAGCCGCGGCTTCGCCGCGAGCGTCGGCGTCATGGCGCTCACCGGCGTCGCGATGTACACCGTGCTCTTCGTCCTGCCGCTGCACTTCCAGCAGCAAGGCCACGGTGCCCTCACCGCCGGTCTCCTCGTCGCCCCGCTGGGTCTCGGCGCGGCCGCGGCCTCGCCCATCGCCGGGCGGTTCAGCGACCGGATCGGCGGCCGCACCCTGGTCCGTGCCGGGGCGCTCGCCGCCACGGCCGGCACGCTGGCCCTCATCCGGGTCGGACCGGACGACCCCGTCCGCTGGCCCGCCCTCGCCGGGCTCGTGATCGGACTTGGCCTCGGCTGTGTCGGCGCCCCCACGATGGGCGCGCTCTACCGGACACTCCCAGCCCCGCTCGTGCCGCAGGGCAGCTCGGTGCTCTACATGCTCAACCAGCTGGGCGCCTCGGCCGGCATCGCCGTCGTCGCGCTCATCATCGAGACCGTCGGCCCGTCGACCGGCTTCCACCGGGTGGCCGTGTTCGGCGCCGCCGTGACGGCCGTCATCCTCCTCGCCGCCGCCCTCCTGCCAGGACGTCCGGCACCCGAATTCACCAACCCACCCGCCGAGGCGGTCACCGAAGGAGCCCTCCGTTGAAGACAATCGTGATCACTGGCGGAACCGACGGCATCGGCAGGGCACTCGCCCGCACCTACCTGGACCGGGGCGACACAGTCGTCATCGTCGGCCGGAACGCCGCCAAAGCCGATGAACGCGCCGTCTTCGTCCAAGCCGATCTGAGCCTCCTCGGCGAGACCAGGAAGGCCGTCCAAGAACTCGAAGCGAGGTTTCCCGTCATCGACGCGCTCATCCTGTGCGCGCGCCACTTCCGCTCACGCCGGTACGAGACCGCCGAAGACATCGAGGAGAACTTCGCACTCTTCTACTTGAGCCGTTATCTCCTCTGTCACGGCCTCGCCGCACGACTGGAGGCGTCCGAACGCCCCGTCATCATGAACGTGGCAGGCCCAGGCGCCGACCTCTCCCTCGTTCACTGGAACGATCTGGAATTCACCGAGGACTACAACGGAGTCTCGGCGATGTTCCAAGGCGGCAAGCTGAACGACCTGCTGGGAGAGTCCTACGCCGAAAGCCATCCCCGCGTCAGCTATGTGCTGTTCCATCCCGGAATGACGGCCACGGGCCTCTCCGGCGACTACGACGCGGCGGACGCGGCTCACATGCTTTCGATGAAGAAGTTCGGCAAATCCGTCGCTCAGAGCATCGCCCCGATCGTTCCCCTGATCGACACACCGCCCACCGAAGCGTTGACAGCCTTCATCGAGGGGAGGCGCATCACTCTGCCCGACGACAAGGCCGCCGCGGCCCGGCTCGACGACCTCACGAGGAAATACTTGCCGCCCGCCGCGCAGAACCACGCCGCCATATGAAGCGATGAGTTTTCAGGCGCCGCCTGGTCTACACGTCAAGGCAACCGATCCGATGAGGAGACCTCCATGACTCCGGACCTTGGACCCGCCACCGAGCGGCTCTCGGAAGTTCTCGTGAACGTGACCGACGACCAGCTCACGCTGCCGACGCCGTGTCCCGCGTACACGCTGGGAGACTTGATCGACCACATCAACGGGCTGTCGCTGGCGTTCACCGTCGCCGCCGCGAAGGGCACGCTGCCCGGCGGGTCGCAGGGCCCGTCCGCCGACGCCTCACGCCTGCCGGATGACTGGCGGGAGAGCCTCCCGCAGCGCCTTGCCGGGCTCGCCGAGGCGTGGCGCAAGCCGGACGCCTGGGAAGGGATGACCCAGGCCGGCGGGATCGACCTGCCGGGCCAGGTGGCCGGGCTGGTGGCGTTGAACGAGGTCGTTGTGCACGGCTGGGACGTCGCCCGGTCCATCGGGCAGCCGTACGAGAGCGCGCCGGAGGCGGTCGAGACCTGCCTGGACTTCCTGTCCCAGGCTCCGCTGGGGGATTCGAGCGACGGCCCGTACGGCCCTCCCGTCGCCGTCCCCGCCGAGGCCCCGGCCCTCGACCGTCTCGTCGGCCTGACCGGCCGGGACCCCGCCTGGGGCACGTCGTGACCTATGGGTTCAGGGGCGGCAGGACTCAGGGCGACTGGACTCAGGGGCGGCAGATGATCTCCCCGTGGGGCACGGCGAACCAGCCGTCCTCGGCCGCGGCCCAGGCCTTCCAGCCGGTGTAGATGCGGTGCAGGTCGTCGCGGGTGGCGTGGCCTCCGGCGATGGCGTGGTCGGCGACGGAGGAGTGCAGCAGGCGTCCGCCCCAGGACTCGCTCCACCACTCGCGTTCTTCGGGCGTGGAGTAGCACCAGATGGAGGCGGTCGCGGTGATGTCGGCGAAGCCCGCTTCGCGTGCCCATGACATCAGGCGGCGGCCCGCATCGGGTTCACCGCCGTTGCGGCGCGCGGTCTTGTAGTAGATCGGCATCCACTCGTCCATGCCGGGCGGGCTCGGATGCCAGACGAAGCCGCCGAAGTCGGCATCCCGCGCCGCGACGACGCCGCCCGGTTTGCAGACGCGCCGCATCTCGCGCAGCGCCTGGACCGGGTCGGCCACATGTTGCAGGACCTGGTGGGCGTGCACGATGTCGAACGTGTCGTCGGCGAAGCTCAGCGCGTGCACGTCTTCCACGAAGAAGCTGACGGTGTCCACGCCGCGCCCGGCCGCCTCCCGCGCGGCCTGCTCCAGCACCTCGTCCGACGCGTCGATGGCGGTGACGCGGCCGTGCGCCACGCGTTCGGCCATGTCCGCGGTGATGGTCCCCGGGCCGCAACCGATGTCCAGGACCGAGGCCCCGGCGCGCAGGTGCTCGATCAGGTAGGCCGCGGAATTCTCCACTGTGCGCCAGGTGTGCGAGCTCAGCACCGACTTGTGAAAGCCGTGCGTGTAGGTCCCCTGTGCCGACATCGAAGACACCTCTCTCCCTCACGGCGTCGTCGCCGTGGCCGATGCCCATCACCATAGACAGTCTTCTCATAATTTGAGAATAGTGTCTTGCAATATGAGACACCGTGATCGGGTCCTGCGAAGGAAACACGACTTTCAGGTTCGGCTCACGGGACCTCCAGGTTGACTGATCAGCCTCGGGCGGCATGGGATTCCGGCATGCCACGCTGCGCTCAGGTGTCGCCGCCGTCACCACGATCGCGATGGTGGGCCTGACCGTGCACGAACAGCCTGACAACGCTCCGATGGCCTCGACTCCGCGGCCACCGGCCACCGCTGGGCCTGCGCCGGCGGTCACGCCGGCGCCTGCGCCGACCGCCACTCCGCCGTCGGCGGTGCCGGGGCGTGAGCGGGCACGGGTGTCACGAGCGATCAAGAGGTATCTGGACGATCGGCCCGGGCGGGTGTCGGTGGCGGTCCGGGATCTGGAGACGGGCGCCACGTACTCGTACGGGAGCAAGATCCGGACGGCGACGGCCAGCATCGTCAAGGTCGACATCCTCATGGCGCTGCTGCTCCAGGCACAGCGCGCCGACCGCGGGCTCAGCCCGTACGAGAGGTCGCTCGCCGCCCAGATGATCCGGCACAGCGACAACGGCGCGGCGTCGGTGTTGTGGAACTCGATCGGCGGCGGGAGCGGGCTGGACAAGGCCAACCGCAAGCTCGGCCTCAGGCACACCACCGCCGGGCCAGGCGGGGCATGGGGCTCGACAACGACGAGCGCCGCCGACCAGGTCCGGCTGCTCGGCGCGCTGACCTCGAAGAAGAGCCCGCTCACGGCGAAGCACCGAAGCTACGTGCTGAGCCTGATGAAGGGCGTCGTGGACGACCAGGCCTGGGGCGTCAGCGCGGCCGCGGAGCGGGCCGAGACGGTCGCTCTCAAGAACGGCTGGTTGCCACGCCAGGTCGACGGCGGCGCCTGGACGGTCAACAGCATCGGCCGGATCAACGGCGGCGAGCACGACTGCCTGATCGCCGTCATCTCGGCCGGCCATCCCTCGCTGTCGGCCGGGGTGGCGACGATCGAACGCGTCGCCACCCTCGCGGCAAGGGCCGTGCACCCTGGAAAGGGCGACGGGTAGGCGTTATGCGGCCACGGGGACGCGGTGCGGCACCAGCGGGCGGTATACGGGAAGAGGCTCGACCGCGGCGAGCGCGGCGACGGTCACCTCGGGCTCAGCGACATCCATATAGGTGTTGAGGGCCAAGTTGGTAGGGGTGTGGGTAAGCCACGGCTCGACAAGGGTCCGCTCTGCGGGCCCGTCCAGCCTTGGGCGGGAAAGGTGATGGAACGCGGCTTCGTTCACTGCAGCTACCCCTTCCTGCTTCACCGGCGGAGCGCCGGTCGGGATACCCGGAGGTACGCACCGAACAAGCTCCCTGGTTCGATTGATATTCCCCGGAGTCCCCCGAGTCACGCTGCGAACTTACGCCTCGCCTCTGACATTTTTTCGAACGCGCGTTCGTTCAGAGGAGGCGATACATGATGTGGAGGCCGACATAACCCCTGGTCGGGTGACAGAACCCTTCCTTCAGGGTCGCCACGACCTCCATGCCGAGGGAACGCCACAGGTGCACGGCACGCTCGTTGGTCTCCACCACGGCGTTGAACTGCATCGCGCGATACCCCTCGGCTCGCGCCCAGTCCATGACGTACTCCCCCAGCGCCCGGCCCACGCCGCGGCCCGCGTGCTCGGGCGCGACCATGAAGCTGGCGCTCGCGATGTGCGAGGCGGGCCCCATGTGGTTGGGGTTCATGTTGGCCGTGCCGAGTACGACGCCCTCGCTGCCGACGGCGACGACCGTACGGCCGGGCGGCTCCTTCATCCAGAACGAGCGGGCGCGCTCCTCGCCGATGTCGCGCGGCCAGGTGAACGTGTCACCGGCGGCGACGATCTCGTGCAGGAACGGCCAGATCGCCGGCCAGTCCGCGACCTTCGCCTCCCGGATCTCCATGCCCACAGCATGCCGGTCCCAGCAGCGCGAACGCGACGCAATTTCGGGCGGACCCCCTCGCAGGACCCGCGTGGAGCCCCACCCGAAACAGCCCACCCGAAACAATGCGTCCCTCAGTCGGGGCGTGGTGCCGGGTCGGCGGTGACCGAGCGCAGCAGCGGGCGGCTCAGCGCGCCGGCGCCGATGATCCCGGCGAACCCGAGCACGACGAACGCCACCAACGTCAGCGCGCCCGAGAACCCGAATCCCGCCGCGAACGGAGAAGCGAAGAACAACCCGGTCAGCAACGACCCGCCGCCCATGATGGCGAGCGGGATCAGGGTCTCCTGCCGCCGCGCCCTGTCGAGCACCTCCAGCGGCGTGCCCGCCAGGCGCAACATCGCGTACGTCTGGCGCCGGTCGAGCACGGCCGACGCTCCGGTGATGCCCGCGCTGGTGATGGCGATGAGGAACGACACCACGAGGACCGTGAGCGCGCCGGTACGCAGGTCCGCCAGCAGGTACAGCTCCGCTCCCGAGCCCGCCGGGGGCGTGGGGGACGTGCCGGGGACGACGCCGTGCAGCGCCGTGCGGGCCCGGTCGACCGCGGCGTCACCTCCGGGCACCGTGATCTGCAGCGTCCGTGAGTAGTCATCGGACCTGGCCTCACCCACCGTCACCTTGGCCGGGATGCCGGCGAGCCGCTCCTTGGCCTGGTCCGCCACCGCGGTCGCACGCGCTTTCGCGACGGTGAGCTCCATCCGCTCCTTGGCGTCGGCGCCCGGCATCGCGGCAGGATTCATCAGCGAGAGGAAGCCCGCGACGAACCCGGTCAGCGCCACCCCGGCGACCGTTCGCCACGCGGAGCGCGGGTCGTCGATCAGGCGGCGGCCCGCCAGCAGCCGGGCGGGCCCGCGCGCCGTGCCGGCCGTGATGCGGCCGATCAGCGCGACCACCCAC
Organism: Actinomadura sp. 6N118; assembly: GCF_044326415.1. Classification (NCBI taxonomy): domain Bacteria; kingdom Bacillati; phylum Actinomycetota; class Actinomycetes; order Streptosporangiales; family Thermomonosporaceae; genus Actinomadura; species Actinomadura sp. 6N118. The sequence goes on along the minus strand of NZ_JBIRAZ010000012.1, from coordinate 22,841 downwards.
GGCCCCACCAGGTTGATCGAAAGGAAGCCGAGCGCGAGGAAGACCACGAGGAGGACGGCGCCCGTCCTGCCCATCGACGTGAGGTTCCCGCTGATGATCCCGAAGGCGACGACGATGGCGCCGAAGACGACCAGCCGGATCGCCTTCATGCCGGGCGGCGTCTCCCGCTTGGCCACCCCGAGCGGGCTGACGACCACGCGGCGCAGGCCCACGATGGCGCTGACGCCGACCAGTACGGGCACCGCGACGAGCACGGCGGCGAGCGGCAGCAACCCCGGCCACAGATCGCTCGCGAACCAGGTGCCCCCGCCGATCGTGATCTGCGTGAGCGCGGGGACCGCCGCGACATAGAGCAGCGCTCCGGCGACCGCGCCCGCCGCCGCGGTCAGCACCGCCTCGGCGGCAGTGATCGCGACGACTTGCCCTGGCGTGGCGCCGACCAGGCGCAACGCGGCCAGCCGCTGGTCGCGCCGGGCGACAGTGAGCCGGGCGGCGGCACCGCCGAAGACCAGCAGGGGTACGACCATCAGCACCGAAGCGATGATCGCCAGTATCTGGTAGACCTGCGGGATCGTCGACACCGCGCCGGTGGCGTAGTGATCGATCGGCGCCGGGGACTCGGTGGTCTCCGCGCCCGCCGTGTCGCTCCGCTCGGCGGTCATGGCCGGGTCGGACGGCTTGTGGCCGGCCACCGCGACCAGTTCGCCGGGATGGACGAGCGCCTCGTCCCCCAGGATCCCGGTCGGCGCCCCGGCGCGGAACCGCTTCGCCAGCTGGTCGGCGGGCAGCTTCTTGATCATGTCGGCGAGCGCGGGCGAGACCCAGAGCTCACCCGGCTTGGGGAACGCCTTCATCCCCGGCGGCACCGGAGCCTGCCTGCTCCCCGGCCCGCTCCCCGACTCGCTTGCCGACCCGGTCGTGGCGGCGAGGTCGACGATCGTGATCGGCGTGCCGCGTACATAGTCGGTGTCCAGCGCCTGGACGGCGGTCGCGGCCCCCTGCGTACCGGCCACCTTGGCGGGATGCCGCCACGCGTCGGCGTCGGCCCGCTGTGAGAAGGCGTGGTTGGCGCCGACGGCGAAGAGCAGCAAACCGGTGGAGACCGCGACCGCGGCCAGCGTGAGCAGCGAGCCCAGCAGCCCCCGGCGGCCACCGCCACGCAGCAGCCGCCAGGAGAGTTCGAGGGTCGTGTGCATCACACGACACCGCCGGCGGGCACCAGCAACTGCCCGTCACGGACCTCGACCGTGCGGTCGCACCAGCGCGCGACGTTGGGGTCGTGCGTCACCACCACCAGCGAGGCGCCGTTGTGCTTGGTCGCCTCGACCAGCAGCCGCATCGTCTCGTGGCCGGTGTTCTGGTCGAGGGCCCCGGTGGGCTCGTCCGCGAAGACGACCGCGGGCTTGGACACCAGGGCGCGGGCGATCGCCACGCGCTGGGCCTGGCCACCGGACAGCTCACCCGGCCGCCGGCCCTCCATCCCGGCGAGCCCGAGCGGCCCGAACCAGCCGCGTGCGGCCCGGACGGCCTCGCCGCGCGGGACGCCGCCGAGCATGAGCGGCAGCGCCACGTTCTCCTCGGCGGGCAGTTCCGGCAGCAGCTGGCCGAACTGGAACACGAAGCCGAACCGGGTGCGGCGCAGCTCGCTGCGGCGGCGCTCCCCGAGCGAGTCGATGCGCTGCCCGAACAGCAGCACCTCCCCCGCGTCCGGCTTCATGATCCCGGCCAGGCAGTGCAGCAGGGTGGACTTGCCGGAGCCGCTCGGCCCCATGATCGCTACAGCTTCGCCCGCGGCGACGGCGAGGTCCACCCCGCCGAGGGCGACGGTCGGCCCGAACCGCTTGGCCAGGCCGTGTCCAGAGAGGACAAGCTCGTTCACGCTGCAACCTTTCGGTGGTCGTCGGAGGAGGGGCTGAAGCAGAGGACGTCGGCGCCGTCCGCCGGCTCGTCCGGGCCGCGTGGCTCCTGGCGGTCCCGCCACGACTCCGAGATGTCCCTGGCGGGCATGATCAGACCCGCGTAGATCACGAAGACGGCGAAGAGGACGGCGATCGGGACGTAGATCAGGTACATGGCGTTCATGTCTCAAGCGTGCGGGAACGGCCAGATCGGCCACATCGGACACAGGGCCGGTCGTCACACGCCGAGATCGGCCGAATGGTCGATACGCACGTCCAGCCAGGGTCGTAGCCTGCGTTGTCATGACTGATCCGGGCGCGCGGCTGGACCGCATCACGTCGCTGGGCGGCTGCCTCGTGCGCGGCACCGCCGGCGCGCTCGCAGCCCTCTTCCTGGCCCTGTGCCTGGTCAGCGCCGGCGGCGAGACGGGGGGCGGCGACCTCTCGACGTACCTTGTGTTGATCGTCATCGCGGCGGTCTGCGCCTGGGCGGCCCTGGCCACCAAGCGGTTCCTGTTCTGGACCCTGGCCGCCGCGTCCATGTCGATCCTCTTCACGGTGTTCGCGGCGCTGGCCCAGCCGCCGATCGACAACCCGAGCATGCTGCTGGAGTTCGCCGGGCTGCTGGTCCTGGTCGCCCGGGTGATCTGGCGGCAGCCGCGCGAACGCCTCGTGCCGCTGACCGTCGTGGTCGGCGGCGCGGCGGTGTCCATGCCGGTGCGCGGCGGCTCGGCCGTCAGCCTGCTGCTCTTCACCGCGCCGCTGGCGGTCCTGGTGGCGGTCGCGATCGGCGCCGGGCTGTGGCTGCGGGCGATCGACGCGCGCCGGGCCCGCGCGCTGGTGGCCGCGCGCCGCGACGAACGCCTCGAACTGGCCCGCGACCTGCACGACTTCGTCGCCCACCATGTCACGGGCATCGTCGTCCAGGCACAGGCCGCCCGGTTCATCGCCGGGTCCGGCGCAGCGCAGAGCCCGGAGCAGCTCGACACGATGTTCGCGGGCATCGAGAAGGCGGGCACCGAGGCGCTGACGTCGATGCGGCGGATGGTCGGCCTGCTGCGCGAGGCCCAGGACACCGGCGCGGACGGCGATTCCAAGACCCGCCCGGTCGGCGATCTCAGCCAGGTGGCCGAGCTCGTCGCCGGGTTCACCGACCCGCCCGCGTCCCTGGAGGTCGCCGGCGATCTGGGCGTCCTGGCGCCCGAGGTGACCACCTCGATCCACCGGATCGTCCAGGAGGCGCTGACGAACGCGCGCAAGCACGCCGCCTACGCCACGGCCGTCCGGGTCGGCATCGGCCGGACGGCGCGGGGCGTCGAGGTGACCGTGCGCGACAACGGGCGCGGGCCGTCCCAGGCGGCCCGCCGCCGGCTGCCGTCGGGCGGGTACGGGCTGGTCGGGCTGGGCGAACGCGTCGAGGCGCTCGGCGGCCAGGTCTACGCCGGTCCCCGCCCCGAGGGTGGCTGGGAGGTCGTGGCGGTGCTCCCCGATCCCGATCACCTGCCACAATCGGGACCGTGACCATCCGTGTACTCATCGCCGACGACCAGCAGATGGTCCGGACCGGATTCCGGATGATCATCGACTCGCAGCCCGATCTGGAGGTGGTCGGCGAGGCTGCCGACGGCGCCGAGGCGGTCGAGCTGGCCCGGCGGCTGCGGCCCGACGTCTGCCTGTTCGACATCCGGATGCCCAAAATGGACGGGTTGGCGGCGACCCGCCTGCTGGCCGGGCCGGACGTGGCCGAGCCGCTGCGGGTGGTCATCGTCACGACGTTCGACATGGACGAGTACGTGTACGGGGCGCTGCGCGGCGGCGCGGCGGGCTTTCTGCTCAAGGACAGCGGTCCCGCGCTCCTCGTCGAAGCGGTGCGCGCGGCGGCCAACGGCGAGGCCCTGGTCTCCCCCTCGATCACGGTCCGGCTCTTGGAGAACCTCGCCAAGCCCCCCGTGGCCGCCGCTTCCCCGCCCGGCGAGCCGCTCACCGAACGCGAACTGGACGTCGTCCGGCTCGTCGCGCGCGGCCGGACGAACGAGGAGATCGCCGCGGAGCTCTTCGTCTCGCTCTCCACGGTCAAGACCCACCTGGGCAGCGTCCAGCGCAAGCTGTCCGCCCGTAACCGCGTGGAGGTCGCCGCCTGGGCCTGGGAATCCGGCCTTGCCCGCTGAGCGACTCCGCACGGCAGTCACTGCGGCGCCAAAGGTCGCGGCTTGCTGAACAGCGGCATTCCCGTCACCGTGCTGGCGGTGTGGATCGTCGCGGCCACCGGCTGGGGCGCGGTGGCCGGCGGGTTGCGTCGCGGCCTGTCCGGCTACACCCGCCGTCTCACCCTGCTCGCACACGTCCTGGCCCTGCCCGCGGTGGTGCTGTTCCCCTCCATCCTGGGTTTCGGTTTCCTGTACCTCTCGATCGCGGTCGCCGCCGAATGGTGGGCGCTGATCCTGGTGACCCGGGGCCGTCCCGAACGCCTCGTTCAGCAAGGTGACCTGCGGCGGCTTGCGGCGTGGCTCACCCTCACCGCCACCGCCACGGTGATCACCACCAGCATGATCCTTTGAAGGGGCCGCCGGACGGCCGTTGGTCAAGGGGTGGCAAAGCTACGTAGTATCCGTGGCAACGGAGGGCAAGTCGTCTCGGAAACGGTCTCGGAGGTGCGGGCAATGCCGTGTGCTCTGTGCGGCGACATCATCCCGGCCGAGGTCGTACGCTGCCCGGCCTGCGGGGCGTGGGCGCGGCGCCGGGACTTCAGGGCCGTGGGCATCGCCGTGTTCATGTTGCTCGGCTTCAACGCGTTCGTCGCGCTCGGCTCCGGCATCAGCCTGCTGCGGCTGATCGACCCGCTGCACGACGCCACCCACGACACCTATGATCCGGCCACGACCGGCAAGGCGCTCGGCCCCTACGCGGACGTCTTCCTGATCTGCGGGGTCATGGCGGTGATCACCGGCCTGCTGTATCTCGGCTGGTTGTGGCGGGCCTACCGGCAGTCGGCCGGGCCGCACCGGCACCGCCAGGCCTGGGTGGTGTTCGGCTGGGTCCTTCCCGTGGTCAACCTGTGGATGCCGCCGCGGCTCGTCTACGACATCTGGGTCAGCAGCGGCCGCTATCGGACGGCCGAACGGCACGTGGTCGGCCTGATCGTGGGGGGCTGGTGGGCGTGCGTGCTGCTGGGCATCGGCCTCTCCAAACTGTTCGCGGGCAGCAGCGTCAACACGCTGGCCGACGCCCGCTATTCGGTGCACCTGGGCGTGGCAGCGGCCGCCTTCCAGGCCCTCGCCGCCGCCCTTTGCATGATGAACGTGTTCCAGATCACCCGCCTCCAGGTGCGTTCCCCGGCTCTGCACTGATCTGGCCCCAGCCCCCGAGCTCGCCCCAAAACCACCGAGATCAGCCTGAGCTGCCGCCGCTGGCGTGCCAGAAACGGCCGGGAGGCCGCTTGACGGCATCGCCCGCATGGCCGATGTCGGCATACGGGGACATCGCGAAACCGTTGGCGTAGATGATCCGGCCCACCGGCCGCGGTCCGGCCCCCGTCCGGTCCGCTGCCGCCATCAGCTGCTGCACGGCAGGCAACCCGCCCCGGCGCCACTCCTCGTACAGGCTCACCAAATCCCAGCATGCGGTGGCGTTGAGCGTGACCGCCCGCGGGCCCGTACGCCGGACCCGGCCGCGGATCACCAGCAGCCAGGAGCCGAAGACCGTCGCAGCGCACCGGTCCTGCACCGACTCGAAGAACGTGGCGTCCACCGGCCCGGTCGCGTCGTCCACCGTGGCGAAGATGACACGCTGCCCGGACCGTACCGCCGGGGTCTGGGTGGCGACCTTGACCCCCGCCACCAGGATCTCGGCACCCGCCCGCTGCCCGGTCAGGTCCCGGGCGCGGACGACGCCGAGCGCGTCGAGCAGCCCGTCGTAGAAGCTCAGCACGTGGCGGCTCACGTCCATGCCCAGGATCGCGAGCTCCGCCTCGACCACCTCGGCAGGCGTCATCTCGGGCAGTTCCCCCGCGGGGATCTCTTCGACGAACTCGTCCCCCTCCAGCGGCAGCTGACCCTCCAGCACCCGCACCGCCGCAACACCCGCCCGGTCCAGCGCGCCCACCCGGCACAGCAGATCGCGCCGCGACACCCCTTCGCCATGCAGGTCGTCGAAGGCACCCGCCATGACCAGGCGTTCAGCGATGGGCCGGGAGACGTGGGCACGCCGCCAGAAGTCGCGCAGGGAGGAGTAGGGCCGGTCGCCGCGTTCCCCGACGATGCGTTCCACCTCGGCCTGGCTGATCCCCTTCACCTCGCTCAACGCCACCCTGATCCCCGCCGCCCCTCCCTGCGCGACCGCCCCACCCTGCGCGACCGCCCCACCCTGCGCGACCGGCTCGACGTGCCAGGTCTCGGCGGAACGGTTCACGTCCAGCGGCAGGATCGGGACGCCGAAGTGCCGGGCGTCGTCGAGGATGGCCCGCTTGGGATACATGCCGGGGTCGTGGGTCAGCACCCCGGCGTAGAACGCGGCCGTGTGGTGCCGCTTCAGCCATGCCGACTGGTAGGTGGGCAGGGCGAACGAGGCCGCGTGGGCCTTGCAGAAGCCGAACGCGCCGAACGCCGTGAGCATGCGCCACACCCGTTCGACCGTAGGCTCGTCATAGCCGCGCGCCAGGGCAAGCTCCCGGAACCACGCCGACACCTGCTCCTGGCCCGCCTCGGTGACCAGGCTCCGCCGCGCCGCCTCGGCATCGGAGAGCCCGCATCCGGTCATGACGTCGAACACGCGCAGCACCTGTTCGTGGAAGACCACCACTCCGAGGCTCTCCTGCAGCACCGGGATCAGGTCAGGATGCGGATAACCGGGCTGCCGCAGGCCGTGCCTGCTCTCCAGGAACGGGCTGACCATGTCGGCGTTCACCGGCCCCGGCCGGAACAGCGAGATGTCGATCACCAGGTCGGCCAGGTTGCGCGGCTGCAGCTTGCCGACCAGCTCGCGCTGCCCCGGCGACTCGATCTGGAAGCAGCCGAGGGTCCGGGAGGTACGGATCATCTCGTACGTGGGGCCGTCGTCGTGCGGCACGGCCTCCAGGTCCACCCGCTCCCCCGTCACGCGGGCGATCTCCGCCACCGCGTGCGCCATCGCCGACTGCATGCGGACCCCGATGACGTCGAGCTTGAGCAATCCCATGGCCTCGACGTCCTCCTTGTCGAACTGGCTCATGGGGAACCCGGCCAGGCTCTGCTCCACGGCCGTGCGGTCCCGCAGCGTCGCGTTCGACAGCAGGACGCCGCAGGGGTGCATCGCGATGTGGCGGGGCAGCCCGTCCAGCCGTTCGGCGATCCTGAAGATCACGTCCAGATGCCCCTGAGCCAGGTTGCTCTGCCGGAGCTCTGGCAGCTCATGGAGGGCGGTGCGGATCTGCCGGGCCTGGATCTGCGGGAACGCCTTGGCGATGGCGTCGATCTCGTGCGGCGGCAGCCCGACCGCGTTGCCGACGTCGCGGAGGGCACTGCGGGCCCGGTAGGTCTCCATCATCGAGACGCACGCGACGTTGCCATGGCCGAAACGTTCGAAGAGCGCCCTGTACGCCTCCAGCCGCCGCGCCGACTCCACATCCAGGTCGATGTCCGGCAAGCCGGGGCGGCTGTCGGCCAGGAACCGTTCCATCACCAGGTCGTGCCGCAGCGGATCCAGATCGCCGATGCCGAGCAGGTAGTTGACCAGGCTGCCCGCCCCCGACCCGCGGATCGCGCACCGGATGCCACGCGACCGGATCAGTGCGGCGGCGTCGGCGACCGTCAGGAAGTAGGCGGCCAGGCCCCTGCGCTTGATGATGCCCAGCTCGTGGTCCAGGCGCGCTCTGACCTCCGACGGCGAGTGGCGGGGACTCGGGCCCGGGCTGCCCCGCGCCAGGTCTCGCCGCACCAGGCCGTCCTCGCAGCGGGTGACGAGCCGTTCATACGGGTCGCCCGTCACGTCCGGCAGGTGGACCCGGTCCATGCCGAGGTCGCGGGCGGGGTCGAGAACGCAGCGTTCGGCCAGCTCGCGGGTGGCCGCCAGCAGCCGGTCGACCTCGCCCGCCGCCGCGCCGGGACCGCAGGTCAGCTCCGCGACCTGGCGCATCTCGGCCTCGGACTTCAGGTAGGCGTGGCCTGTCTGGTCGTCGAGGTGGCGCCGGTTCAGCGGTACGAGGCGCCGGGTCACCTCCAGCACCTGCGCGACCGGATGGTCCGCAGGCCCCAGGTAGCGCACCGCGTTGCCCAGGACCGCCGGCACCCCGGCCTCACGGGCGAGAGCGAGCATCCGGGCGGCGCGGTGGCCGTCCCCGGCACCGTGGTGGTTGACGATCTCGACCACCACCTCGGCGCTCTCCCGCCAGGCCGCGAGCCGCCGCGCGGCCAGGTCCGGAAGGCGATCGGCGATGGCCTGCCCCACGTCCGAGGCGGGGCCCAGCAGGACCACCAGACCCGCGGCGTGCGCGCCGATCAGCTCACGGCTCGTGACCGGCTTCCCCCGCGCGGCGCCGTGGGCGGCGGTCACCAGGCGGCACAACGACCGCCAGCCGGTGCCGCCCACCGCCAGCACGATGGCGCGCCGCTCATCGGGCATCGTCAGATCGGCGCCGAGAACGGGGCCGATCCCGGCGGCACTGCAAGCCCGGACATGCTTGACCGCCCCGTAGAGACCGTCGCGGTCGGTCAGTGCGAGGCTCCCCATGCCCAGCTCGGCCGCTCGTTCGGCCAGCGCCTGCGGCGTCGCGACGCCGTGCCGCAGCGAATAGGCCGAAGCAACATGCAGATGCACGGCCACATCAGTCCCATACCCGCGAAAGCATCCAGTCACCGGTCGCGGTGTCGTGGCGCAGCTCGTAGACGCCGATCTCGGTGTCCGGAGTGGCCTCGACCCGCCAGAACTCCCGTTCCCCGGCCAGTTCCTCCTCGGGCTGCTGCTCCCGCCACCAGTCGCGGGTGGTGACCCAGTGCTCCAGCACCCTTCGAACGGTGTAGAGCCGCCCCCTCCAGACGAACCTGACCGGACGTCCATCGGTCACCCAGACGTCCACGGGATCCCCGAATACGCGAGTCATCTGCCTCCCCCGGCCCTAGATCATGTGATCGCCGCACGGGGGAAGGCATGCAGCCCGATTCGAACATACGTTCGTCACGAGTCTAGGGAAGGCGCTCGGGCAGAGGCAAGGCGGGGTCACCCGGCGGGCGTCCAGAAGCGGGATTACCGGCGGGTCGGCCGGGGTTGTCCTGGATGGACCGGCCGATCTCTCAAGCCGTGAACGCTCAGGTGAGGATGCGGACGAGCCTGTCGGCGACCCTGGTGACGTTGCCGACGTCGGCGATGCCGCCGCCGGTCCAGAGATACGACCAGCCGTCACCGGAGGGAGTCGCGACGACCATCACCTGTCGCCGGGTCACCGGGTGGGCGACGCCGAGCACCGACTCCTCGGGGCCGGCCAGCCGCCATCTGAGACCGCGCGCCTCGGCCTCGTACGCGAGCGCGGCGAGATGATGCCGCCGCAACTCGGCGATTTCCTGCGCACCGACAACAGACACCGCGATCAGCCGCCTCGTCAGGGGTGTGGAGCACCGGCAGCCCGACGACCTCTGGTGATCGAACGTGAACAACCTGTGACCCTCATCAAGCATGGCCCCAAGAAATGATCACCGCAAGGAATCCCCAAAGAGTCGAGCAACCTCTTCCTGCCCGGGCAGCCTGCCTCGCGTACGTGACGGAGGGGCACTCCATGCTTACATACCGATTCGAAGGTGGAACCCGGCGGACTCTGGCGCGGCGTCCCCACCGTTGGGCCGTCCGCGAAACCGCGCGCCGTGATAAGACCCTTTAGGCGCCGATCCGGCCGAGCTCTGCTCGTCCCTTCCACGACAGGAGACCCGACGATGACCGTAGCCGCCGGCGACGGCCGCGCTCTCTCGGAAGCACACGCTCTCTCAGGAACACTGGACGGCCTCCGCGAACGCAAGAAGCAGCGGACCCGGCTGGCCCTCATCGATGCCGCCCTCGACCTGTTCCTCGCCAAGGGATACGAGGCGACCACGATCGACGAGATCGTGGCCGCCGTGGACGTGTCCCAGCGCACGTTCTTCCGCTACTTCGCCACCAAAGAGGACGTCGTGATGGACACCATGGTCCAGTACGACCAGATCATGGTGGAGGCGGTGGCCGCCCGCCCGCCCGGCGAGAAGCCCCTCGCCGCGCTCTTCGCCTCCCTGCGCGTCGTCCTGCAGAACATCGCGGAGAGCGGCCCGGACGAGAGCGCCCGGTTCCGCAAGATCCACCAGGTCGTGGAGACGACGCCCGCCCTCGTGCACGCCCACATGGCCCGCCACAAGGAGACCGAGAAGGTGCTCGCCGGCGTGGTCGCCCGCCGGCTCGGCGTGGACCCCGAGACCGACCTGCGCCCGCGGCTGATCGTCGCGTTCCACGCCGCCTCGGTGCGGGTGGCCTTCGAGGACTGCGCCCGGCACGAGGTCTGGGACGCCCCCACGGTCGCGGCCAGGGTCGGCGAGAACATCACCCTGGCCCAGGAAACCCTCCGCGACCTGATCTGACCCGCAACCTGATCTCACGCTGAGGCCGGAATAGGATCCGCCGTGACCGGGTTTGGCCGGTGTCACAGATGACCGACCGGAGGAGCTTCAGCATGCGCGCGATCGTCGTCGAGAGCCCGGGCGGCCCCGAAGTACTTACCCTTGCCGAGCGCGAGGACCCGGTGCCCGGTCCGGGCGAGGTCCTCATCGACATCGCGGCGAGCGGCGTCAACTTCATCGACATCTACTTCCGGACCGGCGCCTACCCGCAGCCGACGCCGTACGTCCCGGGCGTCGAGGGCGCGGGCACCGTCGCGGCCGTCGGCGACGGCGTGACCGAGTTCGCGGTCGGTGACCGCGTGGCGTGGGCGAACGTGCCGGGATCCTACGCCGAACGTGCCGCCGTCCCCGCCGACAAGGTCGTCCCGGTGCCGGACGGCGTGAGCCTGGAGGACGCGGCAGCCGCCCTTCTCCAGGGCATGACCGCCCACTACCTGACCCGTTCGACGTACGAGGTCAAGGCCGGCGACACCATCCTCGTGCACGCGGCGGCCGGCGGCATGGGGCTCCTGCTCACCCAGCTCGGCAAGCTCTTCGGCGCCAGGGTCATCGGCACCGTCTCCACCCCGGAGAAGGAGAAGCTCGCGCGCGACGCCGGGGCCGACGAGGTGATCGGCTACGACGGCTTCGCCGACGAGGTGCGGCGGCTGACCGGCGGGGAGGGCGTGCCCGTCGTGTACGACGGCGTCGGCGCGCCCACGTTCGACGGCAGTCTGGCCAGCGTGCGGCGGCGCGGCCTCCTCGCGCTGTACGGGGCAGCCGGGGGCAAGGTGGAGCCGTTCGACCCGCAACGGCTTAACGCCGCGGGCGGCGCCTTCCTCACCCGGCCTTCCCTCGGGCACTACACGGCCACCCGCGAGGAGCTCCTCCAGCGGGCCTCCGAGGTGTACGGATGGGTCGCGGCGGGTGATCTGCGCCTGCACATCGGGCGACGCTACGACATCGCCGACGCCCGTACCGCGCACGAGGACCTGGCCGGTCGCCGCACTACCGGCAAGCTGATCCTGACGCCGTAGAGGGGACGCTAGGGTGTGCTTTCAGCACAAACCCCCACACCCTCACAGACCCCACACCCCCCAGGATCACGATGACCACGCACGCAGGAGAGAACTTCGACTCCCTCCAGCCGGACGATCCCCGGGAGCTCGGCCCTTACCGGCTGCTCGCCCGGCTCGGACGGGGCGGCATGGGAACGGTCTTCCTGGGCGAGGACCCGTCGGGCCGCCGCGTCGCGGTCAAGGTGATCAACCGGGAGCTGGCCGGCGAGGCGGCGTTCCGGGAGCGGTTCCGCCGCGAGGTGACGGCGGCGCGCCAGGTCCGGCGGTTCTGCACCGCGCCGGTGATCGGAGCCGAGCTCGACCGTGACCCGCTGTACGTGGTCACCGAGTTCATCGAGGGGCCGAGCCTGGACCGGACGGTCGGCGACCGGGGCGCACTGCCCGGCTCCGATCTGGAGGGCCTCGCCGTCGGCGTCGCCACCGCGCTGGCCGCCATCCACGGCGCCGGGATCGTGCACCGCGACCTCAAGCCCGCCAACGTGCTGCTGTCCACGACCGGCCCGCGCGTCATCGACTTCGGGATCGCCCGCGCCCTGGACGCCGCCGACGGCCCGACCCGCACCGGCCAGCTCGTCGGGACCCCCAACTACCTGCCGCCCGAGCTGCTGCGCGGCGAGCCGATCACGCCGGCCTCCGACGTGTTCTCCTGGGGCTGCGTGGTCGCGTTCGCGGGCACCGGCAAGGCCCCGTTCGCCGGCAACACCGTCCCGGAGATCTTCTACCGGGTGGCGCATGACGCTCCCGTCCTCGACGGGCTCGACCCCGGCCTGCGCGACCTCGTGACCGCCGCGCTCGACAAGGACCCGCGCAACCGCCCGACCGTGCAGGATCTGCTGGCCCGGCTGGTCGGCCACGCCGACGTCAACCCCGCCCGGCTCGCCGAGAGCGTCCAGGCGTCGTGGCACGGCCCGCAGCCCGCCGGCCCCGGCTCCGCCACCACCCGGGTCGCCCCGTCGCCGATCCTGGCCGCCCCGGGCACTGAGACCACCCGCCGTGACGCGCCGCACGGCTTCCCGCCGCCTCCACCCGCCCCGGTCGCGCCGCCCGCCGGGGTCGCGCCGCCGACGCAGGGCCCGGGCGGCGGTGGCGGTGGCGGTGTCCCGCGGAAGCCGATGATCATCGGTGCCGCCGCCGTCGCGGGCGTGCTGGTCGTCGGCTTGGGCGTGTGGTCGCTGCTCGGCCCGGACGGCCCACCGGACAAGCTCGCCTCGACGTTCAGCGACACCTTCGCCAGCGCCGACTCCGGGTGGGGTGGCGGCACGTTCACCAGCCAGTACGGCTACTTGCAGGGCAAGTACCGGCTGGAAGCCGACTCGTCCACGCCGTTCCGCGGGCGCTGGTCGCCCAAAGAGGGCAAGGACATGCCCACGCGGGTGCTCGTCACGGTCACGGTCACGCTGGTCGCGGGTCCCAACGACGCCCAGGCCGGGCTCTCCTGCCGGGCGAAGGACCAGGGCGAGACCCAGTACGTCTTCAAGGTTCGCAAGGACGGCAAGGGCGCGCTGCTGGTCAAGGGGGGCGGCGACATGGGCACGAAGAACCTGGCCACCCCCGACTCGGTGCCCGGGTTCAAGGGCAAGGGCGCCCCCAACAAGCTGCAGATCGCCTGCGAGGAGCAGGACAAGGGCAAGAAGGTGCGCCTGCGGCTCTGGGTCAACGGCGAGCAGGTCATCGACGCGACCGACGCCGACCAGCCGCTGGACAACGGCACGGCCGGGCTGGACGTCTCGGCCGGCGGCAACACCTCGGTCAAGGCCGTCGGCGACTTCGACGACTTCGACATCTCCAAGATCGTCGGCTGAACACCCGGGACACCTCGCCCCCCGACGCTCCCGCCCGCCCCCGCTCCGCCCCGCCCCCGCTCCGCTCCGCCCCGCTCCGTGTCACGGTGTGGGCAGGTGGCCGATCATCCAGCGGGTGAGCTCGGCGAACACCTGGTCACGGGCGGGCTTGGGGGACAGGACAAGATCGTGCAGGCCACCGTCGATCCGGACGAGGGTGACGTGGCGGCCGAGCCGCGGCGCCCAGCGCGCCATGTGCTCGACGTCCAGCACCGCGTCGGCGCTCGAGAGGTCGGCCACCGCGAGCTTGGGCTTGGGCCGGACACTGCGTACGGAGGACATCACCAGCACGGGCACGTCGATGTCCAGCCCGGCGTGCAGGCGCAGCTGACCTCGGCGGATGGCCGCCAACCAGGCCGCACGGACGGGGAAGCCAAGCAGGGGTTTCCACGCCAGGTCGAACTCCCACTCCCCGTCGTGATCGCGGTGCAGGCTGCGCGCATACCGGTCCGAGACGGCCGCGGGCAGCTTGGCCAGCGGGAACCGGCGGCGCAACGCCCGCGCGATCCCGGCGCCCACCTTGCGCATGACCAGCGGCTCGGCGATGTCGAGAAACGGGCTGTTGAGGAAGATCCCGTCGACCAGTCCCTGGTCCTTGACCCGATCCGCCCAGAGGGCCGCGATCAGGCCGCCGGTCGAGTGCCCGTTGAGCAGGAGCACGTCGTGCCCGTCCTCCTCGCGGACGATCCGGACCGCCTCGTCGATCTCCGGGTAGTAGTCGGACAGGCTCTGCACGAAGTTGGGCGTCTGGTGGGGCCGCAGCGACCGGCCGTACTTGCGCAGGTCGAGGGCGTAGAAATCGAATCCCTGATCGATATAGAAGTCGGCCAGATGCCCCTGGAAGAAGTAGTCGACGAACCCGTGCACATAGAGGACGGCGCGCCGCGACGGCTCCGTCCCCGGGCGCCGGCGCCGCACGAGGGTGGCCACGACCTCGCCCTCGACATCGTTCCCGAGGGGCAGTTCGATGGCCTCGTAGCCGGGGCCGAGGACGTCCTCCGTCGCTTTCATGGCGGTCAGCGTACGGCGTCCGGAACGCGCTTGATCGGGCGGGCATCCAACTGGAAGCGTGTATCTTCTCAAGGCGCCAGGAAATGAAGCCCCAGGAAATGAAGCCCCGGGAAATACGACGTCCCAGGAAATGCGAGGAGCATTGATGTCCCCCGAGCCCTTGCGATCAGCCGACCCCACCCGGCTCGGGTCGTACCGCCTCACCGGCAGGCTCGGGCGCGGCGGCATGGGGACGGTCTACCTGGGCGAGACCATGCAGGGCCGGCCGGTCGCCGTCAAGGTGATCAACGCCGAGCTGGCCGACGACCCCGCGTTCCACGAGCGGTTCCGGCGCGAGGTCACCGCCGCCCGGCAGGTCCGCCGGTTCTCCACGGCCGCCGTGCTGGACGCCCAGCTCGACGGCGAACCGCTGTACGTGGTGACCGAGTACGTGGACGGGCCGTCGCTCGACCGGGCCGTCGGGGAGAACGGCCCGATGCACGGCGGCGCGCTCGAAGGCCTGGCCGTGGGCATCGCGACCGCGCTCAGCTCCATCCACGCCGCCGGGATCGTGCACCGCGACCTCAAGCCCGCCAACGTGCTGCTGTCCACGACCGGCCCGCGCGTCATCGACTTCGGGATCGCCCGCGCCCTGGACGCCGTGGACGGCCCGACGCGCACCGGCCAGTTCGTCGGCACGCCCGCGTACATCGCTCCCGAGCTCATGCGCGGCGAGGAGGTCACCCCGGCCGCCGACGTCTTCGCCTGGGGCTGCGTGGTCGCGTACGCCGGTACGGGACATGCGCCGTTCTCGGCCGCCACCGTTCCGGCGACCCTCTACCGCGTGGCGCACGACCCGCCCATGCTCGACGGCCTCGACCCCGATCTGCACGATCTGGTGGCCTCCGCCCTCGACAAGGACCCTGCGCGCCGCCCGTCCACACAGGACGTCCTGGCGCGGCTCGTCGGCCACGCCGACCCCAACCCGGGCCAGGTCGCGGACACGCTCCAAGCCTCCTGGCAGCAGACCGCGCCCCAGGACCGCAGGACCTGGGCCGACCAGCAGGGGCCGCCGCCTCCCGGCCCGCCTTCGACTCCTGGTCCGCCGCCAACCTCGGCCGGGCCCGTGCCGTTCACGCAGGCGGCACACCAGAGCCCGCCCGGGATGCCGCCCACGATGCCGCCTATGTCTACGCCGCCGCCGCAGAGCGCCGCGCCGCCCCACGCCCGTCACCCGCGGTCGAAGCGCAGAGCGTACTCCGCGATGGCCTGTGGCAGCCTCGGAGTGATCGCCGCCGTGGTCCTGGCGATGAGCTTGGCTCCGGACGGCTCGTCCAAGGGCTCGTCGACGGGCAACCCGAGTACCGGCGGCCCGCCCACCGCTTCGCCGTCCGGCGGCTCGTCGTCCGATGCGCCCAAGGACGGTGCCGAGATCGTCGCCCGCCAGCGGTTCGACAGTGCCACGCCTGGCTGGGGGGTGAATCCCCCCGGCTGCGGTGAGGTCGCCGACAACGCGTTCCGCATCAGCGCCGTGCTCACCGACGACTCGAAGTACTGCACCGTGCCCGGGCTGCAGCCCAGGCCCTCCAATCGCTACCTGCACGATGTGAAGATCAAGTTGCAGTCCGGGCCGGCGAACAAGCGGTGGGAGGCGGGGATGCTCCTCGCCGGCAACGGCACCGACGGCTACGCGGTCGTGATCGGGCCCGATCACAAGGTGAGCATGCGCAAGCAGACCGGCGGCAAGACCGGCCTGACCCTCGAGAGCGCCGATATCGAGGACTTCGAGACCGACGGGTTCAACCGGCTCCAGGTCCTGCTCGATCTCAGCGGGGCCAGCACCGTGATCAAGGTCTGGGTCAACGAGGAACCGGCTTTCGCGTACACCGACACCCAAAACCCCCTGAAAATGGGCACCAGCGCCCTCATGGTGTACCGCCCCCACGTGGCCGCGCAGAACACCGACGCGGTGGCGTTCTTCGACGACTTCTCGCTCACCGAGCCGAAGGTCGAGGGGTAGGGCACCCGCCCCCTCCACCGGTCACCAGCGAGATCTCTCTGCGTCCCTCGTGAACGTGGATCTTCCCTTTCGCATCTCATGATTGTGGGAGGGAAGATGCCAACGACCCCGGTCCGGCCGAACGATCCTGAACGGCTCGGGCACTATCGCATCACCGGCCGGCTCGGTCGCGGCGGGATGGGCACGGTCTATCTCGGCCTCGACGAGGCGGGCCGCCGGGTGGCCATCAAGGTCATCAACCTGGAGCTGTCCGACGACGACGCGTTCAACGAACGGTTTCGGCGCGAGGTGACGGCCGCACGGCAGGTGCGGCGGTTCTGCACCGCGGCCGTGCTGGACGCGCGGCTGGACGGCGAGCCGCTGTACGTGGTGACCGAGTACGTCGACGGACCCACGCTGGAACAGGTCATCCGCGCCGAAGGGCCGATGAGCGAGGGCGCCCTGGAGGGGCTGGCGGTCAACATCGCAACCGCGCTGGGCGCCATCCACGGCGCCGGGATCGTGCACCGCGACCTCAAGCCGTCCAACGTGCTGCTGTCCTCGACCGGCCCGCGCGTCATCGACTTCGGCATCGCCCGCGCCCTGGACGCGCTCAGCGGGGGGCTGACGCGGACCGGCCAGTTCGTCGGCACGCCGTCGTACATCGCCCCCGAGCTCATGCGGGGCGGCGCGCTCACTCCGGCGGCCGACGTGTTCTCGTGGGGCTGCGTCATGACGTACGCGGGCACCGGGCACGCCCCGTTCAGCGGCGGCACGATCCCAGAGATCATCCACCGTGTCGTCAACGAACCGCCGGCCGTCGGTGACCTGGACCCGGACCTGCGCGCCCTGGTGATCCGCGCCCTGGACAAGGACCCGGCCCGCCGGCCGGACACCGCCGAGCTCGTCCGCGAGCTGACCGGTCTCCGCACCCCGTCCACCACCGAACCGTCGACCGAGCCCGATCACAAACCACAGCCTGCCCCTGCCGCCGCCCCCGCACCGGCACCGGCACCGGCACCGGCAAGAGTGGCAACGCCGCCACCCGTACCCGGGCCGCCGGTAATGCCGACACCGCACAACGAGCCCCCGGTTCCTGCCCCCGCCCGTTCCCCATCCCCATCCCCTTCCCCATCCCCGCACGAGAGCGTTCCCGGGGCACCGCTGATACCACCGACGGCTCCAACGCCCACGGAGACCGCACCGCCCGGCAGCCGCAAGCCGCCGCCATGGCGGCCGCGCAATCTGGCGATCGGGGCGCTGGTGCTGGCCGTGGCCGCCGTCGCCATCGTCCAGCCGTGGCGATCGAACGGGGCACGTCCACCGACGTCCGGTGACGGGCCGCCCGCCGCCGGAGCCGCAGTGCTGAAGGACGATTTCGGCGACACGTCCACCGGCTGGCCCAACGGCTCGGGTGACTGCGCGGGCTATCGCGACAGCGCGTTCCTCCTGGACATCCTGGCCCAGGCGGGCAACACGGAGACGTGCACGGCGACCAGGCAGGCCACGGTTCCCCGGCACTCCATCGTGGACGTCAAGGTCCGGCTCAACCCGGTCCAGACGAACGTCAACTGGGCCGCGGGCGTGCACCTGCTCAACACCAACGACGACCGGTACGACGTCGTGCTCCGGCCGGACGGCACGGCGCGACTGGAGAAACTCGTCGGCGGCCAGGGGACCGAGCTCGCCACCGCGAAGATCCCCGGGTTCAAGGCGAGCGGATACAACCGGCTCCAGGCCGAGCTGGATCTGCGCGGCACCGCGACCCGCATCCGTCTCTGGGTGAATGGGAGCAAGATCTTCGAACGCTCCGACACCGCGCAACCGCTGCGTCAGGGATCGACCGGGCTGGTCCTCTTCGACGCCGGAGCCAAGGAACGCGTCAGCGCGTCGTTCGACGACTTCACGCTCAGCCAGGTCAAGGCGTGACGGTCACTCACCGCCCTCCAGGTCGCCTTCGAGCTGGAGGTACGTCTCGCGGAGGCGATCCAGGACGTCGGGGTCGGGCTCGGCCCAGAGTTCACGGTCGGCGGCCTCAAGGAGCCGCTCGGTGATGCCGCGGAGCGCCCACGGATTGGACTGCTCCATGAACGCGCGGGTCTCCTCGTCGAAGACGTACTCCTTGGCGAGCGACTCGTACATCCAGTCGTCCACCACCCCCGCGGTCGCGTCGTACCCGAACAGGTAGTCCACGGTCGCGGCCAGCTCGAACGCGCCCTTGTAGCCGTGCCGCCGCATCGCCGCGATCCAGCGCGGGTTGACCACACGGGCGCGGAAGACACGATGCGTCTCCTCAGCAAGAGTCCGCGTCTTGACCTGCTCGGGAAGAGCCGAATCCCCCACATAGGCGGCCGGGCTGTGCCCCTTCAGCGTGCGGACCATGGCGACCATGCCGCCGTGGTACTGGAAGTAGTCGTCGGAGTCGACGATGTCGTGCTCGCGGGTGTCCTGGTTCTTGGCGGCGACCGAGATGCGCCGGAACGAGGCCTCCATGTCCGGACGCGCCTCGCGCCCGTCGAGCCCGCGCCCGTACGCGAAGCCGCCCCACACCGCGTACACCTCGGCGAGGTCACGGTCATCGCGCCAGTTGCGCGCGTCGATCAATGGCAGCAGGCCCGCGCCGTACGCGCCCGGCTTGGAACCGAAGATCCGCGTGGTGGCGCGCCGCCAGTCGCCGTGCGCCGCGCGATCTTCGAGCGCGTGCCGCCGCAGGAAGTTCTGCTCACCCGGCTCCTCCAACTCGGCAACAGCCCGGATTGCGTCGTCGATAAGCCCGATGACGTGGGGGAACGCGTCGCGGAAGAACCCGGAGATCCGCAGCGTCACATCGATGCGCGGCCGCCCCAGCTCACTCAGCGGCACGACCTCGAAGCCCGTCACACGCCGCGACGCGTCGTCCCAGGTGGGGCGGCAGCCGATCAGCGCGAGGATCTCCGCGATGTCGTCGCCCTGCGTGCGCATCGCCGACGTTCCCCAAACAGTCAGTCCGACGCTCGACGGGTACTCTCCCGTATCCGCCAGATGGCGCTCGATGAGCGAGTCGGCCAGCGCGACGCCGACGTCCCAGGAGTTGCGCGACGGGATCGCCTTCGGGTCGACCGAGTAGAAGTTGCGCCCGGTCGGCAGCACGTTGACCAGGCCACGCGTCGGCGAGCCCGACGGCCCGGCGGGCACGTACCCGCCGTCCAGCGCGTGCAGCACGGCCCCGATCTCATTGCTCGTCGCGTCCAGCCGCGGCACCACCTCCGCCGCGCCGAACTCCAGCAGCCGCAAAACATCAGGCACTTCACGGCCGAGCACCTCCACACAGACCGTCTTGGCCTCCGCCACGCTCCAACCGCCGCGCTCCATGCCCTCGACCAGCCGGCGTGCGACCATCTCCAGCAGATCGATCACGTCGGACGCGGTACGAGCCGGGCCGTCGGCGAGCTCGGTCAGCCCACCCGGATCCACCACCGCACCGGGATCCGCGAGGAGCACCTTCTCGTCCAGCCCATGCAGCGCAGCGAGCGCCGCACGCAGGCCCGGCATCGCACCGACCACACCGCCCCACACCTGCGAGGCGCGCAGCACGGCCAGCACGAGATTGACCCGCGCCTCGTCCTCCGGCGCCTGGCCGAGGATGTGCAGCCCATCGCGGATCTGAACGTCCTTGATCTCACACAGATAGCCGTCGATGTGCATGACGAAGTCGTCGAACTCGTCCTCGCCCGGCATCTCCTCCTGGCGAAGGTCATGATGGAGCTGAGCGGCCTGGATCAACGTCCAGATCTGCGCCCGCACGGTCGGCAGCTTGGCGGGATCAAGGTCATTGACGGTCGCGTACTCATCGAGCAGTTGCTCCAGCTTGGCCAGATCACCATAGGTATCGGCACGTGCCATAGGCGGCACCAGGTGGTCGACGACCGTGGCGTGCCCGCGCCGTTTGGCCTGCGTCCCCTCGCCGGGATCGTTCACGATGAACGGGTAGACCAGCGGCAGATCACCCAACACCGCATCGGGTGCACACCCAGCCGACAGCCCGAGCCCCTTGCCCGGCAGCCATTCCAGCGTGCCGTGCTTGCCCAGATGCACGACCGCGTCCGCACCGAACTCCTCGTCCAACCATCGGTAGGCCGCCAGATAGTGATGCGAAGGCGGCAGATCCGGGTCGTGGTAGATCGCGATCGGGTTCTCACCAAAGCCACGCGGCGGCTGGATCATCAAGACGACATTCCCGAACCGCAGCGAAGCGAGCACGATGTCATCCCCGTCAACATAGAGCTCGCCCGGCGGCTCACCCCAATGCCGCCGCACACCTTCCCTAAAGGCCTCCGGCAACGCCGCAAACCAGGTCTCGTACGCCGCCAGAGAGACCCGAGCCGGAGCCTGCCGCAACTGGTCCTCGGTCAGCCACTCCACATCGTGCCCGCCCGCCGCGATCAGGGCGTGAATCAGCGCGTCCCCATTGTCGGGATCGGCCCACAAGGTGGAGTCATCTCCCACCCGATACCCCGCCTCCGCCATCTCCCGCAACATCCGTACAGCAGAAGTAGGCGTGTCGAGACCCACCGCGTTACCGACCCGGGCGTGCTTGGTCGGGTATGACGACAGCACCAGCGCGACCTTCTTCTCCGCGTTCGGCACATGCCGCAGCCGCGCGTGCCGGACCGCGATCCCCGCCACCCGCGCGGCCCGTTCGGGATCCGCCACGTACACCGGGATCCCGTTGCGCCCTTCCTCCTTGAACGAGAACGGCACCGAAATGAGCCGCCCGTCGAACTCGGGGATCGCGACCTGCATGGCCGCGTCCATCGGCGACAGCGCCGCGTCCGATTCTTCCCAGACCGCCCGGGACGACGTCAGGCACAGCCCTTGAATCACCGGAACGTCCAAACGCGCAAGCGCGCCCGCATCCCAGGCGTCCTCATCCCCGCCCGCACTAGCGTCGCTCGCCACCGCCCCGCCCGCCGCAAGCACGGTTGCGATCAGCGCGTCCACCCCGCCGAGGAGCTCCAGCAACCCCGCATCAGCCCCCCGCAACGATCCACAGAACACAGGCAGCGCGTTAGCCCCCTGCGCCTCGATCTGCTCGCACAAGACATCAACAAAGCCGACATTGCCCGACAGCTCATGCGCCCGGTAAAACACAACCCCAACCGTCGGCCTGTCGCGAACTTCATAATCCCCATGCACCCCGAACGAGGGCATCTTTATCGGAGGCGCGAACCCCTCCCCCGTCAGCAGCACCGTGTCGGACAGGAAACGGGCCAGCTCCCGCAGGTTGGCGACCCCGCCCTCCCGCAGATAGTCCAAGGCTTCCGCCGCCACCCCCGCAGGAACGGTCGACAACGCCATCAATTCAGCGTCCGGGTCGGCCTCCCCACCCAGAAAGACCACCGGCAACCCACTGCCCCGCAGCCGTTCCACGCCCTCCGGCCAGGTCTTGCGCCCGCCCAGCAGCCGCACGACCACCAGATCGACGCCCTGCAGGTCGAGCTCATCTCGCACCGGATTGGCAGTCGCAAAACCTGCATCAGCCGCAGCAAGCAGCTCGGTATCGGCGGTGGACAGCAGCAGAGCACGCATCAGCACGCCTCCTCCGGGGTCCGCGCCCCGGCTAGGGGAAGAGGTACGCGCCGGCCGGGAGTCTCCTGGCTCCCGGATCACCGCCGTGCCCCCGGCCTTCCAGCGTCACCGCCGTGGCCGTACCTGGGGGCGGACTCCCCGGTCACAGTTGCGGGACAGCCCCGGAATCACACCGGGTTCCTCCCCCACCGTCGCGAGGCTCAGTCTACGTCGGCGAGGATGCCATCCAACTGCCGCAACACCCGCCTGATCTGGATGCCACCGAGGCGCGGCTCGGCCTGGCGCTGTGTGAGGCCTACCAACTCTTCGGGCACCGCACCGACCTGACCAGCCTGCAAGATGTGCTGCTCAGCCCAGCTGATCTCGGAGTCAAAGAGCACGCCCTCGTCTTTCGCGTCGAGAACCAGGCCGTCGTCTCCTGGGGCATCCAGACTTGGATCAGCCGGATCCGCCCGTGTTCCTCCGCATGGACCTGGCGGACAAGAGCGCCGAGCGCTGGGAGGGCTGGCTCGATCGGTTCTCGCAGGCCCGCCTGACTACCCGACGTCTCAAACCACGGCTCCAGCGGTCCGCTGGTTCGCCGGCCCGGATCTCATCATCCGCGACGACCAGCGCAACTGGATCTGGGTCCGCGCTCGAACCGCTGAAGCACTCGACCAAACCTGCCCGGCGAATGGCTGATGGACTCCAACTGAGCCCTGCACCGCCAAACAAGCCCCGGGCGCATGATCTGGTTCCACCCGCGTGGGGCCAAGGCTCGTCGACATGGCGACATCACTCCTGCGCAGGTCGGCGTGAGCAGCGGCAGTCGTCGGTCAAGCCGACTGCCGCCATGGATCGTCCGAGCGGTTTAACCACTCGGGATCTTTGGGGCGTTCTTT